>NZ_JBBGZW010000001.1:614798-1229597 GCF_037479095.1 Pantoea nemavictus | reverse complement strand
TGTTGCCGCCTTACTGTGCCACGACACCTTCACGCGTCAGCATCAGCCAACGGCACCTGAAGTACAAAAACCTACGTTACACTAAGCGCGTCAATGCGGGTACGTTGTGGCCCGTCTTCAACAGGGAGTGCAAACATGATTACTCTGGAAACGTTCCAGCAACGTCGTCAGGCGCTGATTGCCCGCATGGCGCCAGGCAGTGCCGCTTTGATTTTTGCTGCACCTGAAGTGACGCGCAGCAACGATACTGAATATAACTTTCGGCAAAACAGTGATTTCTGGTACTTCACCGGTTTTAACGAACCGCAGGCGCTGCTGGTTTTAATCAAAAGCGATGACAAGCACAATCACAGCGTGTTGTTCAATCGTGTGCGCGATCTAACCGCGGAAATCTGGTTTGGTCGCCGCCTTGGCCAGGATGCCGCTCCGGCCAGGCTGGGTGTCGATCGTGCTTTGCCGTGGGATGACATTGATGAGCAGCTGCATCAACTGCTTAACGGCCTTGATGTGGTTTATCACGCACAGGGCGAATACGCCGAAGCCGATCAACGGGTGTTTAGCGCGCTGGAAAAACTGCGTCGCGGCTTCCGCCAAAATCTTAGCGCACCGAATACGGTCACTGACTGGCGTCCGTGGGTGCATGAGATGCGCCTGTTCAAAAGCGCGGAAGAGATTGAGATTCTGCGCCGTGCCGGAAAAATCAGCGCACTGGCGCATACCCGAGCGATGCAAACCTGCCGTCCGGGCATGTTCGAATATCAGCTGGAAGGCGAAATTCACCACGAATTCAATCGCCACGGCGCGCGTTTCCCCTCTTACAGCACCATTGTCGGTGCTGGCGAAAACGGCTGCATTCTGCACTACACCGAAAACGAATGTGAGATGCGCGATGGCGACCTGGTGCTGATTGACGCTGGCTGTGAATTCCACGGCTATGCGGGCGATATCACCCGCACCTTCCCGGTCAACGGTAAGTTCAGCGAGCCGCAACGTGCCATCTACGACATCGTGCTGGCTTCGCTCTACAAAGCGCTGTCGATGTTCCGCCCGGGTATCAGCATCCATGATGTTAACGACGAAGTGGTGCGCATCATGATTACCGGCCTGGTCGACCTCGGCATTCTGGATGGCAATATCGATACGCTGTTTGAAGAGCAGGCACACCGCCCGTTCTTTATGCACGGTTTAAGCCACTGGCTGGGGCTTGATGTGCATGACGTGGGACATTACGGCACGCCGAGCCGCGATCGCACTCTTGAGCCGGGCATGGTGCTAACCGTTGAGCCTGGCTTGTATATCGCGCCAGATGCCAACGTGCCGCCGCAATATCGTGGCATTGGTATTCGCATTGAAGATGACATCGTCATCACCGCGGACGGCAACGAGAATCTCACCGACAGCGTGGTGAAAGACGCCGATGCGATTGAAGCCCTGATGGCGGCGGCACGTCAGGCATGAGCATTTTAATTGCTGGCGGCGGTATGACCGGCGCCACCCTGGCGCTGGCGATTTCGCACCTGACGCAAGGTCAGCTGCCGGTAACGCTGATTGAGCGTAGCCAGCCCGACAGCCGTGCACATCCCGGCTTCGATGGACGCGCGATTGCCCTGGCGGCGGGCACCTGCCAGCAGTTAGCCGATATCGATGTGTGGCGCTCGCTGGTGGATTGCGCCACGCCTATCACTGATATCCACGTCTCCGATCGCGGCCATACCGGTTTCGTCTCGCTCAAAGCGCAAGATCACCAGTTGCCCGCACTGGGTCAGGTCGTGGAACTTTTCGATGTCGGCCAGCGCTTGTTCCAGCGTTTACAACAGGCACCGGGCATCAGCGTGCGCTGCCCGGATCACGCCACGGCGGTGTCACGTAGCGCCAATAGCGTGCTGGTTACACTCAACAGCGGTGAGCAATTAACCGGTGATTTACTGGTGGCCGCCGATGGATCGCGATCGCCTTTAGGCGCATCCTGCGGTATGACCTGGCAGCGCAACGACTATCATCAGGTAGCGGTTATCGCCAATGTCTCGACCCAGCTGCCGCATCAGGGACGCGCATTTGAGCGTTTTACCGAGCATGGCCCGCTGGCGCTGTTGCCGATGTCCGGTAACCGCATGTCATTGGTGTGGTGCCATCCGCTTGACGCGCAAGCAACGATTAAACAGTGGGATGATGCGACCTTCCTGCAAGAACTGCAGCAGGCATTTGGCTGGCGCCTTGGGCGCTTTGCGCACGCAGGGCAACGCGAGCTTTATCCGCTGGCGCTGCAAACCGCCGAACGTCAGGTCACGCATCGGCTGGCGCTGGTGGGCAATGCGGCGCAAACGCTGCATCCGATTGCCGGACAAGGCTTTAACCTTGGCCTGCGCGATGTGATGTCGCTGGCAGAAACGCTGGCGGGCGCATGGCGTCAGCAGCAGGACCCAGGCAGCTACGCGGTATTGCAGCATTTTGCCACGCGGCGTCAACCCGATCGTGCCGCCACCATTGGCGTCACCGACGGTTTAGTCAAACTGTTTGCTAACCGTTATGCGCCATTAGTGGCGGGACGAAATCTTGGGCTGGTGGCAATGGACCATCTGCCATGGCTGCGAAACCCACTTGCCGCGCGAACGCTCGGCTGGGTTAAGCGTTAAGCACCAATTAAGGGGCAGCAATGCAAACTTTCGATGTGGCAATCGCCGGTGGCGGCATGGTGGGCTTGGCCGTCGCCTGCGGATTACAGGGCAGCGGCTTACGCGTTGCCGTGCTGGAAAAAGCACCCGAGCCACAATTTGATCCGGCGGCTAACGCGTCGATTCGCGTCTCCGCCATCAACGCTGCCAGTGAACGTCTGCTGCAAAAGCTCGATGTCTGGTCGAGCATTCTGGCCCTGCGCGCCAGCGCCTATCACGGCATGGAAGTGTGGGATCAGGACAGCTTCGGCTCCATCAGTTTTGATGATGAGCAGCAGGGCCTGTCGCATCTCGGTCATATTATTGAAAACGAAGTGATTCATAGTGCCTTGTGGCAACGAGCCAGCAACAGCAGCGACATCACGCTGTTCGCTCCGGCGCAGTTGCAGCAGGTGGCGTTTGGCGACAACGAAGCCTTCATTACCTTGCAGGATGGCAGCATGATGAGCGCGCGTTTGCTGGTTGCTGCTGACGGCGCTAATTCGTGGCTGCGTGACAAAGCCGATATCCCGCTGACCTTCTGGGATTACGAGCATCATGCGTTAGTGGCAAATATCCGCACCGATATGCCGCATGATGCCATCGCGCGTCAGGTATTCCACGGCGATGGCATTCTGGCATTCCTGCCGATGCAGGATCCTCATCTCTGCTCGATCGTTTGGTCGCTCTCGCCGCAGGAAGCGACGCGCATGCAATCGATGCCGGAAGCGCTGTTCAACCAGCAGCTGTCGGTAGCGTTTGATATGCGTCTTGGCCTGTGTCAGGTCGAGAGCGAGCGCAAAACCTTCCCGCTGACGGCGCGTTATGCGCGTAACTTCGCCGCGCACCGTTTGGCGCTGGTTGGCGATGCCGCACACACCATTCATCCGCTGGCCGGGCAGGGCGTCAATCTTGGCTTTATGGATGCGGCCGAACTGATTGGTGAAATTCGCCGTCTGCACCAGGAAGGCAAAGACATTGGTCAGCATCTCTATCTGCGTCGCTATGAACGTAGCCGCAAACACAGCGCGGCGATGATGCTGGCGGGGATGCAGGGGTTCCGCGAGCTATTTGCCGGCACGCATCCGGCGAAAAAGCTGTTGCGTGATGTCGGCCTCAAGCTAGCCGATACTTTACCGGGCGTTAAACCGCTGATGCTGAAGCAGGCGATGGGGCTCAACGATCTACCCAGCTGGATACGTTAATCTTTTCCGCTGACGGCGCCCAACTGGGCGCCGTTTTTCTTTGCTGCACCGCCATGATGCAGCACTGCACCGCAATTGCGCCTCGTTTGATTTATTCTAATTTCACCCCTTAATTCGCATTAGATTAATTCATGTTATGACAATGCGAACACCGGACCATTTCTTAATCCTGCGGCGTCTATTCCTTCATTTTGCTGCATGAAAGTAATTTAGTCGTATTTTGTGCGAGGCTAATCACAATAATGTAGTGATTTATGCTGGTCGCTGTTCGGTGCTTTGATGAAAGGTGGTAGTGTTTCACCCTCGTTTTCCTCATGGTTAATTGCCGCATTAGGTGATAACTTCAGCACAAAGAGAACGTTTGCGTCAGCCAGCAAAGGCGACGCAGGCGCGTCACACTCACTTGTTTTCACAGGATGGTTATGACTCAGCAAACGCCTCTATTCGAACAGCATCAGGCATGTGGTGCACGCATGGTGGATTTCCACGGTTGGATGATGCCGCTGCATTACGGCTCGCAAATGGATGAGCATCACGCGGTGCGTAACGATGCCGGCATGTTTGATGTTTCCCACATGACCATCGTCGATCTACGCGGCGCACGTACCCGCGAATTCCTGCGTTATCTGTTAGCCAACGATGTCGCTAAATTGACCCAGCCGGGCAAAGCACTTTACACCGGCATGTTGAATGCCTCCGCTGGCGTCATCGATGATTTGATTGTTTACTTTATGAGCGAAGATTTCTTCCGCCTGGTGGTGAACTCCGCCACGCGTGAGAAAGATTTGGCCTGGATTAAACAGCATGCACAACCGTTTGGCGTCGAGCTGACCGAGCGTGACGATCTGGCGCTGATTGCGGTGCAGGGCCCGAACGCGCAGCAAAAAGCGCAAACGCTGTTCAGTGCCGCTCAGCGTGACGCCGTTGCTGGCATGAAGCCGTTCTTTGGCGTGCAGGCAGAAAACCTGTTCATTGCTACTACCGGCTACACCGGCGAAGCGGGCTACGAGATTGCTATGCCTGCCACTGAAGCTGCCGCTTTCTGGCAGCAGCTGCTAGCTGCAGGCGTTAAGCCGGCGGGTCTGGGTGCGCGTGACACGCTGCGTCTGGAAGCGGGCATGAACCTGTACGGCCAGGAGATGGATGAAGGCGTGTCGCCGCTGGCTGCCAACATGGGCTGGACCATCAGTTGGGAACCTGCCGACCGCGATTTCATCGGTCGTGACGCACTGCAAGCGCAGCGCGAAAAGGGCACCGAGAAGCTGGTTGGTCTGGTGATGACCGAAAAAGGGGTGCTGCGTAACGGTTTGACTGTGCGTTTCACCGATGAACAAGGTCAGCCGCAGCAAGGTATTATTACCAGTGGCTCCTTCTCGCCAACGCTGGGTTACAGCATCGCGCTGGCACGTGTGCCTGCGGGGATTGGCGAGCAGGCGATTGTGGAAATCCGCAACCGTGAAATGCCAGTGAAAGTGACAAAACCGATTTTTGTTCGCGCCGGTAAGCCGGTCGCCCAGTAATTTTTTTCAGGAGAAATGGCCAATGAGCAATGTGCCAAGTGAATTGAAATACCGCGATAGCCACGAGTGGGTCCGTAAAGAAGCCGACGGCACCTTCACGGTAGGTATCACCGAACATGCGCAGGAACTGCTGGGCGACATGGTATTTGTCGATCTGCCAGACGTCGGCGCCTCCTTCGCGGCCGGTGATGATTGCGCGGTGGCGGAATCGGTGAAAGCCGCTTCTGACATCTATGCACCCTTGAGCGGTGAAATCGTCGAGGTGAACGATCAGCTAGGCGATTCACCGGAGCTGGTTAACAGCGCGCCGTATGCCGATGGTTGGTTGTTCCGCATCAAAGCCAGCGACGAGTCAGAGCTCGACTCCATGCTGGATGCCGATGCCTACAAAGCCGCGATCGACGAGTAACCGGTAGTTGCAGAAGGTGGCGCACAGCGGCACCTTCTTTTTTATCTGCCTGACTTAACGCCATTTTTGTAACCCAGCCCGATTCAGGATTTACTGCAAATGACCCAGACTCTCAGCCAGCTCGAACATAACGGTGCTTTCATTGAGCGCCACATCGGTCCTACGCCGGAACAACAGGCCTTAATGCTGAAAGCGATTGGTGCCAGTTCGCTCTCATCATTGATTAGCTCTATCGTCCCGGCCGACATCCAGCTGCCAGGCCCGCCTGCGGTTGGCGACGCCGCGACCGAGCAGCAAGCGCTGGCAGAGCTGAAGGCCATTGCCAGTCAGAATCAACGCTACAAATCCTGGATCGGCATGGGCTACAGCGCGGTAATTACGCCGCCGGTTATCCTACGTAACATGCTGGAAAATCCGGGCTGGTACACCGCGTATACGCCGTATCAGCCAGAAGTGTCGCAGGGGCGTCTTGAAGCGCTGCTGAACTTCCAAACCCTGACGCTGGATCTGACCGGTCTGGACATCGCTTCCGCATCACTGCTGGACGAAGCCACCGCCGCTGCAGAAGCCATGGCAATGGCCAAACGTGTTAGCAAACTGAAAAACGCCACTAAATTCTTTATCGCCAATGACATCCATCCCCAGACGTTGGATGTGGTGCGCACGCGTGCCGAAACCTTTGGTTTTGAACTGATTATCGATAGCGTTGATAAAGTATTAGATCACGACGATCTGTTCGGCGTATTGCTGCAGCAGGTTGGTACGCACGGTGAAGTGCACGATTACCGTTCACTGATTGCCGAGCTGAAAAACCGCAAAGTGGTGGTGAGCGTCGCGGCAGACTTTATGGCGCTGGTGCAGTTAGAAGCGCCAGGCAAGCAGGGCGCAGATATCGTCTTTGGTTCGGCCCAGCGTTTCGGCGTGCCAATGGGTTACGGCGGACCACACGCTGCGTTCTTCGCCAGCCGCGACGAACACAAGCGCTCAATGCCTGGACGTATCATTGGCGTATCACGCGATGCCGCCGGTAACACCGCGCTGCGCATGGCGATGCAAACCCGCGAGCAGCATATTCGTCGTGAAAAAGCCAACTCCAACATCTGTACATCGCAGGTGCTGCTGGCGAATATCGCCGGTCTCTATGCGGTGTATCACGGCCCGGTTGGCCTGAAGCGCATTGCTTCCCGCATTCACCGTCTGACCAGCATTCTGGCCGCTGGCCTGCAAAATGGCGGTCTGAAACTGCGCCACAACAGCTGGTTCGATACGCTGACGGTAGAAGTCGCTGATAAAGCAGCGGTGCTGAACCGTGCACTGAGCTTTGGCGTCAATCTGCGCAGTGACATCCATAATGCCGTGGGCATTACGCTGGACGAAACCACCGCGCGTGAAGACGTGCTGGCGCTGTTCGCCATCCTGCTGGGCGATGCGCATGGCCAGGATATTGATGCACTGGATACAGCAGTTGCGGCGGAAAACAGTGCCATCCCAGCCGGTCAGGTGCGTGAGAGCGCCTTCCTGACGCATCCGGTGTTCAATCGTCATCACAGCGAAACTGAGATGATGCGTTATATGCACAGCCTGGAGAAAAAGGATCTGGCGCTGAACCAGGCGATGATCCCACTCGGCTCGTGCACCATGAAGCTCAACGCCGCGGCGGAAATGATTCCGATCACCTGGCCAGAATTTGCTGAGCTGCATCCGTTCTGCCCGGCTGAGCAGGCGTCGGGTTACCTGCAGATGATTGCTCAGCTGTCGCAATGGTTGGTACAGCTAACCGGCTACGACGCGCTGTGCATGCAGCCAAACTCCGGCGCGCAGGGGGAATATGCGGGTCTGTTGGCGATTCGTCGTTACCACGAAAGCCGCAATGAAGGCGGCCGCAATGTTTGCCTGATTCCAAGCTCGGCACACGGTACCAACCCGGCGTCTGCACAAATGGCCGGTATGTCCGTTGTGGTGGTGGCATGCGATAAACAAGGCAACATCGACCTCGGCGATCTGCGTGAGAAAGCCGCACAGGTCGGCGAGCAGCTGTCGTGCATCATGGTGACTTACCCGTCAACACACGGCGTTTACGAAGAGACCATTCGCGAAGTGTGCCAGATTGTGCATCAGCACGGCGGCCAGGTGTATCTTGACGGCGCTAACATGAATGCGCAGGTGGGAATCACCACGCCAGGTTACATCGGCGCGGATGTCTCGCACCTCAACCTGCATAAAACCTTCTGCATCCCACACGGCGGTGGCGGTCCAGGCATGGGGCCAATCGGCGTGAAAGCGCACCTGGCGCCGTTTGTTCCGGGCCACAGCGTGGTACAAATTGATGGCGTACTGACGCAGCAGGGCGCGGTTTCTGCGGCACCTTTCGGCAGCGCATCGATTCTGCCAATTAGCTGGATGTATATCCGCATGATGGGCGCGGAAGGCCTGAAGCAAGCGAGTTCGGTAGCGATTCTTAACGCCAACTACATCGCCAGCCGTCTGCAATCGGCTTATCCCATTCTCTATGCTGGCCGCGATGGTCGCGTGGCACACGAATGTATTCTCGACATTCGTCCGCTGAAAGAGCAAACCGGCATTAGCGAACTGGATATCGCCAAGCGTCTGATCGATTACGGTTTCCACGCCCCAACCATGTCATTCCCGGTAGCGGGCACGCTGATGGTTGAGCCAACGGAATCGGAAAGCAAAATCGAGCTGGATCGCTTTATCGATGCGATGCTGGCAATCCGCATGGAGATCGACCGCGTAGCCGATGGCGAATGGCCGCTGGAAGATAACCCGCTGGTTAACGCGCCGCACACGCAGACGGAAATCGTCGGCGACTGGGCACATCCTTACACCCGCGAGCTGGCGGTGTTCCCTGCAGGCAGCGCTAACAAATACTGGCCGACCGTTAAACGTCTGGACGATGTATTTGGTGACCGCAACGTGTTCTGTTCGTGTGTACCCATGAGCGAATACCAGTAATTTAGCCGTCATACTTTGAGCCTTAGCGGCGTTGGCTGCGCTCATTCACCCCGGTCACTTACCGAAGTAAGCTTCCGGGGATGAACGAGTTTACCGCCTTGCTGCAGCGCAAATTATTTAGGCTAAAGTTATGGGGAGTATTTATGAAAAGGGCCGATTATTCGGCCCTTTTGTTTTGGAGGCAAAAATGGATCTGGCTTTGGTAACGGGCGGCAGTCGCGGGATTGGACGTGCAACCGCCTTATTGCTGGCGCAGGCTGGTTATCGTGTAGCGATTAACTTTCGCCAGCGTGTAGCTGAAGCGGCTGCGGTAGTGACAGAAATTGAAGCGCAGGGCGGAAGCGCCTTTGCGCTGCAGGCCGATATCGCTGATGAGGTGCAGGTGATGCGCATGTTTGCCCAACTGGATGAGCAAGCCGGCGCGCTGCGGGTGCTGGTGAATAATGCCGGTATTTTGTTTACTCAATGTCGGGTAGAAGAGTTAGATGCCGAGCGAATTCAGCGCGTGTTCGCCACCAACGTCACCGGCACCTTTATTTGCTGCCGCGAGGCGGTAAAACGCATGGGTACGCATCATGGCGGAAAAGGTGGCGCCATCGTCAATGTATCATCCGCCGCGTCACGTCTCGGTGCGCCGGGTGAGTATGTGGATTATGCCGCGTCAAAAGGGGCGATGGATACGCTAACCAAAGGCTTATCGCTGGAAGTGGCGGCGCACGGAATCCGCGTTAACAGCGTGCGACCGGGCCTGATTTATACCGAAATGCACGCCGATGGCGGCGAAGCGGGCCGAGTGGATCGTCTTGCCAGCGCGTTGCCGATGGGGCGCGGCGGCCAGGCTGAAGAGATCGCCGAAGCGATTGTCTGGCTGGCGAGCGATGCTGCGTCGTACGTGACGGGCACCTTTATTGACGCCGCTGGCGGCAGATAATTACCTGCTCGGCACAAATGCCGATCTGAAAAAGCAGCCCATAACCCTGTATCAAAAAACGCATCCAAACATCGTAGGGGCGCTATTTATGGCGTAATGCCCGTTAGTTAAGCAGCGCTCTGGCTCCGCGGGGGCTACCTGGTCGCCATGAATGGCGCCCCTACAGGCGTTACAGCTATGATGATTCAGGAATATGCATCGATGCTGCAGCGCGGGTGTTGAGGCGTCCTCTGCTCGGTCGCCGCACGGCATAGCTGAAACTGCCCCAGCCGATGGCGAACGAAAGTCGCTCAGCGCTTAATTAATCGGCATTACGCCATTGATGGCGACCGATGTCAGTCAATGCAGCCAAAATTGAGTTCAAGTCGTTCACACCCGCTGACAGATTTATTTTAGCGTACATGTGTACACTGAAATTTATCTTCGTTACTCTGATTGCTCAGAAATAGCACACTCGCTTTTTCCGTTGTTCAGGAATCCCCTTCATGGCACAAAACCGAATTTTGGCCCAGGGCTATTCATTGGCTGAAGAGATCGCCAATAGTATTAGTCACGGAATTGGCTGCATTTTCGGCATCATCGGCTTGGTGCTAATGCTGACCCAAGCCGTTGAATCTCAAGCTAACCTTACCGCAATTACCAGTTACAGTTTGTACGGCGGCAGCATCATTTTGCTGTATCTCGCTTCAACTCTTTATCACGCTATTCCACATCAGAAAGCCAAATATTGGCTGAAGAAATTTGACCATTGCGCCATCTACGTGTTGATTGCGGGCACCTACACGCCATTTTTGCTGGTCGGGCTCAATTCGCCGCTGGCACAGGGATTGATGGCGGTGATCTGGGGCCTGGCGCTGATGGGCATCCTGTTCAAAATCGCCTTTGCCCATCGCTTTGAAGCGCTGTCGCTGGTGACCTATCTGGGTATGGGATGGTTGTCATTGGTGGTGATTTATCAACTGGCGATTAAGCTGTCGCCGGGCGGGATTTGGCTGCTGGCAGCCGGAGGGGTTGTCTACTCGCTCGGCGTGATTTTTTACGTCTCGCGCCGTATTCCATACAGTCACGCCATCTGGCATGGCTTCGTGCTGGGCGGCAGCGTGCTGCACTTCTGCGCTATCTATTTTTATGTGATGTAGTTTGTGGTCCCGGTCGCCCTGAATGGCGACCCTACAATAGAACCGCGCGGATTTCGTCGGGTGCGCATTCAGGCGCACCCGGATTAAAACAGCGGCAATCAATCAGCCAATGAATACGGCAGTGGCTGAATCGTCAGTTGGCCACTTTCGTCACCTTCCACGCGCAGTACGCTATCCGGTTCCAGATCGTTGTTCATCACCACCTGCACCCACACATTGCCATCATCCAGCTGCACGCCACTCAAGACTGTGCCGGTGCGGCGCCACTTATCGCCCATCTGCAGCTCGAGTGAACCACCCACTTCCGGCACTTTGCTGGCTTTGCCTGCCAGCCAGTAAAGCGCACGTTTGTTCGCACCGCGGAATTTGGCGCGCGCCACCATCTCCTGGCCGGTGTAACAGCCTTTTTTAAAGCTGATGGCATCCAGCGCCTGCAGGTTAGTGGCTTGTGGAATCAGTTGCGCGCTGGTGGTGCTTTCAATCACTGGAATGCCAGCTTCGATATCCAGCGCCAGCCATTGCAGGCTGTCGTTGAACTGCGCTTCCCCCGCCAGCTTCTCTTTCAACACATTCGCTTGCTCTGGCGTCGTCACCAGCATGAAACGCTCAGCAGGATGTGCAAACCACAGCAGCGTACTCTCGCCGTGCTGTACAACCGGTGTTTCTGCATCGGGCAGGGTGCTGAAAAGATTCGCCAGCGCGGCGCGCGCCTGAAAACCGGCGACGCCCAGCAGTACCGCATCATCATCGGCCACGATGGTCACTTTGGCGAACACCGCGTATTTTTTCAGTTCGGTAAGCTGCTGTTCACGCAGATTACGACGCACCGTGTAAGCGTAACCTTCGCCGCGATGGAACAGGCGAATATTGCTCCACATTTTGCCTTTGGCATCGCAGTGCGCGGCCGGGCGATGTTGCGTTGCGCCCATGGCGGCGACGTCCAACGTTAACTGACCTTGCAGATAAGACGTGCTGTCGTTGCCCTGCACCTTAACCAACGCCCATTCGTCGAGCGAAATCAGGGTTAAAGGCAGGCGTGACGAAGCAGCGGGCTGGCGGGGTGGAAGGGTAAAAATCGACATATGTCTTTCCTGATTAATGAGGTAATAGGTAGCAATGGTAAAAGAGCAGTGCGGCTTTGCAACCTGTTTACTGAATCTGGCGCACAAATCGCGTGATGTCCTTTGCAAATCAGGGGCCGTAACGCCGTGACATTGCACAGGGATAAGCACAGCGCCTGCAGCGAGAAAAAAAAGCAGGTACACTGAGCCCCACTGTTTTTAGCCATGGAATGAGAGACATGGAAATTAATGACAAAGCCCGCGTCCAGTGGGCGTGCCGTCGCGGCATGCTGGAGCTGGATATCGCTATCATGCCGTTTTTCAAATACGAATATGATTCGCTGAATGATACCGATAAGCAGGTGTTTATTGCCCTGCTGAAGAGTGACGATCCGGATCTGTTCAACTGGTTGATGAATCACGGCGAACCGGTGGATCCCGAGTTCAAACGTATGGTGAAACTGATTCAGCAGCGCAACCGTGAACGCGGTCCGGTGGCAATGTAATTTGCGGGCGTCACCCAGTGCGCGCGCGCTGAATGTGACGCTGTCGCTGCTGTGTGCCGGTTTGCTGCTGAGCCTGAGTTGGCCAGACGAATGGGCGTGGGGCAAAGCGGCCATCTTATTGTTACTGCTGGCGGAGTGCTGGCGTAACGAACGGCGCTTAGTGCAGCGCGTGGGTTGCCTGACGCTGGACGTAAAGGGCGATTGGCTGTGGCGCGGCGTGCGCTGGCAAGCCCAACGTAAAGCGGATTGGCTGCCGTACGGCGTGTTGCTGGTATTGCGTAATCAGCAGGGGAAACGCTGGCGGCTGTGGTTGATGCACGATAGCCTGCCGCCCGGTGAATGGCGCACGCTGCGCGCCTGCTGTTTTCTGCGTGATGGGCAAACGCTGCCTTAAAGCAGCGCCGCGGTTTCGGTCAGAATCTGTTCGCACCACTGTTCGACGCGCTCATCGCTCAGGTCGAATTGGTTCACATCATCAAGCGCTAAACCAACGAACTGCGAGCCGTCAGCGGTCAGCGGTTTTTTACTGGTGAACTCGTAGCCTTCCAGCGGCCAGTAGCCGACAAACTGCACGCCCATCGGCTGCAGCAATTCGTGCAACATGCCTAGCGCATCGAGAAACCATTCGGCGTACTCGCCCTGATCGCCCATGCCATATAGCGCCACGATTTTACCGCGCAGATTCAGTGCCGGGATTTGCGGCCAAATCGCTTCCCAATCTTCCTGCAGCTCACCAAAATCCCACGTTGGAATCCCGAGGATCAGCAGATCGTACTGCTCCATTAGCGATGGGTCGTCATCTTTCAGATTGTGCAGCGTGACTAATTCTTCGCCGATAAAGTCGCGAATCTTCTCCGCCGTCATCTCGGTGTAACAGGTACTGGAACCGTAAAATAGACCAATATTCATGCAATTAATGCTCTGACTGAAACTGACTCGGGGGCAATTGTACCAGAAGCAGGCTACATTCAGGCATAATGAGCACGATTTCACACGGCGGAGATAACAGTGCAGGACAGCGATCTGATCGAACAGTTTCTCGATGCGCTTTGGATTGAACGTAATCTGGCGCAGAACACGCTCGCCTCCTACCGGCAAGATCTCCAGACGCTCACCGGCTGGCTGCATCATCACGATCGCACGCTGCTAACGCTGGAAGCGCTTGATTTGCAGCAGTTTCTCGCCGAGCGCGTTGAGGGCGGCTATAAGGCCACCAGCTCGGCGCGCACCCTCAGCGCCATCCGCCGCCTTTGCCAATATCTCTATCGGGAAAAAGTGCGCAGCGACGATCCCAGCGCGCTGCTTGCCGCGCCAAAGCTGCCGCAGCGTTTGCCGAAAGATCTCAGCGAGAATCAGGTCGAGCGCCTGCTGCAGGCGCCGAGTATTGATGTACCACTTGAACTGCGTGACAAAGCGATGCTGGAGCTGCTGTACGCCACCGGATTGCGCGTCACGGAACTGGTCGGGCTAACCATCAGCGATATTAGCCTGCGCCAGGGCGTGGTGCGCGTAATCGGTAAAGGCAACAAAGAGCGCCTTGTGCCGTTAGGTGAAGAAGCGGTTTACTGGATTGAATACTATATGGAACATGGCCGGCCGTGGTTGCTGAATGGGCAAACGCTGGACGTCATGTTCCCCAGCCAGCGCGCGCAGCAAATGACGCGGCAGACCTTCTGGCATCGCATTAAACACTATGCGACCCTTGCCGGTATCGATAGCGAAAAACTGTCGCCGCACGTGCTGCGCCACGCATTTGCCACACATTTACTGAACCACGGCGCCGATTTACGCGTCGTACAGATGTTGCTGGGCCACAGCGACCTCTCGACTACGCAAATTTATACGCACGTCGCTACCGAGCGTCTGCGTCTGTTACATCAACAGCATCATCCGCGCGCTTGAGTTGCGGTAACAAGGATTTAAGATGAAAAAGCAGCTTACGATGCTGGCTCTGCTGGTCAGTGCATTCACTGGATTGGTACACGCCGATGACAATGCCATTCAGCAAACCCTGAAGAAAATTGGGCTGCAGCAGGCGGAAATCCAGCCGTCACCGCTGCCAGGCATGAAAACCGTGCTGACCGAAAGCGGCGTGCTGTACGTTTCCGAAGACGGCAAGCATATGATTCAGGGCCCGCTGTATGATGTCAGCGGCAGCCAGCCGGTCAACGTCACCAACCAGCTGCTGGACAAAAAAGTCAGCGCGCTGGCGCCAGACATGATTGTCTACAAAGCGCCGAAAGAGCAGCACGTAATCACCGTGTTCACCGACATCACCTGCGGCTACTGCCGCAAGCTGCATGAGCAGATGGCGGACTACAACGCGCTTGGCATCACCGTGCGCTATCTCGCCTTCCCGCGTGAAGGTCTGAACGGCCAGGTGGAAAAAGCCATGCGCGCCATCTGGTGCAGCGCCGATCGTAAAAAAGCCTTTGATGCCGCGATGAAAGGCGATGCGCCGCAGATGGATGCGCCGGCTACCTGCAAAATCAATATTGAGCAGCAGTACAAACTCGGCATCCTGTTTGGGATTCAGGGCACGCCAGCCATTCTTACCGATAGCGGCATGATGATTCCTGGCTATCAGGGACCGCAAGAGCTGAAGCAAGTGCTCGACGGTCAGAAGCGTGGCGGTTAACGCACAGTGATGCACTCTGTTGAACTGCGTCGGCGTGAAGCCGAGGCCGACGCCAGCTTACCCGCTGATTTACCGCCCTTGCTGCGTCGTTTATATCTGCAGCGCGGCGTTAAAGACGCGCAGGAGCTGGAGCGCGGCGCCAAACACTTGCTACCGTGGCAAACGCTGGGGGGGATTGAAGCCGCAGTAACGCTGCTGCATCAGATGCTGCAAGCGGGCAAGCGCATTGTGGTGGTGGGCGATTTCGATGCCGATGGCGCCACCAGTACGGCGTTAACCGTGCTGGCGTTGCGCAGCCTGGGCGGCAACGTTGATTACCTGGTGCCGAACCGTTTCGAAGATGGCTACGGATTAAGTCCGGAAGTGGTCGAGCAGGCCAAAGCGCGCGGTGCGGAGATGATCCTCACCGTCGATAACGGCATCTCTTCGCATGCCGGTGTTGATACCGCACATCAGCATGGTATTCCGGTGCTGGTTACCGATCACCATCTGCCGGGCGAAACCTTGCCTGCCGCCGAAGCGATTGTGAACCCCAATCTTCATGACAGCGCATTTCCTTCGCGCTCGCTGGCGGGTGTCGGCGTTGCCTTCTATCTGATGCTGGCGCTGCGTGCGCATCTGCGTCAGCAAAACTGGTTTAGCGATGGCCGCGCGGAGCCGAACCTGGCGGAACTGCTCGATCTGGTGGCGCTGGGTACGGTGGCGGATGTGGTGCCGCTGGATGCCAATAATCGCATTCTGGTGTGGCAAGGCTTAAGTCGCATCCGCGCGGGCAAATGCCGCGCCGGTATCCGCGCGCTGCTGGAGATCGCCAACCGCGATGCCCGCCAGCTCGCCGCCAGTGATCTTGGCTTTGCCGTCGGTCCGCGCCTCAACGCCGCCGGTCGCCTGGATGATATGTCGGTCGGCGTGGCGCTGCTGCTCACCGAGGATATTTCTCAGGCACGCATGCTGGCTAATGAACTTGATGCGCTCAATCAGACGCGTAAAGAGATTGAGCAGGGCATGAAGAGCGAAGCGCTGGCGCTATGTGATGAGCTCGAACGTCAGCACACCGATCTGCCGCTGGGCCTGGCGTTCTACCATCCGGAGTGGCATCAGGGCGTGGTGGGCATCCTCGCGTCGCGTCTCAAAGAGCGTTTCCATCGTCCGGTGATCGCCTTCGCACCCGCCGGTGACGGCACGCTGAAGGGCTCCGGTCGCTCGATCGCCGGTTTGCATCTGCGCGATGCGCTGGAGCGTCTCGATACGCTCTACCCCGGCATGATGATCAAGTTTGGTGGCCACGCCATGGCGGCCGGTTTGTCACTGCAAAGCGAAAAGTATGAGCAATTTCGTGAGCGTTTTGCCGCACTGATTGATGAGTGGCTGGATGGTGAAGCGTTGCAGGGCGTGATTTGGTCTGATGGCGAGCTGCACGCGCAGGAGTTTACGCTGCACACCGCTGAGATGCTGCGCGAAGCCGGTCCCTGGGGCCAGGCGTTCCCGGAACCAGTGTTTGATGGCAAGTTCAAGCTATTGCAACAGCGGCTGGTGGGCGAGCGCCATTTAAAAGTGATGGTCGAGCCGCTCGGTGGAGGCCCGCTATTAGATGGCATTGCCTTCAACGTGGATACCACGCTGTGGCCGGACAGCAGCGTGCGTCAGGTGCAGCTGGCCTATAAGCTGGATATTAACGAGTACCGCGGCAACCGTTCAGTACAGTTGATCATCGATCACATCTGGCCGATGTAGGTTGCATCAGTTGCATCGCGCAATGAATTGCGCCGCTACAATATTTGCACGTATTTGTAGCGGCGCGTTTTATCGCGCTCTTTTGACCTTCATAGCGCTTTTCAGAAACTCACATCCACGCCGCCGCGCAGCACTTTCTCGTCACCGCGATCGGCGAAGTGCTGATCGGCACGCAAGAACAGCCGCGCGCGCGCCGCTTGCACCACGTCCAACCGTACGCCTAACCACTGCGAACGGCGATCGAGCTGCATGCCAGTAATCTGGAAGCTGTTCTGTTCAGCGCCAAAACCGCTCCAGCGCGCGCTGACATCCATTGACGGATTGTTCAGCGCGTACTGATATTCGCCATACAGACTCAACATGCTCCACCAATTCGCCGACCAATCCTGTCGTGCGCTGAGATTCAAGCCGCTGTAACCGACGCTGCGATGATAGCTATCGCCGTCGCCGCTCAAGCCGAACGCGCTGCCTTTATCGGTAAACGCGCCGGTTTCCAGCCCGGTTTCGCGCCAGCCGAGATACGGTTCCAGGCGATAATTATCCTCAATCATCCAGCGATAGCCGCTTTGCAGCGCCGCCTGCCAGCTGTTGCTGCTGGTGGTGGAGGAGACCGGTGCGGCCTCATCCAGCAGCACCAGACGCTTTAACTCATCGCGGCCGTGTTGGTAGCTAAGATTGCCCTGCAGATACCATGCCTGCGTCAGGTCGTAACGACCATACAGCATGGCGCCCTGCAGGCGGTTGCGGCTGGTGCCGCCGGTTTGATCGTATGTTGAATCGATCTGATTCTGCGTCCAGGCCACACCCACGCGCAGACCGGAAATGCCCAAATCACTGTCCACGCCTAAGGCCGTCAAAGTATTGCGATAATCGCTGCCGAGATAGCCATCCTGATTGAGTGAACCGCGTAGTTGGCCGCTCTCCAGCCAGAATCCGTAACGCTTATCGGCGCTGGCATCGGCGATGCGGTTGCTCAGCAGACGCGTTTGATAATCCAGCGCATTAAACAGCACCGCGTTGCTGGAGGCGTGCGCCTGGCCGGAAAGCGAATTGATAGCAGATTGCGCGCTGCTGGCATCGGCCAGCGTCTGGAATGCACCAGCGGCACCCAGCGCACTCTGCTGTGAGCGGCTGAGCGAACCCTGTTGCTGCCAGTTATCCGCCACGCTGAATGCCTGCTCCAGATTGGCCGCCGTTTGCTGCGTGCTGGCAGCGCTTAAGCCGAGTGCCGCCGCAGTAGCAGCGGTATTTTTGCGAGTAAGTTGGCCGCTAACGCTAGTGGCGTTATAGCTGACGGAACCCTCAAGGAATACGCCGGTGTTCACCTGGCTGAACTGCCCGCTGACGCCCGCATCGCTGGTCAGCAGTGTCTCCTGCTGTTTCACCACATAGGCCGATGAGGGCGGCGCAAGATTCAGCGTGCCGTCCAGCGTCGAGTGGCCTGCGACGCGCAGCGGGCTATCCAGCGCGATATTCAGTGCGCCGTTGCTGCCTTGCTGATAATCGCCTTGTACCTGTAAGCCGCCGTTAACCGAGCCCTGATTCAGCAGGTTGCCGCCAATCACGCCGCTGCCGCCCAGGGTGCCGCTGCCGCTGACGCTGGCACTTCCGGCGATAGCCCCCGCGATCAGCAAGGTGTTGGCTGCGACGCGCGTCTGGCCGAGATAGCTGTTATTCGCGGTTAACTGCAGTACGCCGCCACGCTCAGTGCCGTCCAGCACTAATCCATGGTCGCCGCTAATCGCATTGGCAAATTGATAACGACCGCCATCGAGGCTGGCATGAAAATCATCGGCCCAGAACATCGCCGGACCGTTCAGCGCTTTGGCCTGGTTGAGATCGCCCCAGCCGAAGGTGTCGTTGTAAGGTCGCCCGTTGGCGCTATCCGCCACGTTCGCGTAAGCATCGCTGCGGTAACTGGCGGTCGTTAGCAGGGTTTGCTGCAGGTTGTAGCCGCTCATCCACGGAAAGCGCTGTAACACCTGCGAGGCCGCCGCTGCGGCACGTGGTGCAGCAAACGAGGTGCCGTAGCTACGCACGTTTGACCCGCTGCCATCGGTATTTTGGAAGCGATAATCGGTATAACCGGGCGCACTCAGACACCAGGCCGCAGCATTGCCGCAGGCATCAAACGGGCCGGTTAATGGAGCGCGATTTGCCGTGTCATAGGAAGTGCTGTCCATCACGCCGGTGACGGCCAGCATGTTTTTTTGCAGCGTACTCTCCTGATAAATCAGCGGTAGCTGGGCATTAGGGGAAGGGGTTGAGGTACCTCCGTTGCCGGTGATCACTACCGCCAGACCGTCAGCGGCGGCAATAGCGCGCAGGCTTTGCACCAGCACCTGATAGCGCGGCTGTGCATCAGTTAACGCCTGCGCCGTGGTCAGGCGCTCGGTTGAGGCAAACGACATATTGAAAACGCGCACGCCCTGACTCAGCAGGCCGTTAACCGCGCGCTCGGTGTCATCATAGTTAAACAGATTATTCTGCGATCCCTGAGCCACATACAGCGCGCTGCTGGACGACAAACCCAGCAGCGTCAGCGCCACAACTGTGCCGTGGCCGTTGATCCCCTGATTATCATTTAAGCCGGAGCCACCGCCGACATAGCTGGCGAAATGCACGTTGGCGTAGTTGATTTCGCTGCGATCCGGCGACAATCCCGAATCAATAATGCCCACTTTGCTGGCATTAGCCGCGCTGCTGGGCTGCTCCGGCGGTTTAGGCGTGCCGGTGGTGGGTGAGGGGGCTGAATTGCCGCCGCCGCCTCCACCGCCGCCACAGGCGGCGAGTAACAAGGGAATTAACCAGGCAAGTAAGCGTGGTGAAGTGCGCAAACCGGTATACATCAATGCTCCTTCATGTCTCTCAGGACATGTCGTGCCCGCTCACATTAACGGGCGCTGATTACGGTGTCGTTCCTTGTCGGGGCGGCGCGTTCCTGGCGGGCGTGGTGACAAACGATCGGGACGGTAGTGATGCTGGATAGGGGATAGTCACTGAGCAAAATGATAAAGGCGGACGCACAATTCGATGGTCGGAGTATCAGCTGCTTAATGGCGTTATTTGAGACGCTTCTGCTTTATTGCAGGAAATTTCTCACGCAGTATTTTTGATGAAATTGCCTTAAAAATCATGGTCTTTAATAAATGCATTCGGCATTAATTATCCGGGATTTATACGAAATTTCTTAAGCGATGTCTGAAGTTGTTGGGCCAGCGGAGGATTTTTGGAAAGGGTCGCGCGGGGAGCTTTCCAGAAGTGGGCGAACTTTTTTTCTTTTCGCTGACAGATACCTTCGTCAGCCGCGTGCAATGCTACAAAGTACGCACACTTTCGGGTAAACTAGCGCGTTAGTTTTTATCTCCTTTCACCGAATCGTCAAAAAAGACTGAAAAGCCATGTTTGAAATTAATCCGGTCAAAAATCGTATTCAGGACCTCAGTGAGCGCAGCGACGTTCTTCGGGGGTATCTTTGACTACGATGCCAAGAAAGAACGCCTTGAAGAAGTAAACGCCGAGCTGGAACAGCCTGACGTCTGGAACGAACCTGAGCGCGCACAAGCGCTGGGTAAAGAACGCGCTTCTCTGGAAGCGGTGGTAGAAACCTTAGATCACATGCGTCAGGGCCTGGAAGATGTGCAGGGCTTGCTGGATCTGGCGGTAGAAGCCGACGACGAAGAGACCTTCAATGAAGCCGTGGCCGAGCTGGATGCACTGGAAGTGAAGCTGGGCGAACTGGAGTTTCGTCGTATGTTCTCCGGCGAATATGACAGCGCTGACTGCTACATGGATATTCAGGCCGGTTCCGGCGGCACCGAAGCGCAGGATTGGGCCAGCATGCTGCTGCGTATGTATCTGCGTTGGGCCGAAGCCAAAGGCTACAAAACCGAAATCATCGAAGAGTCAGACGGTGAGGTGGCCGGAACCAAATCCGCCACCATTAAAATCATCGGCGACTACGCGTTTGGCTGGCTGCGTACCGAAACCGGCGTGCACCGCCTGGTACGTAAGAGCCCGTTCGATTCCGGTGGCCGTCGTCATACCTCATTCAGTTCGGTGTTTATCTACCCGGAAGTGGATGACAACATCGATATCGATATCAACCCCGCCGATCTGCGTATCGACGTTTACCGCGCCTCCGGTGCGGGCGGCCAGCACGTCAACAAAACCGAATCTGCGGTGCGTATTACCCACTTGCCGACCAACATTGTGGTGCAGTGCCAGAACGACCGTTCACAGCACAAGAACAAAGATCAGGCCTTCAAGCAGTTACGCGCCAAGCTGTACGAATATGAGATGCAGAAGAAAAACGCGGACAAGCAGGCAGCGGAAGATAACAAGTCTGATATCGGCTGGGGCAGCCAGATCCGTTCTTATGTTCTCGACGATTCACGCATCAAGGATCTGCGCACCGGCGTAGAGACCCGCAACACCCAGGCGGTGTTGGATGG
This sequence comes from Pantoea nemavictus, assembly GCF_037479095.1. Classification (NCBI taxonomy): domain Bacteria; kingdom Pseudomonadati; phylum Pseudomonadota; class Gammaproteobacteria; order Enterobacterales; family Erwiniaceae; genus Pantoea; species Pantoea nemavictus. Next base: position 1,208,376 of record NZ_JBBGZW010000001.1, on the reverse strand, counting down.
CGATATCGATCGTTTTATTGAAGCAAGTTTAAAAGCAGGGCTATAAGGAACCGACATGTCTGAACAACAACCGCAGAGCGCTGATGCCGCCCTTGAGTTAAATAACGAACTGAAAGCGCGTCGCGAAAAACTCAACGCGCTGCGTGAAAAAGGCGTGGCGTTTCCTAACGATTTCCGCCGTGATACCACGTCAGATCTGCTGCACGCCAGCTATGACGCCAAAGAGAACGAAGAGCTGGAAGCGCTCGGCGTCGAAGTGAGCGTGGCGGGTCGTATGATGACGCGCCGCATCATGGGTAAAGCGTCTTTCGCTACCCTGCAGGATGTTGGCGGCCAGATTCAGATCTACGTATCACGCGACGATCTACCAGAAGGCGTCTACAACGAGCAGTTTAAGAAGTGGGACCTTGGCGATATCCTCGGTGCGCGCGGCAAGCTGTTCAAAACCAAAACCGGTGAGCTGTCGATCCACATCTCTGAGCTGCGTCTGCTGACCAAAGCGCTGCGTCCGCTGCCGGATAAATTCCACGGCCTGGCCGATCAGGAAACCCGTTATCGTCAGCGTTATCTTGATCTGATCTCCAACGACGAATCGCGTAACACTTTCAAAGTACGCTCAAAAATCATGGCCGGCATTCGCCAGTTCATGGTTAACCGCGACTTTATGGAAGTGGAAACCCCGATGATGCAGGTGATTCCTGGCGGTGCTTCTGCGCGTCCGTTCATCACCCATCACAATGCGCTCGACATCGATATGTACCTGCGTATTGCGCCAGAGCTGTATCTGAAGCGTCTGGTGGTAGGCGGTTTTGATCGCGTGTTCGAGATCAACCGTAACTTCCGTAACGAAGGTATTTCGCCGCGTCATAACCCAGAGTTCACCATGATGGAACTCTATATGGCGTATGCGGATTACAAAGATCTGATCGAGCTGACCGAAAGCCTGTTCCGTACTCTGGCGCAGGATGTTTTGGGCACCACCGAAGTGCCGTATGGCGATCACAGCTTCGATTTCGGTAAGCCGTTCGAGAAGCTCACCATGCGTGAAGCGATCAAGAAATACCGTCCGGAAACCGACCTGAGCGATCTGGAAGACTTCGATAAAGCGGTGGCGATTGCCAAATCGCTGCATATCAAAGTTGAGAAGAGCTGGGGCCTGGGCCGCGTGGTCACGGAGATCTTCGAAGAGACCGCCGAAGCACACCTGATTCAGCCAACCTTCATCACTGAATATCCGGCTGAGGTTTCCCCGCTGGCGCGTCGTAACGACGAGAACCCGGAAATCACCGATCGTTTCGAGTTCTTCATCGGCGGCCGTGAAATCGGTAACGGCTTCTCGGAGCTGAACGATGCAGAAGATCAGGCTGAGCGTTTCCTGCAGCAGGTGAATGCGAAAGATGCCGGTGATGACGAAGCGATGTTCTACGACGAAGACTACGTCACCGCGCTGGAGCACGGTTTACCGCCAACCGCAGGTTTGGGTATTGGTATTGACCGTATGGTGATGTTGTTTACCAACAGCCACACCATCCGCGACGTAATCCTGTTCCCGGCACTGCGCCCGACCGGGAAGTAATTCGGCGTCGCTGTCCCCCATCCCGGTCGGTGCCTGCTGTCCCCCTCCTCGGTCCTCCCCCACAAGTGGGGGAGGAAGATGCTGCCACATGTTAGTTCTGAGTTGCATGTGGCAGCGTCTCCTTCCCCCGCTTGCGGGGGAAGGCCGGGATGGGGGACAGCCAGCACAGACCGAGTAGTGAGACAGCCAGCACAGACCGAGTAGTGAGACAGCCAGCACACTCCCCCCAACACAAAATTCCTGATGACAACCCGGCACGCTCTGTGCAGGATGGTTTTTTTCATTTTCAGGGAATCACCATGAGTGCAAAAGCGGCAACGTTAGAGGGCCGGATTCGTCAGCACTGGGATCAACTCTCCAGCCATGAACAGCGCTTAGCCGATGTGCTTCTTGCCGCACCTGGCCAGTTAGCCATGAACACCGCCACCGAACTGGCGCACAGCGCCGGCGTCTCGAAAGCCACCACCACGCGTTTCTTCCGCCATCTTGGCTATGAAAGCTATGAAGCCGCACGTCGCCAGGCGCGTGAGATGCAGAGCAGCGGATCGCCGCTCTATCTGCAACCGGCGCCCAGCGCATCACCGCTGGCCAGCATCATGCAGCAGCACCTGGAAAAAGAGATCGCCAACCTGGTCAACAGCTATCGCACGCTGGATAGCGAACAGCTGCAGCAAGCGGTTACCGCCATCAGCGCGGCGCGGCGCGTGGTGGTGATGGGCTGGCGCCATAGCCAAACCATCGCCCATTTGATCTACCGCGACCTGATCCATATTCATTCCGATGTCCGTCTGCTGCCGCGTCCCGGCGATTCGCTGGCGGAGCATATGGCGGCGCTGACGGCGGAAGATGTGGTGATTTGCGTCGGTCTGCGGCGACGCATGCCGGCGCTGGAAGCGGCGATGAACGCGCTGGCCGATCGCAATGTCCCGATGCTGTATATCGCCGATGTGCTCTCCGGCAAACCGGTGCGCCACGCGCAATGGGTGATCCGCTGCCACACCGACAGCAGCCTGATCTTCGACAGCACAGCCGCGCTCTCTGGCGTGTGCAATCTGCTCTGTTCATTGGTGGCCCGACAAATGGGTAAAGCCAGCAACGATCATCTCGCGCAAATTGAAGCGCTGCACCAATCCCTCGACGAGCTTGAATAGTGCGCCGTGCTGGCGCATTTTGCGCCAGAAATCGCCCCAAAACAGTGCAATCCTGCCAACTCTCTCTCCAGCAATAGCCGCCGTCCCGCTCGTCAGTGAAACCTAAGAAATTAAAAATAAAAACAAAGAAACAATTGTTTCCAGTTGATTTTATTCACTAAAGATTGACCTGGCGTTATGCACTCTGCGCAGTGGTGAAAAAACTGGCACAAAACATGCTCAGTAGAAAAAGACATTTCACCAACACCAGGGAAACACCATAATGAAAAAAACAGCACTGCTGATCGCCGCACTTCTTTCCGTTGGCACCATGGCGCAGGCGCAAGCCGATACGCTGGCCGACATCAAAAGCAGCGGCAAAATCACCGTCGGTATCGATCCAACCTTTCCTCCCTATGAATACACCGATGACAAAGGTGAGATCACCGGCTACAGCGTGGCGATCATGCAATCCTTTGCAAAAGATCTCGGTGTGAAACTGGAGTTTCAGAAAACTGCCTTCAGTGGCATTTTGCCGGGGCTGATCTCTGGTTCGTTCAACGCCGAAGGTTCTTCCCTTAACGTCACTGCTGAACGCGCGAAGAAAGTGCTGTTCACCGTGCCGTACAGCAAAACCGTTAACGGCGTGCTGGTGCGTGAAGACGCAGCCAAAGCGTTCAGTGGCAAAACCCTCAGCCCGGAAAGCTTGTCAGGCCTGCGTGGCGCGGTGAAAACCGCCAGCGTGCCGGAGCAGTTGCTGAAAGGCTTTAACGAGCAGCTGAAGAAAGAGGGCAAAAAACCGATCACCATCATTAACGTTGATTCGCTGGATCAAACCGTCAGCACGCTGATGACTAAACGCGCCGATTTCGTCTATGACGACATCTCGGTACTGGCGCCAGTAGCGAAAAAATACGCCGGTAAAGTGGCGCAGGTGGGCGAAGTCGGCCCGTCGCAGTGGATGGGTTGGGCGACGCGTAAAGAAGATGGCAGCCTGAACCAGGCGATTAGCGCGCATATCCTGGCGATGCAGAAAGATGGCGAGCTGACCAAACTGCAGCAGCAGTATCTCGGCACCACCTTCACCGTACCCGCCAGCGACTTCATTCCGCAGGAGTAATTATGTGCCAGTCCAACCTGACGGTGCCCGCCGGCTTTGGCAAAACCTTCCGCGTGCGCAAAGGCCAGTTCATTACCGTGATTGATAGCGAAGGGCAGCAGGCAGCCGATTTCGTCGCGGTAAACGCCGACGACCTCAACGAGAAGCTGTCGCCGGTCCATACGCGCCAGCAGCTGCGTTCGCTGTTCTTTAAACCCGGCGATGCGCTGTGGTCGAGTGAAAACCGCCCGATGCTGCGCATTCTTGCCGACAGCATCGGCATTCACGATGCCAACGTACCGGCGTGCGATCGCACCCGTTTTAGCGTCGATTTCGGCGTAGAAGGGCATCGCAACTGCGTTGATAACCTGCTGGAGGGGATGAAGGCATTTGGCGTGACCTACTTCTCGCTGCCGGAACCGTTCAACTTGTTCCAGAACGGCCCGGTCACCGCCGATGGCCGCATGGAAGTCACCGATCCCAACAGCGTTGCGGGCGATAGCATCACCTTTGAAGCGCTGTGCGACCTGATCTGCTCGGTGTCATCCTGCCCGCAGGACATCATTCCCGGTAACGGCCTGCAGGTGACGCCAATTGACATCGTGGTCAGCGACCATTTTCACGCTCAGGAGATGAATCATGCTGTTAATGCGTGAAAGTTATGAAGAAACCGCCGTGCGCACGCTGGCTGAACCGGTGCAGGTTGCGGCGGGCAGCGTGGGTTCGATTCGCGTGCTGCGCGGTCAGCTGCTGCGCATCACCGCGCTGGGCGAAGGTGCCGTTGCGTCGCTGTTTGGCTTTAGCCTTGCCGATTCCGCCGTATGGTTGTCGGTGCACCATACGCGGGTGTTCAGCAACAGTTATCTGCTGGGTTCCGGTATGCGTCTGGTGAATAACCGTCGCCGTCCGATGATGGTGCTGGGCAAAGACAGCGTAAAGCGTCACGACCTGCTGCTACCGGCGTCTACCACCGCGTTTCTCGCCGAGCGCGGCTATCAGGGCGAAGGTTGCCTTGAGGGTGTGCGCGGCGAGCTGGCGCGTCTTGGGCGGGTGGTGCCGAAGCTGCCGGATCCGATCAACTTGTTTATGCACGTCAAGCTCACGCGCGAGGGCGATATTCTGCCGGAAACCAATCTGACCAAAGCCGGCGACAGCATTACCTGTCGCGTGGTGATGGATACGGAATTCATCGTCTCTGCCTGCAACACCGGCATTGAGGGTAACGATAAGCCCGCGCCGCTGCTGCTGTCGGTGGCGGAAAACCTGCACGAATTTAACGCGGAGTAACGCATGGGGCTGGATCAACAGGTGGTGGCCGCGCTGCCGGAACTCGGACGCGGACTGATAATGACGCTGATGCTCACCGTGCTGGCGTCGTTAGTCAGCGTGGTAATGGGGCAGCTCGGCTGCTACCTGCAGCTGCGCCGAGCCTGGATCTGGCGCGCCATCGGCCGCAGCTACGTCAGTGTGATGCGCGGCACGCCAGCGATCGTGCAGCTGTTTGTGGTGTTTTTCACGCTGCCACGGCTGGGATTGGGTGGGCAGCCGATGCTGGCGGCGGTAATTGCCATCGGCCTCAACAGCGGTGCGTACGTGGCAGAAATCCTGCGCGTTAATCGCAGCCTGGTGACGCGCGGCCAGCTTGAAGCCGCGCGCACGCTGGGGTTGAGCCGTTTTCTCAGCTGGTGGTATGTGATTAATCCCCAGGTGATGCGCGCCAGCCTGCCGATGCTGGTCAATGAATTCACCATTCTGCTGAAAACCACGCCGCTGGCCTCAGTGGTGGCGCTGACCGAACTGACCTATGCCGGACAGATCGTTATCGCCCGCACCTACGAAGCCACTCAGGTGTTGCTGCTGGTGGCGGCGGGTTACCTGCTAATCGCCATGCCGTTGATTGCGGCGGCGCGGCGTCTGGAAGCGAAACGGAGGATGGCGTAATGGATTGGCAGGCAATTACCACCTCGTTGCCGTCGCTGGCTGACGGCCTGGTCGCTACCCTGCAGCTCTGTCTGGTGGCGGCGCTCTGTTCACTGCTGTGGGGCGCGCTGCTGGCCGTACTGCTGATGCGCGCCTCGCCGTTCTGGCTGCGTTTGCTCAATCTTTACAGCGGCTTAACTCTCGCGCTGCCGCTGCTGGTGGTGATCTATCTGCTCTACTTTGTGCTGCCGGAATATGACATCACGCTGTCGTCGCCGGTGGTGGGCGTGCTGGCGCTAACGCTCTACTACGCGCCCTATATCGCGCAGGTGATCCGCTCAGCCATTGATGCGCTGCCGAAAGGGCAGTGGGAAGCGTGCCGCGTGCTCGGCTTAAGCCGTAGCGAACAGCTGCGCGATGTGGTGCTGCCGCAAACCCTGCCGCAGATGTTATCGCCGCTGGTGGGGCTGATGATCGGTTTGATTAAAGACTCGGCGCTGCTGTCGATTGTCTCGGTGCAGGAGTTTATGTACGCCGCCAAACAGGCGATTTCGGATACCTACGCGCCGCTGGAGATCTATCTCACCGTGGCGCTCTGTTACTGGCTGCTCAACAGCGCGATCGACTGGCTGGCGCGCGGCCTTGAATCTCGCATGACGCGCTATCGTCGCGCCATGCAGCACTAATCTGGAGAACAACATGTCAGCGGAATTTCAGCATCGTGAAGTGATAACTATCCCGGCGCGCTTTGGTAAAGCGGTGCGACTGAAGAAGGGTGAAGCGGTACAGGTGATTAACCTGCACGGCACCCAGGTGGTGGATTGCTGGGCGTATAACGCTGAGGATGTGAGTGAATATATGTGTATGGAGGCGACGCGGGTGTGGAATCAGCGTCTCAATCCGAAAGTGGGCGACAGCTTTATCACCAGCCAGCGCCACCCGATTCTGACGCTGGTGGCGGATACCTCGCCGGGCGTGCACGACACCTTTATGGCCGCCTGCGATGCGCGACGTTATGAGTTGCTGGGGTGCACTGAACCGCATCGCAACTGCCATGACAACCTGTTTGAAGGCATGAGCGAGCTGGGCGTGACGCTGCCGCACGGCAATCTGGCATCGTTTAATATTTTTATGAATATTCAGGTGCAGCCGGACGGCATCACTCTGAAGACGCTGCCGGTGGTGACTAAGCCGGGCGACTATATTGTGCTGCGCGCCGAGATGGATTGTTTGGTGGCGTTCTCCGCCTGCCCGCAGGATATCGTCAGCATTCAGGGGCAGGGCGACAACACGCCGCGCGATGCTGAACTGCGCATTTTGACCGATGGCTTCCCGCAGGTGCAGCTGCAGGGCGCGTGGGTTCCCGCTTGACTGTGCATGCTGTCCCCCATCCCGGCCTTCCCCCATAAATGGGGGAAGGAGACGCTGCCACATGCAGCTCCCCAACTATCATATTGCAGCATCTTCCTCCCCCATTTATGGGGGAGGACCGAGGAGGGGGACAGCCAGCACCGACCGGGATGGGGGACAGCCAGCACAATCTCAATCAGCCCGAAGCAAATCTACGACTTCACCACCCCATCCAGCCAGGCCTGGAACCGCGCATACGGCACATACAGCGCCACATTCTTAAACAGCGTCTTACCGCTCTTATTGTCATCAATCTGGCTGCTATAACCGACAATCACTCCCGCCAGCGTATCGTCGCTGGCGTTATACACCGCACCGCCGGACATGCCTTTCACCACGCCAGCATTAGCCGCTACCACCACACAGCTGGCCTTATTCCAGTCATTCGCCAGCGTGGTATTGATCAGATTCTTACCGCTCGATGCCACCGGCATCGCCGAAATAAAGCTGTAGCCATATAAATTCACGTTGTCGCCAATATGGCTATTACGAAACGGCGGCGGCAGATTGGCTTCACTGTTCTTGTGGTACACCACCGCAATATCACACTCAGGATGCCAGGCTTTCACCCGATACAGCGAATACTTCGCCACGTGCGCCGCCGTCAGGCTGTATTCGGGCGTGAGAGGAATGGTGGTGCCGAGCGCACCAATGCCCAGCACCGTGGGAATGCCGGTCACGGTCATATCAACGCGTTTTGCTGCTTCTTTACTGTATTCGTAGTGCCCAACAGAGCAGCCACTCAGGCAGCCAACCGTTAGCGCGATGAGCCATCGCATACGCTCTCCCCTCGATTTTTGACACCGCATAACCGGGCAATCCATTGAGGTATCGGCAGTGCTCGTCCATCCTTTACTGATTGATTTAGCGCCAAAAGCTGTGCTGCTGTGACAGCGATCACAACCTGCTTCAAGCGTAGCGCGGAAACATCAATCTGTCTCAATGGTTCGCTGCCGTCATTTTCCCGCACTGCGATTATTGCTGCAGGCGCAACATAGCCTTGCGGCGCGCGGGGTGGTTGCGGTGAAAAGGCTATGCTTTAATAACAATGTGACGCAGTTCAAATTTTAATAAGCGTCCGTTGTAACCGCACTGCGTTCGCCGTGCGGCCTGCCTGCAAAAAATATTTGGGAGAGTGTGTTATGCCTGTTGCATTACTGGCGCTGGCGCTGAGTGCGTTCGCCATCGGCACCACGGAGTTCGTCATCATGGGATTACTGCCGGACGTGGCGGGCGATCTGCAGGTGACCATTCCTTCGGCGGGATGGCTGATCAGCGGTTACGCGCTGGGCGTGGCCATCGGCGCGCCGATCATGGCGCTGCTGACCGCCAAACTGCCGCGGAAAAAGACGCTGATTCTGCTGATGATTATCTTCATCATCGGCAACGTGCTCTGTGCGTTGGCCTACACCTACAACCTGCTGATGCTGGCGCGTGTGGTGACCGCGCTGTGTCACGGCGCCTTCTTCGGCATTGGCGCGGTGGTCGCGGCGAGCCTGGTGGCACCGAGTCGTCAGGCTTCTGCCGTGGCGCTGATGTTCACCGGCCTGACGCTGGCTAACGTGCTTGGCGTGCCGCTCGGCACCTGGTTTGGTCAGATGTTTGGCTGGCGCGCCACCTTCTGGGGCGTGGCGATTATCGGCATCTTCGCCTTTATCGCGCTGATTGTTAGCCTGCCGAACAACAAAGAAGAGAAGCCGGTGCACCTGGCGAGTGAAATCAGCGCGCTGGCGAATGGCAAACTGTGGCTTTCACTGTTGATGACGGTGTTCTTTGCCGCCGCGATGTTTGCGCTGTTCAGCTACATCGCCCCGCTGCTGTTGCAAGTGACCGGCATCTCGGATCGTGGTGTGAGCTGGACGCTGTTCCTGATCGGTGCCGGTTTAACCGTCGGCAATATCCTCGGCGGCAAGCTGGCCGACTGGAAAGTGTCGTTCAGCCTGATCCTCAGCTTTGTGCTGATTGCGCTGTTCTCGCTGCTGTTCAGCTGGACCAGCCATGCGCTTTGGCTGGCGGAGATCACCCTGTTCTTGTGGGCGATGGCGACCTTTGCCACCGTGCCAGGCCTGCAGATTAACGTGGTGCGCCACGGTAAAGATGCGCCAAACCTGGTTTCCACGCTCAACATCTCCGCCTTCAACGTCGGTAACGCGCTCGGCGCGTGGGTCGGCGGCGCGGTGATCGAGAAAGGTTACGGCCTGACGTCGGTGCCGGTTGCTGCAGCCGCGCTGGCAGTCATCGGTTTAGTGATCTGCCTGATCACCTTCCGCAAATCGGGCGGGCAGGGCGAAGCGGTTAACGCTTAAGCTAATTGCTCGGCAATACGTTGTGGAAACGCGGCCACTTGCTGTTGCAGGTGGTCGCAGAAGTGATCGACCAGCGCTGAAGCCGGCCGATGCTGTGGCCGCACCAGACTGACGGTAAACGGCACGGCGATACTGAAGCGACGCATCACCACCCCGCTGGCGGCGTAATCAAGCGCCGTCAGCGGATTCACAATCGAAATCCCCACGCCCGCGCGCACCATCGCGCACACCGACGCCGCACTGTGCGTCTCCAGCACCAACCTCCGCTCCACCTCCTGCTCATGAAACAGCGAATCCAGTAGCTGGCGATAGCTATCGCTGCGCGACAGGCTGACGTAATTCTCGCCGTGGAAATCTTGCGGCGTCAGCACCGCGCGCTGGCACAGCGGATGCTGTGGCGGCAGCACGCACACTTCATCGCAGGTCAGCAGCGGCAGACGCTCGGTGCCGGCGGGCGCATGCTGGGTTTCGGTCAGACCGAGATCGTAGCGCTGCGCCGACAGCCACTCTTCCAGCAGCGGCGACTCCTGCGGAATGATATTCAGGCTGACCTGCGGATAGCGCTGCATAAAGGGCTGCAGCAGCGGCGGCAGCAGCGACTGGGAAAACACCGGCAAACAGGCGATCGACAGTTCGCCCTGACGAAACTGCCGCAGCCCTTCGGCGGCATCCATAATGCGATCGAGCCCATACCACGAGCGCTGCACCTCTTCGTACAGCCGCAGGCCTTGCACCGTCGGCTGCAAACGTCCGCGCACTCGCTCGAACAGCTGCAAGCCGAGCTGCTGCTCCAGCCGCGCCAGCTCGCGGCTTACCGTTGGCTGCGAGGTGTGCAGCAGCGTCGCCGCCTGCGTCAGGTTGCCGCTGGTCATCACCGCGTGAAAAATTTCGATATGTCGCCAGTTAATTTTTGCCATTGCGCCCTCCGCTAAAGCCATATCATATTTGTATAGATGTCGCTAAAACAGATATTTTTCTGAATCGCTGCGCTATGGCTAAATAGGGGTAATGACACAGGAGAATTGAGATGCCACGTCCACTGAACAACACCGAAACGGCGTTAACCGCCGCCCATTTACTGCCGCTGGCGCAGCGTTATAGCGGTCCATTCTGGGCTTATGATGCGGCGATTATTCAGCAGCGCATTGCCCAGCTGAGCGCGTTCGACGTGGTGCGTTTTGCGCAGAAGGCCTGCTCAAATATTCACATCCTGCGCCTGATGCGCGCGGCCGGCGTCAAAGTCGATTCGGTTTCGCTGGGTGAGATCGAGCGTGCCATTGCCGCCGGTTATCAGCCGGGTGGCGAAGATATTGTTTTCACCGCCGACGTGTTCGACCAGCCTACGCTGGCGCGCATTGCCGAGCTGAAGGTGCCGGTTAACGCCGGTTCAGTAGATATGCTGCATCAGTTAGGTGACGTGTCGCCGGGCCACGCGGTGTGGCTGCGCATCAATCCCGGATTTGGTCACGGCCACAGCCAGAAAACCAACACCGGCGGTGAGAACAGCAAACACGGCATCTGGCACAGCGATCTGCCGCTGGCGCTGGCGGCGATTCAGCAGCACGGCCTGCGTCTGGTTGGTTTGCATATGCATATCGGTTCCGGCGTTGATTACGGCCATCTGCAGCAGGTGTGCGACGCGATGGTCGATCAGGTGGTGGCATTTGGTCAGGATCTGACAGCGATCTCGGCAGGCGGCGGCTTGTCGATTCCGTATCGTTACGATGAAGAAGCGATTGATACCCAGCACTATTACGGCTTGTGGAACGGCGCGCGCGAGCGTATTGCCGCGCATCTTGGTCATCCCGTGAAGCTGGAGATTGAGCCGGGCCGTTTCCTCGTGGCTGAGTCGGGCGTGCTGGTGTCACAGGTGCGGGCGGTGAAAGCGATGGGCAGCCGTCACTTTGTGCTGGTCGATGCCGGTTTCAGCGATTTGATGCGTCCGTCGATGTACGGCAGCTATCACCACATTTCGCTGCTGCCGGTTGACGGTCGCGCGCTGGGTGACGCAACGATTGAAAGCGTGGTGGCCGGTCCGCTGTGCGAATCGGGCGATGTATTTACGCAGCTGGAGGGCGGCAAAGTGGAAACCCGCGCGCTGCCTGCGGCGCAGGTGGGCGATTATCTGGTGTTCCACGATACCGGTGCGTACGGCGCGTCGATGTCGTCGAACTACAATAGCCGCCCGCTGATTCCTGAAGTGCTGTTTGAGAACGGTGAGGCGCGGGAGATTCGTCGTGCGCAGACCATTCAGGAGCTGCTGGCGCTGGAACTGAACTGATGAAGATCGTTGCGCTCAGCGCGGTGCCGCATCACGCCACGCAGATCACCGATTGGCTGTGGCAGGCGTTTGGCGATGGCACCTCGCGCGAGTTTTACGACAGCATCGTGCGCAGCAGCCTCAACGGCGCCGATTTCCCGGTGACTTTTGTGGCGCTCGACGGCGATACGCCGCTGGGTACGGTGGGATTTTGGCGCTGCGATTTGATCAGCCGTCAGGATCTGACGCCGTGGGTGGCGGCGCTGTACGTCGAGGAGTCGGCGCGCGGCAAGGGATTGAGCGAAGCGCTGCAGCAGCATGTGATTGCGTTCGCGCAGCAGCGTGGTTATGACAAGTTGTGGTTATGGTCGACGTTTGGTGGTTATTACGAACGTTTTGGCTGGCAGTATCAGTGCGAGGCGCTGGAGTTCCCGGATGTGCGGGTGAAGGTGTACGCGCGGGATTTGTAGTTGCACAACGCACTGAATCGTAGCGGCGCGATTTATCGCGCAATAAATTGCGCCGCTACAAATTGTGCGGCGCGCAATCTTGCTTAACCCGGCCCACTCACCGAATGCCGTCTCACCAGCGTCGGGCTAAACATATTCGTCACTTCCGGCATCTCGCCGCCATTGGCTAACGCCAGCGCCAGCTGCGCGGCCTGTTGCGCCATGGTGACAATCGGATAGCGCACCGTGGTCAATCTTGGACGCACATAGCGCGACACCAGCACATCATCAAAACCAATCAGCGACATCTCTTCCGGCACGCGAATGCCGTTATCGCTTAGCACCGCTAGCGCACCGGCCGCCATTGAATCGTTGTAGCAGGCCACTGCGGTAAACTGCTTGCCGCGTCCCATCAACTCGGTCATCGCCTGCTCGCCGCCGACTTCGTCTGGTTCGCCCCACGCCACTAAACGATCGTTACACGGCAAACCGTGCTCTTTCAGCGCATCGTAATAACCCTGCAGGCGATCTTCAGCATCCGAAATAGTGTGCGTTGAACAGATAAAGGCGATCTGCGTGTGGCCTTGCTGAATCAGATGACGGGTTGCCAGCCACGCGCCGTAGCGGTCATCCAGCGCGATGCAGCGCGTTTCAAAACCTTTCAACAGGCGATTCAGCAGCACCATGCCTGGCACCTGCTTCATCAGCATCTCTAAATCATCGTCGGGGATTTTCTTGGCGTGCACCACCAGCGCGGCGCAGCGATGACGCATCAGCTGCTCAATGGCCTGACGCTCTTTTTGCTCATTGTGGTAACCGTTACCAATCAGCAAAAAGTTGCCGGTCTGGCCTGCAACCTCATCCACCGCTTTGACCATCGCGCCAAAAAACGGATCGGACACATCGCCCACCACTAAACCGAGGGTTTCGGTAGATTGCTGCGCCAGGGCGCGCGCATTGGCGTTCGGGTGATACTGCAACTGCTCCATTGCCTGGGTTACGGCGAGGCGCGAACTCTCGCTGGCTTTGGGCGAATTATTGATGACGCGGGAAACGGTCGCGACCGAAACCCCCGCCATGCGGGCAACATCCTTAATGGTAGCCATGCGATTATCGACATCCGGGAAAACGTTTACACATGCCATCAGTGTTACGGAAAAGCCACCCTGTAGCAACCCGCCAGAATGCCAGCGCTGTCGCAAAAGCACGGAAAATCAGGCGCTCACGGCCGCGCTTTAGCTCAGTCACAGGCTCATGTTATGCTGCCAGACATCATCACACCTGCCTGCCGGACCCAAAACCATGAAAACTCGCGTGCCACATCTGGCGCACTGGGGCGCTTTTACCGCCGTCACCGAAAACCATCGCCTGATTGGCTGTGAACCGTTCTTCGCCGATGCCGATCCGTCGCCAATGCTTAACACCATTCCTGAACTGGTCTATTCGGATAAACGTATTCGTCAGCCGATGGTGCGCCGATCGTGGCTCAAGTCACGCGAGAACAGCGATCGCACCTTGCGCGGTCGGGAAGATTTCGTGGCGGTGGATTGGGATACCGCGCTGGATCTGGTGGCGGAAGAGAATCGCCGCGTGCGCGATCGCTACGGCGCATCGGGCATTTTCAACGGCTCTTACGGCTGGTCATCGGCGGGCCGCGTCAATCACGCGCGCACGCTGATTCGTCGCTTCTATTTTCAGGGCGGCGGCGGGGTCGATCAGCAAGGCAACTACAGCTGGGGCGCGGCGCAGTTCTTCCTGCCGTATGTGATTGGCACCTACATGCCGCTGACCGGACGCGTCACCGACTGGCCGGAAGTGGTGGAGCACGCCGAGATCTTCATCGCCTTTGGCGGTCTGGCGCTGAAAAATGCCCAGGTGGCGTCCGGCGGAGCAGGGCAGCACAGCCTGAAACCGGCGCTGGAGCAGCTTAGCGCCAAAGGCACGCCGATCATCAACATCAGCCCGATGCGCGATGACTGTCCGGCGTTCGTTAATGCCGAGTGGATTGCCATTCGCCCGAACACCGACGTGGCGCTGATGCTGGCGCTGGGTTATGAAATCACCCGCCGCAACGGCATTGATGAAGGCTTCCTTGCTAGCCACTGCACCGGCTGGCCGCAGCTGCGCGGTTATTTGCTGGGCGAAAGCGATGGCATGGCTAAAACGCCGGAGTGGGCGAGCGCGATTACCGGCATTCCGGCGGCGCGCATCGCTCTGCTGGCGCAGCAGCTGATGGGCAAACGCAGCTTTATTACCTGCTCCTATTCGGTGCAGCGCGCCCATCGCGGCGAGCAGCCGTACTGGATGATGATTGCGCTGTCGTCGATGCTCGGGCAGCCGGGCTTGCCGGGCGGCGGCTTCTCGTTTGGTCACGGTTCGATGAACAGCGTCGGCAATCCGCGTCAGGATGGCCCGGCACCGATGATGAGCACCGGCCCGAATCCGGGCAATTTGTCGATTCCGGTGGCGCGCATCAGCGACATGCTGCTCAATCCCGGCCAGCCGTATCACTTCCAGGGCGAAACCCAGCACTATCCGGATATTCACTTAGTGCACTGGGCGGGCGGCAATCCGTTCCATCATCACCAGCAGCTCAATCGTCTGGTGGAGGGCTGGCAGCGTCCGGATACCGTGATTGTGCAGGATATTGTCTGGACGCCAGCGGCGCAGATGGCGGATATCGTGTTACCCGCCACCACCACGCTGGAGCGCAACGACATCGGCGGATCGTCGCGCGATCGCTTCGTGCTGGCGATGCATCAGGCGATCAAGCCGCAGCATCAGGCGCGTAACGATTTCGATATTTTTGCCGATATCGCCGATCGTCTCGGCTATCGCGATGTGTTTACCGAAGGCCGCAACGAGATGCAGTGGATTGAGCATCTGTATCAGCAGTGCGCCACCGCGCATGCGCGCCGGGATATCCATTTCCCGGAGTTTGGAGAATTTTGGGATCGCGGTTTTGTCGAGATCCCCGCAGGCGGCAAGCCGTTCGTGTTTATGGATGATTTCCGCGCCAATCCAGAAACGCACCCGATTCAAACCGCCAGCGGCAAGATTGAGCTGTTCTGCCAGACCATCGCCGATTATCAGCTGGACGATTTCGCCGGACATCCCGAATGGCGCGAGCCGCAGGAGTGGCTCGGTGCGCCGCTCAGCGCGCAGTTCCCGCTGCATATGATCTCCATTCAGCCGTCAGATCGTCTGCACAGCCAGATGGACGCCACCGCCACGGTGCAGGGCAATAAAACCGCCGGCCATGAAACGCTGTATATGCATCCGCAGGATGCGGCAACACGTGATATTCAGGACGGCGATGAGATTGAAGTCAGCAACGCGCGGGGCCGCATGCTGGCTGGCGTGCGCCTCACCGACGGTTTAACGCCGGGCGTGGTGATTATCGCCACCGGTGCCTGGTTTGATCCCGGATTTGGTCGCGCGTGGCAGCCGTGGGATCGCGCCGGCAACCCCAATGTGCTGACGCTGGATATCGGCACCTCGTCGTTAACTCAGGGGCCGAACGCCATGAGTTGCCTGGTGGAAATCAAAAAACATCGGATTTGCACAAACGGTTAACAATCTCACCGCTGGTTACATTTTGCGGGTAACTGTTGCGTTTAGGCGATGGTTTCTCATCGTGCCGCCTTGCTACAGTCAGGGTCCCAGAGGTATTGATGGGTGAACATCAAAAAGTTTTCTTGATTACACCGACCTGCGCAGATGCGCAGGTTTTTTTTTGCTTAACGAACTGATACACACTTTTTCTGTCAACTTTCTTTACGTTTCTTTATAAGAGAAACCATTCATACCCAAAATAATTCGAGTTGTAGCAAGGCGGCAAGTGGGTTCATCCCCAGGAGCTTACTGAAGTAAGTGACTGGGGTGGACACGCGCAGCCAACGCAGCTACAGCTCGAAGTATGAAGGGTATTACCATTTTGATTGCAGTGGATTGTTATGGCCCCTATTAAAAAACTTCTGGGAAAAGACCAGATAAAAGCGCCCTTCAACCCGTTTCGTTTTCGCCTGATCTGCCTTGGCGTTTTCTGCTGTCTGGTACTATTACTGATCTGCGTGGGCGATCTGCAGCTGATCAAGCATCCGATGCTGGAGCACGAAGCCGATCAGCGCTCGCTGCGCACCGTAACGCTGCCGACCAACCGTGGCACGCTGCTGGATCGTGACGGCCAGGCGCTGGCGCTCAGCGTACCGGCGCGCGATATCATCGCCGATCCGCTGCGCGTGCTGGAGGCCAATCCTGATTTCACCAGCGCTAAATGGGCTTATCTGGCGGCGGCGCTCAATCAGCGGCCGGAAGATCTGCGCGCGGCCATCACCGCCAACCCGAAAAAGCGCTTCCTCTATCTGGGCCGTAAAATCGAACTTGGCATCGCCAAAGACATCGCCGAGCTGAAACTGAAAGGCATCAGCTCGGTGTATAACGACAGCCGTTTCTATCCGATGAGTGAAGCGGCGGCGCCGTTGATTGGCATTGTTGGCGCCGATAGCAACGGCCTGAACGGCATCGAAAAGGGCTTCGACCATGTGTTGCAGGGCGATCCGGGCAAAGAGGTTTATCGTCAGGATGGTGAAGGCAACATCATCGCGATGATCGATTACCAGCCGCCACAGCAGCCGCCGACGGTGCAGCTCAGCATCGATAAGTTCGACCAGTTCACGCTCTACAGCAAACTGCGCGACGGCGTGCTGCTGAACAAAGCCGATTCGGGCGCGGCGGTGCTGGTGAAGATCGATACCGGCGAGATTCTGGCGATGGCCTCTTATCCGTCGTTCAACCCGAATAACTATGAAAACGCCACGCCAGCGCAGATGCGTAACTCGGCGATCAACGACAGCTACGAACCCGGCTCCACGGTAAAACCGCTGGTGGTGATGGAAGGGCTGGAGCGCCATCTGGTGCGCGCCGATTCGGTGATCGATACCACGCCGTATAGCGTCAATGGCCACCTGATCCGTGACGTCGGCCACTGGCCGCGCCTCACCATGACCGGCATTCTGCAGAAATCGAGTGATATCGGCGTATCGCACATTGCGCTGGCGATGCCCGCCGAAGCGCTGGTGAATACCTATCAGGCGTTTGGTTTGGGTAAACCGACCGGGCTGGGATTGACCGGCGAAAGCGTTGGCTACTTCCCGCTGCACCGCGAGCGCTGGGCGGATATCGAACGCGCGACCTTTGCCTTCGGCTACGGCCTGCGCGTGACGCCGCTGCAGATTGCGCGTGAATACGCCACGCTCGGTTCTTACGGCGTGTATCGTCCGCTGTCGATCACCAAAGTGACGCCGCCGGTGCTGGGCAAGCAGGTGGCGAATCCGCAGGTGGTACAAACCGTGGTGCATATGCTGGAGAGCGACGTGCTGCCGGGCGGCACCGGGGTGCGCGCGGCGGTGCCGGGTTATCGTCTGGCGACCAAAACCGGTACCGCCGAGAAGATGGGCAGCAGCGGCAAGTACGATGGCGGCTATATCAACTACACCGCCGGTATCGCACCGGCCAGCCATCCGGAAGTGGCGCTGGTGGTGATGATTAACCATCCTACGGCGGGCGATCACTTCGGTGGTTCGGTGGCGGCACCAATTTTCGGCAATATCATGGGCCCGGTGCTGAAACACATGAACGTGGCGCCGGACGCGATTTACAGCAAACCGACCTCGGATAAATCCTAGTTAAATCAAAAGTGTAATTGCGCTGTGGAGAATATTCACACCTCGTTTCACTTCGCCGAACACCGTTGCTTTTTGCACCTGTCTTTCAGCGGCTCATCAGTGCCAATATGGTCATCCCAGAGGTATTGATGGGTGTGAAAACAACGCTGCCGTGCAGCACCCCTGTTATTACACCAACCCACGCAGATGCGTGGGTTTTTTTTGCCTGTAATTTGGTGGGTGTTGTGGGTTGGATGTGTGAGCGGGTCGCCATGCAGTGACAAACCGGGCTTATAGGTTTCAGTTTGCTCGCTGTAGTTAGAATGTGCTCGCTGAAGTTAAAATGTGCTCGCTGCCCCCCATCCCGGCCTTCCCCCGCAAGCGGGGGAAGGAGACGCTGCCACATGCCGCTTCTAAACTCACATTTTGCAGCATCTTCCTCCCCCGCTCGCGGGGGAGGACCGAGGAGGGGGACAGCCAGCACGGACCGAGGTAGGAGACAGCCAGCACCCACCTGAAAAACAAAAAAAGCCACACCGAAGTGTGGCTTTGGGTTATTGCTGTGTGCGTCTGAATACATAGACGAAGTTAAGGGTACTGCTTTGTTACACCAGTTCGGTTTTAACGCCTTGCTGGATGAGGAGCTCGGCGTCATCGCCGTGGCTATAAACGTTGTACTCAACACCGGCAACGGTGACGGTGCCATCCTGATGCACCCACTCGCTGACGTCGCTGCCTTCCGGCAGGATATCGGCCAGTTGAACCACATCACCTTCGTCACCTTGTACTACCAGCTGAGTTTTACCGTCGTCGATAAACAGGCCTTTTTCGCCGTGCGCCAACAGCGCAGCGAGATCCAGTTTCAGAGTTTTATCTCCGGTGCCGGTGAGGTCGATAATTTCAACTGACTGAATATGGTCGCTATGAATATTTAGGTCCAATATCTGGTCTTTGCCAGTTAATTGAAGCGTATCGATCTTATCAGTATTACCGATAATATCATTAGTGATTAAATCATCAATATCATTCAGTGCATGTATATTATTATCCGGTTCTGATACTGGCGGCTCAGTTTCAGGAGTTTTTTCGATGTCGTATCTAATATTATCCAAGTGAATATAGCCATTCGTTGTAATATTGAATTTATAAATATCATGAGCAGGTAAATTTATTTTTAAGACTGAGTCACGATTCAAACTATAGCTTGTTTCAGGTAAGACATTACCAGCTGAATCGTATGCTAAAACTTTAACGTTGGTTAAATAATTTGCGCCAAATAATTCAAAGCTAACATTTTTAATTTTTATATCTCTGGTGCTGCCGAAAGTACCAAGCTCGACTTGTAGCCAAGAGTTGTTGATAGCTAACGATGTATTACCAAAGGACTCTTTAAAAGAATTATTATTATTTTCAATGCTAATATTACCAATGGAGTTTATGCTTACAATATCATTGTAAGCATAAAATTTTTCATATATAAATTTCTTTGGCCAGTTGCTTGGGATGTTTTCAAAATCGACAAGCCCGGCTTCCACCGGATTAACCAATTTCACATCAAAGTTATTCACCCAATCCCCATCTTTATTTTTACTCACCTGGAATGACCAATCACCCGTTAACAGATTATTGTCTGGCGTCCATTGCCATTCACCGTTTGCATCAACCTTAGCGCTGTAAATCTGTGCCGCATCGGTTCCATGTTGGGCATTTAAATAAACAATACTGTTGGGTTCGCCGTGACCGTGCAGGGTTGGCGTCAGGTCGTCCATTGGCTCACCGCTGGCACGTTTACCGGAGGCGCCGACATCGTCATAGGCGTAATCAATGGTTGGCTCAAAGCTATCTGCGTCAGTGATGTTAACCACAAACGCATCACTCCACTCGGTTTCGCCGACCGGCTGAACGAAGAACTCCCAGCGGCCAATGCCCAGATCCTCTTGCGGCGTCCAGCTCCAGTTGCCCTTACCGTCAACATCCAGAGTAACCGATGCTTCAGAGCCATCCAGCAGCGTATAGCGCAGCACAACATGGCTGTTGGCTTCCGCACGGCCGCGCAGGGTTGGCGTCAGGTCATCAGTGTAGGCGCCGTTACCGAGCGAGCCGGTGGCCGTACCTGCGTCATCATAGGCTGAGACGATGCGCGCGGAACGGGCGTAATCGTCCGGTCCATATATCTCGAGATTAAACAGCGCAGAGGAGGTGTCGCCGATGCTGGCCTGGAACTCGTAGTTACCGCTGCTGAGAGCCGCAGATGGCGTCCATGTCCACTGCTGACCGGTCAGGGTGGCGGTGGCGCTGCCTGCCCAGTTATTGCTGCCCACTTCACGGTACATAATCACCACGGTGCTGCCCGCCGAGGCGAAGCCGCGCAGTTCAGGCATATCGTCATCGGTCAGCGCGCCGTTTTTCAGGATGCCGGTGTTGGTGCCCGCATTATCGAACGCATGGTTAATCAGAATGGTATCCGGCGGCAGCGTGCCGATATCGGCATCCGGCGCGACGTTAATCACGAATGCCTCAGAAGGCGTACTTTCACGGAATTGACCGGCGAATTTTTCCACCGTGGTCAGCGTCAGGTTGTTGGTGCCGTCTTGCAGTTCAACGGTGGGGGTAATCACCCATTCACCGCTATCTTTGTCAGCCACCGCGCTGCCGATGGTTTCGCCATCCGCGTTTTTCAGCAGCACTTTACTGCCTTTCTGCGCCACGCCGGTGAGCTGTGGGGTTTTGTCGTCGGTGGTGCCGCCCTTGTCAAAGCTGCCGACTTTGCCGCCGACATCGTCGTACAGGTTATGCAGCTTCGGCGCATCCGGCGGCGTGCTGTCAACCACGATGCTGAGCGGGGTGACGTCATCCGAGGGGGTGCCACCGGTATCAACGGTGTACATTACGGCGTTGTAGATACCGTCCGGTAAATCTTCCGGTGCGGTCCAGTGCCAGTTACCGTCTGGCTCGATGATGGTGGTGAAGTGCTGATCGTTGATAAAGATGTGTATCTCGGCGCCCGCATCTTCAGGGTGGAGGTGCTTCGGGTCGGATTGAAAAGCGACCTTGCCGGTGGCGAACTCTAAAACGAAGGTTTCGATCGGGTCGAAAAGGTTATTAATTTTCATCTATGCGTTACCTGATGTGGAATGGGTAATAAGTTATGGATTTAGCGGCCGCTAGTGACCTGGATTAGGAGAATGCCTAAAAACGGCGCAAAGGACGTATGAGAAATGTCTGCTCCTTGCGGGGAGATGTGGGCAGGTCGCCATTAACGGCGTAATCGCATTCAGTTTGGTGCGCAATTCAGTCACCGCAGGTTTTGTAGCGGCGCGATTTATCGCGCGTATTTATGGTGGCACCGTGCCCATCCGGGTATTGCGCAATAAATTGCGCCGCTACGGTTGGTGCAAATATCAATAAAAAAAGCCACACCGAAGTGTGGCTTTGGGTTATTGCTGTGTGCGTCTGAATACATAAACGAAGTTAAGGGTACTGCTTTATTACACCAGTTCGGTTTTAACGCCTTGCTGGATAAGGAGCTCGGCGTTATCGCCGTGGCTATAAACGTTGTACTCAACACCGGCAACGGTGACGGTGCCGTCCTGATGCACCCACTCGCTGACGTCGCTGCCTTCCGGCAGGATATCTTTCAGCTGCACGGTATCGCCCGCATCACCGCGCACCAGCAGCTGGGTTTTGCCGTCGTCGATAAACAGGTTTTTCTCGCCGTGCTGCAGCAGGCTGTTGATATCCACCACCAGGGTGTTATCGCCGTCGCCGCTGATATCGAACACTTCAACCGACTGGATTTGAGCGCTGTGCGCGCTGAGATCCAGCAGCTGATCGTGGCCGGTCAGATACAGTTCGTCGGTCTGACCTTCGTGGCCGATAATGGCGGACGAGGTGAGATCGTCGATGGCGGCGAGGGTGTGGACGGTGTCGTCGTCTTCAGCAGTAAATTGGCTTGAAGTATCTCGGCTAGCAAAACCATAATTTATGTTATCAATCCAGAAAATATTTTCTTTTCCGTTTATAGGTGCGTGAAAAACAAGTTCAGTAAGACCAACTTTAAAATCTACGTTAATAAAGCTTAATTCACTAATATTAACTGATTTTCCTGCGGGTATGGTAAAAGTAAATCTGCCGGAATATTGATTTTTTGCTCCTGTATGTGAATCAATGATGAGTTGTAAATCTGATCCTGTGGGATTGTAAACTTGGAAATTAAAGCTTGTTATTTTTTTTGTATTCGGCTTTGGAATTAAATCAGGAGTATAGCTGGTAGCTATTCCGAAAGAATGATTGGACAGTCGTGGCGTAAATTCAAGAACTTTACTCCCGAAATTTAATGGGCCTGAATCAATCTCGACAATTTTAGCTAAATTAGGGTAATAAGATAAGAATATTATATATTCATCATAGTATTTAAGATCCGCAATGACAACAGGAAAATCTTCTGGTGGATGTTCAAAATCGATAATTCCCGAATTAGAACCTCCGCTCTTAAGTGTCAAATCAAAGGCACTTTCCCATTTGGTTCCGCCTTCTTTTTTAACCTTAAATGTCCAGTCACCTTCTGCCAGATCTTTTTTCGGCGTCCAATTCCATTCGCCCTCATCATTAACTTCAACGTTGTAATTGGTATTTTTGCCGTTAAGAGTGGTGCGCAGCGTAATGGTGGTGTTCGCCGTGCCAGTACCGCTGAGTGTCGGCGTCAGGTCGTCGGTGGTTTCACCGCTTATCAGGTCTTTTTTTGTTCCAAAGTCATCATGGGCTTTCTCAATATCTGGTCCCGCAGCCCCCGCGCCTTCCAGAATCAACTTAAATGCAGTGCCCGGTGTCGCGTTGGCGTCTTTCTTCACCTGGAATGACCAGCTGCCGGTAGTCAGGTTACTGGTTGGCGTAAATTCCCAGTTGCCAGATGCATTAACCTTTGCCGAGTATTTTCTTGGGGTCGTCAGCAGTGGATGGTCCGCATCAATATAAACAATGCTGTTGGCTTCACCGCGTCCGCGCAGGGTAGGTTTGAAGTCGTCGGTGATCGCGCCGCTCGCCAGCTTGCCGGTGGTGCCCACGTCATCCCAGGCGTCAACGATGGTGGTTTTCGTACCGATATTGCTGCTCTCGACCAGCTCCAGCACAAACTGCGCCGAGCTGACGTCGCCGTTGCGCGCCTCGAAATCGTACTTACCGGCGGCGATGTTGCTGCCCGCTTCCCAGCTCCAGCTGTCGCCGGTCACGGTGGCCGCGCCGCCGGGGATCCACGCGCCGGACGTGCCTGTAAGGCGGTAGTAAACGGTAACGCTGTCGCCGCCAGTGACGGTGCCTTTGAGGATTGGCGTCTGGTCATCGGTGATGGCGCCGTTTTTCAGGTCACCGGTGGCGGTGCCGAAGTTGTCCTCTGCGCCGGTAATCTCAACGGTCACCGGTTGTGGCGTGCCGCCCTCGACGTTAATCACGAACGCATCCGAAATCACGCCTTCACGCAGCTTGTTCGCGAACATCTCATCAGAACGCAGGCGCAGGGAATTGGCACCTTCTTTCAGGTCTGCGGACGGCTCGATGGTCCAGATACCGCTTTCTTTATCCGCCACGGCGCTGCCGAGCTTGTTGCCTGCTTCATCCAACAGATAAACGGTGGTGCCTTTTTGCGCCACGCCGGTCAGGGTTGGACGGGTGTCATCGGTGATGCCGCCTTTATCGAAGCTGCCGGTTTCGCCGACGTCATCAAACAGATTAAGCAGGGTTGGTGCGACGGGCGGCTTGGTATCAACCACGATGCTGAGCGGGGTGTAGTCTTCCGACTGCAAGCCGCCCTTGTCAACGTTGTACATCACGGCGTTGTAGGTGCCGTCCGGTAAGTCTTCCGGCGCGGTCCAGTGCCAGTTGCCGTCTTCCTCGATGACGGTGGAGAAGTGCTGATCGTTGATGATGATGTGCACCACGACGCCTGCTTCGTCAGGATCGCGAGCATCCTCCTGGGATTCAAAGGCGATCTTGCCGGTGGCGAACTCTGCAACAAAGGTTTCGATCGGGTCGAAAAGCTTATTGATTTTCATACATGCGTTACCTGATGTGGAATGGGTAAAAGTTGTGGATTTAGCGGCCGCTAGTGACCTGGATTAGGAGAATGCCTAAAAACGATGCAAAGGACGTATGAGAAACGTCTGCTCCTGAAGGGGATAAATCTGGTGCTCGCTATCCCCCTCCTCGGTCCTCCCCCATAAATGGGGGAGGAAGACGCTGCCAGATGTGCGTTGGGGAGCGGCATCTGGCAGCGTCTCCTTCCCCCGCTGGCGGGGGAAGGCCGGGATGGGGGACAGCGAGCATATGCAAAATTTCAGGCTGACCTCCGCCGAGGGCGAACGAAAGTCGTGCCGAGCAGTTTGCCGGTCGCCATTAATGGCGCCCCTACAAAACCGGTGAGTCCGGATGTGATGATTGTCGTAATACAAAACCGGTGAGTCCGAATGGGATGATGGTCGTACGCTGTGAAACCCACAAAACGCTAAAAATTCCAACGATTTATCGCACGGAAGGTTTACCATTTTCCTTTGGAAAATATATTTTACGCAACCTTAACAACCGCGCGTTTCCCGCCTCCCTACAATGACACTCCAGAGTCATTCCCTTCGTGACTATTCACCTCCTATCTTTTAGAGAATAACTATGCGCCTGAAACTTCTTTCTGCCAGCGCGGTGTTTTTACTGGCAGCCTGTGACCAGGGCGGAGCCAAGCCCGCCGCACCCGCAACGCCGCAGGTTGGTGTTGTGAACCTGAAAGCGCAACCCGTTACGCTTGTCACTCAACTGCCGGGCCGAACCACGGCGGTGCGTACCGCGCAGGTGCGTCCGCAGGTCAGCGGCGTGATTGAGAAAATCCTGTTCACCGAAGGCGGCGAAGTGAAAGTCGGTCAGCCGCTGTATCAGATCGATCCCGCCACCTACAAAGCGGCCTACGACAAGGCGATGGCAACCTGGCAAAACGATGCGATGGTGGTGAAACGCTATCAGCCGCTGGCCAGCGCGCATGCCATCAGCCAGCAAACTTACGACGATGCCGTCGCCGCCGCGCGCGAAGCGCAGGCCGATGTGGAAACCGCTAAGGTCAACCTCGATTACACGCTGGTGAAAGCGCCGATTGCCGGCCACATCAGCCGTTCGCTGTATACCGCCGGTGCGCTGGTCACCAACGGTCAAACCGACTATCTCGCCACCATTACCCAGCTCGATCCGATCTACGTCGATGTCAGCGAATCGGCAACCGATCTGTTGCGTCTGCGCCGCGCGCTGGCCGACGGCAAAATTGCCAAAGTGGATGACAATACCGCCGCGGTGGGCTTAACGCTGGAAGACAACAGCCAGTACGGCGAGCAGGGCAAGCTGGCGTTTTCAGAAGTGAACGTCGATACCGCCACCGGCACCGTGGTGCTGCGCGCGGTGTTCCCCAACGCGCACAACGAACTGCTGCCCGGCATGTACGTGCACGCCAGCTTCCCGCAGGGCATTCAGCAGCAGGGC
Source organism: Pantoea nemavictus (assembly GCF_037479095.1). Classification (NCBI taxonomy): domain Bacteria; kingdom Pseudomonadati; phylum Pseudomonadota; class Gammaproteobacteria; order Enterobacterales; family Erwiniaceae; genus Pantoea; species Pantoea nemavictus. Next base: position 1,183,051 of record NZ_JBBGZW010000001.1, on the reverse strand, counting down.
ATTTTGCTGCCGCAGGAGGCGATCATGCATGACAGCAAAGGTCAGCCGTATGTCTTCGTGGTGAAAAGCGACAACACCATCGAGCAGCGCAGCATCCACACCGGCGAGATGATCAAAGGAGAATGGCTGGTGACGTCGGGCCTGCAGCAGGGGGAAAACGTGGTGGTGAATAACCTGCAAAGCGTGCGCAGCGGGGTGAAAGTCACCACCGCCGCCGCCAACACCAACGACACGCCATCCGCCAATGCGGTCAGTCTGTCAATGACCGACGCAGCAGCGCAATAAGGGGGCGGCATGTCGAAGTTTTTTATTGAACGTCCGATCTTTGCCTGGGTTATTGCGATTATCGTGATGCTGGTGGGCGCCATTGCTGCCATCAGCCTGCCGGTCAATCAATATCCCAATATCTCCGCGCCTGCGGTCTCTATTTCGGTGACCTATCCGGGGGCCAGCGCCGAAACCACGCAAAACACCGTGGTGCAGGTGATTGAGCAGCAGCTCAATGGTCTGGATGGTTTGCGCTATCTGGAATCAAGCAGCGCCTCGGACGGCAGCGCGCAGATCATCGCCACCTTTAATCAGGGCATCAATCCCGATATCGCTCAGGTGCAGGTGCAGGATCGCGTGTCGCTGGCGGAGTCGCAGCTGCCCACCGACGTGACGCAGCAAGGGATCCGCATCCGTAAGTACCAGAAAAACTTCATGATGGTGATCGGGCTGATCTCAAAAGACGGCAAGCTGACCAACGGCGATCTCGCCGACATGCTGGTGTCGAAGCTGGAAGATCCGATCTCGCGCACGCCGGGCGTCGGTGACTTTATGGTGCTGGGATCGGAGTACGCGATGCGCATCTGGCTCGATCCGGCCAGGCTGTACAAATACAACCTGATCCCCAGCGATGTCACCACCGCGATTGATAACCAGAACGTGCAGGTCTCGTCCGGTTCGCTCGGCGGTTTGCCGACCATTCAGGGCGCGAAAACCGAGGCGACGATCCTCGGCAAAACCCGTTTCACTAGCGTGCAGCAGTTTGAGAATGTGCTGCTGAAAGTGAACAGCGATGGCTCGCAGGTGCGGCTGAAAGATGTGGCCAGCGTGGCGTTGGGGCCGCAGAGCTACGGTATTGATGCCACGCTGAACGGCAAGCCCGCCGCCGGTATCGCGCTGCGTCTGGCAACCGGTGCTAACGAACTGGATACCGCCAAAGCGGTGCGGCAAACCATCGCCGACTTAAAAGAGTCGCTGCCGGATAACGTCGAGATTCAGTACCCGTACGACACCTCGCCGGTGGTCAGCGCCTCGATTGAAGAGGTGGTAAAAACGCTGATTGAAGCGGTAGTTTTAGTGTTCTTCGTGATGCTGATCTTCCTGCAAAACCTGCGCGCTACGCTGATCACCACGCTGGTGGTGCCGGTGGTGCTGCTCGGTACCTTCGGCATTCTGTCGGCGTTTGGTTACAGCATTAACACCTTAACCATGTTCGGCATGGTGCTGGCCATCGGGCTGTTGGTGGATGATGCGATTGTGGTGGTGGAGAACGTCGAGCGCGTAATGCACGAAGAGCAGCTCGACCCAAAAGCCGCCACTATCAAATCGATGCAGCAGATTCAGGGCGCGCTGTTTGGCATCGCGCTGGTGCTGTCGGCGGTGCTGCTGCCGATGGCGTTCTTCTCCGGATCAACCGGTGTGATCTACCGCCAGTTCTCCATCACTATCGTCTCGGCGATGGCGCTGTCGGTGATCATGGCGCTGATCTTCACCCCGGCGCTGTGCGCCACCCTGCTGAAACCGGCGGCGGCGGAGCACAAAACCACTGGCTTCGCCGGCTGGTTCAACCGCAAGTTTGATAGCGGCGCAATGCATTACACCAATGGCGTCAGCAAAGTGATCTCCCGTCGCGGCCTGTTTCTGGTGATCTATCTGGCTATCGTCGGCGTGACGGGCTTTTTGTTCACCCGCGTACCCACCACCTTTCTACCAGCGGAAGATCAGGGCCTGATGATGGTGCAGATGACGCTGCCGGTGAACGCCTCGTCACAGCGTACCCAGCAGGTGATTAACGATCTCAACGCCTATCTGGAGCAGAACGAAGCCTCGGTGGTGACCACCACTTTTGGCGTGGCGGGCTTTAACTTTGCCGGTCGCGGCCAGAGCAACGCCATGGCCTTCGTGCGGCTGAAAGATTGGGGCGATCGTACCCACAGCGGGCAAAGCGTGCAGGATCTCGCCAACCGCGTGATGGCGCACTTCGCCAACTATCAGAACGCCAAAATCTTCGCCATGGTGCCGCCAGCGGTGATGGAGCTGGGCAACGCCACCGGTTTCGATCTCTATCTGCAGGACACCGGCGCGCACAGCCATCAGCAGATGATGGATGCCACGCATCAGTTGATTACGCTGGCGAACAACGATCCGCATCTGGCGCAGGTGCGCCTCAACGGGCTGGAGGATGAACCGCAGTATCAACTGGAGATCAATGACGAGAAGGCCAGCGCGCTCGGCCTGAGCATGACCGATATCAACAACACCTTGTCGGTGGCGTGGGGCTCCAGCTACATCGATCAGTTCATGTACAACGGCCGCGTGAAAGAGGTGTATCTGATGGGCAAAGCGGATTCCCGCGTTACGCCATCGGATCTGGATAAATGGTACTTCCGCAACAGCAGCGGCAGCATGGTGCCATTCTCCGCCTTTGCCTCGGGCAAATGGGTGTACGGATCGCCACACTTCGAACGCTTTAACGGCTTAACCGCCGAGGAGATCCTTGGGTCACCTGCGCCGGGCCAAAGTACCGGCGAAGCCATGAAAGCGGTAGAACAGCTGGCGAAACAGCTGCCGCACGGTTTCCGCGTGCAGTGGTACGGCATTTCCTATGAGGAGCACGCGTCCGGTAGCCAAACTACCCAGCTCTATCTGATCTCGATTGTGGTGGTGTTCCTGTGTCTGGCGGCGCTGTATGAGAGCTGGTCGATTCCGTTCTCGGTGATCATGGTGGTGCCGCTCGGCATCCTCGGCACCATCAGCGCGGTGCTGCTGCGCGGTTTGCAGAATGATGTGTTCTTCCAGGTGGGCTTGCTGACCACGGTGGGGCTGGCGGCGAAAAACGCCATCCTGATCGTCGAGTTCGCCAAAGAGCTGCATGAGCACGAAGGCAAAACGCTGGTGGAAGCGGCGGTAGAAGCGGCGCGGCTGCGTATCCGGCCAATCATCATGACTTCAATGGCGTTTATCCTCGGCGTGCTGCCGCTCACCATTTCTAACGGCGCAGGCGCGGGCAGCCAGCACTCGATCGGCACCGCAGTGGCGGGCGGCATGATCACCGCCACCTTCCTCGCCATCTTCTTTGTGCCGATGTTTTACGTGGTGGTTTCACAGCTGTTTGCGCGCAAGAAAAAAACATCCCCAGAGGTCGCGCAAGAGCGTTAAGCGGTCGCCATGAATGGCGACCCTACGTGTGAGACGCAGTGAGGTGTTACGTAGGGTGCGCATTAATGCGCACCTGGCAAATCGCACGGCGCAAAGAGTCGCGGCATAAATCAAGCGCGCGAGTACTTGTAGCGGCGCAATTTATTGCGCAATGCCGGGATGGGCAAGATGCGGGCATCAAGGAGCGCGATGAATCGCGCCGCTACGGAAGCGTGCTCGTATTAGTAGAGTGCGCATTAATGCGCACTGGCAAACTGCACGGCGCAAAGAGGCGCGGCATAAATCAAGCGCACAAGAACTTGTAGCGGCGCAATTTATTGCGCAATGCCGGGATGGGCAAGATGCGGGCATCAAGGAGCGCGATGAATCGCGCCGCTACGGAAGCGTGCTCGTATTAGTAGGGTGCGCATTAATGCGCACCTGGCAAACTGCACGGCGCAAAGAGTCGCGGCATAAATCAAGCGCGCGAGTACTTGTAGCGGCGCAATTTATTGCGCAATGCCGGGATGGGCAAGATGCGGGCATCAAGGAGCGCGATGAATCGCGCCGCTACGGAAGCGTGCTCGTATTAGTAGGGTGCGCATTAATGCGCACCTGGCAAACTGCACGGCATAACATATTGAGAATATTGACAATGAACAGTAAAAATCTCCGCCTGGCGCTGTTGCCGCTGGCGTTGGTGCTGGCCGGTTGTACGCTGGCGCCGCACTATCAGCGTCCGGCAATGCCGGTGGACGCCAAATACGACCAGCCAACGCCGGTCGGCAACGTCGCCGATCTGCCGTGGCAGAACTTCTTCACCGATGCCACGCTGCGCAACCTGATTCAGCTGTCGCTCGACAACAACCGCGACCTGCGCGTGGCGGCGCTGAATGTCGAAGAGGCGCAGCAGGGCGTGACGGTGCAGCGCGCGGCGATGATGCCGTCAATCAGCGCCAGCGCCAGCCAGACCTCGGCGCATGAACCGGCCAATCTCTACAACACCAAAAGCACCGGCGCGGTGACCTATCACGAACTCAACAGCGGTTTGAACGTCACCTCATGGGAGCTGGACTTCTTTGGCCGCCTGCAGAGCCTGAGCGATCAGGCGCAGGAAACCTACCTGTCGAGCGCCGCCACCGAACGCGCTACGCGCATTTCACTGATTTCGGAAGTGGCGACGGCGTGGCTGACGCTGAGCTCGGATAACGATCTGCTACATCTGGCGCAACGTACTGCGCAAAGCCAGCAGGAGTCGTATCGCATCACCCAACTCAGCTATAACGGCGGCGCCAGCAGCGCGATGGATCTGGCGCAGGCCGAGAGCACGGTGCGCGCGGCGCAGGCTGACGTGGCGAGCTACACGCGCCAGGTGCGGCAGGATGTTGATGCGCTGCGCCTGCTGGTCGGCACCGATCTGCCCGCCACGCTGCTGTCACACGCCACGCTCGATGCCCACTGGCAGTTCCCGGCCACGCCCGCCGGATTGCCGTCAGATCTGCTGACGCGCCGTCCGGATATCATGGCCGCTGAGCATACGCTGAAAGCGGCCAACGCCAATATCGGCGCGGCGCGGGCCGCCTTCTTCCCTAGCATCACGCTGACGGCGTCCGGTGGCTCCACCAGCAGCTCGCTCGGCAGTTTGCTGGGCGGCGGCACCGGCGCGTGGTCGTTTATGCCGTCGATTAACCTGCCGATTTTTGACGGCGGTAAAAATACCGCTAACCTCAACATCGCGCATATCGAGAAACGCATTGAAATTGCTGACTATGAGAAGGCGATCCAGACCGCGTTTAAAGAGGTGAATGATGCGCTGGCCGGTCAGGACACCTGGCAGGATCAGCTGACGGCGCTGCAGCAGGAGGTCGATGCCAATCAGCGCGACTACGACTATTCCGAATTGCGCTTTAAGCAGGGCGTCGACAATTATCTCAATGTGTTAGTGGCCCAGCGATCGCTTTACAGTTCGCAGCAGTCACTGATCGGCGCGCATCTCGGCCAGCTCAGCCAGAAAATCACCCTCTACAAGGCGCTGGGCGGCGGCTGGCAATCCTGAATCTCTTAACGAAACCCTTACGGTTCGCGTATGGAATTCGCGCGGGCATTCAGCCGATAATGCGCGCAGTGATGATTTCCCATTGAAATAATCCCCTGTTTTACAGGGGATTTTCCGTTTCCTTGTTAACCTGAAGACTCTGATGACTAACAACGCTTCCCGCTCCTCCTCTTTCCGCTGGCTGAAATGGCTGCTTCTTTTGCTTGTGCTGTTACTGGTAGCGGGCGTGATCTGGCGCGTGGTTGGCGGGCACGGCGGCATGCCGCCCGGCGCAGAGAAGGGCGCGCGCGGGGGACATCGCGCGGGCGCGGGCGGCCCGCCGGGCATGGCGATGATGGGCGGCGCTACGCTGGTGCACAGCGGCGTGGCCAGTACGGCAGATGTGCCGCAGTATCTGAATGCGCTCGGCACGGTGATCCCCAACGCCAGCGTCACGGTCACCAGCCGCGTGGCCGGTCAGCTGGAAAAAGTGTTCTTCACCGAAGGGCAGAAAGTCAGCGCCGGTCAGCTGCTGGCGCAGATCGATCCGCGCAGCTATCAGGCGACGCTGGCGCAATATCAGGGCGATCTCAATCAGAACCAGGCGTTGCTGAAAAGCGCGCAGTTAACGCTGGTGCGTTATCAGAAACTGGCGGCGCAGGATTCGCTGTCGCGTCAGGATCTCGACACACAAACCGCCACCGTGGGGCAATATAAAGGTGCGGTGGCCGCCGATGAAGCGCAGATCGCCAGCGCCAAGCTGGATATCGAATACGCGCGCATCACCTCGCCGATTAGCGGACGCGTCGGTTTGCGCCTGGTCGATCCCGGCAACATGGTGCAAACCAGCGATACCACCGGCATTGTGGTAGTGACGCAGATGCAGCCCGCCGCCGTCACCTTCAGCGTGCCGCAAAGCAACATTCCGCAGCTGACCAAAGCGCTGCACGGTGGACAAAGCTTACCGGCCACCGCCTTCGATCAGGACAACAGCACCCCGCTGGCGCAGGGCGAGGTGCAGTTCATCAGCAACCAGATTGATACAGCAACCGGCACCATCGCGCTGAAAGCCACCTTCCCGAACGAAGATGAAGCGCTGTTCGCCAACCAGTTCGTGAACCTGCGTTTGCAAACCAGCATCCTGAAAAATGCCACGGTGATTCCGGCGCAGGCGCTGCAGTTGAGCAGCGACGGCAGCTTTGTGTTTGTGATTAATAAAGACAACACCGTGACGCGTAAAGCCGTCACCAGCGGGCCAACGTTCGGTGACGATCAGCAGGCGATCCTTAAAGGCGTAGAACCGGGCGATCGTCTGGTGACCGAGGGCATTGATCGTCTGACCAACGGCAGCAAAGTGCAGCTGGCCGATGAGAGCAAAACCGGCGCGAGCGCGGCAAGCCAATGAATCCGTCGCGCCTGTTTATCCAGCGTCCGGTCGCCACCATTCTGCTGATGGTCGGCGTGCTGATCGCCGGGATTTTCTCCTATCGCTTTCTCTCGACTTCGGCGCTGCCGCAGGTGGATTACCCGACTATTCAGGTCACCACGCTCTATCCCGGCGCCAGCCCGGATGTGATGGCGTCATCGGTCACCTCGCCGCTGGAGCGCCAGCTGGGGCAGATGGCCGGATTGAGTCAGATGACCTCGACCAGCTCGAGCGGATCGTCAATCATCACGCTGAAGTTCAGCCTCGATCTGTCGCTGGATGTCGCCGAGCAGGAAGTGCAGGCGGCGATCAACGCGGCCAATAATCTGCTGCCGAGCGATCTACCGAATCCGCCGACCTATAAAAAGGTCAACCCGGCCGATACCGCGGTGATCACCCTGGCGGTAAGCTCCGACACGCTGCCGCTGACCCAGGTGCAGGATCTGGTTAATACGCGCGTGGCGCTCAAGCTGTCGCAGATTAACGGCGTCGGCATGGTGACGCTGGCGGGCGGCCATCAGCCAGCGATTCGCGTGCAGATGGATCCGAAAGCGCTGGCGGCGCATAAGCTGTCGCTGGAAGACGTCAATACGCTCATCAGCAACAGCAACGTTAACGGCTCGAAAGGCGGCTTCGACGGCAAATATCACTCGGTGACCATCGACGCCAACGACCAGCTGCGCACCGCCGATGAGTACGGCAATCTGATCATCACCTATCAAAACGGCGCGGCGCTGCGGCTGAAAGATATCGCGCATATCGAACAAGGACCGGAGAACAGCTTTCAGTCGGCGTGGGCGAATAACAGCCCGGCGATTGTGGTCAGCGTGCAGCGCCAGCCCGGTGCCAACGTGATTCAGGTGGTGGACAGCATCAAAGCGCAGCTGCCGAAGCTGCAGGCGGCGCTGCCGGACGGCGTGAAGATGAGCGTTCTGTCCGATCGCACGCAAACCATTCGCGCCTCGATCAGCGACGTGCAATTTGAGCTGATGCTGTCGGTGGCGCTGGTGGTGATGGTGACGTTCCTGTTCCTGCGCAACGTGGCGGCGACGCTGATTCCGAGCGTGGCGGTGCCGCTGTCGCTGATTGGCACCTTCGGCGTGATGTATCTGGCCGACTTCAGCCTGAATAACCTGTCGCTGATGGCGCTGACCATCGCCACCGGCTTCGTTATCGACGATGCGATTGTGGTGGTGGAGAACATTTCGCGGCGGCTGGAGGAGGGCGAAACGCCGATGCAGGCGGCGCTGAAAGGCTCGCAGCAGATTGGCTTTACCATTATCTCGCTGACCTTCTCACTGATTGCGGTGCTGATCCCGCTGCTGTTTATGGGCGATGTGGTCGGACGGCTATTCCGCGAATTCGCCATCACGCTGGCGGTGTCGATTCTGGTGTCGATGGTGGTGTCACTGACGCTCACGCCGATGCTGTGCGCTTATCTTTTGCAGCACATTCCGCCGGAGAAACAGTCGCGCTTTTCGCGCAAAGGCGGCGAACTGTTCGACAAGCTGGTGCGCGGTTACGATCGCCTGCTGACGGTGGTGCTGAATCATCAAAAGCTGACGCTGCTGGTGGCGCTGGCGACCTTTGCGCTCACCGCGCTGCTGTATATCGCCATCCCGAAAGGCTTCTTCCCGACTCAGGATACCGGCCTGATTCAGGGCGTTACCGTGGCGTCGCAGGATGTGTCGTTTAGCGAGATGTCGAAGCGCCAGCAGGCATTGGCGAAAGTGATTCTGCAAAACCCGTCGGTGGAGAGTTTGTCATCGACCATCGGCATCGACGGCAGCAACACCAGCCTGAACAGCGGGCGCATCCAGATCAACCTCAAGTCGTTTGACGATCGCGATGATAAAGCCGACGTGGTGATCACCCAGCTGCAGCAAGCGGCGGCGCAGGTGGCGGGTATTCAGCTCTATCTGCAACCGGCGCAGGATTTAACCGTTAACGATCAGGTCTCGCCGAGCCAGTATCAGTTCACACTCGATGATGCCGACAGCGAAAACCTGGTGAGCTGGACGCCGAAGATGGTCGCCGCGTTGCAGCAGCGACCGGAGTTTAACGGCGTGGTAAGCAATCTGCAGGATCAGGGCCGCGTGGCCTACGTGGAGTTGAACCGTGATAAGGCGGCGCGCTACGGCATTACCGCCGCCGATGTCGACACCGCGCTGTATAACAGTTTCGGCCAGCGGCTGGTCTCCACCATCTTTACCCAGGCCAATCAGTATCGCGTGGTGCTGGAAGTGGCGCCGCAGTACCAGCAATCTCCAGCGTCATTTGATGATGTCTATTTGCCAGTGACCAGCAGCACCAGCTCATCCAGCGACGACAGCAGCACGTCGTCGTCGGATGAGACCAGCACAACGACCGGCATGGTGAAACTGACCTCGATCGCCACCATTCATCAGCGCACCGGCTCGCTGATGCACATGCGGCTGAATCAGTTCCCGGCGGTGATGGTGTCGTTCAACCTCAACAGCGGTTATTCGCTGGAGGATGGGCAGAAGGCGATTGCCGAGGTGACGCAGCAGCTCAATCTGCCGTCGAGCATTACCCTGCGTTATCAGGGCGAAACCTCGGCGTTCCAGAGCGCTACCGGCAACACGCTGTGGCTGATTCTGGCGGCGCTGATCACCATGTACGTGGTGCTCGGCATTCTGTATGAGAGCTTTATCCACCCGGTGACCATCCTCTCAACGCTGCCGTCGGCGGCGGTTGGCGCCTTGCTGACGCTCTTGCTAGCGGGCAGCGAGTTCAGCCTAATCGCGCTGATTGGCGTGATCCTGCTGATCGGCATTGTCAAAAAGAACGCGATTATGATGATCGACTTCGCGCTCGAGGCGGAGAACAAGCAGCACATGAGCGCGCGCGAGGCGATTCATCAGGCCTGTTTGCTGCGCTTCCGCCCGATTCTGATGACCACCATGGCGGCGCTGCTCGGCGCGCTGCCGCTGATGCTGGCGTCCGGTTCCGGTGCCGAACTGCGCCAGCCGCTCGGGTTGGTAATTGTCGGCGGCCTGATTGTCAGCCAGGTGCTGACGCTGTTCTCCACGCCGGTGATCTACCTGTGGTTTGATGGCATCGCGCAGCGCGGCAAGCGCTATATGCAGCGCAAGCAGCAACAGGCGCGGGGCGATCGATGAACTTAACCCGGCTGTTTATCTTCCGTCCGGTTGCCACGCTGCTGCTGACGCTGGCGATCCTGCTGCTCGGGGCGCTGGGTTATCGGCTGCTGCCGGTGGCGCCGCTGCCGCAGGTGGATTTCCCCACCATTATGGTGAGCGCCAGCTTAGCCGGTGCCAGCCCGGAAACCATGGCGGCGACCGTGGCGACGCCGCTGGAGCGTTCGCTTGGGCAAATTGCTGGCGTTAGCGAAATGACCTCGACCAGTTCGCAGGGATCGACCAGCGTGATTTTGCAGTTTGATCTCGATCGCGACATCAACGGCGCGGCGCGTGACGTGCAGGCGGCGATCAACGCCGCGCGGAGCCTGCTGCCGAGCGCCATGGAGTCGCTGCCGACTTACCGCAAAGCCAACCCGTCGGATGCGCCGATTGTGATGCTGGCGCTGACTTCCGCCACGCGCACCCCGGGCGAACTTTACGATCTGGCCGAAAGCAAAATTGAGCAGGCGATGGGCCAGGTAAAAGGCGTGGGCGAAGTGTCGCTGATGGGCAGCGCCTTGCCGGCGGTGCGCATCGACCTGCAGCCGCTGAAGCTGACGCAGTACGGCATTTCGCTCGACACGGTGCGCAGCGCCATCGCCAACGGCACCACCAACAAGCCGAAGGGCATTTTGCAGGGCAGCAGCCAATCCTGGGTGGTGGACAGCAACGGCCAGCTGGATAAAGCCGCGCAGTATCAGGATCTGATCGTTAGCTATCAGGACGGCAAAGCGGTGCGCCTGCACGATGTCGCCACGGTTTACGATTCGGTGGAAGATCAGTATCAGGCCGGTTTCCTGGATTCGATGCCATCGGTGATGGTGGGCATCAAACGCCAGGCCGGTGCCAACATGCTCGACACTATTGATGCCATCAAAGCGCAGCTGCCAGCGCTGGAGAAAGATCTGCCCGCCGATACCCAGCTGAAAGTGGTGGTTGACCGTTCACCGACGGTGCGCGCCTCGCTGTACGACACCGAGGAGACGCTGCTGGTGGCGATGCTGCTGGTGATCGCCGTGGTGTTTGTCTTCCTGCGCAACGTGCAGGCGGTGGTGATTCCGGCTTTGGCGCTGCCGGTGTCGCTGATTGGCACCTGCGCGGTGATGTATCTGCTCGGCTACAGCCTCGATAACCTGTCGCTGATGGCGCTGATTATCGCCACCGGTTTTGTCGTCGACGATGCGATTGTGGTGCTGGAGAACATTACGCGCCATATCGAAGAGGGACTTAGTCCGCTGCGTGCGGCGCTGCGTGGCGCGCAGGAAGTGAGTTTTACCGTGCTGTCGATGACCATGTCGTTGATTGCGGTGTTCATCCCGATTCTGCTGATGGGTAGTATCGTCGGCCGCCTGTTCCGCGAGTTTGCCGTGACGCTGACGGTGTCGCTGCTGATCTCGATGTTTGTGTCGCTGAGCCTGACGCCGATGCTGTGTGCGCGCTTACTCAAGCCAAAAGCGAAAGTCACTCAGCGGCCGCATCCGCTGTATCAGTTTATCGAAAACCGGCTCAATGGATTGCTGGCGGCCTACTCGCGCGGATTAACCTGGGTGATGGCGCACCAAAAGCTGACCATGTTCAGCCTGGTGCTGACCGTGCTGCTCAATCTGTTCCTGTTCTCGGTGGTACAAAAAGGCTTCTTCCCCAATCAGGATACTGGCCTGCTGATGGGCGCGCTGCGGGCCGATCAGAACATCTCTTTTCAGGCGATGAAGCCGAAAATGCTGCAGTTCACCAAAATTATCCAGTCCGATCCGGCGGTAGAAAGCGTGATGTCGTCGATGGGCAGCGGCATGTTTGGTTCGCGCAACAGCGCCAACTTCTTTGTGCGGCTGAAGGATTTTGATCAGCGCGATGCCACCGCCACCGAAGTGGCCAACCGCCTGAGTCTGAAGACCAGCCATATCGCTGGGGCGCAGATGTTCCTGATGGCGGCGCAGGATCTGCATATCGGCGGGCGCAGCGCCAACGCCACCTATCAATACAGCCTGCAGGCCGACGATCTCGATCTGCTGCGCACCTGGACGCCGAAAGTGCAGGCGGCGCTGGCAGCCATCCCGCAGCTCAACAGCGTCGACTCCGATGCGCAAACCGGCGGCCAGGAAGTGGTGATCAACATCGATCGCGATCGCGCCACCCGGCTCGGCGTTAACGTGCAGATGCTTGATACCATGCTGAATAACGCCTTCAGCCAGCGCCAGGTCGCCACGCTGTATCACACCCTCAATCAGTATCACGTGGTGATGTCGCTGCAGGATAGTTACACGCGCGATCCGGCGATTCTCCAGCAGCTGTATGTGATTAACGACAGCGGCGATCGCGTGCCGCTGGCAGCGTTCGCCAGCTTTAAAGGCGGCAACGCGCCGCTGTCGGTGGCGCATCAGGGCCAATCGGCCACCAGCACCGTGGCCTTCAACCTTAACGATGGCGTATCGCTGGAGCAGGCGCAGGCGCTGATCAAGCAGGCGATGGCGCAGCTCGGTTTGCCGTCCACCATTCAGGCCGGTTTTGCCGGCACGGCGGCGGCGTTTGCCCAGCTCACCGCCACCATGCCGTGGCTAATCATCGCGGCGCTGGCGGCGGTGTATATCGTGCTCGGCGTGCTGTATGAGAGCTATATCCATCCAATCACTATTCTCTCAACGCTGCCGTCGGCGGGCGTCGGGGCGCTGTTGCTGCTGCTGCTCACCAATACGCAGCTGACGGTGATTGCGCTGATCGGCATCATCCTGCTGATCGGTATCGTGAAAAAGAACGCCATTATGATGATCGACTTTGCCATTCACGCCGAGCGCACGCAGGGCATGTCGCCGCAGCAGGCGATTACCCAAGCCTGTCTGATGCGCTTCCGTCCGATCATGATGACCACGCTGGCCGCCTTCTTCGGCGCGCTGCCGCTGGCGCTGGGCAGCGGTGGTGATGCTGACTTGCGCAGCCCGCTCGGCATGGCGATTGTCGGTGGTCTGGCGCTGAGCCAGCTGCTGACGCTGTTTACTACGCCGGTGGTTTATCTCTGGCTCGATCGTTTAAGCCGTGCCACGCAGCGTCAGTGGCTGCGGTTGCGTCATGTGGAATCCCGATAGATGAAAATGTCCGTGAAAATAACTCCCGTCCTGCTGGCGCTATTGCTGGCCGGTTGTGCCGTTGGCCCCGATTATCAGCGCCCCACCATGGCGATGGCGACCCATTTTAAAGAGGCTAAAGGCTGGCAGCAGGCGACGCCGCAGGATACCGCCAGTAAAGGCGAGTGGTGGCGGGTGTATCACGACGCCACGTTGGATAGCCTCCTGAAACAGGTCAGTATCTCCAATCAGAACGTCGCCAGCTATGCCGCGCAGTACCGTGAAGCGCAGGCGCTGACTGCGCAATCACGCGCCGCGCTGTTGCCGTCGGTGGGTTATGACGCCAGCAGCACGCGCAGCGGCAGCCGCGCCAGCACCAGTGGACAACGCAGCGTCAGCAACAGCCACGCCGCCGATCTCAGCGCCAGCTGGGAGCTGGATCTGTGGGGCAAACTGCGCCGCACGCTGGAGGAGAACAACGCCAGCGCCGAGGCCAGCAAAGCCGAACTGGCGAATATCACCCTGAGCGCGCAGTCCGAACTGGCGCAGGACTATTTCCAGCTGCGCATCATCGACGAGAAAATCGCGCTCTATCAGCGCAGCATTGATGCGTATCAGCGCTATCTGACGGTGATTGAAAACAAATATGCCGCTGGCAGCGAATCGCGCGCCACCTTAGCGCAGGCACAGATGCAGCTGGAGAGCGCTCGCGCTTCGGCGCAGGATTATCAGTGGCAGCGCGCGCAGATGGAGCACGCGATTGCGCTGCTGCTGGGCCGCGCACCGGCTGATTTTTCACTGCCGGTGGCGAAGCTGGATGCCGCGTTACCTGCCATCCCCAATAGCCTGCCCTCGCAGCTGCTGCAGCGTCGTCCCGATATCGCCTACGCCGAACGTAACGTGGCGGCGGCCAATGCGGCGGTGGGCGTGGCGATTGCCGGTTACTATCCCGATCTGACGCTGAGCGCCAGCGGCGGCGTGAGTTCATCGGCGATCAATAGCCTGTTCTCGCTGCCTAATCGTGTCTGGTCATTGGGGCCGGAGCTGAGCGGCACGCTGTTAGACTTCGGGGCCACCTCGTCGAAGGTGGAGCAGGCGCGCGCCGCCTATGATGCCAGCGTCGCCAGCTATCGCCAGGCGGTGCTGACGGGCATGGGCGAAGTGGAAGATTATCTGGTGCAGCTGAATACCCTGCAGGGCGAGATCGCCTCGCAGCAGCGCGCCACCGACGCGGCGCAGGAATCGGCGCGGGTAACGCGCAATCAGTATGATGCCGGGATGATCGACTATCTCGACGTCGCCACCACCGAGAACAGCAGCCTGGGCGCGCAGCAGAGTTTGCTGTCATTGCAGAGCACCCAGTGGGTCAGCAGCGTGGCGCTGATCGCCGCCCTGGGCGGCGGCTGGCAGGCGGGTTCGCCGTAACCTAGGTCGCCATTCAGGTACAAACCGGGCTGACGGGTAACAGTTTGCTCGCTGTCGTTAAAAATGTGCTCGCTGTAGCTAAATTGTGCTCGCTGCCCCCCATCCCGGCCTTCCCCCACAAGTGGGGGAAGGAGACGCTGCCACATGCAGCTTCAGAACTAACATATGGCAGCATCTTCCTCCCCCGCTCGCGGCGGCTGGCAGGCGGGTTCGCAGTAACCCAGGTCGCCATTCAGGTACAAACCGGGCTGATGGGTAACAGTTTGCTCGCTGTCGTTAAAATGTGCTCGCTGTAGCTGAATTGTGCTCGCTGCCCCCCATCCCGGCCTTCCCCCACAAGTGGGGGAAGGAGACGCTGCCACATGTAGCTTCAGAACTAACATATGGCAGCATCTTCCTCCCCCGCTCGCGGGGGATGTTCAGTCCGGGGAGATCGTGAACACTTGTTCGGGGACATGGTAGACACTTACAACTAAGGCATAAGAACCCGTTTATGGAGTCGCTTATGCCCTGGGATGCGAGAGATACCATGTCATTACGTACTGAGTTTGTTCTGCTCGCCTCGCAAGACGGGGCGAACATCCGCGAGCTGTGCCGCCGCTACGGCATTTCTCCCGCCACCGCCTATAAGTGGCTTCGCCGCTGGGCTGAGGAAGGGCCGTCCGGTCTTCAGGACCGCTCACGCACGCCCCGTCATTCCCCCGGCAGGTCGCCCGACGACATCACTGACCTGCTGCGTATGGCGCATGAGCTTCATCAGCGCTGGGGAGCACGCAAGATTAAGCGCTGGCTCGAAGAACGCGGACACCGCATGCCCGCCTTCAGCACCGTCCATAACCTGATGGCCCGCCACGGCCTGCTGCCGGGACTGGCTCCGGGTATCCCGGTCACGGGGCGCTTTGAACACGCGGCCCCGAACCAGCTCTGGCAGATGGATTTTAAGGGCCACTTTCCCTTTGGCGGCGGCCGCTGCCATCCGCTTACCCTGCTGGACGACGATGCCCGGTTCTCGCGGTGCCTTGTGCAATGCGCTGGAGAACGGCGCGAGACGGTACAGGAGCAGCTGGTCAGCGTCTTGGGGGGCTCCGGCCGGCCGGACCGGATGACGATGGATAACGGCTCACCGTGGGGGGACACGACCGGGACCTGGACGGCAGTGGAGCTGTGGCTGATGCGGCAGGGTATCCGGGTGGGCCACTCCCGGCCTTACCATCCGCAGACGCAGGGCAAGCTGGAGCGCTTTCACCGCAGTCTGAAGGCGGAAGTGTTGCAGGGAAAGTGGTTCGCGGATAGCGGAGAGCTGCAGCGCGCCTTCGACCACTGGCGGGCAGTCTACAACCTTGAACGCCCGCATGAGGCGCTGGATATGGCGGTGCCGGCGTCGCGCTATCAGCCATCATCGCGGCAGTACAGCGCCCGCGTAACGTCACCGGAATACGACGAGGGCGTGATGGTCAGGAAGGTGGATATCAGCGGGAAGCTGAGCGTAAAAGGCGTCAGCCTGAAGGCAGGCAAGGCGTTCAGGGGAGAGCGGGTTGGGCTGAAGGAGACGCGGGAAGACGGTTACTACGAAGTGTGGTGGTACAGCACAAAGGTGGGGGTGATCGACCTGAAGAATAAGTCGATCACCATGGGTAAGAATGTTAAAAAGTGTTCACCATGTCCCTGAACACCCGTTTACCATGTCCCCGGACCGTACAGGGGAGGACCGAGGAGGGGGACAGCCAGCACGGACCGAGGTGGGGGACAGCCAGCACGGACCGAGATGTGAGACAGCGCACCGTCCCGCCATCCGCAATTGCGTTTAAATCACCGCGCCACTTGTCGAAAAACCTGAGATCCTGCATCGTAAGAGCCATTTTTTGCGAATGCTAAGGAGCTGGCATGTTACTCACCTTCTTCCGTTTCCTGTTCCGCCTGCTGTGGCGTGTGGAGTTGCGCGGCGATCTCACGGCATTACATAAAGAAAAAGTGCTGATTACCCCCAACCACATGTCGTTTCTCGACGGGGTGTTGGTGGCGCTGTTTCTGCCGATCAAACCGGTGTTTGCCGTCTACTCGTCGATCAGCGAACAGTGGTATATGCGCCTGCTGAAGCCAATTATCGACTTCGTGCCGCTCGATCCCACCAAGCCGATGTCGGTTAAACATCTGGTGCGGATGATCAATGAAGGGCGTCCGGTGGTGATCTTCCCGGAAGGGCGCATTACCGTGACCGGCTCGCTGATGAAGATCTACAGCGGCGCCGGTTTTGTGGCGGCGAAATCTGGCGCTACCGTGGTGCCGATGCGTATCGAGGGCGCGGAATATACGCCGTTTGGTCGGCTGGCGGGCGTGTTTAAGCGCCGCCTGTTCCCGCGCATCACCTTGACGGTGCTGCCGGCAACGGTGATCCCGATGCCCGAAGCCAAACGCGCGCGCGATCGCCGTCAGTTGGCGGGTGAGCACTTACACCATGTGATGATGGAAGCGCGTATGGCGGTGCGTCCGCGTGAAACGCTGTTCGAGGCGTTTCTCGATGCGCGCCAGCGTTATGGGCTGATGAAGCCGTGCATCGAAGACGTCAACTTCAAGCCGGATAGCTACACCGGTTTACTGAAGAAAGCGCTCGGTGTGGGGCGCATTCTTGAACGCTATAGTCAGCAAGGCGAATACGTGGGCCTGCTGCTGCCGAACGCCACGGTGACGGCGGCGGCGATCCTGGGTGCATCGCTGCGCGGACGCGTTCCGGCGATGCTCAACTACACCGCGGGCGTCAATGGCATGCGTGCGGCGCTCACCGCTTCACAGGTAAAAACCGTCTTCACCTCGCGCCAGTTCCTCGAAAAGGGCAACTTGTGGCATCTGCCGCAGGGCCTGACAGAAGTGCAGTGGATTTACCTGGAAGATCTGAAAGATACCGTCACGCTGAAAGACAAACTGTGGATTGTGGCGCATCTGCTGATGCCGCGCCGCGCGCAGGTCAAGCAGCAGCCGGAAGATGCCGCAATGGTGCTGTTCACCTCCGGTTCAGAAGGCAATCCCAAAGGCGTGGTGCATTCACATAAAAGCCTGCTGGCTAACGTAGAGCAGATTCGTACCGTGGCGGACTTCACGCCGCGCGACCGTTTTATGTCGGCGCTGCCGCTGTTCCATGCTTTCGGTTTGACGGTTGGCCTGTTTACGCCGTTGCTGACCGGCGCGCAGGTCTTCCTCTACCCAAGCCCGCTGCATTACCGCATCGTGCCGGAACTGGTTTATGACCGTAACTGCACCGTGCTGTTTGGCACCTCGACCTTCCTCGGCAACTACGCGCGTTTCGCCAGCCCGTATGATTTTGCGCGGCTGCGCTATGTGGTGGCCGGGGCGGAGAAGCTGCAGGAAGCGACGCGTCAGATCTACATGGATAAATACGGCATTCGCATTCTTGAAGGCTACGGCGTGACCGAGTGCGCGCCGGTGGTGGCGATTAACGTGCCGATGGCGGCAAAAAATCACACCGTGGGCCGTATTCTGCCCGGCATGGATTCGCGTCTGATTTCGGTGCCGGGCATTGAGCAGGGCGGTCGCCTGCAACTGCGTGGTCCAAACGTGATGAACGGTTACCTGCGCGTGGAGAATCCCGGCGTGCTGGAAGTGCCGGTGGCCGATAACGGCGAAGGCGAAATGGAAGCGGGCTGGTACGACACCGGCGACATCGTCAGCTTTGATGAAGGCGGTTTCTGCCAGATTCAGGGCCGTGCGAAGCGCTTCGCCAAAATTGCCGGTGAGATGGTATCGCTGGAAATCGTTGAGCAAATCGCGCTGAAAGCCTCGCATGAGAAGCAGCATGCCGCATCGCTTCGTCCGGATGGTAATCGTGGTGAAGCGTTGGTGTTGTTCACTACCGATAGCGAACTGGGCCGCGACACCTTGTTGCAAGCGGCGCGTGAGATCGGTGCGCCGGAGCTGGCGGTGCCGCGCGATATCCGCGTGATGAAACAGCTACCGATGCTGGGCAGCGGTAAACCGGACTATGTCAGCCTGAAGCAGCTGGCGGAAGAGGAACAAGCATGAGCCAGGTGTTAAATAAGGATGCACCGCTGTTATCGCGCAACATGCTGGCGGTGATTGTGGCGCAGTTCTTCTCGGCGTTTGGCGACAACGCGCTGTTGTTCGCCACGCTGGCGCTGCTGAAGAATCAGTTCTATCCGGACTGGAGCCAGCCAATCCTGCAAATGCTGTTTGTCGCCACGTACATTCTGCTCGCGCCCTTTGTTGGGCAGATGGCAGATAGCTTCGCCAAAGGTCGGGTAATGATGTTCGCCAACAGCCTCAAGCTGCTGGGCGCGCTGATCATCTGCTTTGGCTTCAATCCGTTCCTAGGCTATACGCTGGTGGGAATTGGCGCGGCGTCCTACTCGCCGGCCAAGTACGGCATTCTGACCGAAATCACCAGCGGTGAACGCTTAGTGAAAGCCAATGGCTTAATGGAAGGCTCGACCATTGCGGCGATTCTGCTGGGTTCGGTGGCGGGCGGTATTCTGGCGGACTGGAACCTGGTCGCCGCGCTGGTGGTGTGTGCCATGACGTATGCCATGGCGGTGGTGGCGAATATCTTTATTCCGCGCCTGACGGCAGCGCGTCCGGGCCAGAGCTGGCATTTTGGCGCGATGCTGCGCAGCTTCGTGGTGGCGACCAAAATACTGTGGCGCAACGGCGAAACACGTTTCTCGCTGCTCGGCACCAGCTTGTTCTGGGGCGCAGGCGTGACGCTGCGTTTCTTGCTGGTGCTGTGGGTGCCGGTGGCGCTCGGCATCAGCGACAATAAAACCCCGACCACGCTGAATGCGATGGTGGCGATTGGCATCGTGATTGGCGCGGCTGCGGCAGCAAAACTGGTGACGCTGCAAACCGTGCGTCGTTGCATGCCGGCGGGCGTGCTGATTGGCGTGATGGTGGTGGTGTTCGCGTTACAACAGAGCTTGCTGAATGCTTATCTGGTGCTGATGCTGATTGGTGCGCTGGGTGGGTTCTTCGTGGTGCCGCTCAATGCGCTGCTGCAGGAGCGCGGCAAAGAGTCCGTGGGTTCCGGTAACGCGATTGCGGTGCAGAATCTGGGTGAAAACAGCGCCATGCTGCTGATGCTGGGGTTGTATACCGTGGCGATTAAGCTGGGTGCGCCTGCGGTGGCGACTGGTGTGGGATTCGGTGCGATTTTCGCCGTGGCAATTGCGGTGCTGTGGTGGAAAAGCCGTAAGTAACGCAGCGCAACATACCGTAGCGGCGCAATTTATGCGCAAAGTTGGCATGAAGCTAAAACTACGCGCGATAAATCGCGCCGCTACGGAAATGTGCGTATATTTGTAGCGGCGCAATTTATTGCGCAAGGGATGCAGAATGCAATTTATGGCGCGGGATAAGTATATTGGCGATGAATCGCTTCCAGCTCCTCTAACACCTCGGCGTTCAACGTCAGATTGAAACTCTCCACGTTAATCTTCAACTGCTCCAGCGTAGTCGCGCCTAACAGGGTGCTGGCAACAAACGGCTGCTGACGCACGTAGGCCAGCGCCATCTGCGAAGGATCCATATTGTGCTTGTTCGCCAACGCCACGTATGCGGCAATCGCCTGCTGTGACTGATCGCCGCTGTAGCGGGTAAAGCGGCTAAACAGCGTATTGCGCGCACCGGCCGGTTTCGCACCGTTCAGGTATTTACCACTCAGCGTACCAAACGCCAGGCTTGAATAAGCCAATAGCTCAACGCCTTCATGCTGGCTGATCTCCGCCAAACCGACTTCGAAGCTGCGGTTCAGCAGGCTGTACGGGTTCTGGATGGTGACGATACGCGGCAGCTCATGCTTCTCCGCCAGCTGCAGGTAGCGCATCACGCCCCACGCGGTTTCGTTCGACACGCCAATGTAGCGAATCTTACCGGCGCGCACTTGTTCCGTCAGCGCTTCCAGCGTCTCCAGCAGCGTGACCGGTACGCTGGAATCGGTATATTGATAACCCAGCTTGCCGAAATAGTTGGTCTGACGCTGCGGCCAGTGCAGCTGATAGAGATCGAGATAGTCGGTATTCAGGCGTTTCAGGCTGGCATCCAGCGCTTCACGGATATTTTTGCGATCCAGCGCCTGATGCGGGCGAATCGAGGCATCCGCGCCGCGTACCGGTCCGGCAACTTTGCTGGCCAGAATAATTTTGTCACGGCTGCCGCGCTTCTTCAGCCAGCTACCAATATATTGTTCGGTTAATCCCTGGGTTTCCGGGCGCGGTGGCACCGGATACATTTCCGCGGTATCAATCAGGTTAATGCCACTGCTAACCGCGTAATCGAGTTGTGCGTGGGCGTCGGCTTCGCTGTTCTGCTCACCAAACGTCATGGTTCCAAGCCCCAGCTGACTCACTTCCAGCGTGCTATGGGGAATACGGTGATAGTGCATTTGCCGGCATCCTTTTTTCATTATGAAAGGGAATGTTGTGTCCTTTGGGACTATAACGTGTCAAGCGGCGCGGAAGGAAGGGGGGAAAGTTCGGGAAATCGCCTGCACAAGGGGAAAACGCGTGCAGGCTTGGCGATTTGGCACTTAACGCTCAATGATGGTCGAGACCTCGTCACCATTGATCTGCATCTGATGGCCTTTCTCATCGGTGTACTGTACCAATCCTGTCTCTTTATCGATGGCCGGTTTGCCATCCGTCATGATCATACGGCCATCTTTGGTCGCCATGACGTAATCACTGCTGCAACCGCTCAACAATACCGCCACCAACGCCAAACCCACTGCACTCACCAACCCTTTCATTCTTATCTCCTTCTCGCGACTTCAACTGCAAAAGTGTAGTAATAAATGCTTTCATCGCCAGGAGTAATCGCATCATTCCTAAAGTTATCGGCAGCAATATGCGTTTACAGTAAAAAATGTCGCGCTAAAAGTGGACCGGTGAAGCTTTTCTTCAAATAAAAGCCGCGTGGCAGCGTCATGATTGGCTCGCCATGTTCGCCAATCGCTTCGGTCAGGGCTTTGCTGTTGGCGGCTTTGGGCCGGATTTGCAGCCAGGCGCCGTGCCGGGCGGTGATGCGCTCAACCTGGCCGAGCACAATCATATCCATTAACTCTTCCCAGTCTTCCCGCAGCTGCTGCTCCTCTTCCTCGTTGGGATGCCACAACAGCGGTGAACCTACACGCCGCTCGGCCAGCGGTAGCGCACGATCGCCTTCAATCGGGATCCACAGCACACGCGCCAGCTTGTGACGCACATGGCTGGTTTCCCAGGTGACGCCGCTATTGCCGGTTAATGGCGCGACGCAGACAAAGGTGGTCTCCAGCGGTTTGCCTTGTGCATCCACCGGGATGGTTTTCAGTTCAATGCCGAGATGGGCGAAATCCTGCTCGGCTTTGCTGCCGGCGCTGGCGCCTAAATGTAGCTCCAGCAGCATGCCAACCCAGCCTTTATCGCGCTTCAAATCCGCCGGAATGGGCAAGTTGATCTGCGCCGCCAGCGCGGCAAATGTCTGACCTGCCAGCTGCTGGGCACGTTGCAGTAATTCCGCTTCGTTTTCAGGCGGCGATGACAATAAGGGCGAGGAGTGCATGCTAAAACTCACATTGGTTGAAGAGTGAACAGTAAACGCGGCCTGGATTTGTCCACATGGCAGTTAAGTGAATAACGTAGATAATAGCATGATTCAGCATGCTTTTTTAATTGTATAGCCACCAGGCGTCTGCGGTTATCGCAAGGTTATCCCAGCTTGTTATCGACAATGAACAGGTGTTGAACCAAGTTATCCACAGAAAAATGGGGTAACCCCCTGTTACGGCTACCCCTGTTTCCATTTACAGC
The DNA here is from genome assembly GCF_037479095.1 of Pantoea nemavictus. Classification (NCBI taxonomy): domain Bacteria; kingdom Pseudomonadati; phylum Pseudomonadota; class Gammaproteobacteria; order Enterobacterales; family Erwiniaceae; genus Pantoea; species Pantoea nemavictus. The sequence continues at coordinate 1,160,729 of NZ_JBBGZW010000001.1, read as the reverse complement.
CTTGACTTTCGCATTTTGAACGCTTTTTTTCCTTTCTTTGACCAGGTTTAGGGCGTTCTCTGTGGATAAAAACGTCGCTGATGGATCTTTAACCGATCGAAAAAATAGACGCGAGCATAACCTAGGATCTTCATGGGCATTTAATAGTGATATGAGTTTATCACAATGAAAAATATCAATTTTAATGTTATTCCAAGGTTGGCTGATGAGAGTTTTCCGAAGCGGTTATTCACGTCATTCCCGTGTTCTGCACAAAGCTATCCACAGAAAAGGTGAATAAGATCGCTGATAAATCCCCCTTGCTGTTTATAACTTGGCTCATCTCTGTGAGTTATCCTGTTTTTATTCTGCTTGCAGCCCGGTATCCAGTGGTTTACCGCCTGTAAGGAGTGTGAAACAATCAGGCTATTCAAATTTAGCTTTGAGGTAGTCCAGTGATCGATGATGATGGCTACCGCCCGAATGTTGGTATCGTAATCTGTAACAGGCAAGGACAAGTGTTATGGGCCAGGCGCTTTGGACAGCACTCCTGGCAATTTCCTCAGGGAGGCATCAATCCGGGTGAAACCGCTGAACAGGCGATGTATCGCGAACTGTTCGAAGAAGTGGGTTTACACCGCAAAGATGTTCGAATACTTGCTTCAACCCGAAACTGGTTACGCTACAAGTTGCCAAAACGTTTGGTGCGTTGGGACACAAAGCCGGTGTGTATCGGCCAGAAACAAAAGTGGTTTCTTCTGCAGTTGATGTGTAGTGACGCGGAAATCAATGTGCAGCACAGCAGCACGCCTGAATTTGACGGTTGGCGCTGGGTTAGCTTCTGGTATCCGGTGCGTCAGGTGGTCTCTTTCAAGCGCGATGTGTATCGCCGCGTCATGAAAGAGTTCGCTGGCGTGGTGATGTCTATGCAGGAGAGTGCCGGGCAGCGCAATAACGCCGCCCAACGACGTAAAAGAGGATAGGCCACGCCCTTTATGCTCACTCAGTTACGCGAAATAGTAGAGAAAGTGGCGAGTGCTCCACGTCTGAATGAAGCACTCGACATTCTGGTAAACGAAATTTGCCTTGCGATGGAAACCGAGGTTTGCTCGGTTTATCTCGCCGATCACGATCGTCGTTGCTACTACCTGATGGCGACACGCGGGCTAAAAAAGCCGCGTGGTCGTACGGTCACGCTGGCGTTTGACGAAGGCATTGTTGGCCTCGTCGGACGGTTAGCCGAGCCGATCAACCTCGCCGACGCGCAGAGCCATCCCAGCTTTAAATACATTCCTTCTGTTAAAGAGGAGCGTTACCGCTCCTTCCTCGGCGTACCCATTATCAGCCGCCGCCAGCTGCTTGGCGTGTTGGTTATCCAGCAGCGCGAACACCGTCAGTTTGATGAGAGCGAAGAGTCCTTCCTCGTCACGCTCGCCACGCAAATGGCGGGCTTGCTGTCGCAGTCGCAGCTCGGCCAACTTTTTGGACAATTCCGTCAGACGCGCGTCAAAGCCATTGCCGCGTCACCCGGCGTGGCGGTTGCGCCAGGCTGGGTAGATGAAACCCAGCCGCTGCTCGATCAGGTCTCCGCCGCTTCCACCCTTGATGTACAGCGTGAACGTGAGCGTCTGGTGATGGCGATGGGCGAGGCGGGTAACGAGTTCCGCCGCTTCAGTAAACGTTTTGCCGCCAGCGTGCAGAAAGAGAGCGCCGCGATCTTCGATCTCTACTCGCACTTGCTCACCGATGCGCGGCTGAAAAAAGATCTGTTTGATGAGATCGAACGCGGATCCGTGGCGGAGTGGGCGGTTAAGCAGGTGATCGAGAAGTTCGCCGAGCAGTTTGCCAATCTGCAGGATCAATATCTGCGTGAGCGCGCCGGCGATTTGCGTGTGCTTGGTCAACGTCTGCTGTTCCACCTCGATGATTCGCTGGTCGGCACCAATGCCTGGCCGGAACGCTTCGTATTAGTCGCCGATGAACTCACCGCCACCACGCTGGCTGAACTGCCGCAGGAGCGTTTAGCCGGTGTGGTGGTGCGCGATGGCGCAGCCAACTCGCATGCGGCGATTTTGACGCGCGCGATGGGCATTCCAACCGTGATGGGCGCGGATATTTTACCGGCGCAGCTCAACAAACGATTGCTGATTGTTGATGGCTATCGTGGCGAAGTGCTGATCGATCCTGAACCGGTGCTGGTGCAGGAGTATCAGCGTTTGATCAGCGAAGAGAACGCGCTGAGCAAAGTGGCCGAAGGTGTCGTTGAGCAGCCCGGCGAGCTGAAAAGCGGTGAACGGGTTCAGGTGATGCTGAATGCCGGACTTAGCCCGGAACACGAGCGGGCGCTCGACAGCTGGGTTGACGGTATTGGTCTGTATCGCACCGAAATTCCTTTCATGCTGCATAACGGCTTCCCGTCCGAAGAGGAGCAGGTAGCGCAGTATCAGGGCATGTTGCAGCTGTTCTACGACAAGCCGGTCACGCTGCGTACCCTCGATGTCGGCGCCGATAAACAGCTGCCGTACATGCCGATTAGCGAAGAGAATCCCTGTCTCGGCTGGCGGGGCATCCGCCTGACGCTCGACCAACCGGAGATCTTCCTGGTGCAGGTGCGTGCCATGCTGCGTGCCAACGTGGCGTCCGGCAACCTGAGTATTTTGCTGCCGATGATCAGCCATATCGACGAGATTGATGAAGCGCGTCGTCTGATCGATCGCGCCGGTCGTGAAGTGGAAGAGATGCTGGGCTATGTGATTCCCAAGCCGCGCATTGGCATCATGATTGAAGTGCCGTCGATGCTGTTTATGATCCCGCATCTGGCGGATCGTATCGATTTCATCTCAGTGGGGACCAACGATCTCACGCAATATCTGCTGGCGGTTGATCGCAACAATACGCGCGTGGCGAATCTGTATGATTCACTGCATCCGGCGATGCTGCGGGCGCTGCACACCATTGCCAGTGAAGCCCGCCAGGCCAAACTGGAGCTGTGCTTGTGTGGTGAAATGGCCGGCGATCCGATGTGCGTCGCGCTGCTGGTGGGGATGGGTTATCACCATCTCAGCATGAACGGTAAAAACGTACCGCGCGTGAAATATCTGCTGCGCCATCTCGATTTTGAGGAAGCGCAGAAGCTCAGCGAGCAGGGACAGGCGGCGCATACGGCATCGGAAGTGCGCCATTTAGTCTCTACCTTTATGGAGCGTCGCGGTTTAGGCGGCCTGATTCGCGGCGGGCGTTAACGGTTACAACTTGCCGGACTCTGTATACCCGGGCTGTGCTATTATGCGCGGCCTTTTATTATATCAACCCTTAGCCAGACCCGTTTCAGGGCAGAAAAAACGATGGTGAAAGATGACTGACGGCTACATTTCGTTTCCCCAATTCGATCCGGTAATTTTCTCTATCGGACCGGTTTCGCTTCACTGGTACGGCTTGATGTACCTGGTGGGCTTTATCTTTGCCATGTGGCTGGCGACGCGTCGTGCCAACAAACCGGGCAGCGGCTGGAAAAAAGAAGAAGTGGAGAACCTGCTGTACGCGGGCTTCCTCGGCGTCTTCCTCGGCGGCCGCATCGGCTATGTGCTTTTCTATAACTTGCCGCTATTCCTTGAGAATCCGCTGTATCTGTTTAAGGTTTGGGATGGCGGTATGTCGTTCCATGGCGGCTTGATTGGCGTCATCGTGGTGATGTTGATCTTCGCACGCCGTACCAAACGTACCTTCTTCCAGGTGGCTGATTTTATTGCGCCGCTAATCCCGTTTGGTTTGGGTGCTGGTCGTCTTGGCAACTTTATCAACGGTGAACTGTGGGGCCGCGTGGCACCAGACTTCAAATACGCCATGCTGTTCCCGGGCTCACGCAGCGAAGATATCGCGCTGGCGGCGAATAATCCGCAGTACCAGGATTTGCTGAATACCTACGGCGTGCTGCCGCGTCATGCGTCACAGCTGTATGAGCTATGCCTTGAAGGCATCGTGCTGTTCATCATCCTGAACCTGTTTATTCGCAAGCCGCGTCCGATGGGCAGCGTCTCTGGCTTGTTCCTGATTGGCTACGGCGCATTCCGCATCATCGTTGAATTCTTCCGCCAGCCGGATGCGCAGCTTGGCCTGTTCGAAGGCGGCGTCAGCATGGGACAAATTCTGTCGATCCCGATGATTCTGGCCGGGGTGATAATGATGATTTGGGCGTATCGTCGTCGTCCGCAGCAACAAACTCGTGAGGTAAAATGAAACAGTATCTGGACCTAATGCAACATGTGCTGAATGAAGGCGCAGAAAAGGCCGACCGCACCGGAACCGGCACGCTCTCCATCTTTGGCCACCAGATGCGTTTCAATTTGCAGGACGGTTTTCCGCTGGTTACCACCAAGAAAGTGCATCTGCGCTCGATCATTCATGAGCTGCTATGGTTCCTCAAAGGCGACACCAACATCGGTTATCTGAAAGACAACAAGGTGACGATTTGGGACGAGTGGGCGGATGAGAACGGCGATCTTGGCCCGGTGTACGGTAAGCAGTGGCGCAGCTGGGGCAGCGCTTCGGGCGAAGAGATTGATCAGATTAGCAAAGTGATTGAGCAGCTGAAGCGCGACCCGGATTCCCGCCGTATCATCGTTTCGGCGTGGAACGTCGGCGAACTGGATCAGATGGCGCTGGCGCCTTGCCATGCCTTCTTCCAGTTCTACGTTGCCAACGGCAAGCTCTCTTGCCAGCTGTATCAGCGCTCGTGCGACATCTTCCTCGGTCTGCCTTTCAATATCGCCAGCTATGCGCTGCTGGTGCATATGGTGGCGCAGCAGTGCGATCTCGAAGTGGGTGATTTCGTCTGGACTGGCGGCGACACGCATCTGTATAGCAACCACCTTGAGCAGGCGCGTCTGCAATTGACGCGTGAACCGCGTCCGCTGCCGAAGCTGGTGATCAAGCGTAAACCGGCCTCAATCTTCGACTATCAGTTCGACGATTTCGAGATTGAAGGCTACGATCCGCATCCAGCGATTAAAGCGCCCGTAGCGATTTAACTATTTTTACCCGTCGTGGTTGCCCTTCATGGCGACCACGACTCAACCGCAGCTCAATCCCCAACCGCACCTCAATTCTGAATCCGCCTCGCAAAAATCTGTATCTCTCTGCACATCCCAGCGATTCCCTGCGCAGCGTTCCCCAACGCGTCACTCTGCCGCTTGTTGGGCATCCTCTCGGCGGGCAAATTAGCCGCCATGAACAGAAACGATAACCACGGCTTCACCTTGCCTGAACTGTTATTAGTGATGGTGATCGCTGGCATCCTCAGCGTGGGTGCCTTACAAGGCTGGCAGCGCTGGCAGCAGTACCAACAGCTGCGCGACAGCGTGCTGCAATTGCAGGGATTCCTGCTGCGGCTGCGTGCCCATGCCAACTGGCATAATCGCGATCTTACGCTGTGGTTGCAGCCAGGCGAGAACGGTTGTCTTGGCGCAGGAGCAAAGCCCGCGGAGGGCTGCGCGCTGCCATCACGCTGGCTGTATAAGCCGCCGCATGACAGCGTGCGTATCGTCGCCATCACCGGTGACGTCGGTTTCTACGGTCGGCGCGATGTCGCGCGCCCTGGCAGCATCGATCTCGCCAGCGATGCCGGGCGCTGGCGTTTAATCATCTCTGCCAGAGCACGCATCCGCGCCTGCCAGCCGGGAGAGAAAGGATGCGAATAACGCAGAGCGGTTTCAGTCTGCTGGAGATGCTGATTGCCATGGCGATTGGCGCGGTATTGATGATTAGCGTCGGGCGTTTTTTGCCGCTGCTGCTCGAGCAGAATCTGCGCCTGCAACAGCGCGTGCAGTTACAACAGGAACTGCAGCAGATCGCCCATACGCTGCAAAAGGCATTGCGCCGTGCAGGTTATTGTCACGGTCAGTGCACTGGTTCGGCATTGACGCTGGTCGCTAACGGCAGCTGCGTATTGCTGCGCTGGGATGAAAACAGCAATGGTCGCTGGGAGGGCGTGGGCCACAGCGAAAGTGATTATTACGGCTATCGACTGCGCAGTGGGCAGCTTGAAATGCAGCGTGGCGTGGATGAGTGCAACAGCAGCGGCTGGGAGAAACTGTCCGATCCGGCCTTTCTCACGCTTGATGCCTTCAAAGTCGAACGCCAAGGCTCGCGCCTTATCCTGCAGCTGGCCGGACACGTCGGTAACCAAAGTGTGGCGCTGGAAAACTGGATTGAAGGAATCAATCTGTGAAGCAACGCGGCAATAGCACGCTGGGCATGGTGCTGATGATGTTACTGATGGGCGGATTGACGCTGCACGCGACGCGCAGCCAGCTGTCGCAAAGCATGGTGTTAGTGGCTGATGAGCAGCAGCACAGTAAGGATTTCTGGCAGGCGCAGGCTGCATTAGCATGGGGTAGCGTACAAAACTGGCCGCTGGCAACCGGCTGGCAATGCCAGCAGTGGGCGGCAGAACAGTGGCAAAGTTGCTTGTTAAGAATGGAGGATGACAATGCGTTGTTATCAGGACATGGAGAAGGGCAGGCGCTGTGGCTTTATCGTTGGGTATCGATGCGCAACACGCAGCCGCAGCCGCAAGAGCATGGCTGGATTGATTACTGTCCCCTGTCGCAGCCGGAGCTGTGTCAGCCAGCAGCAGGGCTTTAGTTTGGCAGAAACGCTGGTGGCGATGTTATTGCTGGCGATGACCATCAGCACGTTGCTGCAATACCATCGCGCGCTGGCGCTGGGCTTCAGCCTACAGTGGCAGCAGCGTCAAGCCTGGCATGTTGCCGGTCAGGCGCTGCTTGGCCATGAGGTTGAGGGCTGGCAAAGCCAGCGCCAGCAGCAGAGCCTGGGCAGTGGCTGTACGCTGGAGCGCGTCACGGTTACGGGACCACAACAGCGTTCGGCCTCTTTAGGGCAGCTCAATTGCCGCTGAGATGGCCTCAGCGGTAGGCATCAATGGCGATAAACGGTAGAGTGGCTCGGCTGCGTGCGTGCAGCCAACGCACCTGCGGCATGAAGTATGACGGGTATATCTTTGAAGGAGAATTATGTTCCGGGTCTATCATTCCAATCAGCTTGATCTGTTGAAAAATCTGGCAGGCATTCTGATTGAAAACCAACCGCTGGCCGATCCGCTTGCTGCTGAGCAGGTGCTAGTGCAAAGCCCGGGAATGGCACAGTGGCTGCAAATGGAGCTGGCCAACAGTTTCGGTATTGCCGCCAACATTGATTTCCCGCTGCCCGCCAGTTTTATCTGGAACATGTTCGTTAAGGTGCTGCCTGATATTCCTGAGGAGAGCGCCTTCACCAAAGCCAGCATGAGCTGGAAGCTAATGCATCGGCTGCCGACACTGCTGGAGCAAGAGGCTTTTCAGCCGCTGCGCCACTATCTCAATGACGACGATGACAAGCGCAAGCTGTATCAGCTCAGCGCCCGCGTGGCCGATCTCTTTGACCAATATCTGGTGTATCGCTCGGACTGGCTCAACAGCTGGGAGCGCGGCGAGCTGATTGATGGCTTAGGCGAATCACAACAGTGGCAGGCACCGCTCTGGTGCGATCTGGTCAACTTCACGGAGAGTCTGGGCCAGCCGATGTGGCATCGTGCCAATCTCTATGCTCGCTTTATCCATAAGCTTGAGCAGGCAGATACGCCACCGCCCGGTCTGCCACAACGCGTGTTCATTTGTGGTATCTCCGCGCTGCCGCCGGTCTACTTGCAGGCGCTGGAGGCGCTAGGTCGGCACATCGATATTCATCTGCTGTTCACCAATCCCTGCCGCCACTACTGGGGCGACATTCAGGATTACGCCTTCCTGGCGAAGCTGCAAAGCCGCCAGCGGCGCCGCATTCAATCGGATGAATTGCAGCCACTCTTCCGCGATCCGACCGGCGCCTCAGCACTGTTTAATGACCTCGGCGAGCAGCAGTTAACCAATCCACTGCTGGCATCCTGGGGCAAACTCGGGCGCGATAATCTGTTTTTACTGAGCCAGATGGAATCTGCTGCCAACGATATTGATGCCTTCGTGGAAATGTCGCAGGACAACCTGCTTCACAGCCTGCAAGCGGACCTGCTCAACCTGGATGATAAAGCGGTGATCGGGTTAAACGCCGGAGAGCTGGCCGACAGCCGCGAGAAGCGCCTGCTCGATCCGCAAGATCGTTCGATCACGCTGCAGGTCTGTCACAGCGCTCAGCGCGAGGTCGAAGTGCTGCAGGATCATCTGCTGACGCTAATGGAAGCCGATCCCGCGCTTAAGCCACGCGACATCATTGTGATGGTGGCCGACATCGACAGCTATGCACCTTTCATTCAGGCCGCTTTTGCCAGCGCGCCGAGTGAACGTTATTTACCTTTTGCCATCTCGGACCGGCGCGCCAGCCAGGCGCACCCGGCGATTCTGGCCCTGCTCAGTTTACTGGCGCTGCCGGAGAGCCGTTTTGCCTCGGAAGATGTGCTGGCGCTGCTGGAAGTTCCGGCGTTAGCGCAGCGTTTCTCAGTGGATGAAAGCGGCCTGCGTCTGCTGCGTCGCTGGGTGATGGAATCGGGTATTCGCTGGGGATTAGATGATGCCAGCGTTGAAGCACTGGCACTGCCGGTTACCGGGCAACATACCTGGCGCTTTGGTCTGCAGCGCATGCTGCTGGGCTATGCGCTAGAGAGCAGAAATGGCGACTGGCAAGGCATTCTGCCGTATGACGAATCCAGTGGATTGATCGCCGAGCTGGCGGGGCATCTGGCCGAATTACTGTCGCGACTTGAACAGTGGCGCGCCCGTCTGGCCGAAGAGCGCTCGTTAGCCGAGTGGATGCCGTTGTGTCGGGAACTGATTGAAAACTTCTTCAGCGGTGATGCTGAAAGTGAAGCCGCGCTGCTGCTGGTCGAAACACAGTGGCAGCAGATTATCGAACAAGGCATGCAGGCGGCCTATCAACAGCCCATTCCGGTTACGTTGTTGCGTGATGAACTGCGTTCGCGCCTCGATCAGCAGCGAATTAGCCAGCGTTTCCTCGCCGGTCCAATCAACTTCTGTACGCTGATGCCGATGCGCTCCATTCCTTTCAAGGTAGTGTGCTTGTTGGGAATGAACGACGGCGTTTACCCGCGTACCTTAGCGCCTCTGGGCTTTGATTTAATGCAGCAGCAGATGCGTAAAGGCGATCGTAGCCGCCGCGATGATGACCGCTATCTGTTCCTCGAAGCGCTGATTTCGGCGCAGCAGCAGCTGTACATCAGCTATATCGGCCGGGCAATTCAGGACAACACGGAGCGCTATCCGTCGGTATTGGTGAGTGAGCTGGTGGATTATCTTGGGCAGAGTTTCCGTTTGCCGGGCGATGAAGCCTGTGAACCTGATGTCAGCGAGCAGCGCGTACGCGAACACCTGCAGAAGCTGCATAGCCGTATGCCCTTTGCCGCTGAGAACTTCCAGCCGGGCGCACAAGGCCAAAGTTTTGCCGCCGAGTGGCTGCCAGCGGCCAGCGGCAGCGGTGTGGCGCAGCCGCATTTCGTACAGCCATTACCTGCCGTGCCGTTAGAGACCTTGTCGCTGGAACAACTGCTACGCTTCTGGCGACATCCGGTGCGCGCCTGGTTCCAGCAGCGCTTAGGGGTTGCCTTCTGGATGGAGGAGAGTGAACTGCCCGACAGCGAACCGTTCGCGCCGGACAGCCTGGAGCGCTACCAAATTAACGCCCAGCTGTTGAACACGCTGGTCAACGGTGACGATCCGGCGCAGCTGTATGCCCGCCATCGCGCCGCGGGCAATCTGCCTTATGGCCCATTCGGGGAACTTTTCTGGCAGAGCCAGACCGAAGAGATGCAGGAAGTGGCGGCTGAAGTGAGTGGTCAGCGCCAGCCGGCCGAGAGTTGGGAGATCAACCTGAAGTTGGCTGAGGTGCAATTGACCGGTTGGCTGACTCAGGTGCAAGCTGATGGGCTGCTACGCTGGCGTCCGGGCGTACTCAATATGAATGATGGCCTGCTGTTATGGCTGGAGCATCTGGTGTATTGCGCGCTAGGCGGTACGGGTGAAAGCCGCATGTACGGGCGCAAGCAAAGCCATTGGCGCTTCACTGCGCTGGCATCCGAACAGGCGTTAGCGCTGCTCAATGAGTACGTTGCAGGTTATCAGGCCGGGTTGGTTCAGCCGCTGATGCTGCTGAACAAGTCTGGCGGTGCCTGGCTGGAGGCGAGCTTTGATAGCAAGACTCACCAGCTGCTGGAAGACGAAGCAACGCAGAAAAAGGCACTTAACAAACTGCTGCAAGCCTGGCAGGGTGGTTTCCAGGTGGAAGGCGAGGGCAGCGATCCCTATCTGCAGCGCCTTAGCCGTACACTGGATGAAGCGACGGTAGAGGCAATGACTGCCGCCGCACGCCAATGGTATTTACCGGTGCGTCTCGCGCATCAACATGATGATTAGCAATCGGGCGCGGCTTGGTTCGAAGCTGTTCCCAACACTATAAAAAAGTTTTTCTATTTCACCGCTGGACACACAGCCAGCGGAAAAGGGTAACGTAAGGGGTTTAAATGCGGATCTACGCACGCTGTATAGGAGCGCTGCTGCTGAGCACGTTGGCGCTGAATGCCTTTGCCGATACCGATCGCGGCTGGCAACCCATCAATGAAACCATTCGTAAAAGCGATCACGATCCACGCAGTTACCAGGCGATTACCTTAAGCAACGGCATGACCGTACTGCTGGTCTCAGACAAGGACGCGCCGAAATCTCTGGCAGCACTGACGTTGCCGATTGGTTCGCTGGATGATCCCAATCAGCAACTGGGTCTGGCGCACTATCTCGAGCACATGGTGCTGATGGGGTCTAAGCGTTATCCGCAGCCTGATAACCTTGCCGAATTCTTGAAAAAACACGGCGGCAGCCACAACGCCAGCACCGCGTCCTATCGCACGGCGTTCTATCTGGAAGTGGAGAACGATGCGCTGCAGCCCGCGGTAGATCGTCTGGCCGATGCGATTGCTGAGCCGCTGCTCGATCCGGTCAATGCCGATCGTGAGCGCCATGCCGTCAATGCCGAACTCACCATGGCCCGCTCACGCGATGGTTTGCGCATGGCGCAGGTTGGGGCTGAAACCCTTAATCCGGCCCATCCCGGCTCACGCTATTCTGGCGGTAATCTGGATACGTTAAGTGATAAACCAGACAGCAAATTGCATCAGGCGTTGACCGATTTTTACCGCAGCCATTATTCGGCCAACCTGATGAAGGCGGTGATTTACAGTAATAAACCGCTGCCGGAGATGGCCGACATTGCGGCAAAAACTTTTGGTCTTGTCGCTAATCATCAGACCACGATACCGAAGATCGACGTACCGGTGGTGACCGATGCGCAGAAGGGCATTATCATTCACTACGTGCCGGCTCAGCCGCGCAAGCAGTTAAAAATTGAGTTCCGCATTCCTAATAACAGCGATCGGTTCCGCAGTAAAACCGACACGCTGATCAGCTATATCCTCGGCAATCGCAGCAAAAATACCCTCAATGACTGGCTGCAAAAGCAGGGCCTGTCGGACGGCGTCAGTGCCGGTGCCGATCCCATGACCGAGCGTAACAGCGGCGTGTTCGCCATCAGCGTGTCGTTGACCGATAAAGGTCTGGCGCAGCGCGATGAGGTGGTCGCCGCCGTATTTAACTATCTCGATATGCTGCGTAATAAGGGCATCAGCAAAGATTACTTTGATGAAGTTTCTCACGTGCTAGCGCTGGATTTCCGCTATCCGTCGATCACGCGCGATATGGATTACATCGAATGGTTGGTGGATACCATGCTGCGGGTGCCGGTTGAACACACGCTGGATGCGCCCTATCTGGCCGATCAATTCGATCCCGCAGCCATCAAAGCGCGTCTTGATGAAATGACGCCGCAGAATGCGCGCATCTGGTATATCAGCCCGCAGGAGCCGCATAACAAAGAAGCTTACTTTGTGAATGCGCCGTATCAGGTGGATAAAATTAGTGACGCGCAGTTCAGTGACTGGCAACAGCGAGCCAGCCAGCTCCAGCTGTCGATGCCAACCCTGAATCCCTATATTCCGTCTGATTTCGCCATCATGCCTTCCGCAGGTAAAACTTACGATCATCCGGTCGCGCTCACCAATGGCGACAGCATGCGCATCTACTGGATGCCAAGCCAGATTTTCGCCAGTGAACCCAAAGCTGCCATCACCTTAGCGCTGCGCAATAAAGCCGCGATTAGCGATGCCCGTCAGCAGGTGCTGTTTGGTTTGAATGACTATCTCTCCAGTCTGGCACTGGATGAGTTGAACTCGCAGGCATCGGTTGGCGGCATCAGCTTCTCCACTGGCGAAGATGATGGCATCGTGTTTAGCGCCAGCGGCTTTACCCAACGTTTGCCGGAGTTGCTGAAAAAACTGGTGGAAGGCTATGCCACCTTTAAGCCGGATCAACAGCAGTTGGAGCAGGCCAAATCATGGTATCTGGACCGCCTGGAAGCCGCCGAAAAAGGCAAAGCGTTTGAGCAAGCCATTCAACCGATGCAGATGCTGTCGCAGCTGCCTTATACCCAGCGTGAAACGCGCCGCAAACTGGTGAAAGACATCACGCTGAAAGAGGTCACTGATTACCGCGATGCGCTGATTCATCACGCCACGCCAGAGATGATGGTGGTGGGCAATCTCTCAGCGGATCGCGTTACACAGCTGGGTGATGAACTCAAACAGCAGTTGCAGAGCGACGGTCACGGCTACTGGCACAGTGATTATGTGCTGGTAGATAAAGCGATGAAAGCGAACCTGCAGAAAGCGGGCAGCAGCACCGACTCGGCGCTGGCGGCGCTCTATGTGCCGCTGGGGTATAGCGAATATGCCAGTATGGCGAACAGCACCATGCTCAGCCAGATTGTGCAGCCCTGGTTCTACAATCAGCTGCGTACCGAAGAGCAGCTCGGTTATGCCGTGTTTGCCTATCAGATGCCGATTGGTCGCCAATGGGGGATCGGTTTCTTATTGCAAAGCAACAGCAAACAACCTGCCTTCTTACTGCAACGCTTCGAGGCATTTTATCCGCAGGCTGAACAGCGCCTGCGCAACATGAAATCGGAAGATTTCGCGCAGTATCAGCAGGCGCTGATCAATGATATGAAGCAGCGCCCGCAGACGCTGGATGAAGAGGCGAACCGCTTTAACCGTGACTTTAAGCGGCAGAACTTTGCTTTCGATACGCGTGAAAAAGCGATTGAGCAAATTCAAAAGCTGACGCCAGCGGGTCTGGCCGACTTCTTCCATCAGGCGGTGTTAGCGCAACAAGGCATGGCGATGATTTCGCAGGTTGGCGGTAACCATGATGGCTCAACCAAAGATGACTACGCGCCATTGCCGGGCTGGACCACCTGGGATGAGGTGCAGAAATTGCAGCAATCATTGCCAGTGAAGAGTGATGCGCAATGAGTTTGTTACCTGAAACCCTCAATCCCCTGACGCTGCCGCTGCGCGGTGAGCGTCTGATTGAAGCCTCAGCCGGAACAGGCAAGACCTTTACCATCGGTCTGCTCTATCTGCGCCTGCTGCTCGGGTTAGGTGGACAAAATGCGTATTCCCGTCCGCTGTCGGTAGAAGAAATTTTGGTGGTGACCTTTACCGAGGCTGCTACCGCCGAGCTGCGTGGACGTATTCGTGCCAACATCCACGAGCTGCGATTGGCCTGCCTGCGCGGCGTCAGCGGCAATCCGATGCTGATGCAACTGTTGCAGGAGATTCCGCAGCCTGCTGATGCGGCTTCGCTGCTGTTGGCCGCCGAACGTCAAATGGATGAGGCGGCGATTTTCACGATTCACGGCTTCTGCCAGCGCATGCTCAATCTCAATGCCTTTGAGTCGGGAATGTTGTTTGAACAACAGCTGATTGAAGATGAGCAGCTGTTGCTGCGTCAGGCGACGGCCGATTTCTGGCGTCGTCACTGCTATCCGCTAACGCTGGATGTGGCGCGCGTGATCGTCAGCGAATGGAGCGGTCCGGAGCAGCTACTGGCGACGTTGCGTCCGTGGTTGCAGGGCGAATCACCTGGCCTGCGCCTGCCGCCGGCCGACAGTGAAACGCTGGCCTCGCGCCACAGCGAAAACCTGGCGCGTATCGCCGCCATGAAAGCGCAATGGCAGGCGGCGGGTGAAGAGGTGCTGGCGCTGGTCGGTCAATCCGATGTGGATAAGCGCAGCTACAGCAGCAAAAATTTGCCGGTTTGGGTCAACAAGGTGAGTTTCTGGGCGCAAAGCGAAACGCGCGACTATCAGGTGCCCGCCGAACTGGCGCGTTTTGGCCAGCGCATGCTTGAAGAGAAGACTAAGAAGGGCAATCCGCCGCATCATGCTTTATTCGACGCCATCGACAGCTTCCTCGCGCAGCCGCTTTCGCTGCGCGATTTAGTGATTGCGCGAGCGCTGGTCGAGGTGCGAGCGGCAGTACGCAAAGAGAAACGGCAGCAGGCGCTACTCGGTTTTGATGACCTGTTAAGCCGCCTTGACGAAGCGCTACAGCAGCCTGGCGGCGAGCAGCTGGCGCAGGCTATCCGCCAGCGTTTTCCGGTCGCGTTGATCGATGAGTTTCAGGATACCGATCCGCTGCAATACCGTATTTTCCGCACGCTGTATATCAATCAGCCAGCCCATGCGCTACTGCTGATTGGCGATCCGAAGCAGGCGATCTATGCGTTTCGTGGCGCGGATATCTTTACCTACATTCGCGCGCGTAGTGAAGTGAGCGCGCACTACACGCTGGATACCAACTGGCGCTCCTCGCCAGCAATGGTCAACAGCGTCAACCAGCTGTTTGCGCGCCTCGACGCGCCATTCTTGTTTGCCGATATTCCGTTCCTGCCGGTGCACTTCGCGCCCCCTAATCAGCAGCTGTCGCTCAGTATCGACCAGGTTGAGCAAGCGGCATTGCGCTTCTGGCTGCAGCCGGGTGACGGCTGCAGCGTGGGCGATTATCAGCAAAGGATGGCGCAGCAGTGTGCTGCTGATATTAGTCGCTGGTTGCAGGCGGGACAGCAGCAGCGCGCGATGCTGGGTAAAGCAGCGGCGTTGCGGCCGGTGCAAGCCTCGGATATTACGGTGCTGGTGCGCAGCCGTAACGAAGCCAACCTGATTCGCGAAGCATTGAATCTTCTCGGCATCCCGTCGGTTTACCTCTCGAACCGCGACAGCGTCTACACCACGCCGGAAGCGCGCGAACTGTTGTGGCTGCTGCAAGCCGTGCTGGCACCGGAGCAGGAGCGTATGCTGCGCACCGCGCTGGCTACCTCGCTGTTTGCCTTTGATGCCTCACAACTTGATGCGCTGGATCAGGATGCGCGCGGCTGGGACGAACTGGTTGACACCTTTGCCCGTTGGCAACTGGTGTGGCAGCAGCGCGGCGTGTTGCCGATGCTGCGTGAAATGATGCTGGAGCGTCAGCTGGCCGAAAATCTGCTGGCTTCGGACAATGGCGAACGGCGCCTGACCGATTTACTGCACCTGGGTGAATTGTTGCAGGAGGCGGCTGCGCAGCTGGATAGCCCGCATGCGCTGGTGCGCCATCTGGCACAGCAGATTGCGCGTCCGGATAGCCAGTCGGCTAGCCAGCAGCTGCGTCTGGAGAGCGATCGCCATCTGGTGCAGATTGTTACCATTCATAAATCCAAAGGTCTGCAATATCCGCTGGTGTGGCTGCCGTTTGCCGCCGGGTTCCGTGAAGCGGATACCGCGCTGTATCACGATCGTGAGAACTTCAACGCAGTACTGGATCTGCAAGCCGATGAGGAGAGCCTGGCGTTGGCTGAACAGGAACGTCTGGCGGAAGATCTGCGCCTGCTCTACGTGGCGTTGACCCGCTCGATCTTTCACTGCAGCGTTGGCGTGGCGACACTGTTTCGTGGCACGCGCAAAAAAGAAGGTGCGAGCGATTTGCACAAAAGCGCGCTCGGGTTCCTGCTGCAACGCGGCGAGGCGGCGACGGCTGAACAGCTCGCTACATTACTGCATGAAATGGACGCAGCGGGCACTGACGTGGTGCTGGCGGATGACATTGATGCCGAGCGCTGGCAGGTCGATGCGGTCGCCGATAGCGCGCTGGGCGCACGTGCTGTGACGCGAGTACTGGCCGATCCCTGGCGTGTGACCAGCTATTCCGGTTTACAGCAGCACAGTTCGCATCGCTTACTCGATGTGATGCCGAACTTCGATGTTGAAGCGGCGGGCGAAGAGGATCTTGAAGAAGAGCGGGAAGCCGCCTTGACGCCACACCATTTTCCGCGCGGCGCCGCACCCGGCACATTTTTGCATGAGTTGTTCGAGTCGCTGGATTTCCCGCAACCGCCCAGCGAGGAGAAACTGGCGCAGCATCTGCAACAAAATGGCTATCCGCTGCACTGGCAACCGATGCTGAGCGAGTGGATCACGCGCGTGCTGAGCACGCCGCTGAATGCGCAGGGCATTCATTTGGCGCAGGTGCAGAGCAGCGATCGTTTGGTGGAGATGGCGTTCTATCTGCCGATTGATAATGTGCTGACCGCGCATGAACTGAGCGCGTTGATCTCCCAGGATGCGTTATCGGCTCAGGCTCCGCCGCTGGATTTCCGTCAGGTGCAGGGCATGCTGAAGGGCTTTATTGATCTGGTCTTCCGCTGGCAGGGTAAATACTATCTGCTGGATTATAAATCCAACTGGCTTGGCGACAGCCACGAAGCTTATACGCCGCAGGCAATGGCGCAGGCAATGATCGATCATCGCTATGATTTGCAGTACCAGCTCTACACGTTGGCGCTGCACCGCTATTTACAGCATCGTGTGCCGGATTACGACTATGAGCAGCACTTCGGCGGCGTTTTCTATCTCTTCCTGCGTGGCATGGACGGCAGCTCGCCCAATAACGGCGTGTTCCACACGCGTCCCACTTTCGACTTTGTATCACAACTGGATAGCCTGTTTCGCGGGCCAGGAGAGTCAGCATGAGCAGCATGACAGCGCTTTTATCCCAGGCGGCTGAGCTGCGCTTGCTGCGCTCATTGGACGTTCAGTTTGCCCAACTGCTGGCCGATGACGATCAGCCGGCGCGCTTGCTTCTGGCGGCATGCCTAAGTGCCGAAGCCGGGGATGGGCATGTCTGTTTGCCGCTGACGCAGCTCAGCCGTGACAATCTGTTCAAGGGGCGTCATCCAGAATTGGCGCACGCTATCTGGCAAGCGGCGGGAGAGCCGCAGGATTGGCCTGCGTTGTTGAACGGCTGGTCTGCGCTCAGTGATAGCGAGCAGGCGGCGCCGATTGTATTAAGCGAAGATCGTCTTTACCTGCATCGTCTCTGGCACAACGAAGGGCAGGTAGCACACTTCTTTCAGTCACAGTCGGCAGCACAGCCTTTTGCACCTCAGCAGGTAAGAGCCGTGCTGGATCAGCTATTTGGCACCGAACCGGATAACTGGCAGAAAATTGCGGCTGCCGTGGCGCTGACGCAGAAAACGGCGGTGATTTCTGGTGGTCCAGGGACCGGGAAAACCACCACCGTGGCAAAACTGCTGGCCGCGCTGATCCGTCTCAGCGAAGGTGCGCTGCGGGTTCAGTTAGCCGCACCAACCGGAAAAGCGGCGGCGCGTCTTACCGAATCACTCGGTAAAGCGCTGCAGAAGTTGCCGGTCAGCGAGATGGAGCGTCAGCGCTTCCCCGCTGATGCCACCACGTTACACCGTTTGTTAGGCGCGCAGCCGGAAACGCAGCGCTTGCGCTATCACGCAGGAAATCCGTTACATCTGGATGTGCTGGTGGTAGATGAAGCCTCGATGGTGGATCTTGGCATGATGGCCAATCTCATTGCCGCCCTGCCACCGCAGGCGCGGGTAATTTTTCTTGGCGATCGCGATCAGCTGGCATCCGTTGAAGCGGGCGCGGTGCTGGGTGATATCTGCCGCTGTGCCGAAGCGGGTTATAGCCCTACGCGTGCAGCACAACTCAGCGAACTCACCGGCTGTGCGGTGGCGGGCAATGATGATGTCAGCGCCCCCGCTGTGCGCGATGCGATTTGCCTGCTGCGTAAAAGTTACCGCTTTGACGCTAATTCCGGCATCGGCCAGTTGGCCAGCGCCGTCAACGCGGGAGATGCAAAAGCCGTGGAAGCGGCGTTTCAGGCGGGATTCAGCGATATCACCCGTCAACCGCTGAATGATAGTGATGCTTATCAGGCGATGCTGACGGAGATTGCCGCAGGCTATCAACCTTTCCTCAGGTTAATTAGCCAGCGGGCAGATGCGGCGGAGATTATTGCGGCGTTTGGCCGTTATCAGCTGCTGTGCGCGCTGCGCGAAGGACCCTTTGGGGTGCAGGGGTTGAATCAGCGTATTGAGCAGAAACTCATACAACTGCAGTTGATTCGTCGTCCCACCGGCGGCAGTCGTTGGTATCAGGGACGTCCGGTGATGGTGACGCGCAACGATAGCGCGCTGGGTCTGTTTAACGGTGATATTGGCATTACGTTGTTCGACGATGAAGGCCTGCTAAAAGTGTTCTTCCCATTGCCGGATGGCAGCATTAAAGCGGTACAGCCAAGTCGTTTACCCACACACGATACCGCGTGGGCAATGACGGTACATAAATCGCAGGGGTCGGAGTTTGATCACACGGCGTTGGTGATGCCGGCACAGTTTCTACCGGTGCTAACCCGTGAACTGATTTACACCGCGATTACCCGTGCGCGTAAGCAGCTGACGTTATACAGCGATGACAGTGTGTTCCGCCGCGCGGTGCAGTTGCGTACCCAGCGACGCAGCGGATTACTCGAGCGGTTAAGCGAGGAATAAACCCAGGACGGCATCAATGCCGCCCCTACAAATGCACCGTAGGGTCGCCATTCATGGCGACCTCTTCCCGATGCGCATAAATGCCCACCAGCAAGTGCTAACCCAAATCCGCCATCAGCACCTTTGAACGGCGCTGATAGTTGTACATCTGCTTTTTGCTCTCAGGCAGCGATTCAATATCCACCGGCGTGAAACCGCGCTCCTGGAACCAGTGAATGCTGCGCGTGGTTAATACGAACAGCTTCTTGAGACCCATCTGGCGCGCTTGTAACGCTACGCGATCCAACAGCAGTTCGCCACGTGACGAGCTGCGGTAATCCGGATGCACCGCGACGCAAGCCATCTCGCCAATCTGTTCATCGGGGAAAGGGTAGAGCGCTGCGCAGGCAATGGTGAGATTATCACGCTGAATGATGGTGAATTTATCGATTTCCATCTCCAACTGTTCGCGTGAACGGCGCACCAGAATCCCTTGCTGCTCCAGCGGGCGAATCAATTCCAGAATGCCGCCGATATCATTGATGTTAGCACGACGAATTTGCTCGGCGGACTCCATGACAATCTGCGTACCGATCCCGTCGCGCGAGAACAACTCTTGCAGCAAAGCACCGTCTTCCTGATAGCTAATCAGATGACTACGGCGCACGCCGCTGCGGCAGGCTTTTACCGCGCCGCGCAGGAAACGTACGGTGCCAGAGAGAAAATCGCCGTCGCTCTCCATCTCGTCGATACGCGCCTGTGCTTCATTCGGGAACAGTTCGGAAATAATGGCGCCTTCACGATTGGTCACGCCCTGCTCGGAGCAGAAACCAATCATCTTCTCTGCCTTGAGCTTAATCGCCAGCTGCGTTGCCACCTCTTCTGAAGTCAGATTGAAGCTTTCACCGGTGACAGAAACCGCAACCGGACCGAGTAGCACAATGGCGTCGTTGTCCAGCTGGCGATGAATCGCTTCTTCATCAATACGACGGATACGGCCGCTGTGGCAGTAATCGACACCATCATCCACGCCCAGCGGCTGCGCGATAATGAAGTTACCGCTCACCACATTAATATGCGCGCCTTGCAGCGGCGTGTTGTTGAGGCTCATCGACAGACGCGCGGTGATATCCAGCTGTAAGCGGCCGGCGGCCTGCTTCACCAGCTCGAGCGATTGCGCATCGGTGACGCGTGTGTGTTTGTGGTAAATCGGTTCCAGCTGTTGCTGGGCCATGCTGGCATCAATCTGCGGACGCGCACCGTAGACCACCACTAAACGAATGCCAAGGCTATGCAGCAGACCGATATCATTGACGATGCTAGAGAAGTTCTCATGCTCGATGGCCTCGCCACCTAACATGATGACAAATGTCTTGTCGCGGTGGGTATTTATATAGGGAACGGTATGGCGAAAACCCTGAACCAGTTCTGTACTACGTTCCTTCACGGCAAAACCCTCTTTGCATTTTTATTCGTAATTTTCGTATTTTTATGCTGTTTTGCCCATTAATGCAAGCGCCGGGCCTGACGTTACTTTACGATTTTCCTGATGCAACACGCGCTAACAGACTGCATTATCTGGGTTTTCCGGCAAGACAAGACATTTCTCATCGAATAAAGTTTTCGCCTTCTTGCCATCAAGTGACGATTTTTTAGACATTACACAGCAGTTGGAGCGGCATGTCCGAAGCTTTCACACGACGACGATTATTACAGGGTGCAGGCGCACTATTAATGCTTAGCGTCACGCGCACCGGGCTGGCAGCCAGCCAGCATATTGTGGCGGTGCGCATCTGGCCATCATCGACGTATTCCCGCGTTACCCTGGAATCGAATGTTCCCCTCAAGTACAAGCAGTTCACGCTGAGTCATCCCGATCGCCTGGTTATTGATATCGAAAATATGCACATCAATCCGATACTGAAAGGCGTGGATAAACTGGTGCGTGTGGATGATCCCTATATCAAAACGGCACGCGTTGGCCAGTTTGACGCCAACACGGTACGCCTTGTGCTGGAGTTGAAACGCAGCATCGCGCCGAAGACTTTCACCCTGGCGCCAGTGGCCGGTATCAAGCATCGTTTAGTGGTCGATCTCTATCCTAGCCAGCAGTCGCGGGAAGAGGATCCGCTACTGGCATTACTGCAGGATTACAATCAGGGCGATCTTGAACGCGATCAGCCGGTGCAGGCGGCGCTGCCGGGTAAAGCGGGGCGCGATCGACCCATTATTATCATGATCGATCCTGGCCATGGCGGAGAAGATCCGGGCGCGCATGGAAAATACAAAACGCGTGAGAAGGACATTGTGCTGAAGATTGGTCGCTATCTGAAGGCGCTAATCGATAAAGAGCGCAATATGAAAGCCTATATGACGCGTAATGAGGATGTATTTATCCCGCTGCGCGTAAGGGTAGCGAAAGCACGTAAGCAGCGTGCGGATCTGTTTATCTCGATCCACGCCGATGCCTTTACCAGTCGGGCTGCGCGCGGCTCTTCAGTGTTTGCGCTCTCGACCAGCGGCGCTACTTCGGCGGCGGCGCGTTTCCTCGCGCAAACGCAAAATGAAGCCGATTTGATTGGCGGTGTCAGCATGAGCGGCGATCGTTATCTCGATCACACCATGTTCGATATGGTGCAGCGGCAAACCATCAGTGACAGCCTGAAGTTTGGCAAAGAAGTGTTATCACGTATGGGACATATCAATCATCTGCATAAGCGTACCGTTGATCAGGCCGGGTTTGCGGTACTGAAAGCGCCGGATATTCCCTCCATTCTGGTAGAAACCGCGTTTATCAGTAATGTAGAAGAGGAGCGCAAGCTGCGTACGCCGCGTTATCAACATCAGGTGGCTGAGGCGATTCTGCATGGCATTAAGGCGTATTTTGACAAGGGTGCGGCGCTGGCACATCGCTGAGGAGGGCGGCAGAAATGCCGCTTTTTGTCGGATGCCAGAAACAAAAAAACACCCGTTAAGGTGTTTAAATGATTGGTTGCGGGGGCCGGATTCGAACCGACGACCTTCGGGTTATGAGCCCGACGAGCTACCAGGCTGCTCCACCCCGCGTCCGTCTGTCGCATTAAGCGACTTTTCACATTGTATTCTTCTTAAGACAATTGGTTGCGGGGGCCGGATTTGAACCGACGACCTTCGGGTTATGAGCCCGACGAGCTACCAGGCTGCTCCACCCCGCGTCCGACTGACGCGTTACACGACACTTCACATTGTCTCTTCATTTAAGAAGAATTGGTTGCGGGGGCCGGATTTGAACCGACGACCTTCGGGTTATGAGCCCGACGAGCTACCAGGCTGCTCCACCCCGCGTCCGTGGATGCGCACTATACTCTGGACGCGCGGCGATGCAACCCCTTTTTGAGACAAAGCGCCAAATTTACAGTCAGTTGGTGAATAAACTCGCCATTGGATGGATTATTGTACAGATGTGAGCGTGGCGGCTTGTCGCAGATTTCAATCTTGCTGCCCCTTTGCTATCGTCGCCGGGCAAACAATCGATAAAAAGAGAAAGTTATGAAAGCACATTGGGCCAAATATGCACTGACGGGCGCTTTTTTCGCGCTGCTAGCGGGCTGTAGTTCTAAACCGACCGATCGCGGTCAGCAATATATAGATGGCAAGCTGGAGCAACCGCTTGGGCTGGTTAACCAACCGAATGCCAAAGGGCGTCCGGTGAACGGTAAGGACTTTAGCGATCAGGTGGTGCAGATTCAAACCGCCTCTTCTGGTCTGTTCGGCCGCAACAACGGGACCTATAGTGCGATTCAAAACTGGCTGCTGTCTGGCGCTGATACTCGCCAGCTCAACCAGTTCGGCTTGAATGCCTATCAGATGGAAGGCACTGACAATTACGGCAACGTGCAGTTTACCGGTTACTACACGCCGGTGGTGGAAGCGCGATATACCCGTCAGGGCGAATTCCAGTATCCGATTTACCGCATGCCACCGCGTACCCGCGGTCAAAAACTGCCGAGCCGCGCTTCTATCTATAATGGTGGACTGGATGACCGCTACATCATTGCTTATAGCAACTCGCTCATTGATAACTTCATGATGGATGTCCAGGGCAGTGGCTATGTCGATTTTGGTGATGGTCGGCCGCTGCGCTTCTTTGGCTACGGCGGCAAAAATGGCTGGGCCTATCACAGCGTCGGTAAAGAGCTGATCGATCGCGGTGAAGTGAAGCGCGAAGATATGTCGATGCAGGCGATTCGTCAGTGGGCGCAAGAGCATTCGCCACAGGAAGTGCGTTCGGTGCTGGAAACTAACCAATCCTTTGTCTTCTTTAAGCCGGAAGAGTACGTGCCGGTGCGCGGCGCCAGCGCAGTTCCGCTGATTGCCAAGGCATCAGTGGCGTCCGATCGTTCGCTTATTCCGGCGGGCACGGTATTGCTGGCGGAAGTGCCGCAGCTGAATGAGAAGGGCAAGTTCAACGGCAAATATGAGATGCGTTTGATGGTCGCGCTGGACGTGGGTGGCGCGATTAAAGGGCAGCACTTCGATATCTATCAAGGCGTTGGCCCAGATGCGGCGCATCTGGCTGGTTTCTACAACCATTATGGCCGCGTATGGGTGCTGAAAGCCGCGCCGGGCACTGGCCAGCCGGTGTTTAGCAACCCACAAAATGGCAACAACGGTTCGCTGCTGTTGGGTTCTAATTAATGTCCCGTTTTTTCGGAAAGGTTTGGTTATGACTGTGGTTAGCGACGCCTGGCGACAACGTTTTGGCGGCACGGCGCGTCTGTATGGGCAGGATGCGTTACAGCGTTTTGCCGACGCCCATTTTTGCGTAATTGGTATTGGCGGCGTGGGTTCCTGGGCGGCTGAAGCGTTAGCGCGCACCGGCATTGGTAGAATCACCCTGATTGATATGGATGATGTCTGTATCACCAATACCAACCGCCAGATTCACGCGCTGCAGGGCAAAGTTGGTCAGGCGAAAACCGAAGTGATGGCAGAGCGGATGCGTGCCATCAATCCCGAATGCGAAGTGATTTGCATCGATGATTTCATCACGCCAGAAAATACCGCTGAGCTGTTGTCGGCAGGTTTTGACTATGTCATTGATGCGATTGATAGCGTGCGCCCTAAAGCGGCGTTGATTGCCTGGTGCCGGCGTAACAAGATCCCGCTGATCACCACCGGCGGCGCGGGCGGTCAGATCGATCCGACGCAGATCCAGGTGAGTGATTTGGCGAAAACCATTCAGGATCCGCTGGCGGCGAAACTGCGCGAAAGGTTGAAAGGCGATTTTGGCGTGGTGAAGAACAGCAAAGGAAAGCTCGGCATCGACTGCGTGTTTTCGACGGAAGCGTTGATGTATCCGCAGCCGGATGGCAGCGTGTGCACCTCACGCTCAACCGCCGAAGGCCCGAAACGCATGGATTGTGCCGCTGGTTTCGGTGCGGCCACCATGGTGACCGCTACCTTTGGGTTTGTTGCGGTCTCTCATGCGTTGAAGAAATTCCTCGCGAAGGCGGCGCGTCAAACAGCCTGAGTGTGCTGGCGCGCGGCGCGTTGTACGGCATCTGCCAGCGCCTGTAATCCGCTACTGCGTGATGCGCTCAATTGCGCGCGCAGGCCTAAGGTATCAAACAACGCCAGCGGATCTTGCTCTAGCAAGTCGGCTGGCGTTTTCCCTTCCACTGCAGTCAATAACACCGCCAGCAAACCGCGCACGATGCGTCCTTCACTGTCGCCATAAAAGTGCAGCGTGCCGTTGTTCAGCAACTGGCTGCTTAGCCACACGCGGTTCTCACAGCCGCTTAGCTCGATATCCGCTGTCTTTAATTCTTCCGCTAACGCGGGCAGCTGGCGGCTGAGTTGGATCAACTGACGATAGCGATCTTCCCATTGATGAAAATGGGTGAATTTTTCCGTCAGGCTAGCTTCGGTGATCAGATCGCCGAACGGATGCGGGGCGAGCAAGGTTGATGTCATTAGCTTATTCACTCAGTAAGTCGACAGCATGGTGCATGGCGCGCACCAGCGCATCCACGTCCTGCAAATTATTATAGGGGGCGAACGAGACGCGCAACGTACCGCTAACGCCGAGCGCCGCCATCAGCGGTTGTGCGCAGTGTTGTCCCGCGCGCAGTGCGATGCCTTGCTCGGCAAGCAGCGTGACGATATCGCTGTGATGAATACCGGCAATATCAAACGCGAGTAGACTGGCATTGCCACAGCGGAAGCTGCGGAAGCCGGGTATTTCGCTCAACTGTTCTTCGGCCAGGCTCGCCAGCTGCTGACTCCACATTTCGGCTTTTTCGGCATGATGTTGCGCCAGCCATTCCAGTGCGGCACTCAAACCCACCACGCCGGCGACGTTTGGCGTGCCGGCCTCAAAACGCCAGGGCACCGGTTGCGGCGTGAAACCGTTAAAATCGACCTGCGTTAACATCTTGCCGCCGCCTTGCCACGGTTGCATAGCCTCCAGCAGTTCGGCTTTGCCATATAGCACGCCAATGCCCATCGGGCCATAAAGCTTGTGACCCGAAAACCCATAGAAATCGATATCCAGCGCCTGCACATCCGGCGGGCAATGCACCACGCCTTGCGCGCCATCGACCATCACTTTGGCACCAACGTCATGGGCCAGGCGGATCGCCAGGGCCAGATCCGGACAGCCGCCGGTGACGTTCGACATCTGGCCAACGGCCAGCAAGCGAGTACGCGCGTTAAGCAAGGCGGGCAATTGGGCGATATCGGGCAGGCGATCGGCACCCAATGGCCATTTCACCACTTTCGCACCGCTGGCCTGTGCCACCATCAGCCACGGTACTAAATTGGCATGATGTTCCGCTTCGCTAACCACAATCTCATCGCCCGCTTGTAGGCGTGGTGCCAGCCAACTATTGGCGACCAGATTAATGGCTTCGGTGGTGCCGCGCGTCCAGACAATTTGCCGGTCGTCTGCGGCGTTAAGCCAGCGCGCCACTAAACCGCGTGCCTGTTCATACTTTTCCGTCAGCGCACGTGCGGCGGCGAACTGGCTGCGATGCACGGTACCCGCGCTCAAGCTATAGAACTGGGCGGTCGCATCAATGACGGCTTGCGGCTTCAGCGCGGTGGCGGCGCTATCGAGATAGATGCCGGCATCATTCAGCGCAGGAAACTGCTGGCGAAAGGCGGTAGAGGAAAAAAGGGTCATACTCAGCCTACTGTTAATAATGTTAGGACCAGGACGAAAGCTGGCCCGTTGCCTGGCAAAGCGTGAAAAGCGCGTTATGCTAATTAATGCAAGGTTTGAACCGAAACCCGCATAACGAGTCGCGATTCCTGGTCGATTCTACTGGCGCTATCTTTAGTCGCGCCTGCGGGTGGTTTAATGCAATCAATCTGCAAGGAGATAGAAGATGAATAAACTCACCGCAGTGCTGGCCGTGTGCACCATGGCCTTTACCCTGGCCGCATGTTCAAGCAATTACGTGATGCACACTAACGATGGTCGCACCATTGTTGCAGATGGCAAACCTAAAGTTGATGACGAAACCGGTATGATCAGCTATCAGGATGCCAATGGCAACAAGCAGCAAATTAACCGCTCTGACGTCAAAGAGATGGTGGAGATGGGGCAGTAACTGAATAACGATTTCCGGGATTAGTTTTGTCGCGTCGTTGCAGCGACAGCTCGGAAGGGTACGCACAAGGATGTGTGGCATAAAAAAAAGCACCGCAATGAGCGGTGCCATTTAAAATCACTATGGACAGACAGGGTAAATCTACAGGAATTAAAAGCTTGATCTGCAAGCGTCAGATCAAAATGCAAACACAACATCACGACCACAAGCCAAAAGCTCTCCAAAAGTCTGCGATCTCTCGCACGTTTCTAGAAATCTTTTCGTTCCGGCTCAGGAAGTGCGGCAACTATAGGTATTTGCTGGAGCTTCCTCAACGGACAAATTATAATGTCTCGGATTAAAAAAACTAATACGTAGCGACTTTGTATAAGTTGAAGTATTACCTTGTCAATCCGGATACGGAAAACCATGTCAAAACGCCTTCCGCCGCTAAATGCATTACGCGTCTTCGATGCTGCTGCCCGTCATTTAAGCTTCACCAAAGCCGCTGAAGAGCTGTTTGTTACCCAGGCTGCTGTCAGCCATCAGATAAAATCTCTGGAAGATTTCCTTGGTCTAAAGCTGTTTCGCCGGAGGAATCGTTCGCTTTTATTGACGGAAGAAGGTCAAAGCTACTATTTAGATATCAAGGAGATTTTCTCCGCCATCAATGATGCGACGCGCAAGCTACAGGCGCGCAGCGCTAAAGGTGCGTTAACCGTCAGTTTGCTGCCGAGTTTTGCGATTCAGTGGCTGGTTCCACGTCTTTCCAGCTTTAATATGGCTTATCCGGGCATCGACGTGCGTATTCAGGCGGTAGACCGTGATGAAGAGAAATTGGCCGACGATGTCGACGTGGCGATTTTCTACGGTCGCGGTAATTGGCCGGGCCTGCGCGTGGAAAAGTTGTACGCGGAATATTTGCTGCCGGTCTGCTCACCGATGCTGCTTACGGGCGATCATCCGCTCAAATCGCCTGCCGATTTAGCGCACTGTACACTGCTGCATGATGCGTCGCGCCGCGACTGGCAATCCTATATTCGTCAGCTCGGTTTGCAGCATATCAATGTGCAGCAGGGACCGATTTTTAGCCACAGCGCGATGGTGTTGCAGGCGGCGATTCACGGTCAGGGCGTAGCGCTGGCCAATAATGTGATGGCGCAGAGTGAAATTGAAGCCGGGCGTCTGGTCTGTCCATTTAATGACGTCTTAGTCAGTAAAAATGCTTTTTATCTGGTTTGTCATGACAGTCAGGCAGAACTGGGTAAAATAGCCGCCTTTCGCCAGTGGATCCTGGAAAAAGCGGCTAATGAACAAGAAAAATTCCGTTTTCGCTACGATCACTAATGCGTTGATGGCTGCACAGTGATGTGCGCATTACCTTGAGGATTCTTTTGATGTCCAGTCGTGCCATGTTCGTTTTTGCCGCCATTAGTGGATTTCTGCTGGTGGCGTTTGGTGCTTTCGGGGCGCATGTGCTGAGCAAATCACTCGGCCCAGCTGAAATGGCGTGGGTGCACACCGGCCTCGAATATCAGGCGTATCACACGCTGGCGGTGATCGGCCTGGGTGCCGCCATGCTGCGCCGCGCCAATATCTGGTTTTACTGGAGTAGCGCTGCGATGGCGCTCGGTACCGTGTTGTTCAGTGGCAGCCTGTATTGTCTGGCGCTGTCGCACATGAAGTTTTGGGTTTTTGTTACGCCAGTGGGCGGCTTGTGCTTCCTTATTGGCTGGTTCTTGATGTTGATTGGCGCACTGCGTCTGAAACGAAAGGCAGATCGCCATGAATAAAGTTTTACTCTATTGCCGTCCGGGATTTGAGAAAGAGTGCGCGGCGGAAATCAGTGCCAAAGCCGCTGAGCGTGAGATTTACGGCTTTCCACGCGTAAAAGATGACTCGGGTTACGTGCTCTATGAATGCTATCAGCAGGAAGATGCAGAGAAGCTGATCCAAACGCTGCCGTTTACCGAGCTTATTTTTGCACGCCAGATGCTGGTAGTCGGTGAACTGCTGCGCGATTTGCCGCAGGAAGATCGCATCACTCCGATTGTCGGCATGCTGACCGGTGTAGTGGAAAAGGGCGGCGAACTGCGGGTTGAAGTGCCGGACACCAACGAAGCGAAAGAGCTCACCAAGTTCTGTCGCAAATTAACCGTGCCGCTGCGTGCCAGCCTACGTGAAAGCAAAATCCTGCTGAATTACGAAACGCCGAAGCGTCCTGTAGTGCATGTCTTCTTTATTGCGCCAGGCACCTGCTATGTCGGCTATTCGCTGCCGGAAAACAACTCGCCTTTCTATATGGGGATTCCGCGCCTGAAGTTTCCTTCTGATGCGCCGAGCCGTTCCACGCTTAAACTCGAAGAGGCGTTTCACGTGTTTGTGCCCGCCGATGAGTGGGATGAGCGCTTGGCCAGCGGCATGTACGCTGTCGATCTCGGCGCTTGTCCGGGCGGTTGGACGTATCAACTGGTGAAACGCAGCATGTGGGTGTTTGCGGTGGATAACGGCCCGATGGCGCCAAGTCTGATGGACACTGGGCAAGTCACGCACTGCCGTGAAGATGGATTTAAATTCCGTCCGCCGCGCACCAACATCAGCTGGCTGGTATGCGACATGGTAGAAAAACCGGTGCGCGTAGCGAGCCTGATGACTGAATGGCTGGTGAATGGCTGGTGCCGCGAAGCCATCTTCAACCTCAAGTTGCCAATGAAGAAGCGCTATGAAGAGGTCACGCAGAACCTGAAAATGATTGACGATGCACTGAAGGCGCAGGGCATTAATGCACAAATTCAGGCGCGCCAGCTGTATCACGACCGTGAAGAAGTCACTGTTCACGTACGACGGCTCTGGGCGGCTGTAGGCGGCCGTCGCGACGAGCGCTAATCCGCCGTCATACTTTGCACTACAGCGGCGTTGGCTGCGTTTGCTCGCCCCGATCACATACTGATGTATGCTCCCGGGGACTCGCGCGCTTGCCGCCTTGCTGTAGCACAAATTATTTTGGCGGATGCCTGCCGCCGTCATACTTTGCACTACAGCGGCGTTGGCTGCGTTTGCTCGCCCCGGTCACATACTGATGTATGTGACCGGGGACTCGCGTGCTTGCCGCCTTGCTGTAGCACAAATTATTTTGGCGGATATGTTTCATAACGCAGTTTTTTTGTAGGGTCGCCATTAATGGCGACCGCTATTTAGCGTTATATCTCAGCGTGTTAAGGTTGCCCTGCAACACTAAATCTCGTTTTAACGTCGAGACTTTACGACAAATTTCTGCCATTTCCCGCTGTTCCTGCAATTTTCCCTGCCACTTACTCGGCACTTGATCCCATTGCTGGTAGATCGCGTCAAGTGAGCCAAACTGCATTAGCAATTCACGGGCGCTTTTGGGTCCAATGCCTGGCACACCGGGGATTTTACTGCTGCTGATACCACATAATCCCCAGTAATCGGGTAACTGTGCAGGCGAGACGCCGAACTCCTGTTCGATAAAGGGCACATCCAGCCAGCGTTTCTGGAAATAGTCGCGAATGCGAATATTCGGTGCCAGCAACTGGCAATAGCCTTTATCAGTGGACACAATCGTTGCCTGATGACCGGCATCCGCCATTTTTACTGCCAGCGTGGCAGCAAGATCGTCGGCTTCGTCTAAATCCGCTACCCAGCAGTTGACGCCCGCAGCGTGAAATGCAGCCTGCAGCGCCGGCATCTCCCGCTGTAAATCTTCCGGCATCGGCGGGCGACCGGCTTTGTAATCTGGCAGGAGTTGATGGCGCCAACCCGGCTGACGTTCATGGCTATCAAAAACTGCCACCACGTGCGTGGGCTGGGTATGGCCTAATAACTGATGTAAGGCGGCAACGCAGCTGTCACGGCACGGCGAGCCTTGCACGGCGTGCAGGCGGCGGATCAGGTTAAGCGCATCAATGATAAGAAGATGAAACGACATAGCGATAGCGGCAGCCCGCAGGCTGCCTTCCTGATGAGTTATTTGATGATTTCGTAGCAGGGCGTGTAAGCGCTGCCCGGCAGCTTCATACGCTGCTGCGCAACAAAGCCCTGCAGCAGTTCGTCCATGCGGTGCATCAGATTGGCGTCGCCATGCAGTTTATACGGGCCTTTTTCGCGAATTTCACGAATCCCAATCTCCTTAACGTTTCCGGCCACAATGCCAGAGAAGGCGCGACGCAGATCGGCCGCCAACAGTTCGGCGGGCTGATCCGGGAACAACTTCAGGTTAGCCATATTCTCGTGCGTGGGCAGGAAGGGAACCTGTAATTCCGGTGCAATACGAATCGACCAGTTGAAGCTATACGCATCGCCGGTTTCGCGACGATATTCCTTCACCTGCGGCATGGCTTTTTTCATTAGACGCGCGACTTCAGCGGCGTCATCAATGATGATTTTGTAGTGCTTACGTGCTGCTTCGCCCAACGTGTTAACAATAAAATCATCCAGCACACGGAAGTAATCGGCGCTCTCTTTGGGGCCGGTCAGAATCAGGGGCAACACCTGCTCACTGTTGTGCGGATTCATCAGAATACCCAGCAAATACAAGAACTCTTCTGCCGTGCCGACGCCGCCAGGGAAGATCACAATACCGTGAGCCATACGCACAAAAGCTTCGAGACGTTTTTCGATATCCGGCATGATGATCAGCTCATTGACCAGCGGATTCGGTGGCTCCGCGGCGATGATCGACGGTTCAGTCAGGCCGATAAAACGGCTGTCGTGATAGCGCTGCTGCGCATGACCAACAGCAGCACCTTTCATTGGCGCTTCCATCACACCTGGCCCGCAGCCGGTACAGATGTTGAGTTCACGCAGGCCCATTTGGGTGCCGACGTTACGGCAATATTGATATTCCACCGCATTAATTGAGTGGCCGCCCCAGCACACCACGGTATTCGGGTACTCGCCGATATGAAGTGCGCGCGCGTTGCGCAGTATCGAAAACACCTGGTTGGTGATGTGCGCGGAGTCTTCGGTATCTTCAGGCTGGAAACGTTCAATCGCTGAAAGATGGCCATTCACAAACAGAATATCGCGCAGCACCGCAAACAAGTTGGCCTGCAGCGAGCGGATAATGCGGCCGTCAACAAAGGCTTCTTCCGGCGGGTTGATGAGCTCCAGCTTTACGCCGCGCTCACGGCGTAACACGTTGATATCAAAATTTTCGAAGCGCGAAAGCAGTTCATGACTGCTGTCGGTCTGGCTACCGGAATTGAGCACCGCCAGCGAACAGTTACGAAACAGCTGATAAAGGTCGCTGCTGGCCGTGCGCTTCAGCATGTCGACTTCTAATTGGGAGAGCAAATCCATCGAGCCAAGCGGGCTGATATGTGTAATCAAGAGAACTCCTTTACACGCAAATGCGTGACTGATGACGCTGCGCTTAACGTATTGAGCGCAGAGACGAAAATCCCTGGCCGCGCATGCTGTGACGATCGCGCCTTCAACAGAGTAACGTTGTCCGCCGTGGATGCTCAAGAGGAACCGTGCATCCATGCAGCGGCCTGCGAGGCGTCTCGCAATCTGTTACTGGCGCACCAGGCGGGAATATCCCGGAGAGAAGGGCACGTTGCTACGCCATGGGTTGATATCAAGACCGCCACGGCGGGTATAGCGCGCGTAGACCGTCAGCGACTCTGGCTGACAAAAGCGCTGAACATCGTTGAAAATGCGCTCAACACACTGCTCGTGAAACTCATTGTGCTGGCGGAAAGAGATCAGGTATCGCAGTAACGCTTCACGATCGATACGCGGCCCTTTATAGCGAATCATCACTGAACCCCAGTCGGGTTGATTGGTGATTAAACAGTTGGATTTCAGCAAATGGCTGACCAGCGTTTCCTCAACCATCTCACGACCCGCAGCCTGCGCCAGGTAATCCGCATTGAAGGCGTAATCATGAATCTCAATATCCTGTTCATCAATCACTTCACCGCTGAAGTGACCGATCGGCTGTCCTTCGACTTCGCTGAGACGGAACAGCGCCACGGTGACGTGGCCATTGGCGCAGGCGCTGAGGTCGCGCTCCAGCGTCTGGCGCACTTCGCCCCAGTCGGCGAAAACGGTCTGATTAAAACTGTTAAGATAAAGCTTAAAGCTCTTTGACTCGATGAGGTTTTGGCTGTCGGCGCGAAGTACCACTTCACCAACGGCTACCTGCGGTACGCCTTTGCTGTTGAGCCAGGAAAGTTCGTACAACGTCCAGATATCAGCGCCGGAAAAGGGCAGATTGTCTGGATAGAGCCCAAGCGGCTCACGGTTCAGGCTGCGCGGCACCGATTGCAACAGCGTGCTATCGTAGCGATCGACATAAGCCGTGGGCTTACCTAAGGTCAGGCCGCTTAATGCCTGGTCCCGGTTTTCAGAAGACATAACGGTTACCATTGAATTTCATCAAAGTGGCTAAGTGTAACCCATCACCGACGAGAATATGAATGATGCAGCAAACCGCAGAGGCTCTGCGCGAGTTTACCGCCCGCTATGTTCAACATTGGCAGCAGCAAACCGGACATTTTCCGGCCAGCGCCGATCTGCTTGGCGTACCATCAGACTGCATTATTAGCACCCTGGATGACCGTGTATTATGGCAGCCGCAGCCGTTTACGTTGCCCGCCACGCTTGAGGCAGTGGAGCGCGCGCTGGATATTCAGCTGCAGCCCGAAATCACCGCCTTTTACACCGCGCAATTTGCTGGCGACATGATGGCAACCTTTGAGCAGCGACCACTTTGCTTGCTGCAGGTCTGGAGCGAAGCCGATTTTACCCGCCTGCAGGAGAACCTGATTGGTCATCTGGTGATGAAGCGCCGCTTAAGACAAGCTCCGACCTTATTTATAGCAACGACCGACTTTGATAATGAGGTCGTTGCGCTATGTAATCTTACCGGCGAAGTAATTATTGAGGAGCCCGGTACTAAAAAGCGTGAAGTACTGGCCACTTCCGTTAAGACATTTCTCAATGCTTTACAACCGGTTAGTGGCTGAGTTGCAGATTTTTCGCCTGTGCTCTGTGAGAGATCTCTCACGCGATGTGTGAGAGATCGCCAGATCATTTCGCAGGCATCTGCACGTCGCTAATGTAAAAATATTGTGAATCATGAACTTATGGCATCATTCTGAAAATTAAGACCAGGCTTAATCCATTAATGCTTCTTACTGGCTTGTTATTGCGATGGTTTCTGAGAGAATAGTCACCACTGGCAGGATGCTGGGGATTAAGAGATGTTCAGGAGAACATCAGCCACGCGGCGGGAACGTAACGGAATTTACGGCACACGGAAGGCTTCAGGAAGAAGCAGGACACTCAGGAGTGAGTTAAGGGACACCTCCAGGATGGAGAATGAGAGCCACGCGGAATGTGGCGGGCCAGGACGCTAAGGATTAATGTCACGATGACAAGCGATGGAAAGCGCAGGAACAGTTGTCATGGATGAGCAGGGAGCACAGCTGTGGCGGGAATGCTGCGAACGAAAACCGGGAGCACTGTAATCACAGTGCTCCCTTTTTTTATGCTTTTTTGCGCAAGGCGTGACTGATGATATGCTTGCCGCCCATTTTTGCTCTGGAGGTGGCGCATGTCGTCGCAAATGATTATTCAGCGTCTGCAGCAGGTCGAGGCGGTAATGCGCGAACACGACCATTGGCAGGCACAAGCGCCTGAGGCGAGCGCCTTCGCCAGCACCGAACCTTTCTGTCTTGATACCATGGAGCCGTTGCAATGGCTGCAATGGGTTTTGATGCCGCGTTTTTACGCGCTGCTTGAGAGCGGTGCGCCGTTACCGCAAAATTTCGCTATCGCACCCTATTATGAAGTGGCATTGCCAGCCGACACGCCGGGTTATGCGGCGTTATTGCTGACAATCAACCACTTTGATGCGCTCTTCCAGGAACCCTCCGCCTGATGCTCGAAATCCTCTATCAAGATGAATGGCTGGTCGCCGTGAATAAACCGGCCGGTTGGCTGGTGCATCGCAGTTGGCTCGATCGCAACGAGAAAGTGGTGGTGATGCAAACGGTGCGCGACCAGATTGGCCAGCACGTTTTCACCGTGCATCGTCTCGATCGTCCAACCTCTGGCGTGCTGCTGATGGGATTATCGAGCGAAGTCGCGCATTTGCTGGCACAGCAGTTTGAGCAGCACCAGATGCAGAAAACCTATCACGCGGTGCTGCGTGGCTGGCTGGAAGGCGGCGCAACGCTCGATTATCCGCTGGTGGAAGAGCTGGATAAGATTGCCGACAAATTCGCCACGCAAGAACCTGTGGCACAACCGGCGGTAACGGATTATCAGGCGCTGGCACATGTTGAAATGCCGGTAGCCATCAGTCGTTATAACACCGCACGCTATACGTTGGTGGAGATGGCGCCGCACACCGGCCGCAAACACCAGCTGCGCCGCCATATGGTGCATTTGCGTCATCCGATTATCGGCGATAGCGCGCATGGCGATCTCCGGCAGAATCGCGGCGCGGCGGCGCATTTTGGGCTTAACCGCTTGATGCTGCATGCCAGTGCGTTGAGCTTCACGCATCCGGTAACCGGCGAGCCGTTAGTGATTCGCGCGGGATTGGATCGCGTCTGGCAGCAGATGCTGCAGCAGTTTGGCTGGCAGGATCAGATCCCTGATGTTCCCAGGGTTGAGTTTGCCATTGATGCAGTCCAGGATAATCCAACAGAATAAAGGAGCGGCAAGATGGCAAAGATTGGCATTTTTACAGGTACGGTTTACGGCAATGCACTGCTGGTGGCTGAAGAAGCACAGACGGTGCTGGAAGAGCAGGGCCACGAGGTACAGGTATTTGAAGATCCGTCGCTGGCGGATTGGCAGGCATACAGCAAAGATGTGGTGCTGATTGTGACTTCAACGACTGGCCAGGGTGATTTTCCGGACAACATTGCCCGCCTGTATGTCGCGGTACGTGATGATCTCGGTTATCAGCCCGAGTTGCGCTATGGCGTGATTGGTCTGGGTGACAGCAGCTATGACAATTTCTGCGGTGCCGGTAAAACCTTCGATGTCACCTTGCAGGATCAAAGCGCCAAGCGTGTTGGAGAGATGTTGCTGGTGGATGCGACGGAACATCCTGAACCAGAATCGGTGACTTCGCCGTGGGTGGAGAGCTGGGGTAAGTTGCTGTAATTGCTTTGCCCTCACCCTCTCCCGCAAGCGGGAGAGGGTGAGGGCAATCACGTCACCGGCGCAGGATTAAACACGGCCAGCTGATTGCGAATTCCCCATCGATCCGACCAGGTCTGCTTGCGTCCGCTGGCAATATCCAGAATCAACTCAAACAATCTCCAGCCCACCTGCTCAATGCTCTCTTCGCCCGTGGCAATGGTTCCGGCATTGATATCCATCAAATCATGCCAGCGTTCGGCCAGCGCATTGCGCGTTGCCATCTTAATCACTGGAATTGCTGCCAAACCGTAAGGCGTGCCACGCCCGGTAGTAAACACCTGCAAGGTAATGCCCGATGCCATCTGCTGGGTACCGCACACAAAATCGCTGGCGGGCGTCGCGGCATAAATCAGCCCACGTTGGGTTGGACGTTGACCAGGCGACAACACTTCTACGATCGGACTGCGTCCCGATTTGGCAATCGAGCCCAGCGCTTTTTCTACCACGTTTGCCAGCCCACCTTTTTTATTACCCGGTGAGGGATTCGCGCTGCGATCGGTTTGGCCCTGGCTGAGGTAATCGTCATACCACGCCATCTCTTCCAGCAGCCGTTTACCCACGGCTTCATCCACCACACGCGGTGTCAGCAGATGAATGGCATCACGCACTTCAGTCACTTCAGAGAACATCACCGTTGCGCCGCAGCGCACCAGCAGATCGGAAGCAAAGCCCACGGCGGGATTCGCCGTCACACCCGAGAAGGCATCGCTGCCGCCGCACTGCGTGCCGATCACCAGATCGGACGCCGGGCAGGTTTCCCGCTGGCGTAGATTGAGCTTTTTCAGATGGCGTTCGGCGACCTGCAGGATTTCATCCACCATCGCACCGAAGCCTACCAGACGCTCATCTTGCAGTCGCACAATGTCGTTATCATCGAGCGAAATGGCCTGTACGTCCGGCGTGCCGGTCAGCAGACGCTCCGGTTGTAATTTCTCGCAGCCGAGGCTGACGATCATCACTTCGCCGCCAAAATTGGGATTGAGCGCGAGATTATGAATGGTACGAATCGGCACCACCGCGGCAGGCGCATTGATCGCTACCCCGCAGCCATACAGATGATTCAGCGCCACCACGCCATCGACATTGGGATAACGCGGCAGCAAATCTCGTTCGATGATCTGCACCACATAATCCACTACGCCAGCCACGCAATGAACGCTGGTAGTAATACCGAGCAGGTTGCGTGTTCCTACGCTGCCATCGGCGTTGCGATAACCTTCAAAGGTATAACCCTCCAGCGCTGGCAGTGCGGGCGGCACATTGTTTGCCAGCGGCAAACTGTTAAGCGGCGGCGCTTCGGGTAGCGCCACCAGCGACTCTTCAATCCAGCTGCCTTGCGCAATCGGGCGCAACGCGTAGCCAATCACTTCACCGTAACGCAGGATCGCGCCATCTTGCGGGATATCGCAAAGTGCAACTTTATGCCCCTGCGGCACATGTTCGGTTAGCTGCAGTCCGTCGTCGAAACGCGTGCCGGACGGCAATCCCTGATTATTGACCACGATCGCCACGTTATCGGCATCGTGCACTTTGATATAGAGCGGTTTTTCTGTCAGAGGACGGTTCATTGCTCACCTTCCAGTTCGTCGCACTGTACATGGCAGCGCGGTTTAAATGTGTTCATCACGTCATCGTATTTTGCCAGCCTCAGTATATGCAGGGGTATTTGCGTAACGCATTGTGCAAATGACTGGCTTTAAGTGGTTTTATGTCGGCAATTTGGTTCGTTTAACCAAACACAAGAGAAGGGACTCACAAAGTGCAGTCGGCCTGTACGTTTACCAGGCAAAACACGGCTGCAAAAAACGGTTCCGTGAGCCACCCCGCAGCGTTATGTGCAGATGCCATAAAAACAGTGTCAATCGCCCTTAATCCTCATGCTTTCTTCCAGTGTTTCGCCTCAAGGCTGTTCCTATACTGATTCTCGTTCTTCAACGTTAGGTTATTCGTCACGACGCATCATCGTATTGCCAAAATAAAAATCGCCGTGTTTAACCCAACTTCTCTCTGATACCCAACGCGATGTGTATGCAGTCAGAGCGAATGTAGCTCGCGCTATATTTCAGGAGTGCATCATGAATAGTTTTAGCCAGACAGCGGAAGCGGTGCAGAAACGCACCAATGCCCGTTACTGGATTGTGGTGATGTTATTTATCGTCACCTCATTCAACTACGGTGACCGCGCCACCATTTCGATTGCCGGTTCGGCGATGTCCAAAGATATCGGCCTCGATTCGGTCGGACTGGGCTATATCTTCTCCGCCTTCTCGTGGGCATACGTGATTGGTCAGATTCCAGGTGGTTGGCTGCTTGACCGCTTTGGCTCCAAACGCGTCTATTTCTGGAGCATCTTTACCTGGTCGCTGTTCACCTTGCTGCAAGGCTTCGTCGACGTGTTCAGCGGCTTCGGCATCATCGTTTCGTTGTTTATGCTGCGTTTCCTGGTCGGTTTGGCCGAGGCGCCATCCTTCCCCGGCAACAGCCGCATTGTAGCTGCCTGGTTCCCAGCGCAGGAGCGCGGTACGGCCGTGGCGATCTTCAACTCGGCGCAATACTTCGCCACAGTGATCTTCGCGCCGATCATGGGTTGGCTGGTCTCTGAAGTGGGCTGGGCGCACGTGTTCTGGTTCATGGGGGGATTGGGCATCATCCTCAGCTTTATCTGGCTGAAAGTGATCCACGATCCCACCGATCACCCGGGCGTGAACAAAGCCGAACTGGAGTACATGGAGCAGGGCGGTGCGCTGATCAACATGGACGCCAAAAAAGACGATCGCAAAGTCAGCTGGAGCGAGAAGTGGTTCCAGATTAAACAGCTGCTGACCTCACGCATGATGCTGGGCATCTACCTCGGCCAGTACTGTGTCAACGCCTTAACCTACTTCTTTATTACCTGGTTCCCGGTCTATCTGGTGCAGGCGCGCGGCATGTCGATTTTGAAAGCCGGCTTTATTGCTTCGATTCCGGCGGTGTGCGGCTTCCTTGGCGGCGTGTTGGGCGGGGTAATTTCCGATTACCTGATGCGTAAAACCGGCTCGCTGAATATCGCGCGCAAAACGCCGATTGTGCTCGGCATGCTGCTCTCCATATCGATGGTGATGTGTAACTACACTGACACCGAATGGGTAGTGGTGTTCTTCATGGCGCTGGCGTTCTTCGGTAAAGGCATTGGTGCGCTGGGTTGGGCAGTAATGGCGGATACCGCACCGAAAGAGATCAGCGGCCTGAGCGGCGGTCTGTTCAACATGTTCGGTAACTTCTCCGGCATCGTCACGCCGATTGCCATCGGTTACATCATCGCCACCAGCGGATCGTTCGAAGGCGCGCTGGTTTATGTCGGTATCCATGCCTTTGTCGCCGCCTTTAGCTTCCTGGTGATTGCGGGCGATATTAAGCGCGTCGAACTGAAAACCAGGCCATAAGGACGGAATATGACTACGCAAAGTACGCCGGTCATCACCGAAATGCAGGTGATTCCGGTTGCCGGTTACGACAGCATGCTGCTCAACATCGGGGGCGCGCACAGCGCCTGCTTCACCCGCAATATCGTGGTGCTCACCGACAGCGCCGGACACACTGGCGTGGGGGAAGCGCCGGGCGGCGAAACCATCTACCAAACCCTTGTCGAGGCGATTCCGCAGGTTAAAGGCCAGCAGGTGGCCCGCATGAACCGTCTGGTGCAGCAAGTGCACAAAGGCAATCAGTCGGCGGATTTCGATACCTTCGGTAAAGGCGCCTGGACCTTCGAACTGCGCGTCAATGCCGTCGCGGCGCTGGAGGCGGCACTGCTCGATTTGCTCGGTCAATGCCTTGGTGTGCCGGTGGCGGAACTGCTCGGTCCGGGGCAGCAGCGCGATGAAGTGACGGTGCTCGGTTATCTGTTCTATCTCGGCGATCGCCGTAAAACCGACTTACCGTATCTGACCGGCGAAGGTGCCAGCCACGATTGGTATCACCTACGCCATCAGGAAGCGCTGACGCCAGAATCCGTGGTGCGTCTGGCGGAAGCAGCACAGGACAAATACGGCTTCAAAGATTTCAAACTCAAAGGCGGCGTGCTGCCCGGTGAACAGGAGATCGAATCGGCGGCGGCGTTGAAAAAGCGCTTCCCCGATGCGCGCATCACCGTTGATCCCAACGGTGCCTGGACGCTCGACGAAGCGATTCGCTTATGTAAGGGCATGGGCGATGTGCTGACCTACGCCGAAGATCCGTGCGGTGCCGAGCAAGGCTACTCCGGTCGCGAAGTGATGGCTGAATTCCGCCGCGCCACCGGTTTGCCGGTGGCAACCAATATGATCGCCACCAACTGGCGCGAGATGAACCACGCGGTAATGCTCAACTCGGTCGATATCCCGCTGGCCGATCCGCACTTCTGGACGCTGAGCGGTGCGGTGCGCGTGGCGCAGCTGTGCGATGACTGGGGCTTAACCTGGGGATGCCACTCCAACAACCACTTCGATATTTCACTGGCGATGTTCACCCACGTGGGCGCGGCTGCGCCCGGCAAACCGACCGCCATTGATACCCACTGGATTTGGCAGGAAGGCGATCAGCGTCTGACCAAAGAGCCGCTGCAAATCCGCAACGGCAAAATCGCCGTGCCGGATAAGCCAGGCCTCGGGGTTGAGCTGGATTGGGATCGTCTGCATCAGGCCAATGCTTTGTATAAATCGCTGCCGGCTGGCGCGCGTAATGACGCCACCGCTATGCAGTATCTGGTTCCCAATTGGTCATTCGACCGCAAGCGTCCGGCCTTCGGTCGCGGCTAAGTCAAAGGAGCAGGAAATGAGTCAGACACCGAAAATTACAGCGCTGCAGGTCATTCCGGTGGCCGGTTACGACAGCATGTTACTTAACCTGAGCGGCGCACATTCGCCCTTTTTCACCCGTAATATCGTCATTATTAAAGACAATGCCGGACATACCGGCGTGGGTGAGATTCCAGGCGGCGAAAAGATTCGTCAGACGCTGGAAGATGCGGCGGCGCTGGTGGTGCAGAAAACCGTTGGCGAATACAAAAATATCCTCAATCTGGTGCGCAGCACCTTTGTTGACCGCGACGCCAGCGGCCGCGGCAATCAAACCTTTGATCTGCGTACCACCATTCATGTGGTAACCGGCATTGAAGCGGCACTGCTCGATCTGCTGGGCCAGCATTTAGGTGTCAACGTTGCATCACTGCTTGGCGATGGCCAGCAGCGCGATCGCGTTGAGATGCTGGGCTACCTGTTCTACGTCGGCGATCGCAAGAAAACCGCGTTGCCGTATCAGAGCCAGGAAAATGACAAATGCGATTGGTATCGTCTGCGCCATGAAGAGGCGTTAACGCCGGAAACGGTGGTGCGTCTGGCGGAAGCGGCCTACGAAAAATATGGCTTTAACGATTTCAAACTGAAAGGCGGCGTGCTGCGCGGTGGCGAAGAGGCTGAAGCGGTAACGGCGCTGGCGAAGCGTTTCCCGCAGGCGCGCGTAACGCTCGATCCCAACGGTGCCTGGTCACTGAACGAAGCGATTCTGCTCGGCAAGCAGCTGAAAGGCGTGCTGGCCTATGCGGAAGATCCATGCGGTGCTGAGCAGGGCTATTCCGGTCGCGAAGTGATGGCTGAATTCCGCCGCGCCACCGGCATGCCGACCGCCACCAATATGATTGCTACCGACTGGCGTCAGATGGGCCACACGCTGTCGTTGCAATCGGTCGATATTCCGCTGGCGGATCCACACTTCTGGACGATGCAGGGCTCAGTGCGCGTGGCGCAGATGTGCCATGACTTCGGCCTGACGTGGGGCTCGCACTCAAACAATCACTTCGATATCTCACTGGCGATGTTCACGCATGTGGCCGCTGCCGCGCCGGGTGCGATTACCGCTATCGACACGCACTGGATTTGGCAGGAAGGCAATCAGCGTCTGACGAAAGAGCCGTTCCAGATTAAAGGCGGCATGGTGCAAGTGCCGCAGAAACCGGGGCTTGGCGTCGAACTGGATATGGATCAGGTGATGAAGGCCAACGCGCTGTATCAGCAACACGGTTTAGGCGCGCGCGATGATGCGCAGGCCATGCAGTTCCTCGTACCGAACTGGACCTTTGATAACAAACGTCCGTGCCTGGTGCGCTAACTTTTCCGGCTCCCCGCGCGGGAGCCTGCTGTAACCGACAGGAGTGAAGACAATGAGCAATGCCTGGCCGAACAATTTTCGTCGCCGTTTGCTGGCAGGAGAAACCCTGATTGGCAGTTGGTGTGCGCTGGCTAATCCACTGACCACCGAAGTGCTGGGCCTGGCGGGCTTTGACTGGCTGGTGCTGGATGGCGAACACGCGCCGAACGATATCACTACCTTTGTGCCGCAGCTGATGGCGCTGAAGGGCAGCCACAGTGCGCCGGTAGTGCGTCCGCCGTGCAACGAACCGATCATCATCAAACGTCTGCTGGATATCGGCTTCTACAACTTCCTGGTGCCGTTTGTGGAAACCGAAGAGGAGGCGATTCGCGCGGTTGCCTCAACTCGTTATCCGCCAGCTGGGATTCGCGGTGTCTCGGTTTCGCATCGCAGCAACATGTACGGCACGCTGCCTGACTACAACAGCACCATCAACGACAACATCACCGTTCTGGTGCAGATCGAAACCCAGCAGGCGGTGGACAACATTGATGCTATCGCTGCGGTAGATGGCGTTGATGGCATTTTCGTCGGGCCAGGCGATCTGTCAGCGGCGCTGGGCTATCTCGGCCAGCCAGCGCATCCCGAAGTATTGAAAGTGATTAAACACGTGTTTGAACGCGCGAAAGCCGCGGGTAAACCGAGCGGCATTTTGGCGCCGGTTGAAGCCGATGCGCGTCGCTACCTTGAGTGGGGTGCCAGCTTTGTGGCGGTCGGCAGCGATCTGGGTGTTTTCCGCAATGCCACGCAGGCGCTGTGTGACAAATTCAAAAAATAACTGACGTAGGGGAAAGGCAATGAAAATTGGATTTATCGGCCTCGGTATCATGGGCAAACCGATGAGTAAAAACCTGGTGAAAGCCGGTTATTCGCTGGTGGTGCGTGACCACAATGCCAGCAACGAAGCAGAGTTAGTTGAGCTGGGCGCTACCGTGGCGAAAAGCGCTAAAGAGGTGGCTGAGCAGGTTGACGTGGTAATTACCATGGTGCCGAACTCGCCGCAGGTGAAAGAAGCCTGCCTGGGCGCCAACGGCATCATTGAGGGCGCAAAGCCGGGCCTGATTGTTATCGATATGAGCTCTATCGCGCCCTTATCCAGCCGTGAAGTGCACGATGCGCTGGCAGCCAAAGGCATCAAAATGCTCGATGCACCGGTAAGCGGCGGCGAGCCGAAGGCGATTGAGGGTACCTTGTCGGTGATGGTCGGCG
This sequence comes from Pantoea nemavictus, assembly GCF_037479095.1. NCBI lineage: Bacteria > Pseudomonadati > Pseudomonadota > Gammaproteobacteria > Enterobacterales > Erwiniaceae > Pantoea > Pantoea nemavictus. The sequence continues at coordinate 1,117,849 of NZ_JBBGZW010000001.1, read as the reverse complement.
GCGATAAAGCGGTGTTCGATCAGTGCTACGACATCATGAAAGCGATGGCGGGTTCGGTAGTACATACCGGCGATATCGGCGCGGGCAACGTCACCAAACTGGCGAACCAGGTGATTGTGGCGCTGAATATCGCGGCGATGTCGGAAGCGCTGTCGCTGGCGACCAAGGCGGGTGTGAATCCTGAGCTGGTGTATCAGGCAATTCGTGGCGGCCTGGCAGGCAGTACGGTGCTGGATGCCAAAGCGCCGATGGTGTTGGATCGCAACTTTAAACCGGGTTTCCGTATCGATCTGCATATCAAAGATCTGGCCAACGCGCTGGATACTTCCCACGAAATTGGCGCGCATCTGCCGCTGACCGCCGCGGTGATGGAGATGATGCAGGCGCTGAAGGTGGACGGACAGGGCACTTCCGACCATAGCGCGCTGGCCTGCTATTATGAAAAATTAGCGAAAGTTGAGATCACCCGGTAGTGCAAGCGTCCGGCATCTGCGCATGCCGGACGGCTCACTGCCTTTGCAGGACGGATGTCCGTCATCAACCGCGCTGGATTGCCTATGAAAATTGTCATCGCACCGGATTCATATAAAGAGAGTTTATCCGCCCTGGAAGTGGCTTCGGCGATTGAAGCGGGATTCCGCGAGATCTTTCCTGAAGCTGACTACGTGAAAATACCGGTTGCCGACGGTGGTGAAGGCACGGTTGAAGCGATGGTGGCGGCAACGCAGGGAAACATTGTCCGACTGACGGCCACCGGACCGCTCGGCAAGCCGGTGGATGCGTTCTACGGTTTGTCAGGTGATGAGCGCACCGCGTTCATTGAAATGGCGGCGGCCAGCGGGCTGGAGTTAGTGCCCGCCGCGCAGCGCGATCCGCTGATTACCACTTCATTTGGCACCGGCGAGCTGATTAAAGATGCACTCGACCGCGGAGTCGATCACGTCATTATCGGCATTGGCGGCAGCGCCACCAATGATGGCGGTTCCGGCATGATGCAGGCGCTGGGCGCGCATCTGCTGGACGATCAGGGTCAGCAAATTGCTTACGGTGGCGGGGCGCTACCGCAGCTGGCGCGGATTGATATCGCACAGCTGGATCCCCGTATTAAGCAGTGCCGTTTTGAGGTTGCCTGCGATGTCTCCAATCCGCTGACCGGTGAAAAAGGAGCGTCGGCGATTTTCGGCCCGCAAAAGGGCGCGACGCCAGCGTTGGTCCAGCAGCTGGATCAGGCCCTGGAACACTACGCGCAGATTATTCATCGCGATTTGGATATTGATGTGCTGCATATCGACGGCGGCGGCGCGGCAGGTGGCATGGGCGCGGCTTTGCATGCGTTTTGTCAGGCCGAGTTGCGCAGCGGCATTGAGATTGTCACCGAAGCGTTGGGCCTGGCCGAGCAGGTGAAAGATGCCGATCTGGTGATTACCGGCGAAGGGCGCATCGACAGCCAAAGCGTCAATGGCAAGGTGCCGGTCGGCGTTGCGAAAGTCGCTAAGCAGTATCACAAGCCGGTGATTGGCATCGCCGGGAGTTTGACGGCCGATGTTGGCGTGGTGCATCAGCATGGGCTGGATGCGGTGTTCAGCGTGCTGTTTAGCATCTGTTCCCTGGAAGAAGCACTGGCCAATGCGGCGCAGAATGTGCGCCTGACGGCGCGCAATGTGGCGGCGACGATAAAGGCGGGTAAAGCGCTGTAAGAAGTTTGGTCGCCCCTATGGCGCCCCTACAAATGCCGCCGTAGGGGCGGCATTTATGCCGACCGGATCCATCACCGCAGCGCATTAACCCAACGCTAGCAGCTTCCTCGCTTCCCGCGCGACGTTCGCCATCTCATCGCTCAGCTCCAGCAACTCCGGTTCGAGCGCCTCAATATCGCTCTCCTGATGCAAACTTTTCTCTAATTGCTGACACAGCTGCTTCAAACGTGGCACGCCGCTGTAGCTGGCGCTGCCGTGCAGCTTATGAATAATCTCGCGCAATCCAACCACATCATTACTCGCCATCGCGTGGTCAACGCGTTCTTCCACTTCCGGCAGAAAATCGAGCAGCATTTGCAGCAGGTCGCGGGCTAAATCGGCCTTATTCGCGGCCTGGCGCAGCGCTAAGCTCCAATCCAGTGAAGGCGCAACCTCCGGCTGCAGCGGCTGCGCAGCGGATCGATGCGGTGCATAGCGTTGCAGCAGCTGGCTCAGTTTGTCCTCATCAATCGGCTTCGCCAGATAATCATTCATGCCCGCGTTGATCAACTGCGCCCGTTCGCCGTCCAGCGCATGTGCGGTAACCGCGACAATCGGCGTGGTGGCATGCAGCGGTAGGCTGCGGATAATTTCACTGGCGCGAATGCCATCAATATCCGGCATCTGAATATCCATCAAAATTACGTCCAGCTTGTGCAGGCGCGCCTGACGAATCGCCTGCTCGGCGTTATCGCACAGAATGATGTGCTGCACCTGCTCCTCAAGCAGCGCGCCAATCAGTTTCAGGTTGGCGGGATTGTCATCCACCGCCATCACCGTTAACGGCTGACGGGCACCGCGCGGTAGCGCATCGCGTTGCCAGTCATGCAGGTCCAACAGCATCGGCAGCAGACGCGTCAGTGAAACCGGCTTGGCGATACACCCGGCAATGCCGCGAGCTCGTAGGTCGTCGGCAAACAGCATCATGTCGCTGGGCAGCGCCAGCAGCACCGAATCGGCATGCCCACGCAGGCGTTGGATAAGCGCATCCGGTAACGTAGCAGGATGTGGTTCGGTGACCGGTAAACCCATCAGCAGCAGCGGGAAGTGCGTATCGGGCAGCTCTTCGAGGCTGGAGAAGTGCTGTACCTGTAATGGCGTGATGCTAAGCATCTCCTGCACCGCTTTGGCCACCGCCGGATGCGGTTCAATATAGGCCAGCGGTGTGGCGCGCAAATCGTCCAGCATGCGCGGAATGGCGGGCGCGTTCGGGTTGAGATCGAGATGAATATGCACCCAGAAAGTCGAACCCTGGTTCGGACGGCTATGGAAGGCAATTTCACCGCCCATTTCGCTCACCAGTTTCTGGGTGATCACCAGTCCTAACCCGGTGCCGCCATGACGCCGCGTAATGCTGGCATCAGCTTGCCGGAACGCCTGGAACAGCTGCGACTGCTGCTGTTCGGAGATGCCAATGCCGGTGTCATGCACCTGAATCTCCAGCTCGACGCGCGTGGCACTAAGGCTGCGCACCTCAACGCGCAGATCGATATGACCGTGCTCGGTGAATTTAATCGCGTTACCGATCAGGTTGATCATGATCTGCTGCAGGCGCAACGGATCGCCAATCACATTATCCGGCACCTGTTTTTCCAGGCAGACGGTGATTTCCAGACCTTTGTCATGGGCGGAGGGCGCCAGCAGCACCAGCGTCTCATCCAGCGTGGCGCGTAGCGGGAACGGTATGGATTCCAATACCAGCTTACCGGCTTCCAGTTTCGAAAAGTCGAGCACGTCGTTGATGATGCTCAGCAGGTTATTGGCCGAGCGCTCGATGGTGCTCATGTAGTCGCGCTGGTTGGTGCTCAGCCCGGTTTTCAGCATCTGACGGGTAAAGCCGATGACGCCATTCAGCGGCGTGCGCAGCTCATGTGACATGTTGGCGAGAAACTCTGATTTGATGCGCGCCGCTTCCTGCGCACGCTTTTTCGCCAGATCCAGCTCAACGTTCTGAATTTCCAGCTGTTCCAGCGTTTCGCGCAGATCGTAAGTGGCCTGGTCGATGTTCTGCTGCATCTCTTCGTGATAGGCGGTGAGCGACATCGCCATGGCGTTAATGCCGTTCTTCAGAATACTCAGCTCGCCGAGCATGTAACCATCCACGCGGCTGTCGAGCTGACCACGGCGAATGCGGTCAACGGTGGTTACCATATTGCGAATCGGCCCGGTGACATCGCGCATCAGGCGATAGGCAAACAGCATGGCGATGCACAGGCAGAACAGCAGCAGCAGCGTGGCGACAAACACCTCTTTGTACTGCTCCAGTCGTACCGATTGCAGATCCAACTCGATGGCCACATAACCTAACGGATTGCCTGCCGGCTTGGCGTCCTCGCCCGGCAACTCATCTACCGAGTAGCGCTCAGAGATGATCGGCGTGCGCAAAATCATCAAATTGCCTTGCCGCTCGACGGAGACGCCATCTTCCAATGTCGAGATGTCCTCTTTTTGCAGCAGCGCCAGATTTTGATTGTTATTCGAGGTGACGTAGACGTGATTGTTGTTGTCGAAAATGGTGATGGCACGGACAATATTGGAGTGACGACGATGCAGCAGACTGACTAACTCGCGAATCGCATCGCGATTATGCCACGTCATGCCGTATTCACTGGAAACCGCCAGCGGTTCGATAATATTTGCACCTGCGTCATGCACCTGATGCTGTAATTCGTTGTAGCGATGCACCACGAAGAAGGTACTGAGCAGCAGACCAATCATCAGCGTTGGCGCCAGTATCAAAATCATCATTCGCGCCCGCAGGCTGTATTTGGTCATAATTGTGGCCTGGCGACTCCTGGCATTTTTATCCCTGTGCAAGCTCGGTTAGGGGCTGCACACCCAATAAAGTAGAGATTTCACAATACTATGGCGCAATTTTACTCTGCAAAACAGCGTGTGACGACTAAGGCTCGCATATCCGTCACCATTGAAGACCTTGATCCCTTTGGACAAGGTGTTGCGCGCCATAAAGGCAAGGCGATGTTTGTCAGCGGCGCGCTGCCCGGAGAGCAGGCAGAAGTGACGGTATTCGAGGATAAGAGCAAGTACGCGCGCGCCAAAGCGAACAAGATTCTCAATCCCAGCCCACAGCGGGAAAAACCGCGCTGTATCCACTTCGGCGTGTGCGGCGGTTGCCAGCAGCAGCACGCCTCGGTGGCACTGCAGCAAGAGAGTAAAGCGCGCGCCTTAAGCCGCATGTTAAGTCGCGATGCGCCGCTGCCGGTGGCGGTTGATGAGATCATCAGCGGCAGCGCGTGGGGCTATCGTCGTCGTGCGCGTTTAGGTTTGCAATGGCAGCCTAAACAGCAGCGTTTGCAGATGGGATTCCGCCAGGCAGGCAGCAACGATCTGGTGGAGTTGAAGCAATGCCCGGTTTTGGTGCCCGAACTTGAAGCGCTACTGCAACCGCTGCACCAATGTCTTAGCGATTTGCAGGCGGTTAGGCGCCTGGGGCACGTTGAGTTGGTACTGGCGGATAATGGCCCGCTGATGGTGCTGCGTCATCTTGATGCATTATCTGCAGGCGACCGCGCAAAACTGGAACGTTTTTCGCATGAGCAGCAACTGTCGATGTGGCTGGCTGATGGCAGTGAGCGTTTGCAGCCGTTAAGTGCACGTGAGCCGTTTTATCGCGCATTTGATTTGCAGCTCACCTTTAGTCCGCAGAATTTTATTCAGGTGAACGATGGCGTGAATCAGCAAATGATCGCTAAAGCTATTGAGTGGCTGGATTTGCAGCCAGACGATCGTGTGCTGGATCTGTTCTGCGGCATGGGCAACTTCACTTTGCCAGTAGGAAAATTCGTACAAAATGCTGTAGGTGTGGAGGGTGTTGCAGCATTAGTGCAACAGGCAGCGTATAATGCTGAGCAGAATAATCTCAAGAATGTTCGCTTTTTCCAGCATAACCTGGAGGAAGACGTTACGCGTCAGCCGTGGGCGACGCAGGGATTTAATAAGGTGTTACTGGATCCAGCACGCGCTGGGGCTGCGGGCGTGATGGCGCATGTGGTTAAACTTGCGCCGCAACGCGTGGTCTATGTTTCCTGTAACCCAACAACGCTTGCACGTGACAGCCAGACATTGCTGTCCGCGGGCTACCATTTGGAAAGGGTCGCGATGCTGGATATGTTCCCTCATACCAGTCATCTCGAGTCCATGGTGCTGTTTAGCAGAACATAAGCGATGTCCACATCGCTGTGGCAGGAGAGGATATGGTTGCGGTTAGAAGTGCGCATTTAAATACGGCGGGCGAATTTGCCCTCGACCAGTGGATCGCCAGTTTAAGTATCAACAATCCGCAATCCTGTCAGCGACTGGCGGATGCGTGGCGCTACTGTGAAGCCGAAACGCACAACCATCCTGATCAAGCTCTGCTGCTGTGGCGTGGCATTGAGATGGTGGAAATTCTCACCATGCTCAGCATGGACATCGATAGCCTGCGCGCTGCGCTGTTGTTCCCGTTAGCCAACGCGGATGTGGTGAGCGAGGAAGACCTCGAGAAAGCGTTCGGCAAAGAGATTGTGATGTTGGTGCACGGCGTGCGCGACATGGATGCTATTCGGCAACTGAAAGCGATCCACAACGATTCGATGGCTTCAGAGCAGGTGGATAATGTTCGCCGTATGCTGCTGGCGATGGTGGAAGATTTCCGCTGTGTGGTCATCAAGCTTGCCGAACGTATCGCTCATCTGCGCGAAATGAAAGACGCGCCAGAAGATGAGCGCGTATTGGCGGCGAAAGAGAGCACCAATATCTACGCGCCGTTAGCCAACCGTTTGGGTATCGGCCAGCTCAAATGGGAGCTGGAAGATTACTGCTTCCGCTATCTGCATCCCGACGAATACAAGCGCATCGCTAAATTGCTGCATGAACGTCGTATCGATCGTGAAAGCTATATCGAGAACTTCGTCGATAACCTGCGCGCCGAGATGCAGAAAGAGGGCGTGCGTGCAGAAGTGTACGGCCGGCCAAAACACATCTACAGCATCTGGCGTAAGATGCAGAAGAAGTCGCTGGCGTTTGATGAGCTGTTTGACGTGCGCGCGGTGCGTATCGTGGCTGAGCGTCTGCAGGATTGCTATGGCGCGCTCGGTACGGTGCACACGCTGTATCGACATCTGCCGAGTGAGTTTGACGACTACGTCGCGAACCCGAAACCCAACGGCTATCAATCGATTCATACCGTGGTATTGGGGCCGCAGGGCAAAACGGTTGAAATCCAGATTCGTACGCGGCAAATGCACGAAGATGCAGAGCTGGGCGTCGCGGCGCACTGGAAGTACAAAGAGGGCCCAACCTCCAGCAACGCGCGCGGCGCAGCGGGGCATGAAGGGCGCATTGCCTGGCTACGCAAGCTGATTACCTGGCAGGAAGAGATGGCTGATTCTGGCGAGATGCTGGAAGAGGTGCGCAGCCAGGTGTTTGACGATCGCGTTTACGTATTTACGCCGAAAGGCGATGTGGTTGATCTGCCTGCGGGTTCAACGCCGCTCGATTTCGCCTACCACATTCACAGCGATATCGGTCACCGCTGCATTGGCGCCAAGATCAGCGGACGCATCGTGCCGTTCACCTATCAACTGCAAATGGGCGATCAGATAGAAGTGATCACCCAGAAACAACCGAATCCTAGTCGCGACTGGCTCAATCCAAATCTTGGCTATATCACCACCAGCCGCGGCCGTTCGAAAATTCACGCCTGGTTCCGTAAACAGGATCGTGACAAAAATATTATTGCCGGCCGTCAGATCCTCGAAAGCGAGCTGAATCAGATGGATATCAGCATGCGCGAGGCGGAAAAACTGCTGCTGCCGCGCTATAACGTCAGCTCGCAGGATGAGTTGCTGGCGATGATCGGCGGCGGCGATATTCGCCTCAATCAGATGGTGAATTTCCTGCAAGGCAAGCTCAATAAACCGAGCGCCGAAGAGGAGGATCGCGAAGCGCTGCGCCAGCTGACGCAAAAGTCGCATGCACCTTCATCCCGCAAAGAGAGCGGTCGTGTGGTGGTGGAAGGCGTGGGTAATCTGTTGCACCACATTGCACGCTGCTGCCAGCCGATTCCGGGCGACGATATCGTGGGCTTTATCACTCAGGGGCGCGGCATCTCTATTCACCGCGCCGACTGCGATCAGTTAACTGAGCTGATTTCTCACGCGCCGGAACGTATCGTTGATGCCGTGTGGGGCGAAGATTACTCCAGCGGTTACTCGCTGGTGGTGCGCGTCACCGCCAACGATCGTAGCGGCTTACTGCGTGATATCACCACTATTCTGGCTAACGAGAAGGTCAATGTGCTTGGCGTCTCCAGCCGCAGCGATACCAAAAAACAGCTGGCAACCATCGATATGGATATTGAGATCTATAACCAGCAGGTGCTCGGCCGCGTGCTGGCACGTCTCAATCAGGTGCCGGATATTATTGACGCGCGCCGTTTGCATTGATTTCCAGGTCGCCATGAACGGCGACCCTACAAATTACGCCGTAGGGTCGCCATTCATGGCGACCTTTTTACATACCAGCCCCAAAGGATCATTTCATGACCGCCTTAAACCGCCTGCTCACCATCATGCAAACCTTGCGCGATCCGCAACGTGGCTGTCCGTGGGATCGTCAGCAAACTTTCTCCTCCATCGCGCCTTACACGCTGGAAGAAACCTACGAAGTCATCGATGCCATTCAGCGCGAAGATTTTGACGATCTGCGCGGTGAGCTGGGCGATCTGCTGTTTCAGGTGGTGTTCTACGCTCAAATGGCCGACGAACAGCAGCGTTTCAATTTTGACGACATCTGCAACGCCATCAGCGACAAACTTGAGCGCCGCCATCCGCATATTTTTGGCGATGTTAAGGCAGAGACCAGCGACGAAGTGCTGAAAAACTGGGAAGCGATCAAACACAATGAACGCGCGGAAAAATCGCAGCATTCAGTTTTAGATGACATTCCCAAAGCGTTGCCCGCCTTAATGCGCGCGCACAAAATTCAGAAGCGTTGCAGCACGGTCGGTTTCGACTGGAACAATCTCGGACCGGTGCTGGATAAAGTGCATGAAGAGATTGATGAAGTGATGCATGAAGCGCAGCAAGCGGTGGTCGATAACGACAAGCTGGAAGAGGAAATCGGCGATTTACTCTTCGCCACCGTCAATTTGTCGCGCCATTTAGGCAGCAAAGCGGAAACCGCCCTGCAGAAAGCCAACGATAAATTTGAGCGCCGCTTCCGCCAGGTTGAGAACATCATCGCCTCACGAGGTTTAGCGATGAGCGATGCCACGTTGGATCAGATGGAAGAGGCCTGGCAGCAGGTGAAAGCCAGCGAGAACAAGAGCTAAGCCAATCTGGCGATTATTCCAGCGCTGCGCATAATTTCACCGCTTGAGCTTACTCGATTCAGCCTTGCGGTGACTTTGTGACGTACATCAACATTTCACCCCCTGCTATCCGCTATGTTACCGGCTGACCTGTGGAGGATGATGGTGTGATTCATCAATTGTGGCTGAAGACGACTTCAAGTATACTATTTTCCCGTCTTGGTTATTCCATCGTCTTTAAACCTAAACTCTCAGGTTCAGCATGACAACGAATTATATTTTTGTGACCGGCGGGGTCGTTTCCTCTCTGGGCAAAGGCATTGCCGCAGCCTCCCTCGCAGCTATCCTTGAAGCACGTGGTCTTAATGTGACCATCATGAAACTCGATCCGTACATCAACGTCGATCCGGGTACCATGAGCCCTACGCAGCACGGTGAAGTGTTTGTTACCGATGATGGGGCCGAAACCGATCTGGATTTAGGTCACTACGAGCGCTTCATCCGCACCAAAATGTCGCGCCGCAACAACTTTACTACCGGTCGTATTTACTCAGAAGTGCTGCGCAAAGAGCGTCGTGGAGACTATCTGGGCGCCACGATTCAGGTCATCCCGCACATCACCAATGCGATCAAAGAGCGCATTATTGAAGGCGGTGAAGGTCATGACGTCGTTCTGGTTGAGATCGGCGGTACGGTGGGTGATATCGAATCTTTGCCGTTCCTCGAAGCGATTCGCCAGATGGCGGTCGATGTTGGTCGTGAACACACCATGTATATGCACCTGACGCTGGTGCCGTATATGGCGGCCGCAGGCGAAGTGAAAACCAAGCCAACCCAGCATTCAGTGAAAGAGCTGTTGTCGATCGGGATCCAGCCGGATGTGCTGATCTGCCGTTCTGACCGCGCGGTGCCTGCGAACGAACGCGCCAAAATCGCGCTGTTCTGTAACGTGCCGGAAAAAGCGGTTATTTCCCTGAAAGATGTGGATTCCATCTACAAAATTCCAGGCATGCTGAAGTCGCAAGGTCTGGATGATTACATCTGCAAGCGTTTCAATCTGAACGCGCCGGAAGCGAACCTGGCCGAATGGGAACAGGTTATTTACGAAGAAGCCAATCCGGGCGGCGAAGTGACCATTGGTATGGTCGGCAAATACGTCGAACTGCCAGATGCGTACAAATCAGTGATTGAAGCGCTGAAACACGGCGGCCTGAAAAATCGCGTGACCGTGAACATCAAGTTGATTGACTCGCAGGATGTGGAAACGCGCGGTGTCGAATTACTGAAAGATCTGGATGCTATTCTGATCCCCGGCGGCTTCGGCTACCGCGGTGTGGAAGGCAAAATGATGACGGCGCAATACGCCCGTGAGAACAACGTGCCATATCTGGGGATTTGCCTCGGTATGCAGGTTGCGCTGATGGAATTTGCCCGCAACGTTGCCGGTATGGAAGGCGCGAACTCTACTGAATTTGTGCCAGACTGTAAGTATCCGGTGGTTGCGCTTATCACCGAATGGCGTGACGAAGAGGGCAACGTTGAGCAGCGTACTGAGCAGAGCGATCTGGGCGGCACCATGCGTCTGGGTAGCCAGCAGTGCCAGTTGACGCCGGAAAGCAAGGTGCGTCAGTTGTACGGTTCTGAAATCATTACCGAACGTCACCGTCATCGTTACGAAGTAAACAATATGCTGTTGAAGCCGATTGAAGCGGCGGGTCTGCATATTGCCGGTCGTTCCGGCGACGATCAGCTGGTTGAGATCATTGAGATCCCGAATCACCCGTGGTTTGTTGCCTGTCAGTTCCACCCGGAATTCACATCGACCCCGCGTGATGGTCATCCGCTGTTCGCTGGCTTTGTGAAAGCCGCGCAGGAGCACCAGAAGCGTTTAGCGAAGTAAGTTTCACGAGCAACGCGCGAACTTTTCGCGCGTTGTTTGTCTTAGGATTGACTAACTTGTACTGAGGAAAATCGAATGTCCAAAATCGTAAAAGTCATCGGTCGCGAAATCATCGACTCCCGTGGCAACCCAACTGTAGAAGCAGAAGTGCATCTGGAAGGCGGTTTCGTTGGTCTGGCTGCTGCGCCATCAGGTGCATCTACCGGTTCTCGCGAAGCACTGGAGCTGCGTGACGGTGACAAATCTCGTTTCCTGGGCAAAGGTGTAACCAAAGCGGTTGCAGCGGTTAACGGTCCAATCGCTAACGCGGTAACCGGTAAAGATGCCAAAGACCAGGCGAACATCGATAAGATCATGATCGAGCTGGACGGTACTGAGAACAAATCTAACTTCGGTGCTAACGCCATTCTGGCCGTTTCACTGGCTGCTGCTAAAGCGGCTGCTGCCTCTAAAGGCCTGCCGCTGTATGCGCACATCGCTGAACTGAACGGCACCCCGGGCAAATACTCTATGCCACTGCCAATGATGAACATCATCAACGGTGGCGAGCATGCCGATAACAACGTCGACATCCAGGAATTCATGATTCAGCCGGTTGGCGCGCCAACCCTGAAAGAAGCCATTCGCATGGGTTCTGAAGTCTTCCATCACCTGGCAAAAGTGCTGAAGTCAAAAGGTATGGGCACTGCAGTCGGTGACGAAGGTGGCTACGCGCCAAACCTGGGTTCTAACGCCGAAGCGCTGGCTGTTATCGCTGAAGCGGTAAAAGCAGCAGGCTACGAGCTGGGCAAAGACATCACTCTGGCGATGGACTGCGCAGCATCTGAATTCTACAAAGACGGCAAATATGTGCTGGCTGGCGAAGGTAACAAAGCCTTCACTTCAGAAGAGTTCACGCACTTCCTGGAAGACCTGACCAAACAGTACCCAATCGTCTCTATCGAAGATGGTCTGGACGAATCTGACTGGGCTGGCTTCGCATACCAGACCAAAGTGCTGGGCGACAAAATCCAGCTGGTGGGTGACGATCTGTTCGTAACCAACACCAAGATCCTGAAAGAAGGTATCGAGAAAGGCATCGCTAACTCCATCCTGATCAAATTCAACCAGATCGGTTCACTGACCGAAACCCTGGCTGCAATCAAGATGGCGAAAGATGCTGGCTACACCGCGGTGATTTCACACCGTTCAGGTGAAACCGAAGATGCAACCATCGCTGACCTGGCAGTAGGTACTGCAGCAGGCCAGATCAAAACCGGTTCTATGAGCCGTTCTGACCGCGTTGCTAAGTACAACCAGCTGATTCGTATCGAAGAAGCGCTGGGCAGCAAAGCACCGTTCAACGGTCTGAAAGAAGTTAAAGGCCAGGCGTAATCGCCTGAGTATGCTGCCTGCGGGCAGCATCGTCCGAATGAAGCCCCGCCTTGTGCGGGGCTTTTGCTTTTATTTGGCACGAAGCAGCTGTTACTCGGCGCGCAAGATCTGCCATAATCTGCGCCTCAAATTTTAGACGTGAGTGAAAAATGTTCTACCCGATTAACGAAATGTTCCAGACGCTGCAGGGCGAAGGTTTCTACACCGGCGTTCCGGCGCTGTTCATCCGCTTACAAGGATGTCCGGTGGGCTGTAGCTGGTGTGATACCAAACATACCTGGGAAACGCGGGCAGATCGGGAGACCTCGCTGGGTGATATTTTGGTGAAAACCGTGGAGAGCGATGCCTGGGGCAACGCCGATGCCGCGATGCTTCTCGACTCTATTCAGCGCCAGGGCTGGACCGCACGTCACGTGGTGATTACCGGCGGTGAACCGGCGATTTTCGATCTGCGTCCGCTGACGCAAGCATTAGAAGCGGCGGGCTTTGCGTGCCAAATCGAAACCAGCGGCACGCACGAAGTGCAGTGCTCAGAAGCCACCTGGGTGACGGTTTCACCGAAGGTGAATATGCGCGGCGGTTATGACGTATTGCCGCAGGCATTGCAACGCGCGGATGAGATTAAACATCCGGTGGCGCGTGAGCGTGATGTCGAAGCGTTGGATGCGTTGTTGTCGGGCCTGCATGACGAGAAAAAGCGTATTGTGGCGTTACAGCCGATCAGCCGTGGCGATGCTGCCACCAAACTCTGTATTGAAACCTGTATCGCCCGCAACTGGCGGCTTTCAATGCAGACGCACAAGTATTTGAATATTGCCTGATTTGGCACGGTGCGCACTTTAGATGCGTAGGGTCGCCACTCATGGCGACCTCACTCAACGATTACTGCTTCACTTGCCTGGTCTCAACCGCGATAAACACAACCAGCGGTACAGGTCTCTTTAATCATCACCGCACTCAACTCAGGCAGAATCGGCTTCATCTGATCCCAAATCCACTTTGCCAGCACTTCGCTGGTGGGATTTTCTAAACCTGGGATGTCATTCAGATAGTGATGATCGAGGCGATCGTACAGAGGCTTAAACGCTGCCTTCAGCTCGGCAAAATCCATTACCCAACCGGTATGCGCATCCACTTCGCCGGTGATTTCTAATCGCACCAGGAAAGAATGGCCGTGCAAACGCCCACACTTATGGCCTTCCGGCACGTGAGGTAAGCGATGGGCAGATTCAAACTGGAACTCTTTAAATAACGTGGTAGACATAATGGCTCTCAGACTTAAAAACCGCTGAAGTCTACCTGAATTGCAGATTTTTCGCACCCGCTCGCCATGAAAAGGGCATTAAACGACGCAATCCTGCTAAAACGCCTAATTAACTCATTGAATCATATCGCCTTCATTTACCACTTTTGCCGATTAACTTTACCCGAAAAACCACTTAGTCATTTTGGTTATTTAATATGTCGAAGGCGTATTTAATCGTTAATATACAGCCCGGTAACCTACGCACTCTTTCGCAACATATTGATCCGGACTTCTGACACTGGAATTTTTAACGCAATGACGACTCAGGCACCAGGTTCACTGCTTCCGTTATCCCCGGAGCAACTCGCGCGCTTACAGGCGGCGACCACGGATTTCAACACCACGCAGATGGCCTGGCTCTCAGGCTATTTCTGGGGCATGGTCAACCAGACGCCGGGTGCGGCTGCCGTGCCAGCGCCTGTTCAGGCTGAAACACCGACCATCACGCTGATCTCCGCCTCACAGACCGGCAATGCGCGTCGCCTGGCTGAACAGCTGCGTGATGACCTGCTGGCAGCGAAGCTGAGCGTCAATCTGGTTAACGCTGGCGATTACAAATTCAAACAGATCGGCCAGGAAAAGCTGCTGGTGGTGGTGACCTCCACCCAAGGTGAAGGCGAGCCGCCGGAAGAAGCCGTGGCGCTGCACAAGTTCCTGCTGTCGAAGAAGGCGCCGAAGTTTACCGGCACCGCCTTTGCGGTGTTCGGTCTTGGCGATACCTCTTATGAGTTTTTCAGCAAAGCCGGTAAAGACTTTGATGAGCGTCTGGCGGAACTCGGTGCCGAACGTCTACTGGATCGTGTGGATGCGGACGTTGAATACAAAGAGCAGGCAACGGCCTGGCGTCAGCAGATCACCGAGATATTAAAAGCGCGCGTGCCGAGCGAATCGCCAGCCCAGGCCGCCATCACAGCGGCAGGCAGCGTCAACCTGGTCGACAGCAGCCCGTACACTAAAGAAGAGCCGCTGCTGGCCAGCTTTGCTGCAAACCAGAAAATCACCGGACGCGACTCGGATAAAGATGTGCGCCACATTGAAATCGATCTCGGCGATTCTGGCCTGCGTTACCAGCCGGGTGACGCGCTGGGCGTGTGGTTTGAAAACGATGCTGAACTGGTGCAGGAACTGCTGCAGCTGGTGTGGCTGAAAGGCGACGAGCAGGTTGAGGTGCAGGGCAAAACGCTGGCGCTCACTGAGGCGCTGCAAAAACACTTCGAACTGACGGTTAATACGCCACAAATCGTTGAACAATATGCCGCCCTGTCGCGCAACGATGCGCTGCTGGCATTAGCGGGTGACAAGCCAAAGCTGCAGAGCTATGCGCAGAGCTTCCCGATTGTCGATATGGTGCGTCAGGCGCCGACTGAACTGAATCCAGAGCAATTAACCAGCCTGCTGCGTCCGCTGACGCCGCGCCTCTACTCGATTGCTTCTTCGCAGGCAGAAAACGAAACCGAAGTGCATATTACCGTCGGTGCGGTGCGCTTTGAGATCGACGGTCGCCAGCGCGGTGGCGGTGCATCTACCTGGCTGGCGGATCGCATTGAAGAAGAGGGCGAAATTCGCGTCTTCATCGAGCATAACGACAATTTCCGCCTGCCTGCTAATCCGGAAACCCCGGTAATTATGATTGGTCCGGGCACCGGCATCGCACCGTTCCGCTCCTTTATGCAGCAGCGCGATAACGATGGCGCAGGCGGCAAAAACTGGCTGTTCTTCGGCAATCCGCACTTCACCGATGATTTCCTCTATCAGGTAGAGTGGCAGAAGTACGTCAAAGATGGCTTGCTGACTAATATTGATCTGGCATGGTCGCGCGATCAGGCCGAGAAAATTTACGTACAAGATAAAATCCGCGCCAAAGGTGCGGAGGTGTGGAGCTGGTTACAGGAAGGCGCGCACCTTTACGTCTGCGGCGATGCCAATCGCATGGCAAAAGACGTTGAGCAAGCATTACTGGATGTGGTGGTCGAACACGGCGGCATGGATCGTGAAACGGCTGATGAATTTTTAAGTGAGCTGCGCATTGAGCGCCGTTATCAGCGAGACGTTTACTAATGAGCGAAAAACATCCTGGACCGCTGGTCGTTGAAGGCAAGCTGGTCGACGCTGAGCGTCTGAAAAAACAGAGTAACTACCTGCGCGGCACCATCCTCGACGATCTCGACGATGGCCTGACCGGCGGCTTCACCGGCGATAACTTCCTGCTGATCCGTTTTCACGGTATGTACCAACAGGATGACCGCGACATTCGAGCCGAACGCGCGGCGCAGAAACTCGAGCCGCGCCACGCTATGATGCTGCGCTGCCGTCTGCCGGGCGGCATCATCACGCCAACGCAGTGGCTGGCGATTGATAAATTTGCCAGCGAAAAAACCATTTACGGCAGCATCCGTTTGACTAACCGTCAGACCTTCCAGTTTCACGGCATTCTGAAGAAGAACGTGAAGCCGACGCACCAGATGCTGCACGAAGTCGGACTCGACGCACTGGCGACCGCCAACGACGTTAACCGTAACGTGTTATGCACCTCGAACCCGGTGGAATCAGAGCTGCATCAGGAAGCGTACGAGTGGGCGAAAAAGCTCTCCGAACATCTGCTGCCGCAAACCCGTGCATACGCTGAGATCTGGTGGGACAAAGAGAAAGTAGCCACCACGGATAAAGAGCCGATCCTCGGTGAGACCTATCTGCCGCGTAAATTCAAAACCACGGTAGTGGTGCCGCCGCATAACGATGTCGATCTGCACGCCAATGATTTGAACTTCATCGCTATCGCTGAGAACGGCAAGTTGATTGGCTTTAACCTGCTGGTAGGCGGTGGTTTGTCGATTGATCACGGTAACAAAGCCACCTACGCACGCACCGCCAGCGAGTTTGGCTTCCTGCCGGTAGAGAAGATTCTCGACGTGGCGGCCGCGGTGGTGACCACGCAGCGCGATTGGGGTAACCGTACCGATCGTAAAAATGCCAAGACTAAGTACACGCTGGAACGCGTCGGTGTCGAAACCTTCAAAGCGGAAGTGGAAAAACGTGCCGGTCTGACGTTTGAACCGATTCGTCCCTATGCGTTCACCTCGCGCGGCGACCGCGTTGGCTGGGTGAAAGGCATCGATAAGAAGTGGCACCTGACGCTGTTCATCGAGAATGGTCGTCTGCTGGATTATCCGGGTCGTCCGTTGAAGCGCGGCATCGCCGAAATCGCCAAAGTCCATCAGGGCGATTTCCGTTTGACCGCCAACCAGAACCTGATTGTGGCTGGCGTGCCTGAGAAGCAAAAAGCGCAGATCGAAGCCATCGCCCGTGAACACGGTTTGATGGAAGCGGTAACGGCGCAGCGTGAAAACTCGATGGCGTGCGTGGCCTTCCCGACCTGTCCGCTGGCGATGGCCGAAGCCGAGCGCTTCCTGCCATCGTTCGTCACCAAAGTGGAAGAGATCATGCATAAGCATGGCGTGGGTGAAGAGCACATAGTGTTACGCGTTACCGGTTGCCCGAATGGTTGTGGCCGTGCTTTGCTGGCTGAGTTGGGTCTGGTGGGTAAAGCGCCGGGCCGTTACAACTTGCACATTGGCGGCAACCGCGAAGGTACGCGCATTCCACGCATGTACCGCGAGAATATCAACGAAGGCGAAATCCTCGCCAGCATCGACGAGCTGGTGGCGCGCTGGGCAACCGAGCGTCAGGCCAATGAAGGCTTCGGCGACTTCGTGATTCGCACTGGCATCATCAAAGCCGTGGTTGATCCCGCCCGTGATTTTTGGGACTCGGAGGCAGTATGACGGTACTCGATCTCGCAGCACTGAATGGTTCATCAAAAGTTGATCGCATTATGGCGTTGGCAGAAAGCAACGTGCAGCTGGAGAAGCGCTCGGCTGAAGAGCGCGTCAGCTGGGCGCTGGAGCATCTGCCTGGCGCGTTTGTGCTGTCATCCAGCTTTGGTATTCAGGCGGCGGTTTTGCTGCATATGGTGACGCAGCAGAAACCGGACATTCCGGTGATCCTCACCGATACCGGCTATCTGTTCCCGGAAACCTATCGCTTTATTGATGAGCTGACCGACAAGCTCAATCTCAACCTGCAAATCTTCCGCGCTGAGACCTCAGCAGCATGGCAGGAAGCGCGTTACGGCAAACTGTGGGAGCAGGGCGTTGAAGGAATTGAGCAGTACAACCAGATCAACAAAGTGGAACCGATGAACCGCGCGCTGGAAACCTTGGGTGCGCAAACCTGGTTTGCCGGCCTGCGCCGCGATCAATCCGGCAGCCGCGCCAGTTTGCCGGTGCTGGCGGTGCAGCGCGGCGTGTTGAAGATTCTGCCGATTATCGATTGGGATAACCGTCAGGTGCATCAATACCTGCAGCAGCATGGACTGAAATACCATCCGCTGTGGGATGAAGGTTATCTATCCGTGGGCGATACGCACACCACCAGAAAGTGGGAGCCGGGCATGGCAGAAGAGGAGACACGCTTCTTCGGCCTGAAGCGCGAGTGCGGGTTGCATGAAGGGTGATAATTAGGTGCTCGCTGTCCCCCTCCTCGGTCCGTGCTCGCAGTCCCCCTCCTCGGTCCTCCCCCGCGAGCGGGGGAGGAAGATGCTGCCATATGTGCGTTCTGGTGCTGCATGTGGCAGCGTCTCCTTCCCCCGCTAGGGGGGGAAGGCCGGGATGGGGGACAGCGGGCACCATCAAACCCCTTGCAGCCCCGCAAACTCTTCTGCCGCACGCGTCACATTCACCTTCGTCACCTCATAATGCGCCACCGCGACAAAGGGATCCTCCGCGAGGATGGTATCCAGCCGGGCGCGATCGATATCTTTCACCATAATCATGCCGCCGGTGCGCGGATCTTTACGTCCCGCCGCGATAAATACGCCATTAGCAAAGTAGCGATCCAGCCATTCGATATGCGGCGCCAGTAACGCTTCCACTTCCTCTACCGGACGAAAATAGTTCAGAAATACCACGTACATAATAGATCCTTAGGTTGTCGGATTAGCCAGCTCGGTCAGCAGCGGCAGCAAGATTTTCACGCTGTCACGCGTGCGTTGGGTGATGCGGCCAGGCAGCCAACGATCGATATAGCTGAGGTTATCGCGCTCGGTTTGATGGCGCACGTTGCCCTCCGGAAAATGGTGGGAACGCGCGCGCTGCTGCTGTCCATCTTTGTTGCCCAGCGTCCAGTTAGCGGCGGTGACATCCATTAACGGCATGCCGGCCTTATCAAACGGATTCACCCCCGGATAATCGCGCGCTGTCATAGCGTGGCTGGCTGCGGAGATACCGTAACGGTGTGCCAGCTGCACGGCGCGTGCGCTGGTCTGCTTGCGCACTGCCGAGGGCGTATTGATGCCGCTATTAAAGTAGAGATGATCGCCGACGATCAGACTGTTGAGATCGATCACCAGCAGCGTGTTCTTCTTCTCCTGCTCGCTCATGCGTGCCAGATAATCATCCATGCCGTGCAGGCCCGCTTCACCGGCGCTCAGCGCGACAAAGCGCACGCCGTAGTGCAGCGGCGTTTTGCTCAACGCCTGCGCCAGCTCCAGCATCACGCCAAGTCCGGACGCATTGTCATCCACGCCCTGCAAACGCAGGCCGCCGAGATTGTTATCGGCTTCATGGCGGCTGAGCGGCGTCCAGGTATCCAGATGCGTCACAATCAGGATCTCCTGTGGCACCGCACCTGCGCGCGCAGCAATCACCGAGGTGGCGGTGACTTTATGTGTGCGGCTTTCACCCTTTTTCTCTAGCCATTCATAGCGGGTATTGAACTGGCGGGTATTACTCTGATAACCCAGCTGGCTGAATTGCTGCTGCAAATAATCGGCGGTGAGCAACTCGGCTGGGCTGCCGCTCATGCGGCCGGGGAAATAGGTAGCGATGTGGCGAAGTTGCTGTTCGGCAAAGTGTCCAGGCGCGCTGATGCTCGCAGCCTGAACAAAGAGAGGCAAACCGCCCGCGAGCAGTGCAGCCAGCACAGTGCGGCGGAAATTAGCAAACATAGTTAGGGTCCTTTTCTGACATCCCGTCATGCTAAAAAAAATCCGAGATAGTATGAAACTGTGATGACGCTTGCACAATTTGAATTGCTCCGAAACACCAGCAATATCATTTGTTAAGCACAAAATGTTATCAGCAATCCTGGGTCGTTATTCCATTCGGTAACTACTCATTCCAATTCGTAATTTCATCTGTCGGAAGGGCGGGACGTATAGTCGCGTTAACTTATTGTAAAACTAGCAAGGTTAACGTGGATTATCTGCCCCTCTTTGCCGATCTCAAAAGCCGTCCGGTGCTGGTTGTTGGCGGTGGCGAAATTGCTGCGCGCAAAATTGAACTGCTGCGGCGTGCGGGTGCGCGCGTGTTGGTCGCGGCGCGCGAACTCGGGCATGAGCTGCAGGCGCTGCTGGATATTAAGGCGATTGAATGGATCGCCCACAGCTTTGATCCGGCACAGCTGGACGGCGTATTCCTCGTGATAGCTGCCACCAATGACAACGCGCTCAATGCACAGGTATTTGAGGCGGCTAACGCGCGCCACAAGCTGGTGAACGTGGTAGACGATCAGCCGAAATGCAGCTTTATCTTCCCATCAATTGTCGATCGCTCGCCGCTGGTCGTCGCCATCTCATCCAGCGGCACCGCGCCGGTGCTGGCGCGTCTGCTGCGTGAAAAAATTGAAGCGTTACTGCCCGCTAATCTCGGGCAGATGGCCGAAGTGGCGGGGCAGTGGCGCGACAAGGTAAAACAGCGCTATCACCGCATGTCTGAACGTCGTCGTTTCTGGGAGCGTGCCTTTAACGGGCTGTTCGCCAGCCAGATGGCGGCGGGCAATGTGAATGAAGCGCGTCGTACGCTGGATCGCGAACTGGATAACGACAGCGATAATCAGGGTGAAATCACGCTGGTGGGCGCCGGTCCGGGCGACAGCGGTTTGCTGACGCTGCGTGGCTTGCAGGTGATGCAGCTGGCCGATGTGGTGCTGTATGACCATCTGGTCAGCGACGAAGTGTTAGAACTGGTGCGCCGCGACGCCGATCGCATCTGCGTTGGCAAACGCGCCGGTGCGCATTCGGTGCCGCAGGAAGAGACTAATCAGATGCTGGTGACATTGGCGCAGCAGGGTAAACGCGTGGTGCGTCTGAAAGGCGGCGATCCGTTTATTTTTGGTCGCGGCGGTGAAGAGTTGCAGGCGGCGCAGGCCGCCGGAATTCCCTTCCAGGTGGTGCCCGGCATCACCGCGGCAGCGGGCGCAACCGCCTACGCCGGAATTCCGCTTACCCATCGTGACTACGCGCAGAGCGTGCTGTTTATCACCGGTCACTGTCAGGCCGACGGCAACGGCATCGATTGGCCGTCGCTGGCGCGCGCGCGTCAAACCTTAGCGATTTATATGGGCACGGTGAAAGCGGCGGAAATCGCCGCCGGGCTTATCGAACATGGGCGCGCGGCCTCCACGCCGGTGGCGGTGATTGGCCGCGGCACGCGTCAGGATCAGCAGGTGCTGACCGGTACATTAGATCAACTGGAAGCGCTGGCTGCGGCCGCGCCCACGCCAGCACTGTTAGTGATTGGCGAAGTAGTGAATTTGCACGGGCAATTGGCCTGGTTCCAACATTCGGCACAGCAGGGGGCTCGCGAGTCCGCCGTTGTCAATTTGGCTTGAGGAAAAATTATGGACCAAAATCGTCTTACTCATCTGCGCCAGCTGGAGGCAGAGAGTATCCATATCATCCGCGAGGTGGCGGCCGAGTTCAGCAATCCGGTGATGATGTACTCCATCGGCAAAGACTCCTCGGTGATGCTGCATCTGGCGCGCAAAGCCTTCTATCCGGGCACGTTGCCATTTCCGCTGCTGCACGTTGATACCGGCTGGAAATTCCGGGAAATGTACGAGTTCCGCGATCGCACCGTAAAAGCGATGGGCGCGGAGCTGCTGGTGCATCGCAACCCGGAAGGTGTGGCGATGGGCATCAACCCGTTCGTGCACGGCAGTGCCAAGCATACCGACATCATGAAAACCGAAGGCCTGAAGCAGGCGCTGAACAAATACGGCTTTGATGCAGCCTTTGGTGGCGCACGGCGTGATGAAGAGAAGTCGCGCGCCAAAGAGCGCATCTACTCATTCCGCGATCGCTTCCACCGCTGGGACCCGAAAAATCAGCGTCCTGAGCTGTGGCACAACTACAACGGCCAGATTAACAAAGGCGAAAGCATCCGCGTGTTCCCGCTCTCCAACTGGACCGAGCTGGATATCTGGCAGTACATCTTCCTGGAAAATATCGAGATCGTGCCGCTGTACCTCGCCGCACCGCGCCCGGTGCTGGAGCGTGACGGCATGCTGATGATGATTGATGACGATCGTATCGATCTGCAGCCAGGCGAAGTGATCAAACAGCGTATGGTGCGTTTCCGTACCCTCGGCTGCTGGCCGCTGACTGGCGCGGTGGAATCGGAAGCGCAGACGCTGCCGGAAATCATTGAAGAGATGCTGGTCTCCACCACCAGTGAACGCCAGGGACGCGTGATTGACCGCGACCAGGCCGGTTCGATGGAAATGAAGAAACGTCAGGGTTATTTCTAAGGAGACGCAGATGAATACCGTTATTGCACAACAGATTGCCGATCAGGGCGGTGTAGAAGCCTGGCTGACCGCGCAACAACACAAAAGCCTGCTGCGTTTCCTCACCTGCGGTAGCGTTGACGACGGCAAAAGTACGCTGATTGGTCGCCTGCTGCACGATACGCGTCAAATCTATGAAGACCAGCTGTCATCGCTGCACAATGACAGCAAACGTCACGGCACTCAGGGTGAGAAGCTTGACCTCGCCTTACTGGTTGATGGTTTACAAGCCGAGCGCGAGCAGGGCATTACCATTGATGTGGCTTATCGCTACTTCTCCACCGAGAAGCGCAAATTTATCATCGCTGATACGCCGGGACACGAGCAGTACACGCGCAATATGGCGACCGGCGCCTCTACCTGCGATTTAGCGATCCTGCTGATCGATGCGCGTAAAGGCGTGCTGGATCAGACGCGTCGTCACAGCTTTATCTCCACGCTGTTGGGCATCAAGCATCTGGTGGTCGCCATCAACAAGATGGATCTGGTGGAGTACAAGCAAGAGACCTTCGAGCAGATCAAACAGGATTATCTCGATTTCGCCGCGCAGTTGCCGGAAGACCTCGATATTCGCTTTGTGCCGATGTCAGCGCTGGAAGGCGATAACGTGGCGACGCCGAGCGTGACCATGCCGTGGTACAGCGGCCCAACGCTGCTCGACGTACTGGAAACCGTGGAGCTGAATCGCGTGGTGGATCATCAGCCGATGCGTTTCCCGGTGCAGTATGTCAATCGTCCCAACCTCGACTTCCGCGGTTATGCCGGTACGCTGGCCTCTGGCGTAGTGAAAGTGGGCCAGCGCGTAAAAGTGCTGCCATCAGGCGTGGAATCGACTATCTCGCGCATCGTCACTTTTGATGGCGACTTGCCGGAAGCGGGCGCTGGTGAAGCGATTACGCTGGTGCTGAAAGATGAAATCGACATCAGTCGTGGCGATCTGCTGGTGGATGCCGCCGCCGATCTGCAAGCGGTGCAATCCGCGACGGCGGACGTGGTGTGGATGGCTGAGCAGCCGCTGCAGCCGGGACAAAGCTATGAAGTGAAGATTGCCGGTAAGAAAACCCGCGCGCGCGTGGAGAAAGTCATCCATCAGGTGGAGATTAACTCGCTGGAGAAGCGCACGGTGGATAGCCTGCCGCTCAACGGCATCGGTCTGGTCGAACTGACCTTTGACGAACCGATGGTACTGGATGCCTATCGGCAGAATCCGGTTACCGGCGGCATGATCTTTATCGATCGTCTGAGCAACGTGACGGTCGGCGCGGGCATGATCAATCAGCCGCTGAGCAATGTGCGTGCACAAGCGGGCCAGTTCAGCGATTTCGAGCTGGAGCTGAATGCGTTGGTGCGCCGTCACTTCCCGCACTGGAACGCACGCGATCTGCTGGGCGGTCAGTAATGGCGCAGCACGATGAAAACGTGGTGTGGCACGATCATCCGGTAACGCGTGAGGAACGCGAACAGCAGCATGGCCATCAAGGCGTGGTGCTGTGGTTCACCGGACTTTCCGGATCGGGCAAATCCACCGTGGCCGGCGCGCTGGAGCAGGCGCTGCATCGCGCCGGGGTGAATACCTATCTGCTGGATGGCGATAACGTGCGTCACGGCCTGTGCCGTGACCTCGGCTTCAGCGATAGCGATCGTAAAGAGAATATCCGTCGCGTGGGTGAAGTGGCGAAGCTGATGGTTGATGCCGGTTTAGTGGTGTTGACCGCCTTTATCTCGCCGCATCGTGCCGAGCGCCAGATGGTGCGCGATCTGCTGGGCGAAGGGCAGTTCGTTGAGGTGTTTGTCGATACGCCGTTAGCGGTGTGTGAAGCGCGCGATCCCAAAGGTCTCTACAAAAAAGCCCGTGCCGGTGAACTGCGTAATTTTACCGGTATCGACAGCGTGTATGAAGCGCCAGAAGCCCCTGAAATCCACCTGGATGGCGAACAATTGGTTACAAAACTGACCGGCCAATTGTTAGACCTGCTGCGTCACCGCGATATCATCAAATCCTGAATCGACAGCGGCAAATCCTCCCGGGTTTGCCGCGCTTAGCGTCAACAGGATCTCTATGCAGAACGTAACGCCCATGCTAGCCCGTAAAGATGAACGCACCCCGGATGAGCCTCGCTCGTCGCTGCCGGGCGGCGTGTTTGGCTTTCTCTCGTACTGGTGCGCGCTGGCGATTCCGTTCATGCTCTACGGCTCCAACACGCTGTTCTTCTTCCTCTACACCTGGCCGTTCTTCCTCGCGCTGTTACCGGTTTCAGTGCTGATTGGTATCGTGCTGAGCCTGGTGATTCGTACGCATTTATTCTGGAGCGGCATCGCCACAGCGATCGTGGTGGTGTGCCTGTTCTGGCTGCTGTTCTCATTTCTCTCGGGTTGGTAACGCCCACCTGATGTGCAAACGCATCGGCTGGTTACAAAACTTTACCTGCCGTCTCGCGCCTCTCTCTGTCATTATTTGCGCCGATAACTGCTGGTGCGCGGCATTTTCGCCGCCGCAGTGGAGTCCAGCGCCAAGTTATGGGATGATTGGGCCGTTTTTCAGGGGGCGGGGATGGGAAAACTGACGTTACTGCTACTCGTGCTGCTGGGATGGCTTCAATATTCCCTGTGGCTGGGTAAGAACGGTATTCATGACTACACGCGCGTCAACGAAGACGTCGCGTCACAACAGGCGAATAACGCCAAACTTAAAGCGCGTAACGATCAGCTATTTGCCGAAATTGACGATCTCAATGGCGGCTCGGAAGCGATCGAGGAACGCGCACGCAATGAACTGGGCATGATTAAGCCCGGTGAGACTTTCTATCGTCTGGTGCCAGACCAGAACAAACGTAACGCGCAACAAGCTGCGCAAAATCAACAACGATAAGCCATGAACAAGCGCCCGATCCTTGCGGATGTGATTGCCGTGGTGCCCGCCGCAGGTGTGGGCAGCCGTATGCAAGCTGCCTGCCCAAAACAGTATCTGACCATTGGTCAATTTACCCTTCTTGAACATAGCGTTGCGCGCTTGCTGGCTCATCCGGCGGTAAAACAGGTCATTGTGCCGGTAAGCAGCGATGACGGCTGGTTCGATTCACTGCCGCTGGCGCAGGATTCCCGCGTGGTAAGAGTGACCGGTGGCGACACGCGCGCTGAATCTGTGCTGGCGGGATTAAAGGCCATTCAGCATCACCAATGGGTGCTGGTGCATGATGCCGCGCGCCCGTGCCTGCATCCGGACGATTTAGCGCGCCTGCTGGCGGTACGCGAGTACAGCAACGTCGGCGGGATTCTGGCGGCGCCGGTGCGCGACACCATGAAGCGCGGCGAACCAGGCAAAGCGGTCATTGCTCATACTGTTGAACGCGAAGACTTATGGCACGCGTTGACGCCACAATTTTTCCCGCATCAACTGCTCACCGCGTGTCTAACGCGCGCACTCAATGAAGGCGCTACCATTACCGATGAAGCGTCGGCATTAGAGTATTGCGGCTATCATCCGCAGTTGGTGAGCGGACGCAGCGACAACATTAAGGTAACGCGACCAGAAGATCTGGCGCTGGCGGCCTTCTATCTTACTCAGATTCAGTTACAGGAGAGCGCATGATGCGTATCGGTCACGGTTTTGACGTTCACGCTTTTGGCGGCGAAGGTCCGTTAGTGATTGGTGGGGTGCGTATTCCCTTCGAACACGGTTTTATCGCCCATTCTGACGGCGATGTGGCGCTGCATGCGTTGACGGATGCCTTGCTCGGCGCCGTGGCGATGGGCGATATCGGCAAGCTATTCCCAGATACCGACCCGGCGTTTAAGGGCGCGGACAGCCGCGGCCTGCTGCGCGAAGCCTGGCGTCGTATCCAGCAAAAAGGCTATCGCATCGGTAACGTTGATGTGACCATTATTGCGCAGGCACCGAAAATGTTGCCGCACGTGCCGCAGATGCGCGTCAATATTGCCGAAGATCTCGGTTGCCATATGGATGACGTCAACGTGAAAGCCACCACCACCGAAAAGCTCGGCTTTACCGGTCGCGGTGAAGGCATTGCCTGTGAAGCGGTTGCGCTGCTGATTAAGGCCGATCGGGCATGAGTGAGCTGCATTACCTGCACGGCGTGCCCAATGCCAGCGGCGTGATTAAAGCCAATCCCGAAGATTTTGTCGTGATTGAAGATCTTGGCTATCCCTATGATGGCGAGGGAGAACAGGTTTTAGTCCGCATTCGTAAAATTGGCTGCAACACCCGCTTTGTTGCCGAAGCCATCGCCAAATTTCTTAAGGTGCCGGTACGCGATCTCAGCTATGCCGGCATGAAAGATCGTCATGCGGTCACCGAGCAGACGCTGTGCTTCCGAGTGCCAGGCAATGCGATGCCGAATCTGGCCGGTTTTCAGCTGGAAGGCGTCGAAATCCTGCAGGTGATCCGTCACAAGCGCAAACTGCGCACCGGCGCGCTGGCGGGCAATGCCTTCCGTTTAATCGTGCGCCAAATTTCCGATCGTAGCGACGTTGAAACGCGTCTGCAGCAGATTCAACAGCGCGGCGTACCCAACTATTTTGGCGAGCAGCGCTTTGGTCGCGGCGGTAACAACCTGACGCAGGCAAAATTGTGGGCTGAAGATAAATTCCGCCCGCGCGATCGCAGCATGAAAGGCATTTTACTCTCGGCAGCGCGCAGCCAGCTATTTAACCAGCTCACCAGCGCCCGTTTACAGCGTGATGGCGCACTGGATCGTGTTCAGGCGGGAGATGCGTTACAGCTGGCAGGACGTGGCAGCTGGTTTGTCGCGCAGGCGGAAGAGTTAGCGGAACTGCAGCAGCGTGTCGATAACCATGAACTGCGTATCACCGCACCGCTGGCCGGACGCGGCGAGCTCGGTACCCAAGGCGAAGTGCTGGCGTTCGAGCGGGAGCAGCTGGCGTCGTCGGGCGATCTGCTGGCTTTACTCGATCGTGAACGCGTTGATGCCTCGCGGCGTGCGGTGCTGGTGGTGCCGAAAGATCTGCGCTGGAGCTGGTGGGACGACGTCACGCTAGAGATGCAGTTCTGGCTGCCGGCGGGCAGTTTTGCTACCAGCGTGGTGCGCGAGCTGCTAAGCAACGGCGCAGCAGCACCGATTGGCGACGAATAGGTACATTCGGCGATCATGAGCAAAAATCTTACCATTAAGGATATTGCGCTGCTCGCCGGTGTTTCTATTACCACCGTTTCACGCGTGCTTAACAAGCATGCATGGGTGTCTGAAAAGACCCGTGCGCGCGTCGATAAAGTGATTGCTGAGCATCAGTTCAGCCCCAACCTGATGGCGCGCGGCATGATTTCGCGTCAGAGTTACACCCTTGCGGTGATCGTTTCCGATATCACCAATCCCTACTTCGTCACCTTAGTGGCGCAGATTCAGCAAGCCTGCCTGGCCATTGGCTATAAAATCACGCTATACGATACACAATCCGCCAACCGCAGTGATGGTACGTCAGGCGATGAAAGCGCAATTTTTCAATCGATCATTGATAGCCAAATTGATGGCGTCATCGTGCTTGGCGGCCACAGCGACTTTGCGCCGATTCCGCCAGATTATCTGACGATGCTGGAGACGCTGATGAGCAAAATGGCGGTGGTGGTGGTCGGCCAGCCCCATCCCGATCGTCGCTGGCCATGCGTAATGCGCGATCATCAGCATTGTGTTGAGCTAGCGGTTAATCACCTGCTTGCGCGTGGCCTGCGTGACATCGCTTTTATCGGCGGCTCACGCAAAGTGTGGGTGACACGCGAACGCGTCAATCATTTCCGTGCGGCTCTACAGCAGGCGGGAATCACGCCGAACGACGCGTGGATTTGCTTGAATAACTTCTATCCGCAACATGGCTATCAAGCGATTGAAACGCTGTGGGATCTGCCACAACCGCCGCAGGCGCTGGTCGCCATCAACGATCGCGTGGCGATGGGGGCCATTCGTGCGCTTAGCGATCGCGCTATTCAGGTACCTCATCAGGTGGCCGTTATCAGCTGCGAACGTTTCCCCGGCAGCGAATTTTTCATTCCCCGCCTCACTAGCGTAGATCATCAGAACCCGCAGCTTGGGCAGAACATTATCACTATGATGATGGCGCAGCTCGACGGAAAATCATCTCAAGAAAATCAACAAATTGTCCCGCCAACGCCGGTATTAATCCTCGGCGAATCAGCTTAACCAGTAACTTAATCCCTTAATTTTAAATAAGTTACGCTTTGTAATCGCGATCTCATTTTCACCATTCCTGCGTTGACTTAATCTGCGCCATTAAATAAGTTTGCCTGCAACCTGAAAACGTTTTCAGTTTTTCAGGAGAACTGTTTAAGGAGCAGTAATGAAACCCACAATGATGACTTACATCCACCAGCAGCCTGAGGTGCTCAGCCACCTGCTGGCATGCTATCCAGATGATTTGCCCGCGCTCGGTGCAGCAAAATCGGTGCTGGTGCTCGCCACGGGTTCCAGCATCAATGCCGCCCTCAGCGCTAAATATTATGTGGAGCGTCTAACAGGCGTGCGGATTAGCGTGCAGGAGCCATTTCATTTCCAGCATTACGAGCAGTGGGATCCGGCCATCGATCTGGTAATCGCCATTTCACAAAGCGGCGAGAGCACTTCAACCCTGGCAGCAATTGCCGCCCTCAAGCAGCAGCATGGCGTGGCAACCTGGGGCATCACCGGCAAGCTGGCCAGTCCGCTGGCGCTGGCGGTGGATCATGCGGTGGAGATTAAAAGTGGCGAAGAGCGCGTCGGTTACGTCACCAAAGGCTATTTAGCCACCGTGATGACGCTGATGCTGATCGGCCTGCACAGCGCGCGTCAAAGCGGCCGTATCACCGCGCAACAGGAGCAGCAGGAGTTTGCGATGCTGCAGCGCGGCGCGACGGCGATTCCAGACATTATTGAACGTACTGAAATTTTCTGGCAGCGCTGGCAGGCGGATCTCACCGCCGCACCACGTTTTATCTCCATCGGCTTTGGACCGGCACTGGGTGTGATCAAGGAGATGGAGACCAAGTTCAGTGAAACGGTGCGCGTACCATCGCAGGGCATTGAGCTCGAAGCATTCATGCACGGCCCGTATTTCGAGATAAACCCACAACACCGTCTGTTCTTTGTTGATGTTGATGCGCCGGTACGCGAGCGCCTGCGTCTGCTGCGCGACTATGAACAGCGCGTTACGCCACACGTCTGGAGCCTTTGCCTCGGCGAAAGCGATGATGAACGCACGCTGGCGCTGGGGGTGGAAGTGAGCGAGGGGATGGCGCCGCTGCTGCTGGTGATTCCGTTCCAGATTCTGGCGCATCACATTGCGGAAGCGAAGGGTAACAATCTGCCGCAGCGCATCTTCACCGACTTTGGCGTGTCGATGAAGAGCAAAACCAAACCGGGCGATTACGACTAACATCGGGCGCGTTGAAAAAGGATAACCATAATGAAACTCGATTACGTGAAGCTGGCCCAGGCTATCCGGGAGCAGGTCGGCGGAGATGACAACATCAGCCATATTTCGCACTGCGCCACCCGTCTGCGGCTGGCCATCCACGATATGGCAAACGTGGACATCCCGGCTATCACCGGCTTGCCGGGGGTGATCCGCGTAGTGAATGCATCCGGGCAGTTGCAGGTGGTGGTGGGCCCGCAGGTGGAGCAGCTGTATCAGGCGATGCAGCTCGGGTCGCAACCGGCTGCTGAACCGGTCAAACCGGGTTCTGACGAACGTGGTCTGGCGGGAAAAATGCTGGCAACGCTTGGTGCGATTTTTACGCCCTATATTGGGGTCCTGGCCGGCATCGGGGTAATTAAAGGCATCATGGTGCTGCTGCAAACTCAGGGCCTGGTGGCTAGCGATGATCTGCTTTTCGCCATGTTTAATGCGCTCGCCAGTGGCGTTTTTGTCTTCCTGCCGCTGTTTATCGCGGTGACTGCCGCCGATCGTTTTGGCGCCAGCCGTTTCACTGCACTGGCATTAACGGCAGCGATGGTATTTCCACTCACGCAGCCTGACTTGCCGCAGCACTTCACCGTATTGGGTCTGAACATTAGCCTGAAAATATATGGCGGCGCGGTGATCCCAGCGATTCTGGCGGTGCTGCTGCTGAGCAACGTTGAACGCAAGCTGAAGCAGTGGATTCCGGACGTCGCGGCGCTGGTATTTGTGCCGTGTCTTTCGCTGATTATCTGCGGCTTTGTGGTATTCACACTGATTGGTCCACTGGCAGATTATGCCGGTGTCGGCATCGCCAATGGCTACAGCGCGCTCTATCAGCTCAGTCCCATGATCTCCGGCGCGCTGCTGGCGGGTATTGGCCAGCTGTTCGTGGTGTTTGGCGTGCACTGGGGCATTATTCCCCTCGCGCTGATTAACATTCAGGTGCAGGGCTACGACACCATCATGGCGATGTTCATGTCGGCGGTAATGGGGCAATTTGGTGCGGTGAGTGGCGCCATCTTTATCGCTCGCAATCTGCGTGACCGCCAAATTGCCCTCTCAGCGTCGCTATCGGCGTTTTTCGGCATAACCGAACCGGCGCTGTATGGCGTCAATCTCAAGTTCCGCATGTTGTTCATCTTCGGCTGTATCGGTGCCGCATTAGGCGGTGCAATTACCGGGCTGTTACAGGTAAAAACTTACAGTTTTCTTCCGGTACTCAACGTCTTCGAACTCGGTCTGTTTGCAGGACCCGATTCCAAAATGATTTATGAAGTGGCGGCGATTGCAGTGGCTTTCATCGTCCCCTTTGTCCTGACACTGATCTATGGCCGCTGGACGCGGCCCGGTGTGACTAAACCCAGCGCCTGACGCGCAACTTTCAATACTGACTAACAGGGACCAGGTATGCGGCTGCTATCGCAGGGCTGCGTGCACCTTAAGGAAATGCAATGAATGCTTTAACTCAGGGAAAAAAAGTGGCGCTGCTGCCACTGGCAACGTTGATGCTGTGTGCAGCACCGCCTGCGGCTAATGCGGCAGGTTTCATTGAAGACAGCAAAGTAGATGGCACGCTCTACTATTGGCAACGTCACCGCGAGCGTAAGGATCTCAATCCGGACAGCAGCCATTATCAGCACTATCAAACCAATCTGCATCACAGCACGCTGACCGGCGCGCTGGAGTATCAATCAGGCTATCTGGCTGATGTTGTCGGCGTGGATCTCGCCGCCTTCGCCACCTGGGATCTGTTTGAGGGCAGCCCGGCGCACCCCAATGAAATCAGCTTCAGTCATGGTCCATCGATGTGGGAAGACCGCGGCGTGGGCGAAAAAAATGGTCTCGATCTCTATCGTGCGGCGCTGAAACTGAAGGCGGGTGATTACTGGCTGCGAGCGGGTTACATCCAGCCGAGTGGCCAAACGCTGCTCGGTACACAGTGGGGATTCTTACCAGGCACCTATCAGGGCCTGGAAGTGGGAGCGGTTTATGACTATGGCTCCGCTGGTGCGCTGTCGCTGTCGTGGATGGGCGCCAACAAATATAAGGCGCCGTGGTATCGCAAAATGTACGAGTTTCGCGAAATCGATCGCCAGACGCGTATTCCCTATTTGCATTCGTTAGGCGGCAAGTACGACTTCAAAAACGGTAACACGCTGGAGCTGGCGTGGGGGGAATCACCGCACTACCTCGATAAATATTTCGCTAAGGCCGCTCGTCAGACTGTGCTTTGGGACAATCCGCTAAGTTTGAGCTGGCAGTTTTACGGTTCGCAGGATCGTACCGGCCGTCATGATGTTTATGACGAATTCGCCTGGCAACAGGGATTAACGCTGGCTTATCAGGTTGATCGCTATCAGTTCCGGCTGGAAGGCAGCGTGGTGCACGCGCCGGGCAAGCAGGGTTATTACACCGTGGCGATGACGCCGATTTACCCGAACTCGGCTGGCCGTATTGATATGTGGTGGGATTCTCGCTCTGACTTCAATGCCGACGGTGAGAAGGCAATCTTTGCCGGGATGATGGTTGATCTCAGCGATATTGTCTGGCCAGGCGTCAGTATCGGCGGCTCCTTTGCCTGGGGTTGGGACGGCAAACCGGCGCGCGGTGGCGATTGGTCACAGGATCAACGTCTGACCGAAACCGCCATTAACGGCGATCTGGTGTGGCAGGTGCAATCCGGCTGGGCCAAAAACACCGTGTTCAAACTCCATCTCACCGCGTTCAATAATCATAGCGATAACCCGAGCTGGGGCGGTGGCTATGGCAACGTTTTCCAGGATGAAAAGGACATCAAATTCCTGATGATTGCCCCTTTTAGCCTGTTTTAATCACTCAATACACTAAGGATGATGACCATGAGGATTCGTTTCTCCGCACTTACCGCCGCGCTGCTGATGGCTGGACTGGCACACGCTGAAACTCACGTGTTGATTAATCAGGTGGGTTACGACATTGCTGCACCAAAAACCGCCGTTGTTCAATTGACCGGCGAGTCACGCGCTAAGCCACCAGTAAACTTTGTGCTGCTAGACAGTGAAACCAATCAGCAGGTGCTGAGTGGCACTTTACAGCCGCAGGGCGAAGTGCAGGGCTGGGGCGATCGCACCTTCTACCGCGCGGATTTTTCCGCTTGGAAAAAACAGGGACGCTACGTGCTGCAAACCACCAGTAGCGACGGCGACGTTCGTTCCGGGCCATTTATCATCGGCGCCGATCTGCTGGAGCGCTACACGCTTTCCGATGTGATTGCTTACTTCAAAAGCCAGCGCGTCACCGGGTTGTTTGATAAGTCCGATCGCAAACTGCCGCTGCCGGCTGGTACAGGCTCTGGCACCGTTGATGTGCACGGCGGCTGGTACGATGCCACCGGCGATTACGGGGTGCATCTTTCACATCAAAATCTGACCTCCTATTTCAATCCACAGCAGGCGCCGCTGGTGGCCTGGAGCTTATTGCGCGGCTATCAGAACCTGGGTGCGCGCCAAAATCAAAATTTTGATGAGTATCGCCGCCGGATGCTGGACGAAGGCCTGTACGGCGCCGATTTTCTGGTGCGGATGAAACGTCCGGGCGAATCTTTCTTCCAGGCGATCTCTTCGCCCGGTAAAGAGAAACGGGCGCAGGATCGCGTGATTGCCAACCCAAACTGGCGTACGCAGATTAAGGAGAAAGAGTCAGATTCCACTATTGTCGAGGAGGAAGCCGTTGGGCGGCTGGCATGGCAGGCGAGTTTCCGTTCAGGAGCGGGTATGTCGATTGCCGCGCTGGCATTGGCCAGCACCATGGAAAATGACGGTAATTTCAGCCGCAAGCAGTATTTGCAAACGGCCGAAGACGCCTTCGCTTTTTTGCAAAAAAACAATGCGCACATGGTGAATGACGGTAAAGAGAATATCGTTGATGACTATACCGCGCTGCTGGCGGCGACAGAGCTGTATCGCGCTTCGCACAAAGCGGTCTATTTGACGGCGGCACAACAACGCGCGCAAAGCCTGATGGCACGATTGACCTCGCTGGATAACTGGCATGATTACTGGCGCGCCGATACGCAGCGACGCCCCTTCTTCCATCCGTCAGATGCCGGGCTGCCTGTGATCGCGCTGCTGGAGTATGCGCGCATTGCTCCGCAAGAGCAGCAGACGAAAATCAAAGATACGGTGAAACGCTCGCTGGGCTTTGAACTGGCGGTGACCAAAGAAACCAATAATCCGTTTGGCTACGCACGCCAGCTGATTCAATTGAAAAATGGTGATAAACGTACCAGCTTCTTCTTCCCGCATGACAGCGAAGCTGCGCCGTGGTGGCAGGGTGAGAATGCGCGTATCGCCTCGCTGGCGGCGGCTGCACGTCAGGCCATGCCGCTGTTTGCCGATGATAAAACCTTCACCCAGCAGCTGCAGGGTTACGCCTGGAATCAGCTAAACTGGATTTTGGGCAACAATCCTTATGATGTCAGCATGCTGACCGGCAGTGGTTACCGCCATATCAGCTATCTGTTCTTTAATTCATGGAAATACACCACGCTGCCAGGCGGCATTGTTAACGGCATTACCGGAGCATCCAACCAGGTCGCTGAGGGTATCGCCTTCGATGAAGGTTATGCCGTCACGCGGAAAGATGATGACTGGCGCTGGGCGGAAGGTTGGCTGCCTCATTCGGCCTGGTATTTGTACGCGGTGAGCTTGCCAGACCGCCAATAATCCTCGCTGTTGCCCGGCTTTGGTGCCGGGCATTTTTATTTTGTGCGCCATCTCAAATTGCATATTGTTACGGCAAACACCGCGAGTTCCTTGATTTTCGCCTACCACTTCCAGCGCCTCGCCGCTAGAATGCAAACATCCTTGTCCCGCCAGACGCCTCTTTTGCGGCGCCAAAATTGCGTTCGGCAAACAGGTCGAGGACCAGTTGAATGAACAAAGGTCAGGAATAGATGCGGATATTGCTTAGCAATGATGATGGAATTCATGCTCCCGGCATCCAGACGCTGGCTCGCGCACTGCGTGAGTTTGCTGAGGTGCAGGTGGTTGCGCCCGATCGCAATCGTAGCGGCGCATCAAACTCTCTGACATTAGAAACGCCACTGCGCACTTTTACCCATGAAAATGGCGATATTGCGGTGCAAATGGGAACGCCGACAGACTGTGTGTTCCTCGGCGTGAACAAGCTTATGCAGCCGCGTCCCGATATCGTGGTTTCGGGCATCAACGCCGGGCCGAACCTGGGCGACGATGTCATCTACTCAGGCACGGTGGCTGCAGCGATGGAAGGGCGTCATCTTGGGCTGCCGGCGCTCGCCGTTTCGCTTAATGGGCATCAATATTACGATACTGCCGCATCCATAACCTGTACGCTGTTGCGTGCGCTATCACGTGCACCGCTGCGTACCGGGCGTATTCTCAATATCAACGTGCCCGATTTGCCTTTAGCAGAAATCAAAGGGTTTCGCGTTACGCGCTGTGGCAGCCGCCATCCGGCCGATCAGGTGATCTGCACTGAAGATCCGCGTGGCCAGCCGCTTTACTGGATTGGTCCGCCGGGGCAAAAGCTGGATGCGGGCCCGGATACCGACTTCGCAGCGGTGGATGCGGGCTATGTTTCGCTAACCGCGTTGCATGTTGATTTGACCGCGCATGCCGCACAAGAAGTATTAAGTGACTGGCTGCTCCAGGCTGAGGTAAAGCTGGCATGATAAACCGCCGCATCGAAACGCTTTTGGAGCAGCTACGTGCGCAGGGCATTCATGATGAATTTCTGCTGAAAGCCATTGCTGATGTGCCTCGGGAGCGTTTTATCGATGAGGCGTTTGAACACAAAGCGTGGGAAAACGTCGCGTTGCCGATTGGCATGGGGCAGACCATTTCACAGCCCTACATGGTGGCGCGGATGACCGCCTTGTTGGAGCTCACTCCAGAATCGCGCGTGCTGGAAATTGGCACCGGTTCTGGCTATCAGACCGCCATTCTGGCGCATCTGGTCAATCATGTTTACTCCGTAGAACGTATCAAAGGTTTGCAGTGGCAGGCTAAGCGCCGCCTCAAGCAACTCGATTTGCACAATATCTCAACGCGTCACGGCGATGGCTGGCAGGGATGGGCGGCGCGTGGTCCGTTCGATGCCATTATTGTCACCGCAGCGCCACCTGAAATTCCGACTTCGCTGATAGCGCAATTGGGCGAGGGCGGCAAAATGGTGCTGCCGGTAGGTGAGGATCAACAGGTGTTAAAGCGTTTGCGTCGTCAGGGCGATGAGTTGATAGAAGAAATCATCGAGCCCGTCCGCTTTGTGCCGTTGGTTCAGGGCGATCTTGCCTGAACCGTCACTACGCAATTCTTCACAACTGTTACATGGCACGGCACAGTTGATATTGTTACTATCCTTGTTTATCAATGCTAAAAACCGTTTTAAACGTTACGCGCAGTGGATAATGCGGTTAACGCCGTTACACATTTATATTCAGGGTTGCCATCACGGGGGATCAGTGAGCATGGGAAGCACAGCATTTCAATTACGCCGTTTGGCGGCACTTTCTTTGGTAGGTTTTTGGCTGGCGGGCTGTAGTTCAGGCGATAACACGCAGGCACCCATTAGCCAGGTTGGTAGTAACAGCGGCGACAGTGGAATGGCTTCAGCCCCCAGTGGCGGCATGATCTCCTCGCAAAGTAGCGGTGTGCCTGCGATGCCGAGTGGCGGAATGTTAAGCGGCGGCACTTCTTCAGCGCAACCGTCCGGCGGAATGGTTAGTGGTAATAATAATGTGGCCACCGAAAATGGTCGCATTGTGTACAATCGCAACTATGGGAATATTCCGAAAGGCAGCTACGGCGGCGAGACCTACACCGTTAAACGTGGCGACACCCTGTTCTATATTGCCTGGATTACCGGCAACGATTTCCGCGATCTGGCGCAACGCAACAACATCGCAGCGCCGTATGGCTTGAACGCCGGGCAAACGCTGCAGGTTGGCAACGGCAACGGCCAGACCATCACCGGTGGTAATGCGATAACCGTAGCGGATGCAACACAGGGCGGCGTACCTGTTACACCGAGTCAAACGCAAATTAAATCGACCCCTGTTGCACAGCAACCTGTTATTACGTATTCTGATGATTCGGGTAATTCGTCGGGTAGCAAATTGCTGCCGTCGAAAGGAGCAAATAATGTGGCAACGACCACAGCTCCGGTTGTCGCACCCCCTACAGTCAGCAGCACGACTAATAGCACAACTCCAGTGGGAAGCTGGCGTTGGCCGACTGATGGGAAGATCATCGATAACTTCTCCGCTGCGGAAGGCGGAAATAAAGGTATCGATATCGCCGGTTCGCGTGGACAACCTGTTGTCGCCACAGCTTCGGGAAGAGTGGTGTACGCAGGCAACGCGCTCCGTGGGTACGGTAATTTAATCATCATCAAACACAATGATGACTACCTGAGCGCCTACGCCCACAACGACTCTATGCTGGTCCGGGAACAACAGGAAGTTAAGGCGGGGCAAAAAATCGCTACCATGGGTAGCACCGGTACCAGTTCAGTAAGATTGCACTTTGAAATTCGTTACAAGGGGAAATCCGTAAACCCGTTGCGTTATTTACCGCAGCGATAATCCGGCAGAACCTTGGTTCTGCCCTTGGATCACGGGTAGGAGCCGCTAATGAACCAGAATACGCTGAAAGTTAACGATTTACATGAAGATGCGGAATTCGAGGAAAACAACGGAGCTGAGGTTTTTGATGAGAAGGCTCTCGTTGAGAACGAACCTGGTGATAACAACGACGTAGCGGAAGAAGAGCTGTTGTCACAGGGTGCGACGCAACGCGTTTTGGATGCGACGCAGCTTTACCTCGGAGAGATTGGTTACTCACCATTGCTGACGGCAGAAGAAGAAGTCTTCTTTGCACGCCGTGCATTGCGGGGTGATATTCCTTCTCGCCGCCGCATG
Source organism: Pantoea nemavictus (assembly GCF_037479095.1). Taxonomy (NCBI): domain Bacteria; kingdom Pseudomonadati; phylum Pseudomonadota; class Gammaproteobacteria; order Enterobacterales; family Erwiniaceae; genus Pantoea; species Pantoea nemavictus. The sequence continues at coordinate 1,080,232 of NZ_JBBGZW010000001.1, read as the reverse complement.
ATTGAAAGTAACTTACGCTTGGTAGTAAAGATTGCCCGCCGTTACAGCAATCGTGGTCTGGCGCTGCTGGATCTGATTGAAGAGGGTAATCTCGGCTTGATTCGCGCCGTAGAGAAGTTTGACCCAGAACGTGGGTTCCGTTTCTCAACTTACGCCACGTGGTGGATTCGACAGACTATTGAACGGGCGATCATGAATCAAACCCGTACCATTCGTTTGCCAATCCACATCGTTAAAGAGTTAAACGTTTATCTGCGTACCGCGCGTGAACTTTCGCACAAGCTTGATCATGAGCCGAGTGCTGAAGAGATTGCCGAGCAGTTAGACAAGCCAGTTGATGACGTAAGCCGTATGCTGCGTCTCAATGAGCGCATTACCTCGGTTGATACACCTTTGGGTGGCGATTCCGAAAAAGCGCTGCTGGATATCCTGGCCGATGAGAAAGACAACGGTCCGGAAGACACCACGCAAGATGATGATATGAAACAAAGCATCGTTAAGTGGTTGTTTGAATTGAATGCCAAGCAGCGTGAAGTGCTGGCGCGTCGTTTTGGCCTGTTAGGCTATGAAGCGGCAACGCTGGAAGATGTAGGTCGTGAAATCGGGTTGACCCGTGAACGCGTACGTCAAATCCAGGTGGAAGGGCTGCGCCGTCTGCGTGAGATTCTGCAGACACAGGGCCTGAACATTGAAGCACTGTTTCGCGAATAATTTTTACCGATAATGAAAAACGGTGACCTGATGGTCACCGTTTTTTTTCGCCTGCAGGTCAGGTTTTCTGACTGCTTGCAATATAGTTGCTGCCAGCAGTCATTTAGTGACTTCAGACCAGCGTCTTGAGGCGATAAATCCATTCCAGCGCCTGCTTAGGTGTGAGGCTATCAGGATCCAGTGCTTCCAGCGCATCCATCGCTGGTGAGGTTTCTGTCACCAGCAACTGCATTTGCGAACCTTCCACCGTTGATGCTGCAGAGCTACCGGACAGTGCTTCTAACTCCTTCAGCTTGTTACGTGCACGCTTGATCACCTCTTTCGGCACGCCCGCCAGCGCAGCTACCGCGAGACCATAGCTTTTGCTCGCCGCGCCATCCTGTACGCTATGCATAAAGGCGATAGTATCGCCATGTTCCACCGCATCCAGATGCACATTCACCACACCTTCCATTTTCTCTGGTAGCGTAGTCAACTCGAAATAGTGGGTAGCGAACAGCGTCATGGCTTTAATACGATTCGCCAGGCTCTCTGCACAAGCCCATGCCAGCGACAGCCCATCGTAAGTTGAGGTACCGCGACCAATTTCATCCATTAGCACCAGACTATTTTCGGTGGCGTTATGCAGGATATTGGCGGTTTCCGTCATCTCAACCATGAAGGTGGAGCGACCGGAAGCCAGGTCATCTGCAGCGCCGACGCGAGTGAATATACGATCGATCGGGCCGATGACCGTTTCTTCTGCGGGCACATAGCTACCAATCCACGCCATCAAAGCGATCAAGGCGGTCTGGCGCATATAGGTACTTTTACCGCCCATATTGGGGCCGGTAATAATCAGCATGCGCCGTTGCGGAGAGAGCGACAGCGGGTTGGCGATAAAGGGTTCTTTCAGCACCTGTTCAACCACCGGATGGCGTCCTGCGGTAATGCGAATCCCCGCTTTTTCTTGCAGCACCGGACGGCAGTAGTTTAGCGTCCAGGCGCGCTCGGCCAGATTGGCTAATACATCCAGTTCTGATAGCGCGGCTGCGCTGTTTTGCAGCGCTTCAAGGTGCGGCAGCAAACGGTCGAAAAGGTCCTCATAGAGGCCTTTCTCAAGGGCTAACGCTTTCCCTTTTGATGTCAGAACCTTGTCTTCATACTCTTTCAGTTCGGGGATGATGTAACGCTCAGCATTTTTCAATGTCTGACGGCGAACATAGTGAATGGGTACCAGATGACTTTGCCCGCGACTTACCTGAATGTAATAGCCGTGAATCGCATTAAAGCCGACTTTCAGCGTATCCAGCCCGAGTTTTTCACGCTCGCGAATCTCCAGGCGATCAAGATAATCGGTGGCGCCATCCGCCAGGGCGCGCCATTCGTCGAGCTCAGCATTGTATCCTGGGGCAATCACGCCACCGTCGCGCACCAGCACCGGCGGTGATTCAATAATGGCTTGCTCGAGCAGCTCACGCAGCTCGTTGAACTCACCCATCTGAGACCGCAGGTTAATTAGCTGCGTAGCCTCAACGCCTGCAAGCTGCTGGTTTAACTCTGGCAATTGTTGGAAGGCGTGACGCATGCGCGCCAAATCGCGGGGGCGAGCAGTACGCAGCGCGAGGCGCGCCAGAATACGTTCCAGATCGCCCACCTGCCGCAGCACCGGCTGCAATTCCTGGCTGAGTGATTGCAGCTCAGCGATAGATTCCTGGCGACGAGCAATAGTAGAGACATCACGCAGAGGCATATGTAGCCACCGTTTAAGCATACGGCTGCCCATAGGCGTGACGGTTTTATCCAGTATTGCCGCCAGCGTATTCTCGATTCCACCCGCCAGATTCTGAGTGATCTCCAGATTTCGGCGTGTGGCGGCATCCATAATCACGCTATCCTGCTGACGATCCATGCTCAGCGAGCGGATATGCGGCAGCGAGGTGCGTTGCGTATCCTTGACATATTGCAGTAAACATCCGGCGGCACGCAGTGCCAGGTGGGCCTGCTCGACACCAAAACCGCTCAGATCGCGGGTGCCAAACTGCAGATTGAGCTGTTGGCGCGCCGTATCGATTTCATATTCCCACAGCGGACGGCGACGCAGACCACGACGTTGATCAATCAGCGTCATCGCCTGGAAATCTTCGGGATAGAGTAACTCAGCGGGATTGGTACGCTGCAGTTCCGCCGCCATTGTTTCCACATCGCCCGGTTCACTCAGGCGGAATCGACCAGAGCTAATATCTAACGTCGCGTAACCAAAGCCGCGCTGGCTCTGAAAGATAGCGGCCAGAAGATTATCCTGGCGCTCTTGCAGTAAAGCTTCATCGCTGATGGTGCCGGGTGTAACGATACGCACGACTTTGCGCTCAACCGGGCCTTTGCTCAAGGCGGGATCGCCAATCTGCTCGCAGATCGCGACTGATTCGCCGAGCTGGACCAGTTTCGCCAGATAACCTTCAACCGCATGATAGGGCACACCCGCCATCGGGATGGGTTCTCCCGCGGATGCGCCACGCTTAGTCAGAGATATTTCCAGCAGCTGCGAGGCGCGTTTCGCGTCATCGTAAAACAGCTCGTAGAAATCGCCCATGCGGTAAAACAGCAGGATGTCAGGATGATCGGCCTTCAGGCGCAGGTATTGCTGCATCATTGGGGTGTGCGAGTCTAAATTTTCTATTGCACTCATCGGTTTGTGATGTCCATTCTCTTCATTTTTAATGATTTAGTGATTTTTATGGTTATCATTAGATTTCACGTTGTCTCATCGGATATCATGAAATCCTACATTTAAATGTAGGTTAAAGTGTAGCTTATCAACCTATGGCCTGGTAAAATATGGGCACATACAGCGCAACCTACATTTATGTTCATGACTGCATAAGGTGCATGATAACGGAGTCTTTATGGCAGGAAAACAAGAGGGAAAACCACTTTCGTTTAAAGCGGTAGAAATGATGAAGCCTGGCGACAAAGATAAGGCTGATGTAGGCGAAAATCGAGGCTTACGTGTCTCTTGTGGTGCTACTGGGGTTAAGTCTTTTTTCTACCGCTACACAAGCCCTCTGACTGGCAAGCTCGCACAGGTTAAAATTGGTAACTTCCCCCAAATTTCTCTCGCCGCTGCACGTCTTAAACTTCACGAATTAAAGCTTCTCCGACAGGAAGGCCGGTGTCCTGCGTCTGAGCTTAAGCAAGATAAGCTCCAGCGTGCGATTGAAGCTGAACAGGCTAAGATCCCTGAATTGACCGTACAGGGACTAGTTGAACTGTATCTTACCGAACGTATTGAGGATCGAAAAACGAAGGACGGAAAAATCATTCCCGGTGCCAGAAAGCCGAAAGGGCAGGCCGAGGTTCGTCGTACTCTCTATGGTGACGCTGTTAAAAGCTTAGGAACACGAAATGCTGCTGAGATTACGCGCCAGGATGTCATTAATTTAATCAATGGCATTGTAGCTCGAGGTGCAACCGTACAGGCAGGGAATGTACTGAGGGAGCTTTCACTCGCATATGAATTTGCAATTGGCCTTGGGCGCTTTGATGACAGTTTTGCGAATCCAGCATTGTTAGCAAAATCCAGCTTACGACAGACAAGAATCAAGCTCACAAATGGACGTGGAACACGGGTACTGAGTGAGGACGAGCTTGCAAAATTCCTTAAATGGCTTCCGGGCTCGGCTTACACGCCAACGATCAAAAACGTGTTACGTCTGACTCTCTGGACCGGATGTCGTACCGGTGAAGTCTGCAATATGGTATGGAAGGATGTTGATCTTGATAAAGGCACCATTCATCTTAGAGAAACCAAGACTGGAGTAGAGCGTTACGTTCAGTTATCGGATCAGGCGATCGACTTTCTCAAGGTTCTACGCCTTACCTCTGATAAATATCTATTCCCTTCGCAAGCCACTAAGAAGCCAATCCAGCAGAAGTATCTAACTGAAAACTCATGGCGTTTGCGTGAAAGCGGTCAAATGCTTGATATTCCTCATTGGACGCCGCATGACCTGCGTCGTACAGTACGAACGGGCTTATCTCGTTTGCAGTGTCCAAATGAGGTAGCAGAGGCCGTATTGGGGCATACACGTGGCGGCGTTGAAGGGATTTATAATTTGTATAAGTATGATGCTGAGTGTCGGAAGTGGTTGCAGGTATGGGCTGATTATTTAGATAGTCTGCAATAAGTTTGGTCTAATATTTTTTCTAGATGTACAAGATTCTATTTTAAATCAACATGTTATGATGGGTGAAGGAATTAAAACTTTAATAGGCCCGTTTTAGTTCCAGGCATTTTTTGAGATCCCAGCCAAATGATGGTGTTGTCGATATTCCTCCGGCGTAATATTGTTCAGTGATTCATGCGGGCGTTCACAGTTATATTCTGACAACCCCCTTTCCGTGATTTCCTGCACTTCATTCAGCGTTCTGAACAGATAAAAATCGAGTATTTCTGTACGATACGTCCGGTTAAATGCTCAATAAAAGCGTTCTGCGTCTGCTTACCCGGCTGGATAAACTCCAGTCTTACTGCATGTTTCTCTGCCCATTCAGCCAGTGCCAGGGAGATAAATTCCGGGCCGTGATACCTATTGAATGTATCTGGTTAGCGTTTAAGTCAGCCATTTTCGACAACTTGTAGTGTCTGTCACAAGTGGAGAAAATCAATGAACACTCCTGTTAGCAATGTCAGCATTTGGGGACACTGATTGCCTTGGATATCTCTAAAAAACATCATGATGCGAAAATTCGGTACCCTGATGGACGAGCGTTTTATCTGCGTATCGAAAACACACTGGAAGGGTTCAACCGACTGCTTGCTCTCACCGCTTCACCCCATGACAGTATTATCGCTGCCTTTGAACATACCTCTGATTATCATCGCAACATCGCATGGTGGTCCCAGCTCAGGGCGGTCCAACGGCTAAACCTGCGACACCGTTAATTGTGTTAAGTAACGGTGAAGAATAAAGTCATCGGCCTTGGCATGCTCTTCCATTAGCCGTTCGGTTAAGCGCACAGTCGGCTTTTGTATCAACAGCCACTGTGAAGCTATATAAAAAAGCGGGGCGACTCACTATTTCGCAAAATGTGCATTTTTTCCGACAATTATTCTCCTTTAAATTGGCTCGAATACCGGAAAATGATTGCGATGAAATTGCTCGATGCCGTACTGCCGTAAGGTCTCCAACCAGCGTTCGGCCAATGTGCGGCCTACCTTAAGCTCAAGCGCAGCCTCGCGCAGCAGCAAAAACTCGGTGCGTAGTGTCGTCGGCATGATGCCGGGGTCATCGGTGTTCACTAGAACACGCACAGGTCCTCGGCGCAATCCATAAAGGTTGGCCGAAGCGCCGCTTTCCAGCACCGATTCGTCTGGTGGATACCAGCGGAAAATCGGGTGTTCGGCGTGTGATTTCAGTCGTGCGATATAGACATTGGACGTCGGGTTCGCCTCGATGATCAGCCCCAGCTTATCGTATTCAGTTAGTAGCCAGTCTTGCAGCGCGTGCATAAAGTCCAGCTCGGCCGGGGTGTCGATATCTTTCAGAATGTCTTCATCAATCTTACGGCCAAACTTGGAATTAAATCCACCATGTGCAGCCGCTTCATCTCCCATGCATACAATCACCAAAGGCACATTTGTAATTTTCTCCAGCCATTTATGCCGTTCCTTATAAAGCTGGCTCGCCAGCGTACTGCTCTCGCTCAATTCTTGATGATCTGGCAAAGCGCACAGCTCTTGCGAAGTGATTTGCCAGCTATCACCAACCTCATTTAGGCGAAAGTGACAATTACGACGTAGCCACCATGCCTGATACAGATCATCCGGTGTCGCATGACGCAAAGGCGCATCATCGCAACCGGCAGCAGAATTCAGCCCCGCCTGCTGGCTAGACGCATCTACGTCCATCAAATCCGGCACCTGCCACCAGCGCGACAAGCGCCAGAAACGCGCAATACGACGCTCGAACAGGGGCAATACCTGCTGCGCCAGCGGCAGTACGGCACTCAGCACACTTGCGTGATGCCAAAGCCACACCAGATTATCCAGATGCTCGTCCAGTGGCAGTATCATCTCGCCTTGCCGTGCAACCCACTTTTTCGGGACTATGCCCAGCGCTAAGGCGTGGCCCAGCCGGTCGCCTTCACGCATCTTACAAAAATGTACTGTCTCGTCTATATGGCGCATGCCCGATGCCGGATGGGCGTAATCCTCACCGGCATGAATACTCAGATGAAAGCCGGTGCTGGCACGTTCGCCATCCGACAGTGGTTTGAAGCCGCTACGCAGCCAACGCAGTACTGGCGCAAACCATTCAATTTTTAATGCGTTTTCATCACCTGCCACATCTAACCCACGAAACCATCTAGCCGGTTGGAAATGGAAATTTTGATTCTGTTTGCCGCCTAAAAACTCGGGTGCGTTCCAGCCGGAAGCACTTTGTAGATTGCGTATCAGCTTTTCAGCCTCTTTCCACAACTTCTTAAGATCCGGCCTGGGGCGCTGATTTTGCTTGTGAGTTTGTGAACGAAAAAAGTGGCCACAGAATTGCCAGCGTTCCAGCGCCTGCATGGCGGCCAAAGCTTGCATATCCAGCAGGATATCAGATTCACCAAAAATGTAGGGGGGGCTTGGCAAGGACAAACTGGCATTTGCAAGCAGGCCGCCAGCGATCTTGCCGACAAACGCCGGCTTAAATGCCAGCGGCGCTGACTTGATCTCTGCCACATCAGCACGACCTGCCCACAATCGGCGCATATTCCCTTGATAGTCGCCACCCCTACCGAGCCCTGATTGATAGTAGCGCTCGGCAAAGCGTGTCAGCCCTTGCCCGTCCATTATCAGATTACTACGCAGCTGGTTCACGGTCTGCCAGAAACACAAGATGGCCGCGCGTTGCAGTGGATGGGTATCAGGTTGGCAATAGCGGCGACAAAGATAGACATACAGCCACAACCAGCGATTGGCATCGCCACGCTTCATTGCCAATGCAAACTCGCTCAGTAGCCAATCCGCACTACCAACGTTGGTAGTATGTAGGCTAGCGGCAAGCAAATCCCAGTCTGGCTTGAGGGTAGAGGAGTGCATGGCAAGATTGAGCCGCGCCAGATGCTGCGGCCAACCTTCCGAACAACATGGCTGATTGTCCTTAGTATTTTGGGGCCGCTTGGTCTGCTCGTCGGATTCCAGCAACAACACCAACAGTTGCCGCGCGCGCTGCAACAGAGTCTCCAAGTTGTCGTGCTGCTCTCTCTGCCACTGACTTGCATTGTTGCCGAGTCTTAACTCGTCACCCGACAGCAGATAATCGTCGAGAATCGCGCAATCGGTTGTGATGCCCCAGAAATGCACATGCCCCTCGGCAAACGGTAGTGATGGGTTTCCAGATGGGGCGAAAAATGCAGTCTGCGCGGACACCACGCGGCGGATGTCGTGTATCGGTGGCAGAGGCATGTCATTCAGCCACTGTGCTAAATGCCAGCCGGCCAACAACGTAGGGTCCAGCCCCGCTGCAAGGCGCACATACGCCTGCACCTCACTCTCAAGGTAGCACAGCAAGTCGCCATTGCGCTGCAATAGCCTCTGTTGTAGCTCGTCCAGCCACGGCAGTTTTGGCGTCAGCAACAAGTCACCATCAAGTATGCGCCCCATCAACTGGCGCACATCGGTCAGCCGGTGCTCGCGAGGATGGCGCGCCTCCAAGCCCTCTACTAGCAAATGATATAAATCATCCTGCAGTCGATGCCAATGGTCAGACTCCAGACCGTCAGCTGACTTTAGCAAGTGCTGCCACAGTCGTGCGGCTAATCTTTCATCGCCAAAAAAACACTCAGCGGCGTGTTCAGTCAAGGTGCGCTGGAGCATTACTCTGGTTCCTTGTCCTGACCTTGTCCTGTCAGCTGTATATTAGGTTGCGGCTGATTTGACGAATTTGGCGCTGGTTCTTTAGACAATTCATCAAAAATCTCTTTTAGGAGTTTTGCGTACTTGCTATCACCTCCGAAATTAGCTGCCATATGATCATATATCGAACCTAATTTTTCTATTTGTTTTCTAGCTTGTGTTTTTATTGTCGTTTTATTTATATTCTTGGCGGTGATGCCAAGCTCTTCTCTCAAATGTTTTTCAGCTTTAGCCTCAAGATTTTCCTCAGACTTAGGCCAATCCAAATTGATTACCTCATCAATCCACTTCTTCAACGGGTGCTCTGCAAGCACAATGCTGACAGCCCTTAAAGAATTATTTTTATCAAAAGCTTCCAGTATTGGTTTGACGTTGACATTAAACTGGTCATTGCTTGTGTAATTTTTTAGATTTTCAGGATTAATGTTGGTCGTTGCTATTACATTAGGCAAGCCAAACAGCTCACCCTTTTCAAAACTACCAAAGGCAAACCAAGTTGCATAGAAACTGTGAGCTACCATATTTAGCGCCGTTCTGATACGTTTCATGCCATTTGGCACATACTCATCACTCGCCACTTGGCTATAAACTTTATTAAACACCTTGTAAACCAACCATGGCGCAAGATCAATTTGATTAACATGACAGGTCTGCCGCCACATTTCTATTTCTTGATGTAGTCTCTCTGCTATCAAATTTATATCGTACTCTGCGTTTTGAAACTCTTCCGACCCTTCATCACCACCATTGGACTTATTTTCTTTTTCGTTAAAAGTGATTGTTTTAGTAGGTGCCAGTGCTGCCGTAGAAAAGAAAGGAGCCCGCCCCATGATTGCATGAATTTCTTCGACCGATAGCGGACCGACAATGCTGGAAATTAACAACTCAAACACCCGGCCTATATTCAGCAGCATGGTTTTCTTGGCGTTGGTGTAAAAATTATTCTGTGCCAGCAAGGAAATCAAAAAGCTTGCCTTTTTCCTTTGCTCGACTTGCAAACCTTGTATTGAAAGGCTTTGAATCTCCTTGATGTAATCCCACCCTTTGCTTGAATTTACCCCAACTTCTGCCACTGGATACGGCAGAATAGTTTTCTGAGATTTGATACCGGCCAACCACTCTTCAGGCAACCGTCCATCCAATAAAATCGGCCAAGCAGAAAGGTCATCCGCCTTGTCGAAAAGCTCAAAGTTGGCAGTAGCATGTTTAAGGGGCTGGAACAAGGGGGTGTCAAGAAGGCTGCGATGTTGTGAGGATGAGGATTCGAAACACTCTTGCCAATGCAGTTTGGCAAGCAATATCAGATAGGCTGCACCAGCTTTAGGTTCAAAGCAGAAGTAATTCACCAGATTATGTGCAAACTCATTTCTTTTCTGCTTCGCTGCTTTATCAGCTTCATCCTGAAGCTCCGTTGTTTTATCAGCCTCATCCTGAAGCTTAGGAGGCATTTGCCAACTAATCCGCACCTTCAGTTCATCCTTAGCAGTACGAATTTCAGCTGGCAATTCCAGAATAAGATCATGGCAATGCCTGATTAATTGCGACAAGGCACGGATAGAAGGTATTGGCAACGAGGGACGACTACTTTCAAATCCATTCACCGGGCCAGTCAAAAAGATCTCCAGCCAAGAAATGAAGTTAGCCAAAGGCATTGCATCATTTGCATTGCCGAGAGTAACTCTAGTGTCAGCCGCCTCTTCTCCAACTGGCCCCCACTGCCAATAACTGCTGACTTCCGGCATGGTCAAACGGCGAGGGAAAGGCAGGATCTTGCGTTGATACTCTGCTGCTAATTCTACGGCCCTTTCATAGGCTATTGTGCGACGGTAGCTGGAATCTTTGGTGAGGCGGCCATGAAAATCGCGCCAGGTTACCTCATCGTAAAGTGATCGATCGCCACAGACGATGGGCAACACATGAGGTGTAGCTAGATAACGTCGTACGATTTCGAGGTTTTCAAATGCACGATTCAACGAGGTATCGACATCGTCGATCGGAAGGATCAACAGCTGTTTGTCCAGCAAGCTCAACACTTCGCGGAAAAAATCTTGCACGCAGTCGGCTAGCTGTTTGTTGCTGTACATGGCACGTACCTTGTCCATGCCGTGACGTTCTTGTTGTGTCTCGACCGATTCCAGCGATTGGGCGAGCTTCTCCAGCGTCTGGTTCAGGCTACGGGCATTATTCGGTGTAATCCGCTGCTGTTCTTTGACATCATTATCGTGAAGCACAGCGGCGACGATGATGTGTAGGAATAACGAGTCGCCATTTTCCAACAGAGTCGGGTCTACCGGGTCAAGAATGTGGACATCTTTCAAGACGTCCCGATCTTTTAGATAGCTTTTCAGATTTACCAATACAGCAGTTTTACCAGTCCCGCGTGCGCCATCTATCGAGATGGCATTATGTTCGCGCAGCTCATTTAGCGATCTGCCTGTGGCGGCTTTTGCCTTTTGAACTGCTTCAATAATCATCCGTGCCAGCGGTTCATAAACCTCACCACGAGGCAGAAGGGTGTTAGCGTCGGGCAAAACGGCGGATTCGCCAGTATTGAGGGGGATGTATCGCTTGTTCTGGCTCATGATCGGCACCTGGCTAGCGGATTTCTATAGGGCAAAATTAGGACCTTATTCTATCACGACAAATGCAAAAGACATTTACTGAACCGTACCTGTAACCCTTAAAACTAAATTATTTGAGAGGGGTAAAGGGGCTGGCTCTCTCGTGGTGCTCACCGTGCCATAAACGAACGGTACTCTATAAGAGAAAGGTTAACTGAAAGATGCGCCTAAGGCGCTTGTTATAGTGTCCCATCAAGGCGCTAAATGGACTGACCCCACCCCGTTAGACGACCCTGCTCTATAGTTGGAGTGACTTGTGAACTGGTTACGTGATCTTCCGTTGTGGAAAGTCGATCTCACATCTGGTACTTACAGACGGGTGCAGGAACTTTATAAATTTCTCCCCTTATTTGCTTAAAGTAATCCGACTAAGCTGGTCGCTATTCAAAACGTAGAACCGATGAAGAATCAATAAGGAACGGATCATGGCTGCACAGACTTTTACGGAATTACAGATAAAGCACATGCTTGAGCAGATGGGGTTTACTTTTGACGAAAATGGTTTGAAAACCCTATTGCAGCATAAAGACACTCTTTTACAGCGCAGCGTACTGGGCGGGAGCGTCATTGGTGGCGGTGTAACCTTGCAAACGCAGGAGTATATCTACCATCGTTATCTGTCCGATGAACAAAAGCGAGTGATCTACGGCAGTGGCTATGAAATCGGTAGCTCACAACCTATTCCTGATTCCAGCGAGAAAGCGTTTCATATCTACCTTGCACAAACTTATGGAGGTGCTGATGTCGCCGATCTGGTGAAAAAGATAAAGAAGAATATCGCTGTACTGACCGGTATTCCTTTTAAGGTTTTCCTTGAGAAAGACCGTAATCTGGCGTTTAAGGTGGTCACACTTTTCTATCGTATTTGCCGGGTTTACCGTCCGCAGATCTTCCGTTTACTGAAAGTTGAAAGTACCGATAAAGCGAATTTTGAATTCAGATCCGCGTTCCCGCAGCAGCATGAGCAAAGTGAGGAAAACTCTGCTGTACTGGCGGAAATCCTTGGCCATTTAACCTTTTCCATGCCAAAAACTTACGCAGAAGAGGCATGGCGTATTTCGAGTAATCTCACACTTACATGTGAAAAGATGGCTGTTTATGTAAAAAGTGAAATCGATGGTGAACGGCATGACCCAGACCATTATTCACGTAATAACATTAACGCAGCCCTAGGAATGATACTGGAAAAAAAAGCAATTGAACCCGCCTATGATCGTCTCGATTTTTTGCTCTATGCTTCGCTGGCGCTGCAGGAATATTCAGTGCGGAAAAATTCGAACCATCTTGTTATGCAAGCCGTTTATAAAAACCAGCTACAGTTGAGAACATTGCGTTGTGCAAAGGTGCCTTCGTTTTCTGATAAAGATGTTCTCACTTTCCTTACCGGAAAAGCTGTTACCCGCGTTAAACCTTCGCTGGAGAAGCAGGCCGGTTTTGTCGAAAGTATAGTTCTCCATTACGCTCGCGATCTCACAGGGCCTTTGCCCAAAATGAATAAGCAGATAATAAAAGCGCTGATCCTGCATGACGAAAAGTTAGGCGTTCGTATTCCATCGGTGATGACTGGAACGGGGAATGTTCAGCAATCTGTAACTTCTATTTTGAAAGACGCAGAGCGATATGCCAGATCTGATCCTGAAGGCAACTATCCTGATCTGCGGCGTTACCCTGAGGCGTTATTACTTTATTGGGATATGCGTTATCACATGGCAGTGGAAGCGCTATTATCAAAGCAAGTCGATGATGGTTTCCAGAAAATGTTGTCCATTGCTGAGTGGGAACTGCGGGTTGATACCCAACTGATTGAATATCTCAGATTCAGCGGTATTGAAACCTATCAGTCTTTACCGAGGATAGCGGAAAAGTTTATGCACCAACTCGGCTATAAACAGGGCAAAGTGACCATTTTTACTGACTAAGCTGGCATAACGCCGATGAGGAATTTACGTATGGCTAATCTTGAGGAAATGAGCATCAAGGCAATACTGACCGACACGATCAAAAAACAGATTGATGACGGTATGGTGAAGATAGAGGGGTTACAATTACGTGATTCTCGCGGGAGATTTACTACGCCACTAAACACACTCATGGTGAAAGAGGATCTCAAATATTCACCGGCGCTGATGGTGCAATTTCAGAATGAGTTTTTGGTGACTTTGTCAGTTATCAATCGCGATATACGCTCAGGGTTTCGTGAGCAGAGTGAAAAATTATTCCGCATTGAGCGCAAACTGGACCAAGTGATAAAAAATGATATGGACAGGCTCAATGCAGATGTGAACTTTTTTTTCTCCGAGGTCGCTGATCTCGATAAAGATGACAGTGAACGCGCAATGCAACTGCTAGTAAACGGAGGGAAAACGGCAGCTTTGCTCGCACAAAAATTGCGTCAGTTCATGGGTGAGTATATTGATGGTATGACGTGCCGAAACGGCTACAATGTTGACTGCGCCGTGACCTATGGTGAATTTAAATGGGGGGAAGCGAATAAAGATAAATTCTACTGGCGATCCAGAGGCATTGTGGAATATCCGCGTTTTAAAGGCTCTTCTGCAGAGGTTTATACCAATGCTTTTTTGGAGATGCTCAACAGTTTGAACATCCTAAGTTTGGTTCACCGAGGTCGTAACACGCCAGACTATTTGACTAATCTAGAGGGGATAAAGAACGAACTGATGCGATTACTGAAAACGCTTGCCGTGGAAGATCTGCAAAAGGAATTCGTCGAGGGATACCCTGGTTTCCGAGATATGTGCTACCAGCTCTGCCCCGATTATAATGACGTTCAGCGGCTCAAATTTCGTGGCAACCCAGAGGCAGAACGCTTGCGTGCCTATTTCAGCGAGTTTTCGTCTGATCAACTAGCGGTAAGAGGGCGTGTGAAAGGTGATTCTCCTGTGTCTCAAGATGAGAATCTGCATTGTGCGATAACGGAAATTCTTAATATGCTGGAGAGTATTGAGAACCTGAAAATGCGCGCCTCGTCATTGCCAGATACGGCAGAAGAACGGGAGCAGGCTATCTTGGTATTGTCTGATAAATTTTACCTTGCGCGCTAGTATCTGGATAGCGCGAAACCGAATTTGATATGAGGTCTCCCGGACAGGTCTTTATTGTCAGTGGTGACGTCGATTATCTTCCTTTTCGCTCATAGCTTACTGAGGCTCTGCTCCGACTTTGTACCGAAATAGTAGGTATTTCAGAAGCGGTGTCGTTGCTTAACGTTTGTGGTTTTTAATGCTTTGTTGGTGAAAGACATCCAGCAATTTTTGATGGATGTCTCATTTTTGTTTGTGTTATTGGTTATAGAGGCCATCCATCGAACCCACAGCATTCATGCGGCTTTGTTGAATAAATCGGATTTAGATAAAAGCTCTCCTCATCGCTGACTCCCTCAGGCAATCCGGACAGTTTCTGGCATCCCTGCGCGCGTCATTTTGTTTAAGGCGCGGATCATGGCCATAGCCTCCCCAACCTGCGCATCATAATCCCGCAGCGTAAGATGCCCACCAAACAGCTGCTTGACACGGTAAATTGCCGTTTCAGCCACCGAACGCCGGTTGTAAACCGTGTGCCATTTCCAGTACGCATTGCTTCCCGTCAGCCGTTGCCGGCCAACCGCCTAATTTCTGTCGGCATATTCAGCCGGCCAGTAACCTGCGCGAGTTCGCGGTGGGATCAGTGCTTTGATTTTCTTACGCCGCAGTTCATCGTGGCACCGTCTGGTGTCATAAGCGCCGTCGGCGCAGACGGTTCTGATTTTCCGGTGGGTCTGGCGAATAAGCCCCGGGAAGGCCTCTGCATCCGTCACGTTGTTCAGGGAAAGGTCAGCGCAGATAACCTCATGTGTACCGTCGTCTACCGCCAGGTACAGTTTACGCCAGATGCGGCGCTTTTCTTGGCCGTGTTTTTGCACATTCCACTCACCTTCACCGAAGAATTTTAATCCGGTGGAGTCGATAACCAGGTGGGCAATCTCGCCACGTGTAGGGTTTTTTAAAGGGATGCAGACGGACTTAGCCCGCCTGCTGACACAGGAATAATCCGGGCAACAGAGCGGGAGCTTCATCAGGGTAAAAATGGAGTCAATAAATCCCTGCGCGGCGCGCAGCGTGAGGCGAAAGACGCGTTTGAGCATCAGTACGGTGGTAATAGCCAGCTCAGAATAACGTTGCGGATGACCATGTGAAGACGTGCCTGGCTCGTCATACCAGGCCTGGATGGGCGACTCATCAAGCCAGAATGTCAGTGAACCCCGGTTGACGAGCGCCTTGTTGTATTCAGCCCAGTTGGTGATTTTGAACGTTTGTTTTGCCACGTGATACCGCTACAGGATCGGGAATGTGGTGATCTGATCCTGATTACGGCCAAAAGTTCGATTTATTCAACAAAGCCTTGCTGTTTTGTCCGTCAACATGGTGCCATTCTGTCTGATTTTTTCAGCCCTTTCCACATGGGCAAGGCCCTTGGTTGTATATGGGAATTTTCTTCAATTGAACAGGAAAAGCAAGGGTTGGTGAATACAGATCTTGACATCAAATATATTTTTCGATGGCGTATACTGCACCTGCGCGCAGTTAGAGAATGCAGTAAAATTAGTAATGTGTATAAAACTGCACCCTGCACGCGACGATAGAAGCATTTCGTATGATATTGCCAGCAGTTTCAAAAACTGTGGCCTTACATGCACCTGGTAAGTGAGATTTAATGATGAGGGGAGTATTAATAGGGAGATCTTTTTCAGGTTCAGATGCCTTATATATGATGAGCCAAAAAATTAAAGTCATAGTGATAATGGCAAACATGGTGATCTTCTTCATCAACTTTCCTTTTGGGTTAAAATTTCAATTATTTTAACCCAAGGAATCCCTGATATTGCCTAAGCGTTTTACAAGCCAAATACGTTTATGTAAAACTGCCCGTTACTGTCATCCGACTTTTGGATATTATAAGTTATCGGTAATTTAGTTGTCTTGTCTGGTAAAGTCATTTTCAAGTCGGCAGAGCATGAGTAGGCATCTAGCAAGGAGTCATGCTTTATAGTTCTGACATTAATAACGGCTAATTGAATGTTATCTGCATCCTTAGGCACCATCCCTGCCATCTGTGAGTTCCTGATTTGGTCAAATTGTTTCTTGATTTTTTTTTCGAAATATCAACTACTAGACTTTTAGCATCATCACTATTACATTTTGGTGTGTTGTCCCCACAACCAGTCAGCAGGCTTGCAGAGATGGTTAATAAAACTAATTTTGATATCATTTGATTAATCCTTGTTAATTGCATGATTTAATATTTTTTCCAGACGTAGACGTTCAACTATTCGGGCTGCACGGTTATACCCCACGCGAAAATAAAGTTGTACCGTTTTGACTTTAATTTCTGTTAGCCCTTCATGAATAATCAGCTGAAGCGTTTTATCGTAAAGCTCCGCGTCCATTTTACGGTTAAGATCATCCCGTTCCTGCTCACTCACATTCCATCTCCCTGCATTTCCTCGCTATTTTTTCTGGTAAATCCCATCCATTGCTCCAATGGAGGTCATGCCGCAATAGCCTTCACACCCCTTTGTTATTACCGTCACTCTGCCGTTGTTCTGCTCGCTGATGGCTGCTACGCATTGGGTCGATTTATCGTTATAAACCCAGCGATGCTTCTGATTTTTACCGGGACCAATAGATTGCGCTGAGCCTTCCATATTGCAGATACCTGAAGCATCTTTACTTGCTGCATTAATGCTGAATTCCACACCATTACCTCCCGCTACCAGTGATAGTGATCCGTTCGGTTTGAAATACTCTGCGGCGGTAGCCAGAGCTGATGTACTCAATACTAGGGTGGCTAAAATGACCCTTTTCATCGTTACTCCTTGTCAGTTAATACGAATATTTTTGGTGATTTTCCCGAAAGTGAGCGGTCTGCGTTTTTCGACATAAAAATAAGCAACATTAAACGCCGACTTTTTGTGATTGCCTTTGCCGAGAGAAGGCCAGTCGCGGAAAGCCTCAATCTGGGCTTCCGAATAGGGCGTGGTAGAGAAGTCGAACAGTACCAGCAATGCTTTGCCGTCATACTTCATCAGTTTCTTCATTTCAGTGCTGTTGACTGTGGCTGATACCGTTGATTTGGCTGCGGTGGGTTTACGGACGGCAAACTCAACAGCCACATCATCTATTACAAAGTCGATATAGCCGTTTCCCGTAATAGAGCCCGGAAGTTTCCCTTTCACTTCAGGCGATACATCGTCGGAGAAACAGCCTAAAAGGTAGCAACGAACCAGAGGTAGAAGTTCCCTTTAACTACACTCATTCAGGCGTAGTGTTTTTACAAACTCAGTGCGGTAAAGGGAATGAAAGAAGTACTCAAAGCTTTTTGTCACCGAAGTGATGGTGGTCGCCATGGCTAATCCTTGCCGGAATGTATTGAAGGTTGTTTATCAAAATAACGGCTGGGCCATATATCTTCGGGCATCATGCCCAGCGCTGCTGCGATCAACCGTTCTGCCTTCGGATAGTGCTGACTGAAAGCATTGTTCAATGTACGGGAACCTAATCCCTGATCGCGGGATAACTGCGCCAGACTTACTCCACGTTTGTGTAGTGCAGCCACAATGTCGGCCCTGTGCCAGTCCTTAGCCCTTCCTTTAGTTCGCTTTTTTTGCGATGCTACGTGGTTATTCACAGTGTTAACTCCTCTGTATCAGTACAAGGATATTAAATGCGAATAAAAGGAACTTATCAAGTTCTCTTTATGGTTTTGTATGTTCCTTTTTTTAACGTATTGATATTCTGGATTAAATTTATGAAAAATATTTTGGACGTTTCATCTACTGCCGAGAATGAAGGTGACAGCGAACAGTGGCTTTCAGCACAGGCATTCGTTGGAATAGCGGGAATGCCGGGTACGGCAAAGGGTTGCCGCCTGCGTCTTGAGAAGCTGGCAGTAATGCACCCTGAAATCAAAAGAAAGAGAACCGGGCATAAAGGCTTTGAGTATCATATTCGTGCTGCGGGAATGTCGCTGAAAAGTGAGCGGGCAGAGCAGGCTATTCAATCAATAGCATCTCCCCACGGTGCTGATGAACAACTCAATCTCTGGGTTCAATTGTTTAAGAGCATGGAACCTCATTCACGAGACCGCTTGCTGCAACAGGCTCTTCAACAAGCAGCTGACGATCTTTCGCTGACACATCACTCAATGCCGGCGGAAGTGATTTCACTGGCCCATCAGTTAATGGCTTTATCAGAAGAACAGCGTAAACAATTGCTGGAAGGTATTTCGAAGTAAATGTCGATATATTGGATATTATCTCTCTCAATTTCATACCTTTCATTTCGTTTCAATTAAAATAGTTTCTTGCTGGTATTATTTGATCGATATATATCACTTTGATATAATGTCATTACTGGAAAGCTATTATTAGTTGCCAGCCATTTATTTAACTGACTTTAAAATTTAAATCATCCTTTCTAGGAGGGGTGACTGTATACAAAACACCATCATGCTGGTTATTTCTTTATATTAATGGTGTTTCCACTGCTTTATTAATAGTGCTCAGTAAGTGATGCTGTTCCATTTATATGAGTTTTTTGTTTATTGAATATGAACTTGAAAGGCGCTGAGGTGACTCTGCATGTCACTGTTACGTAGTTGATGAATGATCTTTAATACATAACTTACAATGAATGGGTGCAATATAATTCATCAATTAAACCCATTACCTATAGTTAAGTAAGGCGAGAGATTTATATGGATAAAATATATCAGGAAGGTTATTCCCTTCCGGTTAATCAGGCATTGATTAACTTATTATTTAAAGAAATGGGTGAGCGTCCCCCCATGAAGTCAAAGTTGTTAGCAGTATCACTTATCTTCAGGGATATGCACTACAGCCATGATGAGGGCGGCTATCACCCGGTAGAAATCAGGCTTACTCATAAAAATGACCAGTTCTGGTTCGATTACATTACTGATTTCGCTTATATGGGACGTATCTATTCCGAACTGGAAAAGCAATTAGATTTCAGCTGGTCACAACGTTACGTTTTCTGTGCAGGAGTTGGGGATTTATCCCATGCAGAAGGTTGTGAATTATTTGAGCTGTGGCAGTCCAACTTTGTTAACTACTGGCAGATGGGCATTTACACCCCGCAAATCCTCTGGGAAAGCTGATCCCTCCGCACTGAATATCACTAATTAATGGAGAACTATCTGTGACAACTTACAGAGGAATACGTGCGTCTCAACAGGGCGAACTGGACTGTCTTTGTGGTGCTTATTGCGTGGTTAATATGTTGAGCTGGTTATACGACGGCAAAGTTAAGCGACGCCCACTAATGAACCGACTTATTCAGACCTACCAGCAGCGTTGGCCTTTAAAGGAATGGCTGACCGAAGGAATTGAGGAAGATCGCCTCGACTGGCTGATGGCTCAGGTTTTGCAAAAAGGGCATTACAGCCGCCAGTTCCCGGTTGAAATAACCAAACCCTTTGCCGGGAAGCGGGGATTAACAGACGGGCGGCTTTTCAGGGAAATGCAGCGGTTCCTTGACGTCACTGACCATTCCCGCCTGATTATGCTCAGCGACCAGTTTCACTGGTCCCTTTTGGTCAAAATGGATGAAGAAATGCTCTGCTTCTTCGACAGCAACGGGCGAACCACCATGCCCCGTAAAGCTTTCTCCCTGCGTACTGGCGTAACCCGCCGCCAGCTGTTTGCAGACGCTATCTATTTTATTGAACGGGAGTTCTAACATGATGATGTTTACCAAACGTGAAACCCGCATCCTCGATCAGGCGCGTGACATTATCAGCAGGTATTATCAGCATGGCGTACAGCTATCCTGTCCTGATGATGTCAGACGGTGCGTAATGGTTGAGCTGGCAACGCTTGAACATGAAGAGTTTGGCATCATCCTGCTCAATAACCAGAACCAGCTGTTACATCGGGAAACTTTGTTTAGGGGCTCTTTGAATACGGTCAGCGTTCACCCCCGCGAAGTGATCAAGCTTGTGCTGAAACACAACGCCGCCGCAGCTATCCTCGTTCACAATCATCCCAGCGGCGAGCCTGAACCCAGCCGTAGTGATATCCGTTTAACTAAAGAACTAAAGGCACTGATGGAGATGCTGGACGTGCGATTGTTAGATCACTTCATCGTAGCTGGCGCTGAAACTGTATCAATGGCTGAGCGGGGGCTGGTCTGATGCGAACAGTTACTTGGTTTAATGTACGTTATCACGGGCTAAACGCATGAGCGGGGCTGCGTTACATCAGGTCGTGCCGGTAGTGCAAACAACCGTGTTTGAAGCGTATATCAACGGTCTTGCTCCCTATGGACGACGTGGGATCACCAGCCTGTTAAACCGCAGCGCCAGTATACTTAAACGCGGTGCGGATGCAGATAATTACCAATGGGAGCAGCTTAGCTTCGCCGCCGTCGCCAAAGTGCGCGCGGCACTACTGGATGACGGTTACGCCGTGTCGTCGGTCAACATGGCGTTATCAGCGCTGCGGGGTGTGGCGCAGACGGCTTTTAACCTGAATTGCATGAATGCCGAAACGCTGGCACGTATCCGGTCAGTTAAGCGCGTGAACGGCGATATTCAGCGTAAGGGGAGGGCGTTAAACAAGCAGGAAATCCGGGCACTGATTCAGACAGCAAAACAGCATCCGCTACCGGTACGTCGCTGCCGAGATGTCGCCATTGTGCTGACACTTTGCGGAACGGGCCTCCGGGCCGGGGAGTTGGTTAAACTTGAGCGCCGGGACTATGACAACGGCATACTGACGGTGAGGCAGGGTAAGGGGAGGAAATACCGGGAAATTCATGTGGCGGCAGCGGTAGATAAAGCCATCCGCGCGTGGTTGAAAGTCAGCGCAAACGAAGCTGAAAACGCTCTGTTCAGCCGTATTCAGCGTAATGGCAAAGCCGTCAGTTCTTCCCTGACTACGACCGGCTTAACGGGTATTCTGGCGGAATTACAGCAAACGTCAGACATAGCACGTTTTTCCCCGCATGACATGCGACGCACATTTATCACCCGTCTACTAGATCAGGGTGTTGATATTAATATCGTGCGACAATTGGCAGGGCATCGAGATATTTCAACAACTATTCGATATGACTTTCGTAATAAAGTCACGCAGTGTAATGCAAGTAAGTCTATAAATATTTTTTAAAATATATAAGGCAAAGTACTTTAATCGTTTTTGCTTTCATTGTCTTTTACTGCTTTTATTATGATGCTCGCGGTTGAGCATTTTATAACGTACTTTTCTGTCCATGCTATAGCCTTAAAGTGAATGCCAGTTTTCCCATCAGAAAATAGAGGTAAAGGAATGTCTTCTTCGTTGAATTTTCGTGCAATGTCTCCATTGCTTTCCCCTTCAAATATCTTATCCCAAATTTGCCCGTAAGTTTCAACAAGATTTTCTGAAGACTCATGCTCATATTCTAAAATGTGATCAAGATAATATTGATTAATCAATTCATCAATGGCAGAGCTGTTTTTTTCAGTGTCATTTCTTTGGTTGCGGCTATTTGCTGTGCGCTTAACTATTTCATTGAGATGTTCAAGGGTGTTGCTGTTTAAATAAATTGTTTTTCGTTTTCCTTCCTTTTTAAGTTTTTCACGGCGAATTTGTTGTCTTTCCGCATTAGACTTAGCTCGACTCTCTTTTTTCATATCACCTTTACCTCATAAGATTTTATATCACTTTATGGTTTTCTTGAGGATTGTCAATATCTACTCCCCCTTGATGGTCAATGGAAGCTTCAATTCACTTCACACAAATATATGATGAGAGAATCGTGACTGTCACGTTTATGTTTCCATATATTGTAATGTGTTGGTCACAGTTTTCGATGTGTGTCATCACTATTGCCTGAAAGAGAATGAATTTGATTTTCGTGATGGTCACGACGGGCGGTTTTGATGAAAATGTTGTTGCGGTCACGTTTTTACGCGCAGTGTTAGTGGTTAAGCTGTTGAATATTAATAGATAAGTTTGGTTGTAAAAGCCTGTTCGCATCAGCCGATGCGTAACCAAAACAGGTGTGCCATGACCACAATTCGTATCATCAAAGTCCCGGAAGTTCTTGAGCGTTGTGCTTTGAGCAGGGCGACACTTTATCGCTTGTTGGAGCGCGGAGAATTTCCGGTGCAGGTTCGCCTCAGCACGCGGTCTGTAGGCTTCTACGAGCATGAAGTGAATCAATGGCTGGATGAGCGTAAGCGCGTCAAGTAATTGGCGCTTATAACATCAGTCAAGTTACACAGCTCAGCACAGCTTCAGAACTAACTTCAGATCCACATAGATGCTTACGGTGATAGCTATTGTCACCAGCTAATCAGATTGGTATGTCTCATATGCGTATTAGTGTGGGTGACTGCTTAACTCTCCGCATGTAAATCGTTGGGTGAGTATCTAATCTGGTCGGATGGCTGCAAGCAAATATCTGCATCCCTATCTCGTAAATTGCAGGTGAATACGGTTAGCCTGCCATCAACTTGATATACAGGTTAGAAGCTTCGCTGAGCATTAGACTCAAATCGGAGTTTATATGCTTAATGTTAAGAATATTAAAATGAATAAAGGAATGCTCGTTGGTCAAACATATGGTCGTTATCCTATGGCTATGCATATTGATTGGCTAACTGCAGTTTCTGACTATGGTAGTGAGGATGAGAAGGAGATTTTCGAAGCTTGTTTGCTGCTTCTGAAAAAGAAATTAAAGGGGGAGTATAAAGTTAAGCACAGGAATATGGATAAGCGGAGTAAGAAGAAACCTCCGTACCGGAAAGGTCTTCATATTTCGGAGTGTGGGACTGGTTCGCCCAAGCTGTTAACTATCTGTACAAATCCACGGTTCAAAAATATTGGAGGAATCTCTATTCAGATTCATCCTCAGCGTACTACAGGTGTGGGGATGGATACTTTGTTGAATAAATTGAATGCTGCACTTGGTGGGCTGTTGTTCCCGATATTGTCCCGTGCTTGGGTTACACGTGTAGACATAGCGTTAGACATCTATGGATGCAAGCTGGATGATTATTTCTGGTGGCTAAGCTGGGCTAAGGCTTATGAAGATTTTTGTGAGCCATATGGATTACCGGGGTTGCAGATAGGGAAAAAATCAGCGCTAAGCTTAAATCTTTACGAGAAAGTAGACGCTAGCAATGCCAAGGTTGAAGGGCTTAAGCGAGCTATTTTCCATGTTTTTGAGAAAGATCATCGCGGCAAAGACAGGATACGTAAAGAGCTGTTGATAGACCTTAAAAAGGAGCAGTATCCGGGACTGCTGCGTGCTGAGTTTCGAGTTCAGGAGAAGAAGAACAAAACGGGGAAATATTCCAAAGAGGGGAAGGTCGTCATGCTCAGTAAACTAAAAAGTATGAAGAATCCCCTACACCGCCTTCAAATATTTGATCGTGCATTAATGTCTGACATGTTCAACGAGTGGTACAAAGTCGATCGGTCTGACACTAACAGTAGCAAGGGGCTAGTTAATCTTCTCTACCGCAACACCGGGAAACATATAGGTCGGGCAGCTGAACGCATCTTTGAGCGTCGAAAGGTTGAGCTGTTTAGTGCAAACGAGGTATGGAGCTGTTGGTCCGACTGTGTTGACGCTATGGGCAAGATACTGGCTGGCCTAACTGGGAAGAGACCAGCAAGCAACCAGACAGAATCACAAGCCAAGATTGAGCGGAAAAAACGAAGGTTATCTGGCGCTCGTTCTCGGCGTGAGCGCAGGCGTTAAATAGCAATTATGGCGGTCAAATGACCGCCATAAAGCTAATAACACCTTTCACAATTATCTCGATTGTTATTCATCAGTAACGAGCAACGATTCAACCCGATTAAGAGCTAAGTTCCATTCGCGTTGAATCATTGACCACAGTTCATCCTCTAATTGCTTTTTCTCAGGATTTTTAAACCAGTTTCCACTATGCGAAACAATTCTAACCTTATAGCCACTTCCCAGCCCCCACTCTCTCTGGCAACTGGTCCAGAAATCTCTATCCTGCTTTAACTCTTCACGGAAGGAGGTTTGGCCCATGATCTGGATTTTTGTAAGCAATTCATCATAGGCTGTCTGAAGTAAGCGCTGGGATTGCCCAAGTAATTCTGCTGCCTCTTCTAGATCAGGAGTGACGGCCATGTTCTGACAAATTTCAGTAAACCCTAATACTGCAGAGTGAAGTGATTGAACTGCAATTTTTCTAGCCCCGTATCCTAAATGATGACCGAAGTTCAAGTTGTACCAATCACCATCTCGATTTACAGAAGCTCTTATTGTTGCGGCGTAAGCGTGACCCAATTGCTCAATAAGACTATCTTGCACGCGTAGATTCAAATGTTCAGGTGAACGATGACGATTTATCCAAGTTCTCAATTGTTGAGCTGCTTGACGGATGACTTCTTGGGTTTGCGCCTGCTCATAGTTTTGCAGAAGAACTTTGGCGTTGCTGATAATTTCGTCTAATTGTTGACCGAAAGATCGGCGTACATTGTCCAATTGATCTGAGAGGAAAGATTGGAACAGTGCTGGATCATCCTGACGAGAATCAAAGAAGCCAACTGCTAATTCAGATAATCCTAGAGGAGCTAAACTCATAGATATTTGTTCATGTTTTAGCTCATAGCCCTCTTCAACACTCTCAACTTTCAATCCTACTTCATCTTTTACTTCAAGTGCTTCACCAGAACGAGGGAGGACTAGTAAAGCTGCTTTTTGGATAAGATCGCGAACACCAGCATCTTTGGCTCGCTCTAGCAGTAATCTGGCCTCCGCTGCTGGGGCATTGTTAAAGCCAGAACAAAGGATTGCCAGCGTATGAGGATCATAAAGCAGGCCTTCAAGGTCAGATCGTGCAGCGGTGCGATCAATGCCTTTAGTATCAATGAAGCGCACCGATAGATCATTAATAGGAAGCAACTGCTTCGGTACAATTACCTCTATACGAGCAGGGAGTGTAAACTCCGGATGACGCCCATTATTAACTTCCTCAAATGTATCTTTTAACCAATTTAAAGGCTCTTTTCCTGTGCTGGCATCGTACCAGACATCTCGACGGTCACGGCGAGGCAGTTCCATTCTAGAAAGTATTTCGACTACAACCTCGCGGGTGCTTCCATGTGTTTTCGCAAGCTCTTTAGCTTCATCGCTACGGACAACTTTTCCGTCTTCTCCCTTGCTTTTACTAATGCGTAATCCTGCTAAGTTACGAATAGCCCTTTCTATTTCTTTTGAAATGCCCTGTGATTCTTCTCCGGTAATGCCTTGGGAGACATTGCCTTTAATATATTCTGCAAAATCAGATACATGGGAGCGAATGGCATCATCTGATGTTGGTTCAATTAGAAGACCGTAACCCGGCCCCTGTCTTAGATGTACTTCACAAACAGTAATACCGCCAGCACCAGCCTCAAGTACGGGGGCTAGAGGGCTTGTTTCAGTCACTGATACCTCAAGACCTGTAAGTCTGCAGATTGCAGTAGATTTGCCAATACCAATACTTCCTATAAAAGCAACCTGATGCTCGCGTTTGAGCAACAGACTTGCTGAAGCCTTTAGCTCATCTACGTAAGTAGATAAACGACGTTCAAAAGCATGCTTCGTATCGGGCCTTTGGGCTAACTCTATTAATTGTTTAGCTACTTCTTCTGCAGACCATAAAAGATCTTGATCTGGATGATCCAAGCTTGGACGTTCCATTACCTGCCAGTCTCGCTCGATAATTGTGCGTAGTCTTAGGGCTTCTGGAGTATCTATAGCCTCTAATAACATGGATAGCTCGCCGGCATCAACCGAACGATCTCCGCTTTCAATACGAGATAAAACTGTTGCACTCCAAGTTACCTTACGGGCAAGTTCAGCTTGCTTGATACCGGCACGCTCACGAACGAGTGTTAGATGCTGGCCCAACTCTAAAGGGGAAATATTTTTTTTCATCACAGTGCTCCATTTTCAATGATGAAATGATGCAGCAACGTTTCACTAAAATCAATCGAATGTAGTGAAATGCTTTTTTGGTATGGCTGGATTGATTTTATATCATTGATAAATAATATATTTATATTTTATAGTGAGATCTTGATAGCTACATCATAACTATGGGGGCCGCTAAATTACCATCCATAGATTGGTAGGTTGCCAACACGCTAAGTATTGATGTTAGGAATTATTCAGGCCACACAGATTTGAGAAGATTACTGGAAATTATTTGTATATTTTCATGATGTTATGGTGTAACGTCGTTTATAGTGAGCATATTTTTATCCAGAGTTAATTGACATTATGAAGCAAGAAACAATCGTTCAAAAAATTTGGAATCTATGTAACATACTGAGAGGTGACGGTATCACCTATTACCAGTATGTATCTGAACTAAGCTACCTGTTGTTTCTTAAGATTGCTCAGGAAAATGGTTCAGAAAAACTGATACCAGAAGGCTATCGATGGGCTGATCTCGAGTCTCATTCAGAAGCAGGATTATTAGGCTTCTATCAAGAAATGCTAACCCATTTGGGAGCAAATGTTGAAAATGAAGTTGTAAGAGCGATCTACGCGTTTCCTACGACAGTTTTCTCCCATTCCGAAAATCTAAAAGCTGTTGTAGATGGTATTTCAAAAATAGAGTGGCACCAAATAGGGAAAGATGGGTTTGGTGACCTCTACAGCGGTTTAATTGATAAAAGTGCCCAGGACACTCGTTCTGGAGCAGGGCAGTACTTCACACCACGTCCTTTGGTTAACACTATAGTAAGATTAATACAACCGAACCTAGGGGAGCTAATCCAAGACCCTGCTACAGGAAGTGGTGGTTTCTTAGTTTCTGCTGATAGTTATATTCGAAACAAATGCTCTCGTGAAGAGTACCATGCTAACCCTCCCAAATATCAAGGGGTAGAAATAGAGAAAAATACTCGTCGAATTTGCTTAATGAATACATTCTTGCATGATTTAGACGCGAACATTATTTATGGCGATGCATTGACCGAAGATGCAACGGCGTTGGATGAGGCAGATGTAATTGTTGCCAACCCCCCCTTTGGAAATAAAGCTGGGGGGCAGCGTCCTTTACGAAACGACATTCCATTTCCTAATGCAAACAAGCAACTCGCTTTTTTGCAGCATATTTATTTGAGTCTTAAAGCTGGCGGCCGAGCTGCTGTTGTGTTACCTGATAACGTGTTATTTGAATCTGGTGTCGGTACCGATGTTCGTCAAGATTTAATGAATAAGTGCAACTTGCATACTATCTTGCGCCTTCCAACTGGTATTTTTTATGCCCATGGCGTCAAAACTAATGTGTTGTTTTTCACCAAAGGTTCTGCCAAAAATAAATATCAGGAAGAAAACTGTACTGAGAGCATCTGGGTGTACGACTTGCGAACTAATATGCCCAATTTTGGTAAGCGAACACCCTTTGGTAATTCTGATATTGGCTTTGCGCCAGAAGATTTTGGCACAGACCCACATCTCGGAGCATTCGAAAAAGTATTTGGTGGCAATAATGATGGAACCAGCAAGCGTAATGAAGGTGAATACAGCTTTGGTGCACAAGAGATTGAAGTAGATGAAGAGGCCGTAGAAGTAAACCAGGATATTGATGAGTACCTCGCCCATTCTCGTTGGCGCTGCTTTAGCCGTGAGTGGATTGCCAACAACAAAGGCGACTCACTGGATATCTCTTGGTTGAAAGACAACAACAGCGTAGATGCAGCTGGTTTACCCGAACCGGACCTATTGGCACGGGCGGCAAAAGAAGAATTGGAAGCTGCACTGATTGAGCTGAGTGGTTTACTGGTCGCATTGGAAGGGGCTGAATAATGGTTGCGACTTCTCTACCATGGCTGATAGTTCAGCTGGGTGAAGTAGTTCCCTACGGTAAAACTGAAAAATGTGAATTATCTGACGTGACGAGCGACACTTGGATACTTGAGCTTGAAGATATAGAAAAAGATAGCTCGAAGATTATTCAACGGTTAGATGCAAGTGCACGACCATTTAAGAGCACAAAAAATAAATTCAGCAAAGGCGATGTCCTTTACGGAAAACTGCGACCTTACTTAAATAAAGTTGTCATTGCTGACAACTCTGGTGTTTGTTCGACTGAAATCATACCTCTAAATGCTGAACCAAATATTTGCAACCGATATCTTTTTTACTGGTTAAAAAACGATAAGTTTATAGATTATGTAAACTCTGTAAGCTATGGGGTGAATATGCCCCGGCTTGGAACTCAGGATGGATTAGTTGCCCCATTTGTTCTAGCTCCGCTAGCCGAACAAAAAGTTATAGCTGATAAACTCGACATGCTGTTGGCTAAAGTGGGAAGTTCTAAAGCCCGTCTCGAACGCATCCCTGAAATTCTAAAAATTTTCCGCCAATCAGTCCTCACCTCCGCAGTAAATGGGAAGTTAACGGAGGCGTGGAGAACTTTAAATTCAAAACTTGAATCAAAGGTTCGTGAATTGCCAGAAAACAATAAGACGCGAAGAGGGTTACCGGATAGGGTAGCTTTCCCTGATGCACTAAATGAATCTAATTTTCCTGAGAGCTGGGATGTACTGTCCGTAGCATCATTGTTACGCAAAGGCGCAATAATTGACATTAAAGATGGTAATCATGGGGCCAATCATCCTAAGTCTTTAGAGTTTACTGAAGAAGGACTTCCTTTCATTACCGCCGCTCAGATGAGTGAGCATGGAAAAATTGATTATGCTGGCGCTCCAAAGATTTCTGGAAAACCCTTGGAGAAGCTAAAAGTAGGTTTTTCCCAAGCTGAAGATGTCATTTATTCCCATAAGGGTACAGTAGGTAGGGTAAGTATCGCAGATAGAGCGTCTGTTTTAAGTCCTCAAACCACGTATATAAGATTAAACCAGAAATATATTTCGAACAGCTATTATTCGCTTATGCTCAAGTCTTACGCGTTTACGTCACAAGTAGATGCCATTAAATCCCAAACAACGAGAGATTTTGTTCCTATTACAGCACATTATTCTTTGTTTGCAGTTATTCCCTCCATCGATGAACAGATCGAAATTGCTCGCCGTGTGGAAGAACTTTTCGCTTATGCTGAAAAAATAGAACAAAAAATCATCTATGGGTTAGAGCGGGTCAATAATCTAACTCAATCCATTCTGGCTAAAGCTTTTCGTGGTGAACTCACTGCTGACTGGCGCGCAGCTAACCCAGAGTTAATCAGTGGCGACAACAGTGCTAAAGCTTTGCTTGAAAAAATTAAGGCCAAACGTGAAGCCATCGAGAGACAACCTAAACCAAAACGTTGCGTTATAAAAAAGAAGACAGGTAGCCGTATGAGCAGACAGATCATAAAAGTGGTTGAAGCTTTAAAACAGGCTGGAGAACCTCTTAGTGGCCAGCAATTGTTAGCCGCGGCTGGCTACCCCAGCGACAGCAGTACCGATCAATTGGAACAGTTCTTTTTGGATGTCCGTGAAGCTCTTATCATTGAAGAGTCTATTGTAAAGCTTGAGCGCGGTGACGACAGCCAGGATTGGTTTGCCTTAGCTAAACCACCTATGAATAAAGCTAAGAGCTAAGGATTGCTCATGAAAGTCGACAAACTACATATTCGCTCACGCTTTAAAAATCTTGAAAATGTGAAAGTGGACTTTGACGAAGACCATCTGATGACAGTAGTGGTGGGCCGTAATGGTTCAGGTAAATCCAACGTGCTTGAAGCCTTAGTGGCTATATTTCGTAACGTTGACCTTGGTGAAACTCCACCTTTTTCTTACGAGCTAATTTATCGATTGGGTGAGTGCCACAAACCCAATCAGCCCAGTGAACGATGGTTGGAAATAATCATTGATGCCGATCCAGATCGCGGCACTTTAGCAAAACAATATGAAGTTCGTGTGCGTGACCTTTTAATTGACGCTACACCAAAGGATATTTTTGATGAGCTGCCTTCAGGTACCCTCATCCCATTTTCAAAATTTAAACGGGATAAAAATGGTAATGCACCATACTTGCCGAACTATGTTTTTGCGTACTACTCAGGCCCAAGTGATCGTCTCGAAAACCATTTTAAAAAACACCGTACCGATTTTTATCGTAGGCTACTAGAAGATAAGCTGGATCTAAAAGGTGATATTCGACCATTATTTTATGCTAAACCTCATCATAGCCAATTTGTATTACTTGCTTTTTTCTTATCAGAGCATGACAGCACAGAAAAGGCGTTTTTGCGAGAACACTTAGGCATTGAAGGATTGGATAGTATTCATTTTGTGATGCGTCAGCCTGGGTGGGCTAAACAGAAGGGCGAATTATTTTGGGGAGCACGAGGCGTTGTTCGTCGCTTTTTGGATGAACTGATACAACACACCCTCGCGCCAATAAAAGTGGTTCGCCAAGAAGATACCTCGTTAACCGGTAATAATATTCGTAATGAATTTTTTCACCTATTTTTACCAGATGTAAACGCGCTACGCGAATTTGCAAGTGATCTCAGTGCCGACGAGCTATTTAAAATGCTCGAAAGTACTCTTCTGTCGGAAATTATCTCCGAAGTTAGCATACGAGTGAAAGTTTCTAGCAGCAAAGATCCTCTTACTTTCCGTGAACTAAGTGAAGGTGAACAACAACTACTAACCGTATTGGGTCTGCTCAAGTTCACTGGCGGTAAAGATTCCTTGTTTTTGCTCGACGAACCTGATACCCACCTGAACCCGTCATGGGCTGTTAAATACCTTAAATTCCTGCGTGATTTTGTACCTAATCACGAAACGAGTCACTTACTGATGGTTACTCATCATCCTCTAGCTATTGCAGAGCTTAAGAAAGAGCAAGTTCAGGTTATGAAACGCGATAATGAAAAGCAAATATCTGCCAAGATGCCTGATGAAAACCCGCGAGGAATGGGGATCAACTTAATTTTGCGTAGCGATATGTTTGGTCTGCAGACAACGCTCGACGATGATACTAACCATAGGCTTACCAGTAGGAATGCACTCGCTGCAAAGGAAATTTTATCTAAAGAGAAGTTAGTTCGCGAGCAAGGATTTCCACCTGAGGATGAAGAGCAATACTTAGCCAGGCTTAATGCGCAGCTCGAGCATTTGGGGTTCAACTTAGCAACAGATGACCCAGATTACCTTGAGTTTCTTCGTAATAAGTACCACGCTAAACATGAGGAAAATCATTAATGCGTTGGATTTGTAAGGATGAGATTGAGGAATGCTTGACCCAGGCGTGGGAAGATATGGCTGACCAAGCTAAAGCTGAATTAATTGCCGCTCCGGACGAAGAAGCAAGGAAGGCGATATTAAAAAGAGTCGCTTCCTCAAATGTTTGGCGTGAATTCTATAAATTGTTACCTGACTCTTTAAAGCGAAAATGTTGGTATTGCGAAGCTGAAGAGATCCGGTCAGATATGCCAGTTGATCATTTCAGACCAAAGAATAAGGTTGAAGATGATAAGCAACATGATGGCTACTGGTGGTTAGCATTCGATTGGCAAAATTATCGGTGCGCTTGCACGTTTTGTAATAGCCGTAGAGTTTTTGATGAAACTGAGGGTGGTAAAGCTTGTCGTTTCCCACTTGAAAACCCAGGGGAGAGGGCCTTTACACCTGCGGACCAAAGAAATCTGAGCAATGAACGACCATACTTTCTTGATCCTTTTAACCCCGATGATGAAAAGTTGCTTTGGTTTGATAACGATGGGCTGCCACTCGCTAAGCCATCAGCAACAGTTGAGCAGCAAACAAAAGTACAAAATTCTATTGAAATTTTTCACCTCCACGAAAGCAGAATAGTACGGGCTAGGAACATAATACGCTTAGAGGTAGAGAGGCAGGTTAGGAAAATAAAGGCTAATGATGATGTGCAAGAAGCCAAAGCTAAGCTGCGTCGAATGGTAAAAGATACTGAAAAGTTATCGCGCGCAGCCGTTGTGTACTTGCGGGCGCATAGAGAGATCCCTGAAGTAAAAGAAATATTGAACTTGGATTAGCGCAAGCATTTATTGGACCAGGCGAGCATTTAAGCGCAATTCGTTGAGCGTTGCTTACACCCTAGCCTCAAGGATGGATTAACAAAAACCAATATACATGAATGAATTCTTGCTAAACATTCAATCTCTGCGGGACCAACTTAAGTTGATGCGTTTAGGAGCGAAGAATCGACCAATGCTGACAAACTGGTATTGCATGATGGTATTGCGGCTAAAATTTCCGAAAATGATTCAGTGGTGGATCAACTTCGCCATAACGATATCGAGCAAATTATGCTTGGGGATGCCTTACAGAATGCTGTCATTGAAAGCATGGGGGCGTTTGAGAAACATTCAGTTGTTTACCTGTCTGATAAGGATGTTGCCCGTTTAGCCAACCGTTTCATACATAATGTCTTACTTTAAGGGCTTGGCCGATGAGTTAGTCTTTGACGGGGCTTGTTATGAATTTGCGTAGAAGTTTCGGTATACTGTCCGTACGATGTCTTTAGCCTAGACTCTACTTTTCAGGAGTAACTACGAGCAATAACAAAAAACTCAGCCAAGCTACGCTCAGCCATCTCGGGCCGATATCGTTCGCTCAGTAGCAACTTCTACGGCGGTTGAAACAGAGCAGTCCTCGGAGAGGATCGAAGCTTCCCTTGAAGCGACGCGCAAAAAGTTCGCTCATTTATGTCTTGCGGTTTAACCCTATCTTAATGCTTCTCTGACCCAGTGTCTCATCGGCTCGTAGTTCATTAACACGCCTGCATAAATAGCCAAGATATACTGGGTTTTTGTTTTACTCCCAGCTTTGATAATCCAGCGGTTTGTATCCTCCCTGAACGGCCATCACGTCGACTAATAGTCGCGACAAACGTCCGTTTCCCTCTTTGAATGGATGGATGAGTATTAGCTCTACATGGGTGATGGCGATAGCGGTGACGAGTTGTTTTTCGTCGATGCCGCTAAACGGTGTGTATTGAGCCAGATACCTGGTATCAAATTCGTTCAGCAGTTTTGGCAATTGTGTTGAAGGGGCAAACATAAAGCCGCTTTTGCTGATATTGACCGCTCTTTCTTGTCCAGCCCACTCGTAGATGTTACCTAACCAGCGGCAGTCCCAGCTTTTTAGCATGGCTACGCTGAGCTATCCATCCGGGAACTGTTCTTCAAAAACGGACTGGTAGAGATGTTCTAACAGGACAAGTTCAGCCTCATCCATCTCATCGGAAGCAGAGATACCCAGTTTATTAGCCAAAACCTACTCGCCAGTGTCTTTCGCATACTGTCCTTCACTACTGGATACCTGGTATCGGTTCATGGGATGCCCTGTGTTATTAGAGGGATGGAAAAACAGAGAGATTAAAACGCTGGATGAGCATGGCAAACAATATCCGTAAAATCATGCTGTTACATAAGTGTAGGTTAAAGTATGGTTTTTATGCTCTGGTGGAATATAATCCTTAGTAATCAGTGATAACACACCAATGCATCATCGGCGTATGGCCACTAAAGTCCATTTGCTCTGCTCCTTTCATCGTATTCTCACTCAACATTCATTCTTTTAATTGCCTGAGGCTGGGTCAATGCAGCCTGGAAGTCCCGTTATCGTGGATAAATAACGAAAGCGGGATATTACCATTTTTGCCACAATACCTTCATCCGCCAGTAGGGCTTTCTGGCTGCCGACCATAACAAATTGCCTTAAGCGGTAAAAAGCAAATTTTAACGAAAAAGGTAAAGTGTGGAGCCGTTTCGCAAATTCACCCTGTAACTGGCTGAAACCGGCGGCAAAGGGCTAAATTTTAAGATATTGCTCTGTATGTCACTTCAATGAACGATTACCATGAGTGCTTCCGGTTTCACCTGGCTTATGGATATCCAATGCGTTTTAAGGTTGCTCTTCTTCCGCTTATCACTCTGCTTGCTGCTTGCAGCAGTAAGCCTGCATCTCATCAGCAACCCGCCGTTGTTCCTGCACCTAAAGGCGGTTTTTTACTGGAGCCTTCCCACGCGATTCAGCCTATGTTTGGCGATTTTGCCGGTAATCCAGTTGCTGAGCAGTTCATTGACCAAATGGTGGCAAAGCACGGCTTTAATCGTGAGCAGCTGCACGCGGTCATTGGCCAGGCGAAGCGTCTCGATTACGTACTGCGTTTAATGGACCAGCAAGCTCCAAGCTATACGCCGCCAACCGGACCGAATGGCGCGTGGATTCGCTATCGCAATAAGTTTATTACGCCGGATAACGTGCAGAACGGCGTGGCATTCTGGAATCAGTATCAGGATGCACTGCAGCGTGCGCAGCAGGTCTACGGTGTGCCGCCGGAAATCATTGTTGGTATTATCGGTGTCGAAACGCGTTGGGGCCGGGTGATGGGCAAAACGCGCTTGCTGGATGCGCTGGCAACGCTGTCATTTAGCTATCCACGTCGTTCGGCCTACTTCAGCGGTGAGCTGGAGACCTTCCTGCTGATGGCGCGTACAGAACAAGATGATCCGCTGGATCTACGCGGGTCCTTTGCCGGTGCGATGGGTTATGGGCAGTTCATGCCATCCTCTTACAAGCAATATGCGGTTGATTTTAATGGTGATGGCCACATTAACCTGTGGGATCCGGTTGATGCGATTGGCAGCGTGGCCAATTACTTTAAAGAACACGGCTGGCGTGCTGGAGAAAATGTTGCGGTTCCTGCGAGCGGCCAGGCTCCAGCATTAGAGAATGGCTTCAAAACTAAATATCCCGTCAGCACCTTAGCGGCAAGTGGCCTGACGCCGCAAGGATCGCTGGACGGTAATAATCAGGTAAGTTTATTGCGTCTGGACCTCGGCACCAGCTACCAGTATTGGTATGGCCTGCCAAATTTCTATGCAATTACCCGCTATAACCACAGCACGCACTACGCAATGGCGGTGTGGCAACTGGGTGAAGCCGTCGCTAAAGCGCGTCAGGGCAGTGTCTTTTAATGCTGTCCTTGTAAAGTGTGAGGGTATAAGATGGCGGCCCTTTTGCGGTGCCATCTTCACCGCATCCTACTTCTGAGGAGCGCTTATGAGTACCTTACCTGCCTGTCCTGTATGCCAGGCCGATTACACCTGGCAAGATGGCGATAATCTAAATTGCCCATCTTGTGGTCATATCTGGACGGCAAGTGGCGATGATGCAGTGGATGGTTTAGTTGTACGCGACGCCAACGGTAATTTATTGGTGGATGGCGATAGCGTCACTGTTATCAAAGATCTCAAGGTTAAAGGCAGTTCTTCCACGTTAAAAATCGGCACCAAGGTAAAAAGCATTCGTTTAGTCGAAGGGGATCACAATATTGATTGCAAGATCGAGGGTTTTGGTCCGATGAAACTCAAATCTGAATTTGTAAAAAAGAACTAGAATTAATGACTGGACGGCACCGCGCCGTCCTGCCTGTTTTAACTCCGCAAACGATCCACTTCCGCGCACTGTTCCGCTGTCAGCTCGCCACCATAATTACGCGAGTAGCTGCTCATCGAATCAAATCGGCGGGCGACAGCCGTTTTAATGGTGGTAACAAAATCATCGCCAATAGTGTAAATCGCCATCAGCTTTCCGATGCGCTGTTGAATCTCGGCGAGCTGCGTTACATCCCCAGCACGCCATGCCTGCATCGCTCGGGCAAAAAGCTCCGGCACAATATTGTTCAATCCAGAAATCACACCTGAACCACCAGCCAGTAGATTGGGCAGCAGATATTCGTCGTAGCCAGAAAGTACGGTAAAATCAGCGCGAACTCTCCTTGTTTCATCAATCATCGCGCGGTTGTGCGACAAACAATCCATGGTGTCTTTGATGCCAATAAAATTGGGCAACTCGGCTGCCAGTTCCGCTACTAGCGCTGGCGTTAAATCGCAACCGGTGCGTGCCGGAAAATTATAGGCGAACCACTTGCCGCCTAGCTGTTTATCCAGCGTTTTGAAATAGTTCAGCAGCTGCTTCTGTGTCTGCCCGTAATAATAAGGAGGCAGCACCATCACCGCATCAAAGCCGTTCTGCCAGGCGGCGTCCGCCAGCTGCAGCATATCGGGAATGCAGGTACTGGAGACATTTGCCACCATAGTCAGTGGCGAAAGTTGGCGTGCCTCGTGGATGAGCAGTAGTCTTTCCTGTTGAGTAAGCGATGCAAATTCACCAATACTGCCCATTAACAGCAGGGTATCAATGCCCGATTGACTCAGGCGTGAAAAATGGCGTCCAAGTGCTTCAATGTCCAAATTATTCTTATTATCAAAAGGCGTTACTGAGGGACACCATACGCCGGACAATAGCGGTTTTGCAGACATGCCAGGTTCCTTAATTTATAAAAAATGAAACGTTGTTTTAAGTTAATGGTAACTGCGCATACTCACCAGTCACCAAAGACAAAAAGGTGAGGTATCGCACTATTCTCTTTCTGTGAAGACGGCAAAAACAGGTAGTGTGTGGCTCTTCAGCCAAGACAGGAGCTTTGCCATGCAAGACTGGAATCCCCAGCTGTATCGTCAATTCGAATCGGAGCGTACGCGTCCGGCGCGAGAGTTATTGGAGCGCATTCCACAAGCTGATGTGCGCTTTGCCACTGACCTTGGCTGCGGGCCGGGCAACAGCACGGAGCTGTTGGTGCAAGCGTGGCCGAATGCGCAGATAACCGGGATTGATAGTTCTGAAGCGATGTTACAGCAGGCCCGAGAACGACTGCCTTCTTGCCGCTTTCAGCAGGCGGATATTCGCACCTGGCAGGCCGAGCAGCCGCAACAGGTGATTTATGCAAACGCCTCGCTGCAATGGTTGACTGAACACCACACATTGCTGCCGCATCTGGTGAGTCAATTGGCTGTGGGTGGCACATTAGCGATTCAGATGCCGGACAATCTTGAAGAGCCGTCGCACCGTTTAATGCGAGACGTGGCGGAGCGTGAAAACTGGCAGGGACTGATTTCGCCCCAGGCGGCAGATCGCAAGCGTCTGTTGACCACCGACCAGTATTACGATCTGTTAAGCGATGCGGGTTGTCAGGTCGATATCTGGCGCACCACCTATTATCATCCAATGACCGATGCTCAGGGCGTTATTACCTGGTTACGTGCGACAGGACTGCGTCCTTTCCTCGCGGAGCTGAATGATACGCAGCAAGCGGCTTTTCTCCATGATTATCACCAGGCGCTCATTCCGGCTTATCCCGCTCGTAGCGATGGCAAGGTTTTGTTAGCTTTCCCACGTTTGTTCATGGTTGCAGTGAAAACAGGCTGAGGTAACTGGAAGCAAGTACGCAGAATGGGTCGCTGAAGGTTGAAAAGGGCTTTTCAGCGCACCATTTACTGCTAACGTGAGGCGCCACAACGGGAGAAGGCGATGAACGATGAACAATTGCAGCAGTTGAGTTACCGCATTGGCGAACAGCTAAAAATTCGTCAGGCAACAATCACCGCAGCGGAATCCTGCACCGGTGGCTGGATTGCGAAGATATTTACCGATATTAGCGGTAGCTCCGCCTGGTTTGAGCGCGGTTTCGTGACATACAGCAATCAAGCTAAACAGCAAATGGTCGGTGTGCAGGTTAGCACGCTGGAGCAGCATGGTGCAGTGAGCGAACCAACCGTGCGTGAGATGGCAGTCGGTGCGGGGAAAGCGGCGGCGGCAGAATATGCCATTGCCGTGAGCGGTATTGCGGGGCCGGATGGCGGCACGCCAGATAAACCGGTTGGCACCGTGTGGTTTGCTATCGCGGGCCCT
Organism: Pantoea nemavictus; assembly: GCF_037479095.1. Taxonomy (NCBI): domain Bacteria; kingdom Pseudomonadati; phylum Pseudomonadota; class Gammaproteobacteria; order Enterobacterales; family Erwiniaceae; genus Pantoea; species Pantoea nemavictus. The sequence continues at coordinate 1,042,284 of NZ_JBBGZW010000001.1, read as the reverse complement.
GAGGGCCGCGTATTAGCGCAGCGCAAGATTTTTGCCGGTGACCGGGATGCGGTACGCCGACAGTCTGTGGCCTGGGCGCTACAAACGCTGCTTGATGAATTTCTGACAAATTAAACTTGATACTGTATGACCATACAGTATAATTAGCAGCAACAGAACGAGCGACATATTTGGTGTCTGCTCACCCAGCATGATTAGGAGTGGAAATGGCGATCGACGAGAACAAACAGAAGGCTTTAGCTGCCGCACTGGGCCAGATTGAGAAGCAATTTGGTAAAGGCTCCATCATGCGCTTGGGTGAAGACCGCTCAATGGATGTCGAAACCATCTCTACCGGTTCACTGTCACTGGATATCGCGCTCGGCGCGGGTGGCTTGCCGATGGGACGTATCGTTGAGATTTACGGACCGGAATCTTCGGGTAAAACCACCCTGACTCTGCAGGTTATTGCCTCAGCACAGCGCAAAGGTAAAACCTGTGCCTTTATCGATGCTGAGCACGCATTGGATCCGGTATACGCGAAAAAACTGGGCGTTGATATCGATAACCTGCTGTGCTCACAGCCGGATACCGGTGAACAAGCGCTGGAGATCTGTGATGCCTTGGCGCGTTCGGGCGCAGTGGACGTTATCATCGTTGACTCCGTGGCGGCTCTGACGCCGAAAGCGGAAATTGAAGGTGAGATCGGTGATTCGCACATGGGTCTGGCCGCGCGTATGATGAGCCAGGCAATGCGTAAGCTCGCAGGTAACCTTAAGCAGTCCAATACGCTGCTGATCTTCATCAACCAGATTCGTATGAAGATTGGCGTGATGTTCGGTAACCCGGAAACCACGACCGGTGGTAACGCGCTGAAATTTTACGCTTCTGTTCGTCTGGACATCCGCCGTATCGGTGCGATCAAAGAGGGCGACGAAGTAGTAGGTAGCGAAACCCGCGTGAAGGTAGTGAAGAACAAAATTGCTGCACCGTTTAAGCAGGCTGAATTCCAGATCATGTACGGCGAAGGCATTAACACCTTTGGCGAGCTGGTGGACCTTGGCGTGAAGCACAAGTTGGTTGAGAAAGCCGGTGCCTGGTACAGCTACAACGGTGAGAAGATTGGTCAGGGTAAAGCTAACTCAACCAACTTCCTTAAAGAGAATCCAGCGATTGCGAATGAGATCGACAAAAAGCTGCGTGACTTGCTGTTGAGCGGTGATGCAGTAGCAGCAGACACCGCGAAAATCTCGGCTGAAGATCGCGAAGAAGCCAGCGAAACTAACGAAGATTTCTAAAATATTAACGGGAGCAGAGATGCTCCCGTTTTGCTTTTCCCCGCCAGCGCTTTTCCTCCTCGCCTTCTTGCTTTACCCTGCGACCCTGCACGACTGTTAGAACAAGGTTGATCATATGTCATCGTCACCATCTGTGGCACCTGTGCCAACATATTCCCGTTTGCTGGACCGCGCCATGCGTATCCTTACGCAGCGCGATCACAGTCGCGAAGAGCTGAAACGTAAATTGCAGCTCTCTGCACAGCGTGCAGCCTATTTGCAGCAGCAGGAAAACACGCCCATTCCCGATGAGCTGCTGGAAAAAGTGCTCGACTGGTGTCAGGAGAGCGGTTGGCTCAACGATGAACGCTTTACCGAACGCTTTATTCAAAGCCGTGCCCGGAAGGGATATGGCCCACAGCGCGTGCGTATGGAGTTGCAGCAAAAAGGCATTGGCCGCGATGAGATAAATCAGGCGCTGTTCGATACCGACATTAACTGGAGCCTATGCGCCGCCGATCTTGCCAAACGCAAATTTGGCGAGCCCTTACCGCAAACCTGGGCCGAGAAAAGTAAGGTACAGCGTTTTTTAATGTCGAAAGGCTTTATGATGGAAGATATTCAGGCTGTTTTCAGAAATAGTGACGACTGAAAGGCGATGTGATTTTACTTCCCACTGAAGAAAATTTATCTTATTCCCACTTTTTGTTCCTCAGTCAGCGGCAGGCCGGATGGATGTGGTTTGCCAGCGAAAGGGAACGTTCGTTAGCGTGATTCCAGGAATTTTATGAGCAAGAGCACTGCTGAGATCCGTCAAGCGTTTCTCGACTTTTTTCATAGCAAGGGACATCAGGTTGTAGCCAGCAGCTCCCTCGTACCGAACAACGATCCGACATTGCTGTTTACCAATGCCGGAATGGTCCAGTTTAAAGACGTATTCCTTGGTCAGGATAAGCGCGACTATGCGCGTGCAACCACGTCTCAACGCTGTGTGCGTGCCGGCGGCAAGCATAATGACCTCGAAAACGTGGGCTACACGGCACGTCACCACACCTTCTTTGAAATGTTGGGCAACTTCAGCTTTGGTGATTACTTCAAGAAAGAAGCGATCGCTTATGCATGGGAACTGCTGACGGGTGAGCAGTGGTTTAAGCTGCCAAAAGAGCGTTTGTGGGTGACCGTCTATGAAACTGACGATGAAGCCTTCGAAATTTGGGCCAACGATATTGGTGTGCCGCGTGAGCGCATTATCCGTATTGGTGACAACAAAGGCAGCGCTTTTGCATCAGATAACTTCTGGCAGATGGGCGATACCGGTCCTTGCGGCCCTTGTACCGAGATTTTCTTCGATCACGGCGATCATATCTGGGGTGGCCCTCCGGGCAGCCCGGAAGAGGATGGCGACCGTTACATTGAGATCTGGAACATCGTCTTCATGCAGTTCAACCGTCAGGCTGACGGTACTATGCAGCCGCTGCCCAAACCCTCCGTGGATACCGGTATGGGCCTGGAGCGTATTGCAGCCGTATTGCAGCACGTAAACTCCAACTACGAAATCGACTTGTTTGCCAAATTGATTCAATCCGTTGCTCAGGTAACCGGTGCGACCGATCTGAATAATAAATCGTTGCGCGTTATCGCTGACCATATTCGCTCTTGCGCCTTCCTGATTGCAGATGGGGTGATTCCTTCGAATGAAAACCGCGGCTATGTATTACGTCGCATCATTCGTCGTGCAGTGCGTCACGGCAATATGCTGGGTGCGAAAGAGGCGTTCTTCTATAAGCTGGTTGCGCCACTGATTGATGTGATGGGTGCTGCAGGTGAAGATCTGAAGCGTCAGCAGAAGCATGTTGAAAACGCGCTGAAAAACGAAGAAGAGCAGTTTGCTAAAACTCTGGAGCGTGGACTTGCGCTACTGGATGAAGAGCTGGCGAAGCTGCAGGGCGATACGCTTGATGGTGAAACAGTCTTCCGTCTGTACGATACCTTCGGTTTCCCGGCGGATCTGACGGCTGACGTGTGCCGTGAGCGCAATTTAAAGATTGATGAAGCGGGCTTTGAAGCCGCGATGGAACAGCAGCGTCAACGCGCGCGTGAAGCCAGTGGTTTTGGCGCCGACTATAACAATGTCATTCGCATTGATGCCGCAACCGACTTTAAAGGCTATGACCATCTGGAACTGAACGCGGTTGTGCAGGCGCTATTTGTAGACGGTCAGCAGGTTGAGCAGATTAGCGCAGGTCAGGACGCGGTTGTGGTTCTTGACGAAACGCCGTTCTATGGTGAGTCAGGTGGACAGGTTGGCGATACTGGTGTGCTGGCTGGGCAGAATGCTGAATTTAGCGTTCAGGATACTCAGAAGTATGGTAAAGCGATTGGTCATATCGGTAAGCTGAGCAGCGGCCAGTTACGCGTTGGCGATCGTTTGCATGCGCAGGTGGATGAAACTCGTCGTGCGCGTATCCGTTTAAACCACTCTGCCACGCACCTGCTGCATGCCGCACTGCGTCAAGTGTTGGGTGATCACGTAGGACAGAAAGGCTCGCTGGTTAACGATAAATATCTGCGTTTCGACTTCTCTCATTTTGAAGCCATGAAACCGCAGGAAATCCGTCAGGTTGAGGATATTGTTAACGCGCAGATTCGCCGTAACCTTGCCGTTGAGACCGAAATCATGGATCTCGATGATGCAAAAGAAAAGGGCGCAATGGCGCTGTTTGGCGAGAAATATGATCAGCGTGTTCGCGTGTTGACCATGGGTGACTTCTCCACCGAGCTGTGTGGTGGTATCCATGCAGTACGTACCGGAGATATCGGCCTGTTCCGCATTCAGTCTGAGTCTGGTACGGCAGCAGGTGTTCGTCGTATTGAAGCCGTAACCGGTGAAGGTGCGTTGGCGCAAGTTAACGCGCAGAGCCAGCAGCTGCTGGATGTAGCGCAATTGGTGAAAGCCAACAGCAGTAATCTTAATGAGAAGGTGCGCGGTCTGGTTGATCACGTTCGTGCACTGGAAAAAGAGTTGCAACAACTTCGCGATCAGCAAGCTGCGCAGGAGAGTGCTTCCCTGAGCAGCAAAGCCGTTGAAGTGAAAGGCACCAGGTTGCTGGTGAGTGAGCTGAGCAACGTTGAGCCAAAAATGTTGCGTACCATGGTCGATGATCTGAAGAACCAACTAGGTTCTGCCATCATTGTGCTGGCAACCGTTGAGGCAGGTAAAGTTTCACTGATTGCTGGCGTGACCAAAGATCTCACTGACCGCGTAAAAGCCGGTGAACTGATTGGCGAACTCGCCTCTCAGGTTGGCGGTAAAGGCGGGGGTCGTCCAGATATGGCTCAGGCCGGCGGTACAAATCCGCAGGCGCTGGCTGGCGCGCTGGAAGGCGTGCAGGAATGGGTCAGTAACCGACTGTAACGTATAAAACTTCGCATTGTGATAAGCGCCAGAAGCCCGTTTTCTGGCGCTTTTTTAACGCGGTGCACACCAGGTAATGACAAAGTCCGGTTGATGTAGTGTATTTCGGCTAAACTAACTATCAGCAGAATGTATTGGCATGGCGAAGCACAATGGTGTATTTGTCATAGGCATTGTTCAGCGTTATATGATGGATACGGCCGGGAGAACAAAGAAGCCCGACTCTTTTAATCTTTCAAGGAGCAAAGAATGCTTATTCTAACTCGTCGAGTTGGTGAAACCCTCATGATTGGCGATGAGGTGACTGTAACGGTGCTGGGTGTTAAAGGTAACCAGGTCCGCATTGGTGTTAACGCGCCTAAAGAAGTTTCGGTACATCGCGAAGAGATCTATCAGCGTATTCAAGCCGAAAAAACTCAGCAAACGAGTTACTAACGGATTCAGCGCCTCGCTCTCCAGCGAGGCGCTACCGGTTTTTCTCCTCCTGTAGTGCCCATCTCCTGTTTTTCTTTCTCATTCTCTCAATTCATTTAGCGCCGATTTGTGTTCTCTGGCAGGCTTTCTTTGTTGATTAATCACTCTTTTTGTCGCTAAAGCAGCCGAATTGAGCGTCATTTGTGCAATCAAACAAATGGCTGAAAATAAATGTTTGACTTATAAGTCCGGGAAAGTAATATGTGCGCCACGCAGTGCCGATGAGCAGAAACAAAGTTCAGAAGCACGGTTCGGAAGAACGCGTAAGGTGAGGTGGCCGAGAGGCTGAAGGCGCTCCCCTGCTAAGGGAGTATGCGGTCAAAAGCTGCATCCGGGGTTCGAATCCCCGCCTCACCGCCATTTCCGATGCATCCATAGCTCAGCTGGATAGAGTACTCGGCTACGAACCGAGCGGTCGGAGGTTCGAATCCTCCTGGATGCACCATTCGGAAAGATGAAGTAAGAGTGAACGAGCAGTTCCTTTCATGGTGAGTTGTTAGCACCCTGCGTTGTACAAGAATTAACTCGATGCATCCATAGCTCAGCTGGATAGAGTACTCGGCTACGAACCGAGCGGTCGGAGGTTCGAATCCTCCTGGATGCACCATATTCTCGAATATGGAAAGTGCCTCAGTGTGTCATGTCGTTATAAACGTTCAGGCCGCACTAAGGAGGATAACGTTGCTTTAGCAACGGCCCGTAGGGCGAGGCGAAAGCCGAGTAATCCTCCTGGATGCACCATTCTTCGTATCATCCTCAGGTTGTTTCAGTTAGTCCATCGTAAGAAAACCTCAATGCATCCATAGCTCAGCTGGATAGAGTACTCGGCTACGAACCGAGCGGTCGGAGGTTCGAATCCTCCTGGATGCACCATTCCTCTTCAAACTTCTCAAAATTTACCTCAGCAGTAACTCGATGCATCCATAGCTCAGCTGGATAGAGTACTCGGCTACGAACCGAGCGGTCGGAGGTTCGAATCCTCCTGGATGCACCATTCCTCTTCAAACTTCTCAAAATTTACCTCAGCAGTAACTCGATGCATCCATAGCTCAGCTGGATAGAGTACTCGGCTACGAACCGAGCGGTCGGAGGTTCGAATCCTCCTGGATGCACCATCACTTCTTCGATATCTCTCAGTTTTTGACACTTAGTTTCTGAATCCTCCAACGACAATCTCTACATCCACTAAAAAACGTTGTAATTACCGCCGTTTATCACCGGTATTACGCTATGACCTTTTTCCTAAAACGAAAAATGCTAATGCTTTCAAAGCATTTGCGGTTAAGCGCGCCTGGCGACAACCTGAGCGCATTACGCTAAAGTAATGGCTCATTTTGTGGTACTCGACGGAGTGACAATGTACGACCAATATGATGCCCTGATTTTCGATATGGACGGCACAATTCTCGATACTGAGCCGACACATCGAAAAGCCTGGCAGCAGGTGCTTAGCCGCTACGGTTTCACCATGGATGAAGAAAAAATGGTGGGCTTCAACGGCGCACCCACCTGGCAGCTGGCGCAGTTTATTCTTGAGCAAAACAATGCCACGCATGATCCGCATCTGTTGGCAGCAGAAAAAACCGCGGCTCTAAAGGTAATGCTGCTGGATGACGTACGTCCGCTGCCGCTAATGGACGTCGTCAAAGCCTATCATGGTCGCCGTCCGATGGCGGTGGGCACCGGCAGTGAACATAGCCTGGCGAAAGCACTGCTCGAAGAGTTGGGCGTTTACCACCTGTTTGATGCGGTTGTCGGGGCTGATGACGTACAGCGTCATAAACCGCAACCGGATACCTTTTTACGCTGCGCTGAAATGATGGGGATTGCGCCCGAGCGCTGTGTGGTGTTTGAGGATGCTGACTTTGGCGTACAAGCGGCAAAAGCAGCAGGCATGGACGTGGTTGATGTCCGTTTACTGTGAATGAATTTCTGACCTATGGTTCGTTATTCGGCAGTAGCTTCCTGAGTGCAACCCTGTTACCGGGGAGCTCGGAGGCGGTGCTGATTGCACTGCTGATCGCCCAAAAGGGTTCGGTTTATGGATTGTTATTGGCTGCATCAGTGGGAAACACGCTGGGTGGCCTGACCAACATTCTTCTTGGTCGCCTGATGCCGCTGAAAAGGCAAGGGCGATGGCACGACACAGCAATGACGTGGTTACATCGATTGGGACCTGCAGCACTGATCTTTAGCTGGCTGCCGGTAGTGGGCGACTTACTCTGCGTGCTCGCGGGTTGGTTGCGCTTTGCCTTGCTGCCCTCGGTGCTGTTCCTCGCCATCGGTAAAACGCTGCGTTATATCGTTATCGCGACCGCCACATTACAAACATTGCAATGGTGGCATTGATTCGCACAGATTCGAGGCTACGGTTAACATTATGCTGAACAAAAATAAATTATTCACACAGCGGGAGGTTAATGTGATCCCGGACGTATCTAAGGCACTTTCCTGGCTGGAAGCGCATCCTGACGCGTTAAAGGGTATCGGCCGTGGTATTGAGCGCGAATCATTACGCGTTAAACCCGATGGTCACCTGGCAACCACAGGGCACCCCGAGTCTTTGGGTTCGGCACTCAAGCATGATTGGATTACTACCGATTTTGCCGAAACGCTGATGGAGTTCATCACGCCTGTTGATCAGAGCATCGATCGTTCACTGGCGTTCCTGCGTGATATTCACCGCCATGTCGCGCGTGAGTTGGGCGAAGAGCGTTTGTGGCCCTTTAGTATGCCTGGCTATATCGATGACGTTGATAGTATTGAGCTAGCGCAGTACGGCAGCTCCAATATCGGTAAAATGAAAACCCTGTATCGTCAGGGCCTCAAAAATCGTTATAGCGCGCTGATGCAGATTATTTCAGGCGTGCATTACAATTTCTCGCTGCCTTTGTCATTTTGGCAAGAGTGGGCAGATGTGAAAGATTTGGAAAGCGGCAAAGAGACCATATCCGCCGGCTATCTGCGTTTGATTCGAAATTATTATCGCTTTGGCTGGGTAATTCCTTATCTGTTCGGAGCATCACCTGCTATCTGTTCCTCATTCCTGCAAGGGCGCGAAGAGAGCAAGTTGCCGTTTGAAACTGACGGTAAAGGCACGCTGTGGCTGCCGCACGCCACGTCGTTGCGCCTGAGCGATCTTGGTTACACCAATAAATCGCAGAGTGGATTAGGGATTACCTTTAACTCGCTGGAAGGCTACGTTGCGGCGCTTAAAGCGGCAATCAAAACGCCGTCGGAAGAGTATGCGGCAATGGGCACTAAAGATGCCGATGGCAATTGGCTACAGCTGAATACCAACGTTCTGCAGATTGAAAATGAGCTGTATGCGCCCATTCGTCCAAAGCGTGTTACGCGTTCAGGCGAAGCGCCATCCGATGCGCTGCTGCGCGGTGGTATCGAATACATTGAAGTGCGCTCACTGGATATCAACCCGTTCTCGGCGATTGGTGTTGATGCCAATCAGGCTCGCTTCCTCGACCTGTTCCTGATTTGGTGTACGCTGGCTGATGCGCCGGAAATGAGCGCCGATGAGCTGTTGTGTACGCGTAAAAACTGGAACCGTGTGGTGATGGAAGGACGTAAGCCGGGTCAGGTTATCGCGGTGGGTTGTAGCGAAACTGAGCATACGTTGGTTGAAGTGGGTAAAGCGCTGTTTGCCGATCTGCGTCGCGTAGCCGAGGTGCTCGACAGTAATCACGGCAATACGCAATATCAACAGGTTTGCGATCAACTGGTGGCATCCTTTGACGATCCTGAGCTAACCTATTCGGCGCGCATCCTTCATGCCATTAAAGAAAATGGTTTGACCGGCGCAGGCGTGGCATTAGCGGAGCAATATCGTCATCTGCTGTGCGAGGAGTCGTTAGAGATTCTGACTGAAGATGATTTTAGTCGTCAGGCGCGTGAGTCGCTGCAAGCGCAAGAGCAGCTGGAACAGAGCGATACGCTGGATTTCGAAAGCTACCTTGCAGGTCGCGAAGGCTAGAAAAGAAAATGGCCACATCAATGTGGCCAAAATAAACATCTCTGTTGTCAGGGATGATGATAACAAATGCGCGTCTTTCATATATTCAGACGTTGGGCGAACAGAAAAGTTTCATTGTTTTAAAAAAAATCTCAAAACAGGAGGTGACGTATGCCACTACTGGATAGTTTTACTGTTGATCACACCATCATGGGCGCGCCTGCAGTGCGCGTAGCAAAAACCATGAAGACTCCGCATGGCGATACCATCACCGTCTTCGACCTGCGTTTCTGCCGTCCGAATATTGAAATTCTGACTGAGCGTGGCATTCATACGCTGGAGCACCTGTTTGCCGGCTTCATGCGCAATCACCTGAATGGTGATGGCGTAGAAATCGTCGACATCTCGCCGATGGGTTGCCGTACCGGCTTCTACATGAGCTTGATTGGCACGCCTGACGAGCAGCGCGTGGCGAAAGCCTGGAAAGGCGCGATGGAAGATGTGCTGAAAGTGAAAGAGCAGGGCCAGATTCCAGAGCTGAACGAGTATCAGTGCGGTAGCTACAAGCTGCACTCACTGGATGAAGCGCAGCAGATCGCGCGTAATGTGCTGGCTCACGACATTGGCGTTAACCGCAACGAAGATCTGAAGCTCCCTGCTGAAAAGCTGAAAGAGCTGCATATCTAGTTAGTTGTTGCTTAGGCACCATAAAAAAACGCCGCGATCATCGCGGCGTTTTTGTGTGCAGGCTTCAGGAGCCGATTGAGGATTTCAGTGCGTGATGCGGCGTGATACGCACCTGCTTCACCATATTATCCTGCACATCGAGAATATCGATATCATAGGCGCCAAGCGTTATGCGGGTATCGACCAGCGGAATCTCCTCCAGAGCTTCAAGCAGCATGCCGTTAATGGTGCGCGCATCCTCTTCCGGCAGCGTCCAGTTAAAGGCTTTATTGATTTCACGCACGTTGGCGCTGCCTTCAATCAGTACCGAACCATCATTCTGCGGCATGACTTCTTCTGCCAGCGACGGTGACATTGAGGTGGTGAAATCACCCACAATCTCTTCCAGAATATCTTCAATGGTCACTAACCCTTTGATATCGCCATACTCATCGACCACCAAACCGACTTTCTTTTTATTACGCTGAAATTTTACCAGCTGTACGTTTAACGGCGTACCTTCAGGCACATAGTAAATTTCATCGGCAGCACGCAACAGACGATCTTTGTTGAACTCTTTCTTCTCGGTCATCATGCGCCAGGCTTCGCGTACGCGCAGCATACCGACGCAATCATCCAATGAATCACGGAACAGAACGATGCGTCCATGTGGAGAATGGCTGAGCTGGCGCTCGATGGATTTCCAGTCGTCATTGACGTTGATGCCGACGATCTCATTGCGCGGCACCATGATGTCATCCACGCTAACTTTTTCCAGATCGAGCACTGACAGCAGCATGTCCTGATTGCGGCGTGACATCAGTGAGCGTGATTCATACACAATGGTGCGTAGCTCTTCTTTACTTAATGCTGAGCTGATAGAACCATCGGTTTTAATGCCCACCATGCGCATCAAAATCCTTGTGATGGTATTCAGCAGCCATACCAGTGGCAGCATGACATATTGCAACGGGGCCAATAACACACTGCTGGGATACGCTACCTTTTCCGGATAGAGCGCAGCGACCGTTTTGGGCAACACTTCGGCAAAGACCAGCACCACAAATGTCAGAATACCGGTGGCAATCGCGACGCCGGCATCGCCATACAGGCGCATGCCAACGATGGTGCCGAGTGCGGAGGCGAGAATATTAACGAGGTTGTTGCCGATTAAAACCAGGCTGATCAAGCGATCCGGCCGACGCAGAAGTTTTTCCACCCGACGCGCACCGCGGTTACCGCTTTTGGCTTTATGGCGCAGTTTGTAACGATTGAGCGTCATCATGCCGGTCTCTGAACCGGAGAAATACGCAGAGACCAGCACCATGATGACCAGCGTAATGATCAGCGTGGTGGTTGAAACGTGTTCCAACACAAAATCCTTAGTGAGATGTGAGCAGGTGCTGAAGTACGCGACTGCCGAAGTAGGCCATGGTTAGCAGCAGCGCACCGCCACAGTTGAACCACACGACGCGGCGTCCGCGCCAGCCTTCGTGATAGTGCCCCCAGAGCAAAACAATGTAGACAAACCAGGCAATGATGGAGAGAACCGCTTTATCTACATTCTCCGCGCTAAACAGGTTATGCATGAAGAACAGTCCGGTGCACAGCACCAGCGTCAGCAGCACGACACCAATTTGCGTGATGTGAAACATTTTGCGCTCAATGCTCAGCAGCGGTGGCATATCCTGGGTGAAAGCCAGCTTCTTGTTTTTCAACTGGTAATCAATCCACGCCAGTTGTAACGCATAGAGCGCGGCAATAATCAGCGTGGCATAGGCAAACAGCGACAGACCAATGTGAACCATCATGCCCGGCGTGGTTTCAAGATGCGTAATAAAGGCATTCGGCACAAAAGTGGCGAAGGCCAGGTTAATCAATGCGAAGCCGTACACAATGGGCAGCAGCAGCCAGCCACGATTACGTGAGGCAACAATCGTCATGATGGCGCAGATCAGCAGGCTAACTAGCGAACCGATATTGAGCAGACTGAGATTTTGCCCGTTATCTACGGCAAAAATGCGCTGCTGCAGGGCAACGGCGTGCGCAATCAGCGCCACGCAGGCAGAAAGCACGGCAAAACGGCGCCAGCCACCGTTGCGTTTAAGCAGGCTGGGAATGATGAGTGCAAGACTGAGGGAGTAGGCGAACAGCGCCACGATCGCGAAAACGAACATAGATCCTTTCAGGTATCGGTCAGATAAGGAAAAAAGCAGTATAGCGCCAGCAGCAGCAGGCTCCAAACGATCTGAAGGTCAATTGCAGAGATCGCTCCGTCTTCGTGTTATAATCCGCCGTATTGTGTCGCCTGGGGCGGCCTCGCTACGGTTCTAAGTGAGAGAGCATGTTTGATAATTTAACCGATCGTTTGTCGCAAACCCTGCGCAATATCAGCGGCCGCGGAAGGCTGACCGAAGACAACATTAAAGACACGCTGCGCGAAGTGCGCATGGCGCTGCTGGAAGCTGACGTTGCGCTGCCGGTAGTGCGTGATTTTATTAATCGCGTGAAAGAAGCTGCAGTTGGCCACGATGTGAACAAAAGCCTGACGCCAGGTCAGGAGTTCATCAAAATCGTTCGCAATGAACTGGTTGCAGCGATGGGGGCTGAAAATAATGCGCTCAATCTGAATGCGCAACCACCGGCCGTGGTGTTGATGGCGGGTTTGCAAGGTGCCGGTAAAACCACCAGCGTCGCGAAGCTGGGTAAGTTTTTACGCGAAAAGCATAAAAAGAAAGTTTTGGTTGTTTCTGCTGACGTCTATCGCCCTGCGGCGATCAAGCAGCTGGAAACCCTGGCACAGCAGGTTGGCGTCGATTTCTGCCCGTCCGATCTGAGCCAAAAGCCGGTCGATATTGTTCAGAACGCGCTGAAAGAAGCCAAAGTGAAATTCTACGATGTGCTGCTGGTGGATACCGCCGGTCGTTTACACGTCGATGAAGCGATGATGGACGAAATCAAACAGGTGCACGCCGCGATTAATCCGGTGGAAACCCTGTTTGTGGTCGACGCCATGACCGGTCAGGATGCCGCGAATACGGCAAAAGCCTTCAATGAAGCGCTGCCGCTGACCGGTGTCATCCTGACGAAAGTCGACGGTGATGCGCGCGGTGGTGCGGCGCTGTCGATTCGTCACATTACCGGCAAGCCGATTAAATTCATGGGGATGGGCGAGAAGACCGAAGCGCTGGAAGCTTTCTATCCAGAACGTATCGCCTCGCGCATTCTCGGCATGGGCGATGTTCTGTCGCTGATCGAAGATATCGAGAGCAAAGTTGACCGCGATCAGGCTGAGAAGCTGGCGAAAAAACTGAAAACCGGCGACGGTTTTGACCTCAATGATTTTCTTGAGCAGTTGAAGCAGATGCGCAACATGGGCGGTATGGCGAGCCTGATGGGCAAACTGCCGGGCATGGGTCAACTGCCTGATAACGTGAAGTCGCAGATGGATGACAAAGTGCTGGTTCGCATGGAAGCCATCATCAATTCGATGACGCGTAAAGAGCGTGAGAAGCCAGAAATTATCAAGGGTTCGCGCAAACGTCGTATTGCGCTGGGCTCGGGCATGCAGGTGCAAGACGTCAATCGACTGCTGAAACAGTTCGATGATATGCAGCGCATGATGAAGAAAATGAAGAAAGGTGGCATGGCCAAAATGATGCGTGGCATGAAAGGCATGATGCCACCTGGATTCCCTGGTCGCTAATGCGGCCGTCAAAAAGCCGGAAATTTGGCACGCTTAGGTTGCTTTTTGCGCCAAAATGAGTAAAATTTTCGGGCTTTTTATATCGCGCTCGGGCCCCGTTCCTCGATGGGGCCCGAGCGCTTTATTAACTAATGAGGATGTTATGGTAACAATTCGTTTGGCACGTCACGGCGCTAAAAAGCGTCCGTTCTATCAGGTCGTCGTTACTGACAGCCGCAATGCTCGTAACGGTCGTTTCATCGAGCGCGTAGGTTTCTTCAACCCGATCGCTTCTGGTCAGGCTGAAGGTCTGCGTCTGGATCTGGACCGTATTGAGCACTGGGTTGGCCAGGGCGCAACGCTTTCTGATCGCGTTAACGCGCTGATCAAAGAAGCAAAAAAAGCAGCTTAATCTGTCACGGTGGTGAGCATGAGCATTAAACCTGCCGGGCAGCCTCCCGTTAACCCGATCGTATTGGGAAAAATGGGCGCGGCTTACGGCATTCGAGGTTGGCTCAAAGTGTTTTCCTCCACTGAAGACGCTGAAAGCATCTTCGACTACCAACCCTGGTTTATCCAGCGCGCCGGTAAATGGCAGCAGGTCGAACTCGAGGGCTGGAAGCACCACAATCAGGACCTGATCATCAAAGTCAAAGGCATTGACGATCGGGACGCTGCAACGCAGTTGACCAATTGCGAAATTACGGTTGACTCCACGCAGCTGCCAGCGCTGGAAGCAGGTGATTACTACTGGAAAGACCTTATGGGTATGAAAGTCGTTAACCTCGAAGGCTACGAGATGGGCAAAGTCATTGATTTGATGGAAACCGGATCGAACGACGTTCTCGTCGTTAAGGCAAACCTGAAGGATGCATTCGGTGCGCAAGAGCGGTTAATTCCGTTTCTTGATGAACAGGTTATCAAGAAAGTCGATCTCTCTACTGGCCTTATTGAAGTAGATTGGGATCCTGGTTTTTGATCTCCGGACAATCCGGTAACGTAACGGCGAACGCGATGTGGATTGGTGTTATTAGCCTGTTTCCAGAGATGTTTCGCGCTATTACCGAGTACGGGGTAACTGGCCGGGCAGTAAAAAATGGCCTGCTCAACATTCAAAGCTGGAGTCCTCGTGACTTCACGCATGACCGGCACCGTACCGTGGACGACCGTCCTTACGGCGGCGGACCGGGAATGTTGATGATGGTGCAACCCTTACGGGACGCCATCTCCGCAGCGAAAGCGGCGGCGGGAGAAGGCGCTAAGGTGATTTATCTTTCACCTCAGGGTCGCAAACTGGACCAACAGGGCGTTTGCGAACTGGCGACGAATCAGAAGTTGATTCTGGTTTGTGGTCGCTACGAAGGGATAGATGAGCGCGTAATTCACACTGAGATTGACGAAGAATGGTCAATCGGTGATTACGTTCTCAGTGGCGGTGAGCTACCAGCCATGACGTTGATTGACTCAGTCGCCAGGTTTATTCCCGGCGTATTGGGGAAACAGGCGTCAGCCGATGAGGATTCGTTCTCGGACGGTTTGCTGGATTGCCCGCACTACACCCGACCTGAAGTGTTAGAAGGGATGGAGGTTCCGCCAGTTCTACTGTCGGGCAACCATGCCGATATTCGCCGCTGGCGTCTGAAACAGTCGTTAGGCCGTACCTGGCTAAGAAGACCTGAACTTCTGGAAAACCTGGCTCTGACTGAAGAGCAAGCACGGTTGCTAAATGAGTTCCAGCGTGAACATCAGCAGCAACAAAACGATGAGGCGGGAGAGTAATCTTCCCTCACTATCAGTTTACCCAGGATAAGAGATTTAATTATGAGCAACATTATCAAGCAACTTGAACAAGAGCAGATGAAGCAGGACGTACCTTCATTCCGTCCGGGTGATTCCGTGGAAGTGAAAGTATGGGTCGTAGAAGGTTCTAAGAAGCGTCTGCAGGCATTCGAGGGCGTGGTTATCGCTATTCGTAACCGCGGTCTGCATTCTGCATTCACTGTTCGTAAGATTTCTAACGGCGAAGGTGTTGAGCGTGTATTCCAGACTCACTCACCAGTAATTGACAGCATTGCTGTTAAACGTCGTGGTGCTGTGCGTAAAGCCAAACTGTACTACCTGCGTGAGCGTACCGGTAAGTCTGCTCGTATCAAAGAGCGTCTTGGCGCGTAAGCGACTTCTCAAAGTTAATAGCAAACAAGGGGTTGGCCATTTGGTCAGCCCCTTTTTTATGGTCGTTTTAAATGATAAATCGCCGTATTGACCGCGCCATTGGCTAATACGATCAATCCGTAGCGATAATCGACAAACGAAAAGCCGCTACGTAATGCCACTGCACGACTCGCGTGGTTCTCTTCTGCAGCCAGAATCTCAAGCTGATTAATATGTGGATGCTGAAAGCCAAACTCGACTAACTGCGCTACCGCGCGGGTTGCTACGCTTTGCCGCTGAGCATCACTTCGTACCCAATATCCTAATGCGCTAAATTCGCCCGGATGCCTGGCGAAGCGTATACCGGCGCCACCCAATAACCGATCCTTGTCATCGACAATGGCGAACTCTTCAGCCTCACCCTTGGTTCGCTGGATGTGCGTGAAATTGATCCAACTAACCGCTTCCTCTAAAAGATAATCATCATGCGCCCACGCCAACCAGGGCTTAAGAGTGCTCAAGGATTCATTAACGGCCTCAGTAAAAGCATCGATATCTTGCAGGGTAAAGGGACGTAATTTCACAATGGGAATAGGCATCGTACGGCTCCTGAAAAATGTCAGAATAACAAAATGTTAGCTGCACGTTGAATAATAAATACAGTTGGTAAAAAGATTGGTGTAACCATTGGTTTACATTACTGAGTTGCGCGCGCATTTATATGTTGCTGATATATATGATCATTTATATTTAATCATGATTGTGTATTTTTGGTGGTAACAAAACTGTACATATATGGATTGCATGATGTACAGAGTGTGATAAAGTGAGCGCCATCCTCAGTGAGGATCCCAAACCGCATAAACGAGTAAAAAAGGATCGCAATCATGCAAAAAGACGCGCTGAACAATGTGCATATCGCCGACGAACAGATTTTAATCACTCCGCAAGAGCTGAAAGCAAAATTCCCGCTCACTGCGGCGCAGGAAGCGCAAATTGCGTCTTCTCGCCAAACCATTGCTGACATTATTGCGGGCCGCGATCCGCGCCTGTTGGTGGTTTGTGGTCCTTGTTCGATTCACGATACCGAAGCTGCACTTGCCTATGCCCGTCAGTTGCAATCTCTCTCTGCACAGTTGAAGGATCAGCTGTACATCGTTATGCGCGTTTATTTTGAAAAACCTCGTACCACCGTCGGCTGGAAGGGGTTAATCAACGATCCTTATATGAATAACTCGTTTGATATGGAAGCCGGGCTTCACATTGCGCGTCAGCTGCTGGTTAATCTGGTGGAAATGGGTTTACCGTTGGCGACTGAAGCGCTGGATCCAAACAGCCCGCAATATCTTGGCGATCTGTTCAGCTGGTCGGCTATCGGTGCGCGTACCACCGAATCACAAACCCACCGAGAGATGGCATCGGGCCTTTCTATGCCAGTTGGCTTTAAAAATGGCACGGATGGCAGCCTCGGTACCGCTATTAATGCGATGCGCGCCGCCGCGATGCCGCACCGTTTTGTCGGTATCAACCAGGCCGGGCAGGTTTGTCTGTTGCAAACGCAGGGTAATCCTGACGGACACGTGATTCTGCGCGGCGGAAAAGCGCCAAACTATGGCCCAGAAGATGTCGCTCAGTGTGAAAAAGAGATGCTGAAAGCGGGACTGCGTCCGGCCTTAATGATAGATTGCAGCCATGGTAATTCTAACAAAGACTATCGCCGCCAGCCTGGCGTAGCCGAATCGGCTATCGCGCAGATTAAAGATGGCAACCGTTCCATCATTGGCCTGATGCTGGAAAGCAATATTCATGAAGGTAACCAGTCTTCCGAGCAGCCACGCAGTGACATGAAATACGGTGTGTCCGTCACTGATGCCTGCATTAACTGGGAAACCACTGAAACCTTGCTGCGTGAAATCCATCAGGATCTGCAGGGAGTGCTGTCGGCGCGTCTGTCACACGAGGTGTAATGAGTCATGGTGGCTGAACTGACCGCGCTACGCGATCAAATTGATGAAGTAGATAAAGCCCTGCTTGGCTTACTGGCAAAAAGACTAGAGCTGGTTGCCGAAGTAGGGGAAGTCAAAAGCCGCTACGGTTTGCCAATCTATGTTCCTGAGCGTGAGGCTAGCATGTTGGCTTCACGCCGTCAGGAAGCTGAGGCACTCGGCGTATCGCCGGATTTGATTGAAGATGTGCTGCGTCGTTTAATGCGCGAATCCTACGCGCATGAGAATGATAAAGGCTTCAAAACACTCTGCCCAACATTGCGTCCAGTGGTGATCGTCGGTGGTCGTGGCCAGATGGGACGTCTGTTCGAAAAGATGCTTACGCTGTCTGGTTATCAGGTGCGCATTCTGGACAAAGGCGATTGGGATCGATCAGACGCGTTGCTGCGAGATGCAGGCATGGTGATCATCAGTGTGCCGATCCATCTCACAGAACAAATTATCGGTGAATTACCGAAGTTGCCAGAAGACTGCATTCTAGTCGATTTGGCCTCGGTGAAAAATCGGCCGTTGCAGGCCATGCTTGCCGCGCACACTGGGCCGGTACTTGGCCTGCATCCGATGTTTGGTCCGGATAGCGGCAGCCTGGCGAAGCAGGTTGTGGTTTGGTGTGATGGTCGCCAGCCGGAGGCGTATCAGTGGTTTCTTGAGCAGATTCAGGTCTGGGGCGCGCGTTTACACCGCATCAGTGCGGTCGAGCATGATCAGAATATGGCGTTTATCCAGGCGTTGCGTCACTTTGCGACCTTCGCTTATGGCCTGCATCTGGCCGAAGAGAACGTCAATCTGGATCAGCTATTAGCGCTGTCTTCGCCCATCTATCGCCTCGAATTGGCAATGGTTGGACGTCTGTTTGCACAGGATCCGCAGCTTTATGCTGACATTATTATGTCTTCTGAGAGCAATCTGGCACTGATTAAACGTTACTATCAGCGCTTTGGCGATGCCATCAAACTGTTGGAGCAAGGCGATAAACAAGCTTTCATCGACAGCTTCCAGCGTGTCGAGCATTGGTTTGGTGATTACGCTAAGCGTTTCCTGGTTGAAAGTAGAAGCATGCTGCGATCGGCTAACGACAGCCGTCAGTAAAACAGAAGGCATCCAGATGGATGCCTTTTTTACTTAGAGACGTGGTTCTACTGGCACCACATTCTCGCCCGGATAACAGCCGAGTACTTTTAATGAACGGGTTAAGCCGCTTAACTCAGCCAACGCTAACTGCATACTTTCAGATTGCAGATTGCCCTGCACATCAATGTAAAACATCTCTTCCCATGGATTACCGTTAATTGGGCGGTTCTCCAGTTTGCTCATAATCAGACCATGATTGCGTAGCACCATCAGTGCTTCAACCAGTGCACCGGCTTGTTGGCCAGTCGCCATAATCAGCGTAGTTTTCGCCGGTACCTGATTGGATACTTCAATCGCTTTACGAGCCAGCACGATGAAACGCGTATGGTTCTGCTGTTGATTGGCCAGATTACGCTCTAAAACCTGCAATCCATACAGTTCACCGCCCGCTTCACTGCCTAATGCGGCAACCTTCGGTGAATTCAACGCTGCAACCTTTTCCATCGCAGCAGCAGTACTTTCGGTGTATTCAATTTTCCACTGCGGGAAGCGATTAATAAATTGGCTGCATTGCTGGAACGGCTGTGGATGGCTGTAAACCGTTTCTATCTGCTGCAGATCGGTGGTGCCATTTACCAATACACAGTGCTCAATGGGAATGGTCAGTTCGCCAACAATTGATAAAGTGGTTTGCTGGAGCAGATCGTAAACGTCGTTGATAGAGCCAGAGCTGGTATTTTCGATGGGCATCACCGCGTAATCCGCCTGACCACTTTCCACCTGATGAATGATGTCATGAAACTTCAGGCAGCCGATCTCCACCATGGAGTCAAAGTGACGTGTGGCATATTTACGCGCTGCAAGATGCGAGTAAGAACCTTTCGGGCCCAGGAATGCAATACGCGGAGCGTGCGCATGTGGATGATTAAGGTTTTTCTGCAGTAAAGCCTGTTGGGTAAGAACGGAATCTTCAATTACCAGTTGGAATAAGCGGGTAATATAGTGCGCATCAAGCTGATGTTTTTTACCCAGAGAAATCAGGTTTTCCAGTAAAGCACGTTCACGTTCAACGTCGCGAATAGGGCGATGTGTGGCAAGTTTGGCTTGTGCGACTTCAACGGCCAGGGTGCGACGCTCCGACAATAGCGCTAATAGTTTTTCATCAACTGCGCTGATTTTGTCGCGTAACGCCAGTAGTGGATTTTCGGGATTCATAGGGCTCACCTGTAAAATGTCCAATAAAAAAGCCTCCCATTTGGGAGGCTTTGTTGTTCGTCTTCGCATTCATTTTCACATGACGAATCGCCTCCCAATCAGGGGAAGGTAAAAAAGAATGCGAAGAAGAACGGTAGATGTTTCATGGTTGTTTCCATAGATGAGGTGGTTTGAGAGTAACCGCAGTGATTTAAAGCTGTCAATAAAAAACGCGCCCGAAGGCGCGTTACTGAAGATGTATGTTTATTCCGTTGGCATGAAATCTTTCACACTGCTGTTGGCGCGACGGGCTTCGGGTTTATGTTGCGCTTTATTGAGTTGTCGCTCCAGCTTGGCAATCAAGTCATTGATGGCCGTATACATATCATCATGTTTCGCGCTGGCAACCAGCGTTCCGTTAGGCGTATTAATGGTGGCATCTGCCACAAACTCCTTCGGCTCTTTCGATAACACAATGTGAGGGTTTATCAGATGTGTTTGCCATTTTTCCAGCTTGGCGAGACGCTCTTCAACGTGATTACGGATAGCCTCGGTGATTTCCATTTGTTTGCTGGTAATGTTCAGAATCATAGTTAAACCTCTCTGTCATTTCCGTCTGGGTAGGACCAGCATACCGCGGATATTAAGAAAATGTGTGATCTAGATCACATTGAAATGTCACATTTTGTCAATGCCGCTTAATTGTGAGAAAGGCCGGGAAAGTGGCGGGTAACTCTTGAAGATGAGCGGAGAAGGGCGCATTATTGAATGGATAACATTAGCGATAAATCTATAAAATTATTGAGTTAACCAAAAAATGACATAAAAAAAGCAGCCGCGCGGGCTGCTTTTTTTGTGGGTGTAATAATCAGGATTGATTATTAGCCGCAATGATTTTCGCCACTTTATCGGCTTCAGTCGTTAACTGAAGCTGACGGTAAGCATTTTCCATCAACGGCAACGCTTCATGAGTTGCCTCGGTGTCCGGATAATCCTTCATCATCGTTTCCACACGATTAACTACAGCGACATACGCACCGCGCTTGGTATAGAATTGCGCCACCGAGAGTTCATACTTCGCCAGACGTTCTTTCAGGAACGCCAAACGTTTCTGCGCATCCGCAGCATATTGGCTGTTTGGATAACCGCGCAGTAGCTGCGAGAAGTCACGGAAAGCATCACGAGCGTGCGTCGGATCGCGATCGGAACGATCGATACCGAAGAAGCCCTGCAATGCTGAATCATCCAGCGCCATATCCGTGAGACCTTTCATATAGATGACATAGTCGACGTTCGGATGGGTTGGATTCAGACGCATAAAGCGTGAAATAGCGGCTTGCGCCAGTGGCAGATCGGCATTTTTGTAATACGCGTAGATCAAATCCAGCTGTACTTGCTGCGAGTAAGGACCAAACGGATAGCGGTTGTCCAGTGCTTCCAGTTGCTTAATCGCCGCTTTAAAGTTACCGTCCTGCAGCTTTTGCTGAGCCGTGGCGTAAATTTCAGACGGCGGGCTGTCCGGGACGGGATCCGATGAGCCGGAACAGCCCACAAGCGCCAGGCTCAGGCTCAGTGTGGCAGCAGCCACCAGATGTTTCATACGCGTCATGACGAAATGATTATCCTCAAAGTGTTATAGCAGAAGCTGTCCGTATAGCTCCCAATTATGGCTAGGTACGATAGCACATTATATTAAACGGCATCGCCGTGAAAACCCAACGTTAACGAAGAAGCTGTATATGGCACAACAAGTTCAACTCACCGCAACGGTGTCCGAAGCACAACTTGGACAACGCTTAGATCAGACTTTGGCAGAATTGTTCCCTGATTATTCACGTTCTCGTATAAAAGAGTGGATTCTCGAGCGTCGAGTCAGCGTAAACGGCACCATCATCGATAAACCAAAAGAAAAAGTTTTTGGCGGTGAGCATGTCGCGATCGATGCTGAGATCGAAGAAGAGCAACGCTGGGAAGCGCAAAATATCCCCTTAAACATCGTTTATGAAGATGACGATATTCTGGTGATCAACAAGCCGCGTGGTCTGGTGGTACATCCAGGCGCCGGTAATCCTGACGGCACGGTGCTTAACGCACTGCTTTATCATTATCCACCGATCGTTGACGTACCTCGTGCAGGTATTGTTCATCGTCTGGATAAAGATACCACCGGTTTGATGGTGGTTGCGAAAACCGTGCCTGCACAAACTCACCTGGTTGAAACGCTGCAGCTGCGTGAAATTACGCGTGAATATGAAGCGGTAGCCATCGGTACCATGACCGCAGGCGGTACGGTGGATCAGCCAATGGCGCGCCACTCAACTAAACGCACGCACATGGCAGTACATCCAATGGGTAAACCGGCAACCACGCACTATCGCATTATGGAACACTTCCGTGCCCATACGCGTTTACGTTTGCGCCTGGAAACCGGCCGTACGCATCAGATTCGTGTGCATATGGCGCATATCAACCATCCGCTGGTGGGTGATCCGTTGTACGGTGGCCGTCCACGTCCACCAAAAGGTGCCTCTGAAGCCTTCATCAATACGCTGCGCGGTTTTGATCGTCAGGCGCTGCACGCCACAATGTTACGTCTTTATCATCCGATTACCGGTATCGAGATGGAATGGCATGCGCCATTGCCGCAGGATATGGTGGATTTGATTGATGCCCTGAAAGCCGATACCCATGAGTTCCGCGATCAGATGGATTGGCTATGAGTGAATGGATCATCCCGGACTGGCCTGCACCGCAGCGTGTTCGGGCATGTTCCACCACACGTTTTGGCGGTTTAAGCCATGCACCATGGGATTCGCTGAATCTTGGTGGACACGTCGGCGACCTTGCAGAGCATGTTGCGCTTAATCGGCAACGTTTAGTTGAGCAGCTGGCGTTACCGGCGATGCCGCAATGGCTAAATCAAATCCATGGTCAGGTCGTCGCGCGTTTACCTTCAACGGAGACGCTACCTCCTGCGGATGCTGCAATTACGCGTGAAAACGGGGTGGTTTGCGCAGTGATGACGGCGGATTGCTTGCCGGTGCTGTTTTGCAGCAGAGATGGCAGTGAAGTAGCAGCGGCACATGCTGGCTGGCGCGGACTCTGTAATGGCGTGCTGGAACAGACCTTATCGCAGTTTCATTGTTCGGCGAATGACATCCATGCCTGGCTTGGCCCGGCAATTGGTCCGCAGGCATTCGAAGTTGGGCCAGAGGTCAAATCGGCATTTATGGCTCACTCCGAACAAGCTGAAGAGGCTTTTCGCCCGGTGGGTAGCAAATATTTTGCCGATATTTGGATGCTGGCACGCCAGCGTCTGCAGGCCGCCGGCGTGCACTCCATAAGTGGTTCAACGCGTTGTACCTTCCATGAACGTGATGATTTTTTCTCCTTCCGGCGCGACGGCATCACCGGGCGTATGGCAACTTTGATTTGGCTGAGATAACCTTACGCCACAAGACGGTCCAGTTAGCGTATTTTTTGCTCACAACTCAGGTCATTAACCTTGAAAAATTTGAGGGATGACCTCATTTAATCTCCAGTAGCATTTTGACCTGTAATGGGAGGAATTATGCGTCTGGATCGTCTTACTAACAAATTTCAACTGGCTCTTGCCGATGCACAGTCCCTTGCTCTGGGACATGACAATCAATTCATTGAACCCCTTCATATGATGAGCGCGTTGCTCAATCAGGAAGGCGGATCGGTGCGTCCGTTGCTAAGCGCAGCGGGTGCCGATGTAGCTGGTCTGCGTACCAGTATCGAACAAGCAATTAATCGACTGCCGCAGGTAGAAGGTACCGATGGTGACGTCCAGCCATCCGCCGATCTTATTCGGGTGCTTAATCTGTGCGACAAGCTGGCGCAAAAGCGCGGCGATAACTTTATATCATCCGAATTATTTGTTTTGGCGGCCCTCGATTCACGTGGCTCACTGGCTGATCTATTGAAGTCAGTTGGCGCGACATCGGAAAAACTCTCTCAGGCCATCGACCAATTACGGGGAGGAGATAACGTGAACGATCAAGGTGCTGAAGATCAGCGTCAGGCATTGAAGAAATACACTATTGACCTTACAGAGCGTGCCGAGCTAGGCAAGCTTGATCCGGTCATTGGTCGTGACGAAGAGATCCGTCGCACCATTCAGGTGTTGCAGCGTCGTACCAAAAACAACCCGGTGTTGATTGGTGAGCCCGGCGTAGGTAAAACCGCCATCGCTGAAGGCTTAGCACAGCGCATCATTAATGGTGAAGTTCCGGAAGGGCTGAAGGGGCGTCGCGTACTGGCTTTAGATATGGGCTCGCTGGTGGCGGGTGCCAAATATCGCGGTGAATTTGAAGAGCGTCTTAAAGGCGTGCTTAGCGACCTGGCGAAACAGGAAGGTAACGTCATCCTGTTTATCGACGAGTTGCACACGATGGTTGGCGCCGGTAAAGCGGACGGCGCAATGGATGCGGGTAACATGCTGAAGCCGGCGTTGGCGCGCGGTGAACTGCACTGCGTTGGTGCTACCACGCTGAATGAGTATCGTCAGTTCATTGAGAAAGATGCCGCGCTGGAACGTCGTTTTCAGAAGGTATTCGTGGCTGAGCCGAGCGTGGAAGATACCATCGCAATTCTGCGCGGTCTTAAGGAACGTTATGAACTGCACCACCACGTGCAGATCACCGATCCCGCGATTGTGGCTGCGGCAACGCTGTCGCATCGTTATATTTCCGATCGTCAGCTGCCGGATAAAGCGATTGACCTGATCGACGAAGCGGCATCCAGCATTCGTCTGCAGATGGATTCTAAGCCGGAGTCGCTTGATCGTCTGGAGCGTCGCATCATCCAGTTAAAACTGGAGCAGCAGGCGCTGAAGAAGGAGTCGGATGACGCCAGCCTGAAGCGCCTGGAAATGCTGGAAAGCGAACTCGATCAGAAAGAGCGTGAATACGCTGAACTGGAAGAGGAGTGGAAAGCGGAAAAAGCCTCCTTAACCGGCACGCAGAACATTAAAGCAGAGCTGGAGCAAGCACGCCTGACGATGGAGCAAGCGCGTCGTGTTGGCGACCTTGGTCAGATGTCTGAGCTGCAGTACGGTAAAATTCCAGAGCTGGAAAAACAGTTAGCCATCGCTACGCAGTCTGAAGGTAAGACCATGAAGCTGCTACGCAACCGCGTGACGGATGTGGAGATTGCCGATGTGCTGGCACGTTGGACCGGTATTCCTGTCGCGCGCATGATGGAAGGTGAACGTGAGAAGTTGCTGCGCATGGAGCAAGAGCTGCACGCTCGAGTGATCGGTCAGAACGAAGCGGTGGAAGCGGTATCGAATGCAATCCGTCGTAGTCGTGCAGGTTTGTCGGATCCAAACCGTCCGATTGGTTCCTTCTTGTTCCTCGGACCAACCGGCGTGGGTAAAACCGAATTGTGTAAAGCGCTGGCTAACTTCCTGTTCGACAGTGACGATGCGATGGTACGCATTGATATGTCCGAGTTTATGGAAAAACACTCGGTGTCGCGTCTGGTGGGTGCTCCTCCAGGATATGTTGGTTACGAAGAGGGCGGTTATCTGACGGAGGCGGTACGTCGTCGTCCTTATTCAGTTATTTTACTGGATGAGGTTGAGAAGGCGCACCCTGATGTGTTCAACATCTTGTTGCAAGTACTGGACGATGGCCGCTTAACTGACGGACAGGGCCGTACGGTCGATTTCCGTAATACCGTAGTCATCATGACTTCGAACCTCGGTTCCGATCTCATTCAGGAACGTTTTGGTTCTCTGGATTATCCGGAAATGAAAGAGGTGGTGATGACGGTTGTTGGACAGCATTTCCGTCCTGAATTTATCAACCGTATAGATGACATGGTAGTTTTCCACCCGTTGGGCGAAAAACACATTGCATCTATTGCGCAGATTCAGCTGCAGCGTTTGTATCATCGTCTCGAGGAGCGCGGTTATCAACTGCATATCTCTGAGGCGGCGCTCAAGCTGCTTGGCGAAAATGGTTATGACCCGGTTTATGGTGCGCGTCCGTTGAAGCGTGCAATCCAGCAACAGATTGAAAACCCGCTGGCGCAGCAGATTCTCTCTGGTGCTTTGGTTCCGGGTAAAACTATTGAAATGGATGTTAAAGACGATGTGATTGTTGCTGACCAATAATCCATTGTGATTAAAACGGGCCTTCGGGCCCATTTTTTTTGGTCTTATCGCAAGAATTAGCTGGTTTTTACAACGTATAGCCTGAAAAGTGAGCGGTCGTGCAAAAACTTTGAATTTGCACTTGTCACCTCCGAATAACTCCCTATAATGCGCCACCACTGAGACGGCAAAGCGGCAACGCAGACGGCTCAGCAGGGAGTGAAGAAATTCATCCCGCCGGATGAAAACGCTGAAAAAAGTGTTTGACTCTGAAGGAGGAAAGCGTAATATACGCCACCTCGCGACAGGCGGTTAACCCGCTGTTCGCAACGCTCTTTAACAATTTATCAGACAATCTGTGTGGGCACTCGCAGGATTGATATCAGCGTCTCCGGACGCAAAAAAATATCAAGTCTCACGAGTGAACACATAATGAAATTCATTATGACGTTTTACAGATGAGCATCGCTTAACTTGTTTAAGCAAATCAAACTTAAATTGAAGAGTTTGATCATGGCTCAGATTGAACGCTGGCGGCAGGCCTAACACATGCAAGTCGGACGGTAGCACAGAGAGCTTGCTCTTGGGTGACGAGTGGCGGACGGGTGAGTAATGTCTGGGAAACTGCCCGATGGAGGGGGATAACTACTGGAAACGGTAGCTAATACCGCATAACGTCGCAAGACCAAAGTGGGGGACCTTCGGGCCTCACACCATCGGATGTGCCCAGATGGGATTAGCTAGTAGGTGGGGTAATGGCTCACCTAGGCGACGATCCCTAGCTGGTCTGAGAGGATGACCAGCCACACTGGAACTGAGACACGGTCCAGACTCCTACGGGAGGCAGCAGTGGGGAATATTGCACAATGGGCGCAAGCCTGATGCAGCCATGCCGCGTGTATGAAGAAGGCCTTCGGGTTGTAAAGTACTTTCAGCGGGGAGGAAGGCGGTGAGGTTAATAACCTCACCGATTGACGTTACCCGCAGAAGAAGCACCGGCTAACTCCGTGCCAGCAGCCGCGGTAATACGGAGGGTGCAAGCGTTAATCGGAATTACTGGGCGTAAAGCGCACGCAGGCGGTCTGTCAAGTCGGATGTGAAATCCCCGGGCTTAACCTGGGAACTGCATTCGAAACTGGCAGGCTAGAGTCTCGTAGAGGGGGGTAGAATTCCAGGTGTAGCGGTGAAATGCGTAGAGATCTGGAGGAATACCGGTGGCGAAGGCGGCCCCCTGGACGAAGACTGACGCTCAGGTGCGAAAGCGTGGGGAGCAAACAGGATTAGATACCCTGGTAGTCCACGCCGTAAACGATGTCGACTTGGAGGTTGTTCCCTTGAGGAGTGGCTTCCGGAGCTAACGCGTTAAGTCGACCGCCTGGGGAGTACGGCCGCAAGGTTAAAACTCAAATGAATTGACGGGGGCCCGCACAAGCGGTGGAGCATGTGGTTTAATTCGATGCAACGCGAAGAACCTTACCTACTCTTGACATCCAGCGAACTTAGCAGAGATGCTTTGGTGCCTTCGGGAACGCTGAGACAGGTGCTGCATGGCTGTCGTCAGCTCGTGTTGTGAAATGTTGGGTTAAGTCCCGCAACGAGCGCAACCCTTATCCTTTGTTGCCAGCGGTCCGGCCGGGAACTCAAAGGAGACTGCCAGTGATAAACTGGAGGAAGGTGGGGATGACGTCAAGTCATCATGGCCCTTACGAGTAGGGCTACACACGTGCTACAATGGCGCATACAAAGAGAAGCGACCTCGCGAGAGCAAGCGGACCTCATAAAGTGCGTCGTAGTCCGGATCGGAGTCTGCAACTCGACTCCGTGAAGTCGGAATCGCTAGTAATCGTAGATCAGAATGCTACGGTGAATACGTTCCCGGGCCTTGTACACACCGCCCGTCACACCATGGGAGTGGGTTGCAAAAGAAGTAGGTAGCTTAACCTTCGGGAGGGCGCTTACCACTTTGTGATTCATGACTGGGGTGAAGTCGTAACAAGGTAACCGTAGGGGAACCTGCGGTTGGATCACCTCCTTACCTGAGGATACCTTCCCGCGAAGTGCTCACACAGATTGTC
Organism: Pantoea nemavictus; assembly: GCF_037479095.1. Lineage (NCBI taxonomy): Bacteria > Pseudomonadati > Pseudomonadota > Gammaproteobacteria > Enterobacterales > Erwiniaceae > Pantoea > Pantoea nemavictus. The sequence continues at coordinate 1,014,200 of NZ_JBBGZW010000001.1, read as the reverse complement.
TGATAGAAAGTAACGAGCAGAAAAAACCTCTACAGGCTTGTAGCTCAGGTGGTTAGAGCGCACCCCTGATAAGGGTGAGGTCGGTGGTTCAAGTCCACTCAGGCCTACCAAATTTCTCCTCATGCTGCGTTATGCGCGCGGTCGTTTACGAAAGTAAACTTCCCTTACGCATGCCTTGCCTGAGAAGAAATTAACATTTCTCATTTGATGAATGTGACTCCTGGTGAGTGGTAGTAGTGGTCTCTGCAGTAACTGTATGGGGCTATAGCTCAGCTGGGAGAGCGCCTGCCTTGCACGCAGGAGGTCAGCGGTTCGATCCCGCTTAGCTCCACCATTACAGTGACTCAAAACAATACTTCAGAGCGTACCGGAAACGGTGTGCTGCGAAGTATTATGCTCTTTAACAATCCGGAACAAGCTGAAAATTGAAACGACGTGTTGTTTTCATTCTCCGTAATAGGAATGAAATCACGATGCGTTCGAGTCTCTCAAATGCTTACAGTCCCGAGCGTTGCAAAACGCCTGTGGGTTGTGAGGTTAAGCGACTAAGCGTACACGGTGGATGCCCTGGCAGTCAGAGGCGATGAAGGACGTGCTAATCTGCGTAAAGCGTCGGTAAGGTGATATGAACCGCTACAGCCGACGATGTCCGAATGGGGAAACCCGGTGCACTCAGTGCATCATCGCAACATGAATACATAGTGTTGCGAGGCGAACCTGGGGAACTGAAACATCTAAGTACCCAGAGGAAAAGAAATCAACCGAGATTCCCCCAGTAGCGGCGAGCGAACGGGGAACAGCCCAGAACCTGAATCAGTTTGTGCGTTAGTGGAAGCGTCTGGAAAGTCGCACGACACCGGGTGATAGTCCCGTACACGAAAGTGCACAGATTGTGAGTTCGAAGAGTAGGGCGGGACACGTGGTATCCTGTCTGAATATGGGGGGACCATCCTCCAAGGCTAAATACTCCTGACTGACCGATAGTGAACCAGTACCGTGAGGGAAAGGCGAAAAGAACCCCGGCGAGGGGAGTGAAACAGAACCTGAAACCGTGTACGTACAAGCAGTGGGAGCCTCATTTATGGGGTGACTGCGTACCTTTTGTATAATGGGTCAGCGACTTATATTCTGTAGCAAGGTTAACCGTATAGGGGAGCCGCAGGGAAACCGAGTCTTAACTGGGCGTTAAGTTGCAGGGTATAGACCCGAAACCCGGTGATCTAGCCATGGGCAGGTTGAAGGTTGGGTAACACTAACTGGAGGACCGAACCGACTAATGTTGAAAAATTAGCGGATGACTTGTGGCTGGGGGTGAAAGGCCAATCAAACCGGGAGATAGCTGGTTCTCCCCGAAAGCTATTTAGGTAGCGCCTCGTGAACTCATCTCCGGGGGTAGAGCACTGTTTCGGCTAGGGGGCCATCCCGGCTTACCAACCCGATGCAAACTGCGAATACCGGAGAATGTTATCACGGGAGACACACGGCGGGTGCTAACGTCCGTCGTGAAGAGGGAAACAACCCAGACCGCCAGCTAAGGTCCCAAAGTCATGGTTAAGTGGGAAACGATGTGGGAAGGCACAGACAGCCAGGATGTTGGCTTAGAAGCAGCCATCATTTAAAGAAAGCGTAATAGCTCACTGGTCGAGTCGGCCTGCGCGGAAGATGTAACGGGGCTAAACCATGCACCGAAGCTGCGGCAGCGACGCGTATGCGTTGTTGGGTAGGGGAGCGTTCTGTAAGCCGTCGAAGGTGTGCTGTGAGGCATGCTGGAGGTATCAGAAGTGCGAATGCTGACATAAGTAACGATAAAGCGGGTGAAAAGCCCGCTCGCCGGAAGACCAAGGGTTCCTGTTCAACGTTAATCGGAGCAGGGTGAGTCGACCCCTAAGGCGAGGCTGAAAAGCGTAGTCGATGGGAAGCAGGTTAATATTCCTGCACTTGGTGTTACTGCGAAGGGGGGACGGAGAAGGCTAGGTTATCCGGGCGACGGTTGTCCCGGTTTAAGCGTGTAGGCTGACACCTTTGGTAAATCCGGGGTGTCTTAAGGCTGAGGCGTGACGACGAGCCACCACGGTGGTGAAGTAACTGATGCCCTGCTTCCAGGAAAAGCCTCTAAGCTCCAGGTAACACGAAATCGTACCCCAAACCGACACAGGTGGTCAGGTAGAGAATACCAAGGCGCTTGAGAGAACTCGGGTGAAGGAACTAGGCAAAATGGTGCCGTAACTTCGGGAGAAGGCACGCTGGCGCGTAGGTAGAGGGACTTGCTCCCCGAGCCGAAGCCAGTCGAAGATACCAGCTGGCTGCAACTGTTTATTAAAAACACAGCACTGTGCAAACACGAAAGTGGACGTATACGGTGTGACGCCTGCCCGGTGCCGGAAGGTTAATTGATGGGGTTATCCGCAAGGAGAAGCTCTTGATCGAAGCCCCGGTAAACGGCGGCCGTAACTATAACGGTCCTAAGGTAGCGAAATTCCTTGTCGGGTAAGTTCCGACCTGCACGAATGGCGTAATGATGGCCAGGCTGTCTCCACCCGAGACTCAGTGAAATTGAAATCGCTGTGAAGATGCAGTGTACCCGCGGCAAGACGGAAAGACCCCGTGAACCTTTACTATAGCTTGACACTGAACATTGAGCCTTGATGTGTAGGATAGGTGGGAGGCTTTGAAGCGTGGACGCCAGTCTGCGTGGAGCCAACCTTGAAATACCACCCTTTAATGTTTGATGTTCTAACGTAGGCCCGTGATCCGGGCTGCGGACAGTGTCTGGTGGGTAGTTTGACTGGGGCGGTCTCCTCCCAAAGAGTAACGGAGGAGCACGAAGGTTGGCTAATCCTGGTCGGACATCAGGAGGTTAGTGCAATGGCATAAGCCAGCTTGACTGCGAGAGTGACGGCTCGAGCAGGTGCGAAAGCAGGTCATAGTGATCCGGTGGTTCTGAATGGAAGGGCCATCGCTCAACGGATAAAAGGTACTCCGGGGATAACAGGCTGATACCGCCCAAGAGTTCATATCGACGGCGGTGTTTGGCACCTCGATGTCGGCTCATCACATCCTGGGGCTGAAGTAGGTCCCAAGGGTACGGCTGTTCGCCGTTTAAAGTGGTACGCGAGCTGGGTTTAGAACGTCGTGAGACAGTTCGGTCCCTATCTGCCGTGGGCGCTGGAGAATTGAGGGGGGTTGCTCCTAGTACGAGAGGACCGGAGTGAACGCACCACTGGTGTTCGGGTTGTCATGCCAATGGCACTGCCCGGTAGCTAAGTGCGGAAAAGATAAGTGCTGAAAGCATCTAAGCACGAAACTTGCCCCGAGATGAGTTCTCCCTGACTCCTTGAGAGTCCTGAAGGGACGTTGAAGACTACGACGTTGATAGGCCGGGTGTGTAAGCGCAGCGATGCGTTGAGCTAACCGGTACTAATGACCCGTGAGGCTTAACCTTACAACGCCAGAGGCGTTTTGGTCTGAGAGACCGGATTTTCAGCTTGTTCACGGACTGGTTTGCGGCGCCTTTGAGGGCTACGCGAACGAAACAGAATTTGCCTGGCGGCTTTAGCGCGGTGGTCCCACCTGACCCCATGCCGAACTCAGAAGTGAAACGCCGTAGCGCCGATGGTAGTGTGGGGTCTCCCCATGCGAGAGTAGGGAACTGCCAGGCATTAATTAGGTGAAGAAGCCCTGAACGGAAGTTCAGGGCTTTTTTTCGTCTTGAGTCCGGTAAGTTTTACTAATTGAAGACCTCATTAGATCCCCGAATTAACTGAAAAACTGAAAGAATTCCTCTGCAAAATTCTCTCCTTGTCACAATTTTCCATCCACAGGCAGCGACAATCCCCGCAAGCAGCAGATAGATGCTTTACTAAATCCTTTGGCGTTAATTCTTCGCAAGGAAAAGAGGTAAGCATGACAAACTCACAACAACAAAAAGTGGCACTATCTGAAGCAGCAGCCGACAGTAAACAGCGCATCTGGGCGATTGTTGGCGCTTCATCCGGCAATTTAGTCGAATGGTTTGATTTCTATGTCTATTCTTTCTTCTCACTCTATTTTGCCCACGTCTTCTTCCCTAGCGGTGATACCACCACGCAACTGCTGCAAACTGCGGGCGTTTTTGCAGCGGGCTTTTTAATGCGTCCGATCGGTGGATGGTTGTTTGGATACATTGCCGATCGCCACGGCCGTAAAGCCTCAATGTTGATCTCAGTGTGCATGATGTGTCTGGGGTCGTTAGTCATCGCCTGTTTACCGGGCTTTAGCGAAATTGGAATAGCCGCCCCAGTCATTCTCCTGCTGGCGCGTATGTTCCAGGGCTTATCGGTTGGTGGCGAGTATGGTACGAGCGCCACCTATATGAGCGAAGTGGCGCTGGAAGGAAGAAAAGGATTTTACGCCTCTTTCCAGTATGTGACGTTAATTGGTGGTCAATTACTGGCAGTGCTGACTGTCGTAGTATTGCAACAAATCCTTAGCGATGAAGAGCTCCGCAGCTGGGGCTGGCGTATCCCATTCTTCCTCGGCGCTATCCTGGCTGTCGTTGCACTGTGGTTGCGTCGTTCTCTCAATGAAACATCAGAGAAAAAACACCGAGAACACCGAGATGCCGGCAGTATTATGGGGTTGCTGCGTAATCACTCGCGTGCCTTTCTGATGGTGCTAGGGTTCACTGCAGGCGGTTCGCTCAGCTTCTATACCTTCACCACTTATATGCAAAAATACCTGGTCAATACCGCGGGAATGGACGCCCGCAGCGCCAGTGGCTTAATGACCGGCGCATTATTGGTATTCATGCTAATTCAGCCGATTGTTGGCGCATTGTCAGACAAAATTGGCCGCCGCGCATCAATGATGATTTTTGGCGCTGGCGCGGCAATTTGTACCGTCCCCATTCTGATGCTGCTGCAAAATGTACAGAGCAGTTGGCTGGCATTTGTATTAATTATGCTGGCGCTGATCATTACCAGCTTCTATACCGCCATCAGCGGCATTTTGAAGGCCGAAATGTTCCCGCCAGAAGTCCGCGCACTGGGGGTTGGGCTATCCTATGCGGTCGCGAATGCGATTTTTGGTGGTTCTGCAGAGTACGTGGCACTACTGCTGAAGCGGGAAGGCATTGAAACCAGTTTCTTCTGGTATGTCTCGGCGATGGGAGCATTGGCGTTTCTGGTCTCGCTTATGCTGCATCGAAAAGGGAAGGGGATTGCGCTGTAGTTACTGGCTTAAATTCCAAAGCGCGATACCGCTGGCAGCGCCGGCAACATCCCAGCTAAGATCTTTCCAACTCCAGCCGCTCCCCGTTGAGCGGCTGTCATATAACTCTTTACCCACACCAAAACTTAATGAAAACAGAAAGCCGAAGCGCAAATTTTTCCCACGGCTTTGATGCTGATGTTGAGATATCTCGCTGCCTGCCGCGGCCAGCGCCGCAGATGAGAAGAAGTGTTCTGCTTTATCTTTGCCCGTCCAGTTATCCTGCGCAACGTGCGCGCATCCACTACACAGCAAAACCACGCAGAGGATAAGCGCACGCATCGGCTAGAGCAGACGGCTAATCAAGCGGTCAATACGGATACGACGCAGGCGGCGAATCAGTTTACGTACCTTAGCTGGATAATCTGAGATGCTTTCCAACTCGCGGAAATGCTGCACCACAGACGTATGCTCACGAATCAACGCCAACTCTTTCTCACGTTGTTCAGCTAACTCATTGCGAGGATCGTGAATCAGCACCGCGTTTTCCAGATCAAGTCGCCACGCGCGTGGATTGAGATTATTACCGGTAATCATCATCCATTCGTCATCAACCCAGATGCCTTTCAGGTGATAACTGTTTTCGCCATCTTTCCACAAGCGCACGGTCAGCTGACCATTATTCACGTAATACTGAAGACGGCTAAGGAAGCGACGCAGGTTAATTTCATAAAGATACGGCAAAGCACCGATAATCTTGAACGGCTGTTCTGGCGGGATATAAAAGTCATTGGCGGTTTTATCGCCGATGATGATCTCCACTTCCTTACCCTGGCGCAGTAAATGAATCAGATTGCGCACCAGAATAGCCGGCAAGTTGAAATAGGGTGTACACAGCGTTAGCTTACGCTCGGCGCAGGGCATCAAATGGAAGATGGTTTTGTTCAGCAGACTGCGTTTACCCAAGCCAACCAGTGGGGTGACGGCAAGGGATTCATTATCTGCATTGCCCGTGAACTGATAATTAAAGCTGCGCAGCTCCTGACGAAATTGACGCGTTTCGTTCTTTATTTCCGGGCTGGAAGGGCGCTCAGTTTTATCGAGGCGGTTGACCGCGTCAGATTCTTTAAGATTTTCGCAGATCCACGCATACATGGTATCGGTCAGCTGCGGATTACGGATCAACTGATAGCGATCATAACGATATTTATCATGCTGATGGAGATAAACATCGTTCAGGCTCGCACCGCTGTAGAGCAGCGTATCATCAATGATGAAACCTTTGAGATGCAGCACGCCGAGCGCTTCACGCGTATTCACCGGAATGCCATAAACCGGGATGGCGATATCGGGATGCTGAGCCGCCATTTCGCAATACCAATCAGCATTGGTCACGCCGCGTGCGGCGCCAATACGACCACGCTGCGCACGATGCCAGTCGACCAGAATGCAGACATCTAACTCTGGACGAGCCTGACGCGCCGCGTACAGCGCCTGCATTATTCCCCGGCCGCCGTCATCATTTTCCAGATACAGCGCCGTGATGCAGATACGCTTTTCTGCCGTGGCTATTTTCGTCAGCAGGGTTTCGCGAAACTCGGCGGGCGAGTAAAGCGTCGTCAGATCCGACACGGATTGTGACAGTTTAGGCAGCTGTGCGAGGTGTTGTTGGTGTTTATTACGTTTAAATTTAGACAACATCACAGTGCACTTCTTCTCTGTTCATTGCATGGCCTTTTGCCATCAAATCATGATCCTAACGTTAAATAATACCATCAACCGGCCTGCAGAGCAGGATTTTTACCTTTCTGTACAGGTTAGCTGATGACATCGCTCAGCGGTAAATTCAGGCTGACAATGCCATCATCCAGTTGAATATTCACGCGAAAATTGAGTTTTCGAGCCAGCGTGATCATGCCGGTATTGTGTGGCATGGTGATACCGTTCAATTGTTGCAGGCCATGATCGCGCGTATACCGAATCATCTTCTCCAGCAGGCGCCTGCCCATGCCCAACCCTTTCAGATCAGAACGCACCAGAACGGAAAATTCTGCGTCGATATTATCGGCATCAGAAATCGCACGCGTCACGCCGATAATCTCATCCACGCCGTTGCGCTGGCGGACCGCAACTATGGCCATTTCCCGGTCATAATCGATTTGCGTCATATTCGCCAAATCTTCATGGGTGAACTCATTGATTTCGCTGAAGTAGCGATAGTAAAGATCTTCTTTGGTTACCTGAGCGATAAAGGCGCGCAGTTGCGGTTCATCTTCTGGCAGAATCGGCCGGAACAGGCAAAATTGCCCATCTTTCAACTGCACCGTCTCTTCCAGATGATGGGGATAAGGACGGATCGCCAGGCGTGTTTCGTTATCACCAACAAACGGCGCCAGCTGTAACGTGACATCCAGCAGCGTGAATTCATTGGCCGACGCCAGCAGCGGGTGAATATCCAGTCGCTGAATCTCCGGGCAATCTACCACCAGGTTGGAAACCTGCACCAGCAGCTGGCTAAGTCCGGCGATATCCAGCGGCCTCAACGCACTACGGCTGCGCACTTTGCCGCTTTTCATCGCCTGAATCACCAGATAACGTGCCAGCGTCATATTCAAAGGCGGTAAAGCCACGGCGGCTTGTTTATCTGGCTGCCACTCCACGCCGCCTTCGCCTAACAGAATGATGGGACCAAACAGCGGATCCTGCTCAACCACCACACGCAATTCCTGGGCGCCGGCACGATTCGCCATACTCTGTACCAGCAGGCCGTCTATATGCGCCTGTGGATGGGTTTCGCGCACGCGATCGAAAATGGCTTCAGCGGCTTGTTCCACTTCCGCAGCGCTTCGCAGATAAAGCATCACGCCTTGCACCTCAGATTTATGCGGAATGTCCGGTGAACGCAGCTTGAGCGCCACCGGATAGCCAATCTGATCGGCGATTTTGCCAGCGGCTGCGCTATCGCTGGCAATCCAGGTCGGCAGCGTTGCCAATCCGTAAGCCTGCAGCACCGGCTGCACTTCATGGGTATCCAGCATGGTGATGCCCTTATCCAGCGCCTGTTGAATCAGCTGGTGCGCTTGCGCGCTGTTCTGCGTCAAACCAAGCGGTAAGGCGGGCGTCTCGCGCAGCTGTTTCTGGTTACGACGGTACTCCACCTGATGCATAAATGCGGTGACGGTACCTTCAGGCGTACGCCAGGTGGGAATGCCGGCTTGCGTAAAGGCGCGCCGCGCAGCCTGTGAGGAGTATTCGCCGCACCAGTTGGTCAGTAGCGTGACCTGCTTGCCACGCGGATGTTTGGCAACCGCAGCGATAATCTGCTCGGCGGTTTCGCTGGAAGGCGATACGGCACTTGGCGCATGAATGATCATCAGCGCATCCAGTTCATGGCTATCCAGCAGCCGTTCAATGCAGGCTACATAACGTGCAGGTGTTGCATCATCTTTTAAGTCGAGCGGATTACCGCGACCGACACCTTCCGGCAGCAGCGCCGCCAGCGCCTGTAATGTCTCATCATTCAGCGTCGCCAGCTTGCCGTTGCGCGCATACAGCTCATCGAGCGCCAGCGCAGCCGGTGCCGCGCCGTTGCTGATAATCATCAGCCGATCGCCGCGTAACGGGCGCATATGGCTGAGCGACTCTACCGCCGTAAAGAGTTCGTGCGTATCCTGCACGCGCAGTAAACCAGCGCGTTGAATCGCCGCATCCCAGGCAGCATCCAATCCGCTACGGGTGCCGATCATCGCCTGCGCCTGATGGCTACGACCACTTTTTATTACCAAAATGGGTTTATTGCGTGAGGCGCTGCGTGAGGCGGAAACAAAGCGGCGCGCATCGCTCAGATGTTCGAGATACAGCAAAATGGCGCTGGTTTTACCGTCGCGCGCGAGGAAATCTAACAGGTCATCGACGTCGATATCCAGGCTGTCACCCAAGGCGATAAACCATGAGAAACCGAGGTTTCGCTGCTGCGCCCAATCCAGGATGGTATTAGAGACCGCAGCCGATTGTGAAATAAAGGCAATACGTCCTTTCGCAATCGGCACCGGTGAGAAGCTGGCATTCAGCCCTTGCCATGGCGCCAGCAAACCTAAGCTGTTCGGGCCGAGCAGGCGGATTTGCCATTGGCTGGCACAGGCTTTCAGCTCTTCCAGCTGACTGGCCGGTGCCGAAAGAATAATGCACGCTTTGCAGCCTTTTTCACCCAACTGTTGCAGCAGTTCGAGATTACGTTTGGCGTGGGTGCAGATGATGGCGAGATCGGGCGCGAAGGGCAGGCTGGCGATATCGGGCCAGGCCAGCACGCCGCTCACCGCTTTATACTTCGGCGTCACCGGCAACACCGGACCGCTAAATCCGCCGGCCAGCAGATTACGCATCATAAAGTAGCCGGCGCGCCCCGGTGTAATCGAGGCACCGATTACCGCGATTGATTTAGGTCGTAACAGCGCTTCCAGTCCGCGTTGGCTCATCATCCGCTCCTGCTATCAAGATTGGCATGATTGTAAACGCTTTTTACCGCACTTGCCGATTCGCCGATCGCAGGCCGAGGATCTCTTTTAAATTCCAGCGTTTTAAATGGCCGACATACTGCATATTCTGCTGCGCCTGCCATGCAGAGACATCGCCGTCACGTAAATGCAGTAAATCCGCCGGGCTGACCCAATTGGCCTGCCCCTGCAACAGTTCAATACCCGCGTGACGATAGCCCGCCAATACAAATTCGGAACAGAAGAAGCGATTGGCTTGAGGATCGTCAACATCAGCTAACTGCACGCGGGCCATTGCGGTAAGGCAGGCACTGCGAACCTCTTCATTGACGAGCGGCAGTTCACACAGACGGCGTGACACCATAAACGGCATAAACATTACAATGCCCTTGAAGTTGTATTTTTTGCCTTGCTGTAAATCGGCAAACTCCCGTAAGCGCAGCATCTGCTCGCTGGTCATGCCGGGCACGCGCAGCACCAACAGACTATTGCTTTCATCAATAGCATGATTTAGCGGAATGATTTTAACGCCGCTGCCAACCGCTTCCGCGACCTGTTCATCGCCAAGATAAATCGCTGCATGGCTTACGCCAGTCAGTGTAAACAGGCGAATTCCCCACGATTGTGGTGACGTGGCGGATGAGAGCAACAAATCGCCAGGCATCAAAGCGCTGCTTGAAATCAGTGCGGTTGGGCGGGTGCTGGCAGATTGCAGCTGCGGCGGAAAAGCGCGGTCGGGTTGTGGGGCGGTGCTGCAGCCGGTGAGCAGCAGCATCAGCAGCCAGAAAATTTTCATCGTGCATCCTTTGCATATAAGGCCAACTCCGTGGCGATGCGCGACTATAAATCAAACTGGCTGGTTACAAAAGCTGCAAATCCTTAAAGGACATTTTCGAGGCTATGCACGGGATGGTGCGGCTTTCCCGCCAGATAAGCGTGACGGAAGCGTGCGAAATAGTGCTGCAGTTCCGCGGCGGCGGCAAGATCGCCCGTCTGTTCCAGCAGCGCGGCGGCGACTTCTGCAGTGCAGTGCTGACCTTCACCATGGGCTTCACGCAGCGTATAGCGTGATGGAGTGGAGACGTTGAGCGACATCACCGGCAGCGCATCCAGCCACGGGCTTTTGCGAAACATCTTACGCGCCTCCGTCCAGGTACCGTCGAGCATGATAAACAGCGGCGGTTTACCGCTGAGCGGTGGGAAGGTGAGTACTTCACGATCGGCATCAGCATAAGCAGCAGGAAACACGACCAGCGGCTGATAATGCTCATTTTTAACCGCTGCCAGCAATGCAGGATCAAGTTCGGTACGTGACCAGCCAAACGCCTGCGTATCTGGCAGCACATCGGCAATCAGCCTGCCGGTATTGCTTGGCTTCATCGGCTCGTTATCGAACATCACCAGGCAAAAGCGGCTACGCGCTTGCTGTGGCTGGATGGTCGCGCACAGACAATTTTTCTGCGGTAGCAAACAGCGCTGGCAACGTATGACACGATTACCGCGCGCCAGAAACGGGCGCGTAGCGCGTGCTAAACGTTGCGCACGTAAGCGCAGGACGGCATTTTCAAACATAGATTCGCTGGCAGGAGGAAAAACGTCAGTGTAATGGAATTAGCCGGGAAAGGTAATAATAAGGAAGGCCAGCACGCGGCTGGCCATCAGCGATTTACAGCGATTCGTCGAGCCATTCATTGAACGGCGCTTTCGGCATGGCGCCATTCAGCATGTCGACCATCTCGCCGTTCTTGAACAGCATAATGGTAGGAATGCTGCGAATGCGGAAACGCGAGCTCAGCGCCGGTTCCGCTTCCGTGTTTACCTTCACGAAACGCACCTTGCCGCGCCGCTCGTCGGCGACATCTTTAAATACGGGCGCAAAGTTTACGCACGGGCCGCACCACGGTGCCCAGAAGTCGATCACTACCGGCAGATCGTCCTGCAGATATTTATCCAGCGTGGCGGATGTCGCGTTGGCGACTTCACCGTTAAACAGCTCACCGCCGCAACGCCCACATTTTGCTCCATCGGCAATACGCGACTCGGGCACGCGATTGGTTGCCTGACAGGAGGCACAGACTGTATTCATATTTACCTCAACCCGGACCTGTAAATCTGATGATTGCCGGACATTATGAAAAGGTTGAGTGCTATGCTCAATCTGGATTGCCCAATAGGTTCAATAGTTGATAGCTAAGCACCGACACATCAGGTAATCTTCGCGCTCTCAATGCTGGAGGAACAGATGAACGACGAATTTAAAGGCAAAAGCGGCAAGGTAAAAGTGATGTATGTACGTGATGAGGAGGGTGGTCAAAAGCCTAATCCCCGTACCGGCAAAGGCGGCCGTCCTGCTGCGCGCCAGGAAGATAATCGTCGTTCTGGTCCTCGCAGTGCACGTACTAATGAAGAGGGTGGCCGTAGCGGCGCACCGCGTGGCGCACGCAGCGAAGCGGGCGGTCGTGGTTCTGCCCCGCGTGATGCACGTAACAGTGAGCGTGGCCGCAGCTTTGGTCAGCGAGACGATCGTGGTGGCGACAGCCGCAGCTTCGGTGATTCACCGTGGCGTACCGTTTCACGTCCACCCGTGGCTGATGACAGCCAGCTGGATGACGCAGCCAGCAACAAGCCGGTAATCGATCCCGAGCAGATTCGCCGTCAGCGTCAGGAAGAGACGCGCGTATACGGTGAAAATGCGTGTCAGGCGCTGTTCCTGAGCCGTCCGGAAAGCATCGTGCGCGCCTGGTTTGTGCAGAGCGTAACGCCGCGTTTCCGTGAAACCCTGCGTTGGCTGGCGGCCAACCGTAAAGCCTATCACGTAGTGGAAGATGCCGAGCTGACGAAAGCTTCAGGTACTGAACACCACGGCGGGGTGTGCTTCATCATTAAAAAACGTATGGGCATGCCGGTTACTGAGTGGCTGACAAAGGCATCGACCAAAGATTGCGTGCTGGCACTGGAAGATGTCAGCAACCCGCACAACCTCGGCGGCATTATGCGTAGCTGCGCGCACTTCGGTGTGAAAGGTTTGCTGGTGAATGATGCTTCGCTGCTGGAATCGGGTGCGGCAGTTCGTACCGCCGAAGGTGGCGCTGAGCACGTACAGGCGATCAGCGGCGAAAGCTTTGCTGATGGCCTGGAAGCGTTCCGTAAAGCAGGTTACACCATCGTTACCACCTCCAGTCACGAAGGTACGCCATTAGCGAAAGCTGAACTGCCGGCTAAAATGGTGCTGGTATTAGGCCAGGAGAGTGAAGGTCTGTCCGACAGCGCTTTCCAGCAGGGTGATCTCAGCCTGTCAATCGGCGGTACTGGCAACGTTGAAAGCCTCAACGTGTCAGTGGCAACCGGTATTCTGCTCGCCGAATGGTGGCGTCAGAACGCATAAAAAAACGGGCCGCAAGGCCCGTTTTTGTTTTATCGCTTAGTGCGCACCGCCGCCGCCACTGCCGGCACCGAAGGGGGGACGCGCAAACCACACCAGCACCAGCAAGATCAAGAACACACCCGCCGACGCCCAGAAGATCTCATTCGCCGAGATAATCAGCCCCTGATTGGTAATTTGCTGTGCGATATACGCCGATGCCTGCTGCTGGGTCATCCCCATGCTTTCCAGTTGGTCGTACATCTGCTGTGAATTGACGTTGTACGGATTCACCGACTCCGACAAATAGCTATGATGCATCGATTCCCGATTACTCCACATGGTGGTGGTGATCGAGGTGCCGATAGAACCGGCCAGCGTTCGTACGAAGTTCGACAGGCTTGATGCTGCCGCCATGCGCTCCGGCGGTAAGCCCGACAGCGTAATGGTGGTCAATGGCATAAAGAAGCACGCCACCGCAAAGCCCTGAATAAACTGCGGCCACGCCGATGCGCCAAAATCCATGCCCGGCTCAAACGTGTAGGCGCGCCAGTAGAAACAGACGGCATACATGATAAAGCTGAAGGTCACCAGCTTACGCATGTCCAGCTTATGTGCGAAGCGACCAATAATCGGCGACAGGATTACCGGCAGAATACCTACCGGCGCTGACGCCAATCCGGCCCAGGTGGCGGTGTAGCCATATACCTCCTGCAACAGCTGCGGCAGTAATACTATCGAGCCGAAGTAGAGCATATACGCCAGACTTATCGACAAACAGCCAATGGTGAAGTTGCGCATCTTGAACAGCGACAAATCGACTATCGGGTGATCGTCGGTCAGCTCCCATACCAGCAGCACCAGTAGCGCCACTACGGCGACCACCATGAGCACAATGATTTCGGTGGAGCTGAACCAGTCAAGTTCTTTACCGCGATCGAGCATCACCTGCAGCGAGCCAATCCCGACCACCAGCAGCACCAGGCCGACCATATCGATCGGACGGATCTCGGTTTTGGTCTCACGTCCGCGCAAAGTTTGCAGCGTCAGTAACACCACCACCAAACCAATGGGTACGTTGATAAAGAAGATCCAGCCCCAGTGATAGTTATCGCTGATCCAGCCGCCGAGAATCGGACCGCAGATCGGCGCCACGATCACCGTCATCGCCCATAGCGACAGCGCCACACTGCGCTTTGCCGGTGGATAGTTATTGAGCAACAAACTCTGCGACAGCGGAATCAACGGACCTGCGACCACACCCTGAATGACGCGGAAGAAGATCAGCATCTCCAGGCTTTCGGACATGCCGCAAGCCCAGGACGCCAGCACAAACAGGATGGTCGACCAGGTAAACAGCTTAACTTCACCGATGCGTTTCGCCAGCCAGCCGGTGATGGGGATCGAGATGGCATTCGCCACCCCGAAAGAGGTAATCACCCACGTGCCTTGTGAGTTCGAGGCACCGAGGTTACCGGCGATGGTCGGAATCGCCACATTAGCGATGGTGGAGTCGAGTACCTGCATAAACGTCGCCAGCGACAGGGCGATGGTCATTAGGACTAACGGCGCACCTTCAAGCGGTTTTTGTGCCACAACAGCCTCCCGCGGCGTTAGTCAGCGTTGGCACGAACGATGTCAGTAATCAGCTGGTTAACCGGCGCAAGGTCGATTGCCAACGCATTACTTTCGTAGGCGGCCTGCGGACGCACCACACTCGCCAGCGTTGCCCCCTCTTTGTTCTGCGTATCAACTTTCACCAGCGTGGAGAGGCCGATACGCAGCGGATGCTCGGCAACCTGTTTCGGATCCAGTTCGATACGCACTGGCAGACGCTGCACTACTTTGATCCAGTTACCGGTGGCGTTCTGTGCTGGCAGCAGCGAGAAGGCGCTACCTGTACCCATATCCAGTCCAACCACTTTGCCGTGATACTCCACGTCATCCCCGTAAATATCACTTACCACCGTGGCGGATTGACCGATACGTACGCCAGAAAGCTGAGTCTCTTTGAAGTTGGCATCAATCCAAAGGTTGGTGGCCGGAACCACCGCCAGCAGCGGTGTGGTGGTGGAAATTTGTGACCCCACCTGAACGCTACGACGTGAAATAAAGCCATCAATCGGGCTACGGATGTCGGTGCGCTGTAGCGCCAGCCAGGCATCACGTAGTTCAGCTGCGCTCTGTTGTACCGCAGGCTGATTTTCCAGCGAGGTGTTGAGAATCATCGCCTGATTAGCATTGTATTGCTGAACGGCGACATCCAACTGTGCTTTCGCGGTGGCGACGGCATCACGCGAGTGTTGCAGCTCTTCGCGGCCAATCAGGTTTGAGGCACCCAGCGGCTCGCGGCGTTTCAGGTCAGCTTCAGCCTGATCCAGCGCGGTTTGCTGCAGCTTGATCGTGGCTTGATACTGCTTACCATTGATCATCAGCTGGTGGGTTTGACGCACGCTGGTGGCCAATGCGGTCTGCGCTTTTTCAAACGCCTGCTGCGCATCGGTTTTATCAAGCGAAACCAACACGTCACCTTTTTTGACCCTGTCAGTATTATCAAACCAAACTTTATTTACGCTGCCAGAAACCTGTGCCATCACCTGCACCTGGTTACCCGCCACATACGCATCATCGGTTTCCTGGAAGTGGCGCAGCACCAAATACCAGTAAGCCAGATACGAAACACCAATAATGACAAACACGATAGCCAGCAGGATCAGCACACCTTTGCGCTTCTTCTTTTTATTTGCTGGCTGTTGCGGGCTTTGAGCTTCCGCTGTCGCACTCATGTTGTTCTCCACGTTTTCCATTTAGTCGGGATGTGTTGATCCATCAACACGGTTGCCCGAGTCGAAAAAGCCAGCGCTTAAGCGCTGGCCGGATAAAAGGGGATTAAAATAGCGATTTCGGAAGGTGATTGTGTCGCACTTCTTGCTATTAACGTGACAGAGAGGCGATAACCTGATCTTCGTCCATTTTATCGAGACGGTTAAGTAACTTACGGGTGATGGTTTCCAGCTGATCCTGCTCATTAGTGGAGAGCGAAGACCACAAATATTGCAGGCTCTGATGCTGTGGTGGCAGCAGCTGGCGCAAGAATTCGTTGCCTTTTTCAGTCAGGTGCAGATGCAGGCAGCGGCGATCGTTCTCGCTTTCACGGCGTTCAATCCAGCCGCGCTTCTCCAGCTCATCGGCGATACGCGTTGCGTTAGTGCGTGAGGAGCCCAATGCAGAACTCAATTCTGATGGCTGGATGCTCTGATTTTCCTGGGCATCAAGGGTGATCAGCGCCATGAATAAGGTCTCGTTAATTCCCTGCGCCTTCAACATTTTGTTGCGATTATCCAGCAGTTTTCCCTGCATGTGCATGCACAGGCGGGTCAGAATGATCTCCTGCAGCGGAAAATCTTTATGGCGGTTAGCACGGATGTTTAGCATCTGTTCAATGGGAGTAAACGAACTTTCCATTTTTAAAAAAACCTCTTAGTTGCAACTGGTATAGTAATGATGGTGACAGATAAAGCGTAGTCATATTTTCCGCAGGTGATTGTTCGCACGATCACATTGTCAACATCTGACATTCCAGGTTGTTCCTTAACCCTGGGCATTTCGCCCTGACATTCCGCCTGAAAACCTGCGCGGCCGATGCCATCAATTCATCCCGGGAAACCTTTTTACAGATAAATAATTTCGCGAGAAAAAATAACTCTGGTGAATAACTGCGCTGCTAACCATAACAAAGCCAATCATCAATGAACAGTATTGCTCACCAGTTTGGCCTGACCTTTACGATTTCTAAACACTTTTACAGCGCATCTTGCCTAAGTAAATCAATGCTTTGATTAACATTATCTTAACAACGCTCGCGCCATAGGAATACCAGCCATAATGATGGAATTCGATCGCCAAACGGGAAGCATTCAGAGCGTGAGGATGAGAGAGATAATCATTTGAGGGTAATAATAACCCAAAAAATTATTTCATTGGTGTGTTAATTAACAGGACGTACCAGTACGCTATAGCGCACGCTTCGCTTATCGAGAGGTTATTCAAGGGAAGGAAAGGGCGAGTCAGGAACCTGCTGTAGCGGTGCAATCTCATGCGCTTGTGGCCAGGGTGCCATGGGTAGGATGAAAAACGGCGCGATAAATCGCGCCGCTACAATACTAACGCTAATGTAATGCGGTTACTTAGCTGCCGCTAATGCGTCCTGAATCCATTTATCAAATTCCGCCTGATGACCTTTAATCCAGCCGTCGACGTGTCCATTGATGTCGGCTTCAGAAGCATGACCGGCATGCATCGCCGCGTTTTCGGCGTTGATATCACCAATGGGCAGCTTCATCTCAGCAAACAGCTTCGCCGCGGCCGGGTTCTTCTCGGTCCAGGCTTTGTTCGCCACGATATGCATGGTGTTCACCGGGAAGCCGTAGTTGGCGCCATTTGCCAGCTTGGTATCAACTTTGCTCTGCTCGCCTGGCAGAGAAGAGAACGGCACCTGCAGCCACACCACATCTTTACCCGGCTTCAGCACGTCGCTCACCCAATAAGGCGTCCAGGTGTAATAGAACACCGGTTTGCCCTGCTTAAAGCGTGTGATGGTATCGGCGATCATCGCCGAGTAGTTGCCCTGATTATGCTCTACGGTGTTGCTCAGCTTATAAGCATCAATCTGATGGTTAATCACCGCTTCACAGCCCCAGCCTGGCGTACAGCCGGTCAAATCGGCTTTACCATCGCCATTGGTATCAAACAGTTTGGCGATCTTCGGATCTTTCAACTGCTCGATATTGGTGATGTGATATTGCTCAGCGGTTTTCTTATCAATGAGATAACCCTGTGCGGCGCCACCGACGTAGGTGCCCTGGCGATAAAATTTCGCATCGCCGCCCGCTGCTTTATACATGTCGTCGTGCAGCGGTTTCCAGTTGGTGGCAATAAAAGTGGCATCGCCAGCAGCGATGGTGGTGTACGCCACGTTGTAATCAATCTCGCTTGGCTTCTCGACGGTATAGCCGAGTTTCTCCAGCGCGCGGCTCACCAGCAGCGTCTGGAAGGTCTCTTCAGAAATGGTGCTCTGAGTCGGTTTAACGGTGATGCCTTTACCGGGCAGGTCGGCGGCGGACACGTGCGTCGCGGCGAACGTCGTCAGGACGGCAGCAATTAGAGCTGTCTTGCGCATAGTCATTCCTTATTTTACGTGTTACGTCGGAGACGAGCGGCCCCAGCGGACCGCTCATTAAAATCAGGCTTTTTTACTGAAAGGGCGGAGCAGTAGACCCAGCGGGCCCGTGCTGTACCAGTGGCGGCTGCCACGGCTGCGGCTGTCGCGGCCCATCGACTGCGTCAGGCGATCGAGGATGATGGCGAGGATGACAATGCCTACGCCGCCCACGGTGGCGAGCCCCATATCGAGGCGACCAATACCGCGCAGTACCATCTGGCCGAGGCCACCAACGGCAATCATTGAAGCGATCACCACCATCGACAGTGCCAGCATCAGCGTCTGGTTTACGCCGGCCATGATGGTCGGCATTGCCAACGGCAGCTGCACTTTAAACAGCATCTGACGCGGGCTGGCACCGAAGGATTCACTTGCTTCGATCAGATCAGCAGGCACCTGCTTGATGCCGAGAATGGTCAAACGCACAATCGGCGGCAGCGCAAAGATGATGGTCACCACTACGCCCGGTACGTTGCCAATACCAAACAGCATCACGATCGGCACCAGATAAACGAAGGCCGGTGTGGTCTGCATCGCATCCAACAGCGGACGGATAATGCGTGCGGCACGTTCGCTGCGCGCCAGCCAGATGCCGAGCGGCAAGCCGATCACAATGCAGAAGAACAGGGCGGTAAGCACCAATGCCAGCGTCACCATCGCCTGCGACCAGGCACCAATCGCGCCAATCGCAATCAATGAGATCAGCGTAGCAATCCCCATCGCTGGACTGGCAATTTGCCAGGCAATCAGCGCAAACACCACAATTGCCACCGGCGCAGGCATGCCGAGCAGTAACTGCTGAAAGGCGCTGAGGATGTAATCCACCGGCACACGAATGCCCTGGAATACCGGACGGAAATGGCTCACCACCCAATCGATGCCTTCGGTCACCCAGCTGTCGAGCGGAATCCAGGTTTTATGGAACGGGTCCATGATGTTGAAATGCTCAGGTGCGGGAGCGGGTGCGCTGCTGAGCCAGTCACTGCTGCTGGCGGCATTGCTGGCGGCATCATGGCCACCGCTGCTGGCCGCGGAGGGATCGCCCCACGCATCGGCCGAGCCGCTAGCCGAACCGCTATCAGCCGGTGCAGCACTGCCGCTTGCCCAGGGATCGCTGCTGCTGGCGGCGGCACTGGTATCGGAGGTGGCCGGTTGCTGGGTAGTTTGGCTGGCACTTTCCCACGGATTAGATGTTTGTTCACTCATGATTAGGCTCCTTCACGATCTAAAGCGCGCAACAGCATGCTTTTCGAAATGATACCGACGTACTGATTCTCTTCACTGACCACCGGCACGGCGCAGGGCGCTTGTGCCACATGGGAGAGCAGATCGTTCAGCGAGGTATCGGCAGGAACCGCTAACGGCGTCTCCAGCAGCGCGCTATCCAGCCCTTCACCGGCTGCCAGCGCAGCTTTCAGCGAATCGGTGGACACCACGCCGACAAATTTCTGTTTCTCCAGCACATAGCCATATTCACGATCTTCATCCTGCAACAGCTTGATGGCCGATCGCGGACCAAAACCGGCGGCTTTGCGAATCAGGGAGCCCGCACTGCGACGGGCAATATCTTTGGCGCTAAATACATGGCTGATATCGACGCCACGGAAGAAGGTGCGTACATAATCGTTGGCGGGATTATTAAGGATTTCATCCGGCGTGCCGACCTGTACGACTTCGCCGCCTTGCATAATGGCAATGCGATCGCCAATGCGCATCGCTTCATCGAGGTCATGAGAAATAAATACGATGGTACGCTGATGCTTAGCCTGCAGTTTTACCAACTCATCCTGCATTTCAGTACGAATCAGCGGATCGAGTGCTGAGAAGGCTTCATCCATCAGTAAAATATCGGGATTAATAGCCAACGCGCGGGCTAATCCAACGCGCTGACGCATACCGCCAGAAAGTTCATCCGGATAGGAGTGGGCATAATTATCCAGGCCAACCTGACGCAGCGCTTCCAGCGCTTTTTCCTGGCGCTCCTGCAACGGCACGTTGGCTAATTCCATGCCAAAGGCGGCATTATTTAGTACCGTCATATGCGGCATTAACGCGAAGGATTGAAATACCATGCTGATCTTATTTCTGCGGACGTCACGCAGTTCTGAATCCGATATTTTAGCAATATCGACACCGTCTATGATTACCTGGCCGCGGGTGGGCTCGATCAGACGATTGAGAAGGCGAACCATGGTGGACTTACCTGAACCTGAAAGCCCCATGATGACGAAGATCTCGCCTTCTTCAATGGCCAGACTGGCATTTTTGACGCCGACAGAGAGACCGGTTTTCGCCAGAATACTCTCTTTGCTTTCGCCTTTATCAATCAGCTTAAATGCCTTTTCGGGATTATCCCCAAATACTTTATATAAATTCTTTACTTCGAGTTTAATTGCCATGCAGTAATTAATTTCCCGGTTAAATGTTTAACTATTTCTTGTTGTGGTCCTGATTAAATTTAAGCGCCCTATACCCTAGCATAGTGAAATTATCTGACAACCCTGAATGGCGATATTCGCCGATGCGCGCCTGCACGAATAGCTAAAATCTCCAGTGCTCACAAGGGATGCGCGTGGATTAATTTTTTGCGTTTGATAATTGAATTTAGGCGTGTTTCGGTCTGTTTCTGGTACAAAGTGGCCGAAAATCAATTCGAAATGAAGAAATATAAGTGAAATAAATGACTAAAATGAGCGGAAATAAAATTGGTTTAAAAAATAATCATCACCGGATTAATACGCTAAATAATTCGTGCTGCAGCAAGGCGACAAGCCCGCTCGACCCAGGAGCATAGTTCACTATGTGACTGGGAAGAGTGGGCGCAGTCAACGCAGCTGTGGTGCGAAGTATGACGCGTATTAAAAGTTCCAGTCTTCGTCTTCGGTTTCAACAGCCTTCCCCATGACATAGGAAGAGCCGGAACCTGAGAAGAAGTCGTGGTTTTCATCGGCGTTGGGCGATAGCGCGGACAAAATCGCCGGATTCACCGAGGTCAGCTCCGCCGGGAACAGCGCTTCGTAGCCGAGGTTCATCAGCGCTTTGTTGGCGTTGTAGTGCAGGAAGGTTTTTACCTCTTCCGCCCAGCCCACTTCGCCGTACAAGGCTTCGGTATACACCACTTCGTTTTCGTACAGCGCCAGCAGTAAATCAATCGCGAACTGCTGCAGCTCTTCGCGGCGGCCTGCATCGACCTTTTCCAGCGCTTTTTGGTACTTGTAGCCGATGTAATAGCCGTGCACTGCTTCGTCACGAATGATCAGACGAATCAGGTCGGCGGTGTTGGTCAGCTTGCCCCGGCTCGACCAATACATCGGTAGCCAGAAACCGGAGTAGAACAGGAACGATTCAAGGAACACGCTGGCGATTTTTTTCTTCAGCGGATCCTCGGCGCGATAGTGCTCCAGCACAATCTTCGCCTTGTTTTGCAGTGCTTCGTTCTCTTCGCTCCAGCGATAGGCCGCATCGACATCCGCGGTATTACACAGCGTGGAGAAAATCGAACTGTACGAGCGCGCATGCACCGCTTCCATAAAGGAGATGTTCGATAGCACCGCCTCTTCGTGTGGCGTAATGGCATCTTCCATCAGGCCCGGGGCGCCGATCACGTTCTGGATGGTGTCGAGCAGCGTCAAGCCGGTAAATACCCGAATCGTCAGCTGCTGCTGCTGGTGGTCCAGCGACTGCCAGGCAGGCAGATCGTTGGAGAGCGGCACTTTTTCCGGCAGCCAGAAGTTGCTGGTCAGACGGTTCCACACTTCGAGGTCTTTCTCATCCTGAATGCGGTTCCAGTTAATCGCTTGAATTTGTTTTAGTTGCATAGTTTTCATCACAGTGAGCAGGAGACGCAGCCCTGTACCTCGGTGCCTTGCAGCGCCATCTGGCGCAGACGAATGTAATAGAGCGTTTTGATGCCTTTCTTCCACGCGTAAATCTGCGCTTTGTTAATATCGCGCGTAGTAACGTCGTCGCGGAAGAACAGCGTCAATGACAGGCCTTGATCGACGTGCTGCGTGGCTTCGGCGTAGGTATCAATAATTGCTTCCGGACCAATCGAGTACGCATCCTGATAGAGGTCGAGATTGTCGTTGGTCATAAACGGCGCCGGATAATAGACGCGGCCGGTTTTGCCCTCTTTACGAATCTCAATACGCGACACGATCGGGTGAATGCTTGAAGTGGCGTGGTTGATGTACGAGATCGAACCGGTTGGCGGAATCGCCTGCAGGTTCTGGTTGTATAACCCATGCTGCATTACCGCTTCGCGCAGCGCTTGCCAGTCGGCCTGCGACGGCAGGGCAATCCCGGCATCGGCAAACAGTTGTGCTACACGCGCGGTGCGTGGCTGCCAGGCTTGCTCGACATACTTATCGAAATATTTGCCATTGGCGTATTGTGACTCGGCGAAACCGTCGAAACTTGTCTGATGCTCCTGCGCCAGCAGATTCGAGGTGCGCACAGCGTAGTAGGTGACGCAGTAGAAGTAGAGATTGGTGAAGTCCAGTGCTTCTTCTGAACCGTACGCCATGCCTTCGCGCGCCAGATAGCCGTGCAGATTCATTTGACCGAGGCCGATAGCGTGCGAACGACGATTACCTTCCGCCACCGATGGCACCGAGTTAATTTCACTCATCTCCGAGACGGCGGTCAGCGCGCGCACCGCGGTTTCCACGGTCTGCGCCAGATTGCGTGAATCCATGGCATGCGCAATGTTGAGTGAGCCGAGGTTGCAGGAGATGTCTTTGCCGACGCGGCGATAGCTGAGATCGTCATAGAACTCGCTGGCACTGTTGACCTGCAAAATCTCGGAGCACAGGTTGCTCATGTTGATGCGGCCGGCAATCGGGTTGCTGCGGTTAACGCTATCCTCGAACATGATGTACGGATAGCCCGATTCAAACTGAATCTCCGCCAGCGTCTGGAAGAAGTCGCGTGGCTTGATGTAGGTTTTAGTGATGCGATCGTCCGCCAGCATCTCGTCGTAATGCTCGCTAATGCTGATATCACCAAACGCTTTGCCGTAGATGCGCTCGACATCGTAGGGCGAGAACAGCGCCATATCGCGATTCTCTTTCGCCAGCTGGAAGGTGATATCCGGGATCACCACGCCAAGCGATAGCGTTTTAATGCGGATTTTCTCGTCGGCATTTTCGCGTTTGGTATCGAGGAAGCGGAAAATATCCGGGTGATGCGCATTCAGCCACACCGCGCCCGCGCCCTGACGCGCACCAAGTTGATTAGCGTAGGAAAACGCATCTTCCAGCATCTTCATAACCGGAATCACACCGGACGATTGGTTCTCAATGCGCTTAATCGGCGCACCCGATTCACGCAGGTTGGAGAGCAGGAACGCCACGCCGCCACCGCGTTTTGACAGCTGTAACGCTGAGTTCACCGCGCGACCAATCGATTCCATATTGTCTTCGATGCGCAGCAGGAAGCAGGAGACCAGCTCGCCGCGCTGCTGCTTACCGCAGTTGAGGAAGGTTGGCGTAGCGGGCTGGAAGCGGCCGCTAAGCATCTCTGCCAGCAACTCACGCGCTAAGCTTTCATTGCCGCGTGCCAACGTCAGCGCCACCATGCAGGCGCGCTGTTCGAAGGTTTCCAGATAGCGTTTGCCATCGAAGGTTTTCAGCGTGTAGCTGGTGTAAAACTTCCACGCACCCAGGAAGGTGTGAAAACGAAAACCTGCAGCGTCGGCGTCGTCATGCAGCTGACACAGGAAATCGAATGGGTACTGATTCAGCACATCGGCTTCGTAGTAGCCTTCGGCCACCAGATAGCGCAGGCGCTCGCCCGCAGAGGCAAACTGCACGGTGTTGGGCTGCACATGTTGCAGGAAGAACTGGCGCGTAGCTTCGTGATCTTTGCTGAACTGAATACGGCCATCGGCGTCGTACAGGTTCAGCATTGCGTTCAGCGCGTGATAGTCCAGCTGCGTGCTGTTCAGGGTGTCTGTCGTTGCCAAAATTGGGTCACTCCCGCTTTTACATTAGCGATATCGTCGGGGGTTCCCATTAGCTCAAAGCGGTAGAGATAGGGAACCTGACATTTCTGCGCAATGATGTCGCCCGCCAGGCAATAGCCTTCACCGAAGTTGCGGTTACCGGCAGCAATCACCCCGCGAATCCCGCGTCGGTTGGCATCATCATTGAGGAATTGAATCACTTGTCTCGGCACCGCACCGCGCGAACTGCCGCCGCCGTAGCTCGGCACCACTAAAATGTAGGGTTGTTCGATATGCAGGCGCTGCGTGCCGTCAACCGGAATGCGGCGGGCAGGCAGCCCAAGACGAGTGATGAATCGGTGCGTGTTTTCCGACTGGCTAGAGAAATAGACCAGTGGAAACATGGCTTATCCCCCGACCGCTGCGAGCTGGCGCAGGCCGGCGATTTTGTCGGGGCGGAAACCACTCCAGTGATCGTCTTGCGTCATCACCACCGGCACCTGGCGATAGCCAAGGGATTTGAGGTTGTCGATGGCTTCAGGTTGGCTATCCAGGTTAATCAGCTGGTAGTCGATACCTTTGCGGTCCATGGCATTTTTTGTCGCATTGCACTGGACACAGTTGTCTTTGGTGTAAATAATAATGCGCATGATTCGTATTTCCCTTTGATTGCGGTCAGATTGCGAGATACGAAGCAAAATCCTGTTTGCATCGAACTTCGTCCGTGACGACATTTGGTAGCTGGTTGATGGGTTGAATACTAGATGTAGTGCTTCTGGTGGTCAAGCCCACCAGATATAGGGTTTTGTGATTTTGAACGTCGGATAATTGCTAAGGCCAGAGATCATGCGCCTTCCAGGCCGGAAAAATTTTTTGTAAAGGGATTGAGGGAAAAGTTTTGGTTGAATTTTGTTCGGTTTGGCCCTCACCCTAACCCTCTCCCGCAAGTGTTCAGTCCGGGGAGATCGTGAACACTTGTTCGGGGACATGGTAGACACTTACAACTAAGGCATAAGAACCCGTTTATGGAGTCGCTTATGCCCTGGGATGCGAGAGATACCATGTCATTACGTACTGAGTTTGTTCTGCTCGCCTCGCAAGACGGGGCGAACATCCGCGAGCTGTGCCGCCGCTACGGCATTTCTCCCGCCACCGCCTATAAGTGGCTTCGCCGCTGGGCTGAGGAAGGGCCGTCCGGTCTTCAGGACCGCTCACGCACGCCCCGTCATTCCCCCGGCAGGTCGCCCGACGACATCACTGACCTGCTGCGTATGGCGCATGAGCTTCATCAGCGCTGGGGAGCACGCAAGATTAAGCGCTGGCTCGAAGAACGCGGACACCGCATGCCCGCCTTCAGCACCGTCCATAACCGGATGGCCCGCCACGGCCTGCTGCCGGGACTGGCTCCGGGTATCCCGGTCACGGGGCGCTTTGAACACGCGGCCCCGAACCAGCTCTGGCAGATGGATTTTAAGGGCCACTTTCCCTTTGGCGGCGGCCGCTGCCATCCGCTTACCCTGCTGGACGACCATTCCCGGTTCTCGCTGTGCCTTGTGCACTGCGCTGACGAACGGCGCGAGACGGTACAGGAGCAGCTGGTCAGCGTCTTTGAGCGCTACGGCCTGCCGGACCGGATGACGATGGATAACGGCTCACCGTGGGGCAACACGACCGGGACCTGGACGGCAGTGGAGCTGTGGCTGATGCGGCAGGGTATCCGGGTGGGCCACTCCCGGCCTTACCATCCGCAGACGCAGGGCAAGCTGGAGCGCTTTCACCGCAGTCTGAAGGCGGAAGTGTTGCAGGGAAAGTGGTTCGCGGATAGCGGAGAGCTGCAGCGCGCCTTCGACCACTGGCGGGCAGTCTACAACCTTGAACGCCCGCATGAGGCGCTGGATATGGCGGTGCCGGCGTCGCGCTATCAGCCATCATCGCGGCAGTACAGCGCCCGCGTAACGTCACCGGAATACGACGAGGGCGTGATGGTCAGGAAGGTGGATATCAGCGGGAAGCTGAGCGTAAAAGGCGTCAGCCTGAAGGCAGGCAAGGCGTTCAGGGGAGAGCGGGTTGGGCTGAAGGAGACGCGGGAAGACGGTTACTACGAAGTGTGGTGGTACAGCACAAAGGTGGGGGTGATCGACCTGAAGAATAAGTCGATCACCATGGGTAAGAATGTTAAAAAGTGTTCACCATGTCCCTGAACACCCGTTTACCATGTCCCCGGACCGTACACAAGCGGGCGAGGGGATAATTAGGTGGTACTCAATAGTTTTTTTACGGAGCGCGATCGGCTCCTTCTCCCGCTTGCGGGAGAAGGTTGGGATGAGGGAAAGCGCGCACAGATCGCACCCACAAAAAAGCCCCGCACAAGGCGAGGCTGTTTGCATGCAATGACACGCTTATCGGCGAGAAGACACCAACAGCGCGCCGAGCACCAGACCTACTGCAGCACCAACACCAACGCCGTGCCACGGTTTGTCATGCACATAAGCATCAACCTGAGTACCCGCATCACGTGCCGCTTGTGACACGCGACTCTGACCGCCGCTCAGTTTGGCACGCGTCTGTTTCAGCAGCGCCTGCGCCTGGCTGCGTGCACTATCAACCTCGTCTTTGGCTTCACTGCCATAAGATTTAAGTAACGCCTCTAGCGAATCGGCCAGTTCGTTTACATCCTGATTGATATCAATGTCATCGTTTTTTGCGCTTCGATTAAACATTTTTTAGCTCCCTTTGATTTAAAACGTAATACTCAGTGTAGACGAAGCGTGATTAAACGCAGGGATGTGCCAGGCTTTAGGGAAAATTCCGAATGCCCATGCCATCCTGCTGTTGTAAGGTTGCGGGGCTGTGAGAAGAGAGGAGCAAGCATGTATTTACGACCCGATGAGGTAGCACGCGTACTAGAGAAAGCGGGCTTCGAAATGGATACCCAGACGCCAAAAATTTACGGTTATCGCCGCGGCGAAAACTATGTCTACGTTAATCGCGAAGCGCGCATGGGACGTACTGCGTTGATTATTCACCCTACGCTGAAAGAGAAAAGCCACGGCTTTGCTGAACCGGCGTCGGAAATGAAAACCTGCGATCACTACACGCAATTCCCGCTCTACTTAATGGGCGATTCGCAGGAGCATTACGGCATTCCGCACGGCTTCAGCTCGCGCGTGGCGCTTGAGCGTTATCTGCAGGGCGTTTTCGGCGCCTGATGCTGCGCCCCGTGGTTGCGGGGCCGCACACCTTACCCAAATCCTTACCTTCTACCACGTTGCAAATCGCCACGCCGACGCGTATAACCCTGTGTCCATATAGATGTTCAGACGTCCATACGGATAAAAATGATGCAAACTCAGGATTCGCCCCCGCAGGAAAATTTTAAGCGCACCATGAAAGTACGGCATCTGGTGATGCTGTCGCTCGGCGGTGTGATTGGTACCGGCTTGTTCTTCAACACCGGCTACATCATCTCAACTACCGGCGCGGCTGGCACCTTGCTGGCTTATCTGATTGGCGCGCTGGTGGTATGGCTGGTGATGGTGTGCCTCGGCGAGCTGGCTGTAGCGATGCCGGAAACCGGCGCGTTTCATGTCTATGCCGCACGCTATCTCAGCCCGGCAACCGGTTATACCGTCGCCTGGCTCTACTGGCTCACCTGGACGGTTGCGCTGGGATCCAGCCTGACTGCCGCCGGCTTTTGTATGCAGTACTGGTTCCCGAGCGTGCCGGTGTGGCTATGGTGTCTGGTGTTCTGCATCGCCATTTATCTGCTGAATATTGTCTCGACGCGCTTCTTTGCCGAAGGCGAGTTTTGGTTCTCCATCATTAAAGTGATCACCATCATCGCTTTTATCATTCTCGGGGCCGGTGCCATCTTCGGTTTTATCCCGATGAAAGATGGCAGCGCCGCGCCCGGCTTGCACAATCTCACCGCTTCGGGCTGGCTGCCGCACGGCACTTTGCCGATTCTGATGACCATGGTGGCGGTAAACTTCGCCTTCTCGGGCACGGAATTGATCGGTATCGCCGCCGGTGAAACCGAACAGCCACAAAAAGCGCTGCCGCTGGCGATCCGCACGACGGTCGCGCGTTTGATCATCTTCTTTATCGGCACGGTATTCGTGCTGGCGGCGTTGATCCCGATGGATCAGGCGGGGATCTTCAAAAGTCCGTTTGTGCTGGTGTTTGAAAAGATCGGCATTCCGTATGCAGCGGATATTTTCAACTTCGTGATCCTCACGGCGATTCTTTCGGCCGCCAACTCGGGCCTGTATGCTTCAGGTCGTATGTTGTGGTCGCTAGCCAATGAGAACACCTTGCCGCGCTGTTTTGCGCGCGTGAACCGGCGTGGCATTCCGGTGCTGGCGCTAACGGTCAGTATGATTGGCGGGCTGCTGGCGCTGTTCTCCAGCGTCATTGCACCGGATACGGTGTTTGTCGCGCTGTCGGCGATCTCCGGCTTTGCCGTAGTGGCAGTGTGGCTGAGCATTTGCGCCTCACATTATGTGTTCCGCCGTCGTCATCTGCAGGCGGGCGGTACTTTGCAACAGCTGGCATATCGCGCACCGCTTTACCCGCTAACGCCGATTCTCGGCTTCCTGCTGTGCCTGTTGGCATGCATCGGTTTAGCGTTCGATCCGTCGCAGCGCATTGCGCTGTGGTGCGGCATTCCATTTGTGCTGTTCTGCTATGCCGCCTACCATGTCACCCAACGACGTAAATCATCTCACAAGGCTGAGGAGGCCAACGATGTCGCGTAATCCCATCGCGCAGGCACTAACCCACACTGACACGCTGATTCTGGATGGTGCATTGGCGACTGAACTGGAGGCGCGCGGCTGCAATCTGGCTGATGCGCTGTGGTCGGCCAAAGTGCTGATGGAAAATCCAGAGCTGATTTATCAGGTGCATCACGACTACTTTGCCGCAGGCGCACATGTGGCAATCACCGCCAGCTATCAGGCCACGCCGCAGGGGTTTGCCGCGCGCGGATTAGATGATGCGCAGGCGCTGGCACTGATCAAACAGAGCGTGCAGTTGGCGCAGCGTGCGCGCGACGATTATCGCGCATCATCTGCCAGCACAGCACCGCTGTTGGTGGCCGGTTCTGTCGGGCCATATGGTGCGTTTCTGGCCAATGGCGCCGAGTATCGCGGTGATTACGCGCTGCCAGAAGAGGAGATGAAAGCGTTCCATCGTCCGCGCGTGACGGCATTGCTGCAGGCGGGAGTTGATCTGCTGGCATGTGAAACGCTGCCGTCGTTTGCCGAAGCGCAGGCGCTGATAAGCTTATTGGCCGAGTTCCCGGACAGCAGCGCGTGGTTCTCCTTTACTTTGCGCGATGCTGAGCACATCAGCGACGGAACGCCGCTGAGCCAAGTGGCCGAGCTGGTGAATGGCGCGCCGCAGGTGGTAGCGATTGGCATCAACTGCGTAGCGCTAGAGAGCGTAACGCCGGCCCTGCGCAGCTTGCAGGCGCAGAGCGATAAGCCGCTGCTGGTCTATCCCAACTCCGGTGAGCAATATGATGCCAGCAGCAAAACCTGGCACTCGGCACCGTCGGGTTGCACGCTGCACGACAAGTTCCACGAATGGCAGCTGGCCGGCGCGCGTCTGATTGGCGGCTGCTGCCGCACCACGCCGCAGGATATCGCGGCGATTGCCGCCTGTTGTCAACCGCAATAAAGCGCAGAAAACCATCAGTGATAGCGCGATTAAGCACAGAAGGGCGAGGTAAACTCTCCTTTCTGATGCTGAAGCGGACCTGCTATGAACCTGCGACTCCTTTTTCCTGCCTGTGCGCTGCTGCTGAGCGGCTGTGCCACCATTGTCGGCACTGAAACGCAACCGGTAAAAATCGACTCCGTGCCGCAAGGCGCACGTTTCACCGTGCAGGATGAGAACGGCCGCGCGGTAGCGCAGGGTTATACGCCACAAACCGTCGAGCTGGCAAAATCCACCGGTAACTATTTTGGTAAGAAGCACTATCAGGTGATGCTGGAGAGCCCGGGCTACGTGCCGGTGACGTTGCCGATCGAGGCCAATGCCAATCTGTGGTATTTGATCGGCAATATCCCGCTGTTGGGCTTCCCCGGCTGGCTGCTGGTCGATCCCTTCTATGGCGGCATGTACGATCTGAAGCCTGAACATCCGCAGCCGAAGCTGAACGTGGTGGGTGCGCGCGGTTGATATACAGGTGCGCATGAATGCGCATCCTACGAAAACCCGGCTACATTAACGTAAGGTCGCCATTCATGGCGACCAAATCGTCATTACTGCGCGGTAGGCTTCACCATCGTAGTGGCGGGCTTATGCTGCGCCAGATATTGCTGCTGGAAAATGCACATGCGGATGGTGTTGCGGTATTCGCCGTTGATGAAAAATTCGTGCTTCAGTACGCCTTCCACCTCAAAACCCAGCTTGGTGTAAATATGAATCGCCTTCTTATTCTCCTGATCGACAATCAGATAGAGTTTGTAGAGATTCAGCACCGAAAAGCCGTAATCCATCGCTAACTTCGCCGCTTTGGTGGCTAAACCTTTGCCCTGATGTGAAGGATCGATGATGATCTGAAATTCAGCACGGCGATGCACGTGATTAATCTCGACCAACTCCACCAGGCCGGCTTTGTGGCCGTCGTGCTCCACGACAAAGCGACGCTCGGTTTGGTCGTGAATATGCTTGTCATACAGGTCTGAAAGCTCGACAAACGCTTCGTACGGCTCTTCAAACCAGTAACGCATCACGCTGGCGTTGTTATCTAATTGGTGCACAAAGCGCAAATCTTCGCGCTCCAGCGGACGTAACTTAACCGTCATACGGTGTTCCTTGTTGTTGAGTGTTGCTCCACGATGCGGCCCTGCGCCATGCGCGCCGCGCGATCGCACATGTGATCGATCACGTCGGGATCGTGACTGACCAGCACCATGGTTAAACCATCTTTTTGCTTGAGATCGTTGAGCAGGTTGAGGATCTCGGCCTGTACCGACATGTCCAGCGCCGAGGTCGGCTCATCCAGCAGCAGGATCTTCGGTTCCAGCAGCAGCGCGCGCACAATGGCTACGCGCTGACGCTGGCCGCCCGAAAGTTGATGCGGATAACGATCCGCCAGCGCCGGATCCAGCCCGACATGGCGGAAACCGGCATTAATCCGGTCGTCGATACTATCACGCTTCAGCATTTTCAGTGGTTCCGCCAGCGTGCGACGCAGACGATGACGCGGATGCAGCGAGGCATAAGGATCCTGAAACACCATTTGCACGTCACGGCGCAGCTGGCCGGTGAAAGCTTTGCCGGGTTGCACTGCGCTGCCTGCCAGCGACATGGCGCCGCTCCAGTGTGGGTTTAACCCGGCCAGCACCCACAGCAGCGACGACTTGCCGCAGCCGGATGGGCCCACCAGACCAAAGCATTCACCGGCCGCGACCTTTAGCGACACGTCGTGCACCACGGTACGCAACTCGTACCCTTGCTTATGCGACACGCTCAGGTTGGATAACTCAATCATAATTTCTCTCCAGCGCGGCGCGATCGAGTACCGGTAAACGTTCACCGTGGGTGGCTTTGCTCGGACGACAGGCCCACAAGGTGCTGGTATAGGGATGGCTGGCATTAGCCAGCTCGGCGGCCGGCAAGGTATCCAGCACGCGGCCTTGATACATCACCATCACGCGCTCGCAGTGTTCGGCAACCTGTTGCAGATCGTGGCTGATCAGCAGCAAACCCATGTTGCGCTGTTCTACCAGACGACGAATGAGCGCCAACACCTGATCGCGCATGGCATGATCAAGTGCCGACGTCGGTTCATCGGCGATCAGCAATTCGGGATCGGTAATCAGGGCGATCGCCAGCATCACGCGTTGTCCCATGCCGCCAGAGAGTTGATGCGGGTAGCGCTTCATCAGCTGACGCGGATCGGGCAAGCCGACCGCATCGAGCATCTCGCACACTTTCTCCTGGCGCTCGGCACGGCTCAGTTTGTGGTGCAGCACCAGCGGCTCTTCCACCTGCCAGCCAATGGTGCGCGTGGGATTGAGCGCGTATTTCGGATCCTGCATCACCATCGCCACTTTACTGCCGCGCAGCTGGATCCAGTCGCGCTCGCGTAGGCTCAATGCATCGGTGCCGACAATCTGCAAACGGTCGGCCTGCAGCTGCAGCGAAGGCGATAGCAAGCCCATTAGCGTGCGGGCCGTTAGCGATTTACCGGAACCGGATTCCCCCACCAGCGCCACACGCTCACGGCCAATTTGAAAGCCGATGTTATCGACCAGCAGCGCATCATCGCTACGGATCGTCAGGCCCTGTACGTCAATTAACAGATCATTTGGCATGGCGAGTATCCAGTCGGTCACGCAGGCCATCGCCTGTCAGGTTAAACGCCAGGCTGGCGAACAGAATGGCACCACCGGGCGCGGCGGCAACCCACCATTGGTCGAAAATGACTTTACTGCCTTCGGCCACCATCGACCCCCATTCAGCGGTAGGCGGTTGCACGCCCATGCCGAGGAAGCCCAATCCGGCGGCAGACAGAATAATGCCGCCGAGGCTCAGCGCGGCGCGCACCACCGCCGTTGGCATACACAGCGGCAGAATATGGCCAAACATCAGGCGCAAGCCGGTGATGCCCTGCATCCGCGCGGCAGCAAGATAATCACTGCGGCGCAGCGCCAGCGTTTCTGCACGCGCCTGGCGTGCAAACGGCGGCCAGCTGGTGAGCGCCAGCGCCAGCGCGCCATTCATCAAACCCGGACCGAGCATGGCGACCAGCGCCAGCGCGATCACCAGATTCGGCAGCGACAGGAAGATATCGGTGATGCGCATTAATACGCGCTCGGTCCAGCCGCCGACGTAACCGGCGGTGATACCGACCAACAGGCCAACCGGAATGGTCAGCACCAGAATCAGCGATACCAGCAGCAGCGTCGGTCGTGCGCCGTAGATGACGCGCGACAGCAAATCGCGGCCAAAGCCATCGGTGCCGAACCAGTGCAGTGCCGACGGCGCTTGTAAACGCTGGGAGATGATCTGCGCATTGGGATCAAACGGCGCCAGCAAGGGCGCGAACAGCGCCATCGCCACCACAATCAGCACCAGCGTCAAGCCAATGGTGAGGGAAGTCATGCGGGCGCGACGGCGACGCGGGCGCAGCGTTTCCAGTTCAGAGAGTTGTTGAGTCATCGGGTTCTCGGATCGGTTAACCAGGTCAGGGCATCGGCCAGCGCATTGAGCAGAATGAAGCAGCTGCCAATCAGCAGAGTTGAGCCGAGAATCGCCGGTACATCAGAGGAAAACAGTGCGTTAGTCATGTAGCGACCGACGCCCGGCCAGGCAAATACCGTTTCAGTCAATACCGAACCTTCCAGCAGCGTGGCGTAGGAGAGGGCGATAACGGTAATCAGCGTGCCCAGCACGTTAGGGAAAATATGGCGCAGCAGGATGCGGCCACGGCTTGCGCCCTTGGCGCGTGCCAGTACCACATACTCTTTGTTGCTCTCTTCCAGCAGCGCGGCACGCAGCAGGCGCGTAATGCCCGCCATCGCCAGCAGACCAAGAATCACCACCGGCAGCCACAGATGGGCAATCGCATTGCGGAACATCTCAGGATCGCCGGACATCCAGCTATCAATCAGCACAAAGCCGGTTTTCGGCTCCAGCGTGTAGATCCAGATGTCGTCAAGCTGGCCCGGACCGGCCGACCAGTGCAGCACGGCGTAAAACAGCAGCAAACCCAGCAAACCGAGCCAGAACACCGGCACTGAGTAACCGAGTAGCGAAACAAAACGTGCGACGTTATCGATGATGCTGCCTGGCTTCCACGCCGCCAGCAGCGCTAAGGCAATGCCGAACACCGCGGCAAAAATCATTGCACAGGTTGCCAGCTCAAGGGTGGCAGGGAAGGTGCGCATCAGGTCGGCGCTGACCGGCTGATTGGTCAGGTGTGACAAGCCCAAATCACCGCGTGCCAGATGGCTGATGTAGCGCCAGAACTGCACCAGCACCGGCTGATCGAGACCGAGATCGTGGCGCACCTGCGCATAGGTGGCTTCACTGGCGTGATCGCCAGCGATCTGCTGCACCGGATCGACCGGCGACAGGTGCGACAGCATAAAAGTGAACGCTAACAAACCGATCAACGTCACCAGCAGCGACAGCAGGCTAGTGACGAGGTGGCTAACGCGTTGCCAGAGCGGCCGGGCGAACCCGGCCTGTGAAGCTGACACTGCCATTACTTAGAAACCTGCGAGTAATACACCATGTCCGGATTGATGCCTTGCACATAGCCTTGCAGATTGTCGCGCAGCGCAATCAGGTTTTTTGCCTGCAAGCCAATCACGTACGGTGAGTTCTTCAGCACTTCACGCTGCATCGCCTGATACAGCTCAACGCGCTTGTTCGTATCACTCTCGGCGGTGGCCGCCAGCGTTTGCTTGTTCAGCTCTGGAATGTGCCAGTCAGAACGGTAAGCCACGGTTTTACTGCCATCTTCCGGGTTGTACGCGAAGGACGCGGCGTTGGTGTTGGGATCGAAATAGTCTGCGCCCCAGGCGTTCAGGGTGGCTTCGTATTTGTGCGCCTTCACGCGGGTGGAAACTTCAGAGCTCAGGCCCGGCTGCACTTCCACTTTCACGCCACCTTTGGCGAAGCTGCCCTGCAGCGCCTGGGCGATATCGAGATACGGCGGTTGGTTGCTGGTGGAAAGCGTAAAGCTGACGTTGGTCAGGCCGGCTTTCTTGAGAATCGCTTTGGCTTTTTCAGGATCGTAACTGTACGGCGTGTCGTTGATGGCACCGAGGAAACCTTTCGGCAGGAAGGTTTGATGCACGTCGAACTGGCCTTTCAGCAGGTCGTTAGCGATACCTTTATAGTCGAACAGGTAACGAGCCGCTTCCCACAGCGCCGGATTCTTCAGCACCGGATTTTCACCCATGTTGAACTGGATGTAGTAGAGCGATGCCATGGGGATCGCTTCGGTCTTCACGCCGGCTTTCCCTTTCAGCGAGGCGATCTGATCCGCGCCGAGGTTACGCGCGATGTCTACATCACCCTGTTCCAGCAGCAGACGACGCGCAGCCGGTTCCGGTACGTTTTTGATCAGGATGTTTTTCAGCTTCGGTGCGCCCGCCGGGGAAGTCGGGTTGGCCGAGAGCAGAATCGCTTCATGCAGCACCACTTTGCGAATCTGGTACGGTCCGCTGCCGGCCGAGTGGGTGCCAAGCCAGGCGTGGCCAAAGTCGCCGTTTTTGGCATTCGCCTGCGCGGTTTTCTCATCCACAATTGAGGATACCGGCGCAGACAGCAGGCTCAGAACATAAGCCGGGCTGACGTTGGCGCTCCAGCTGATCTGCACATGGTTGTCATCGACCTTTTTCAGGAAGGTATCAACATTGTCTTTATTCCAACCGAGCTGCGTAAGAATAAAGGAGGGATCGAGATTCAGTTTAACCACGCGACCGAGCGAGAAGATCACATCTTCCGGACGCAGCGGATTGCCGCTGGCGAACTGTGCGCCTTTACGCAGTTCAAAGGTCAGGCTGCGATTATCGTCACCGGCTTTCCATGAGGTGGCCAGCGTGGGTTTCAAATCGGTAGGGTTGGTAGGATCAGACTGGACCAGGCGCTGATAAATGTTAGTGAATGCTTGCACCGTGGTGAGCTCAAAGCCCTGCGCGGGATCGAAGCTGTCGGCATCATCCGTTGACTGGGCAATAACCAAGGTATCTTTCGGCGTCGCTGCCTGAACAGAGAAGGCGGCTGCCAGCGATAGCACCAGCAGTGAGGGAATAATTTTTTTCATGTTGTTTCCTTGCCTAAAAAAAGTAACGCGAGTTTACGAGAGCGCAGCAGTGAAGAATAGTCAATTTCAGGCTATGCATATGCATTAATGATCTAAGTCGTGTGGTTCAGTTATAAGGCTGGCGGTAAGTGCAGCGCGGGTTACGCGGTACGCATAAATGCGTAGCCGACAAAAGCTCAGCGATAATTGTAGGGTCGCCATTAATGGCGATCGGAATAGTTAATATCAACTCAACCACAACGGAATTTAAATGAGTGTTGAGTTACAGATAATTAACTTTACTTCGTTACGTCCCGGAATATAATAGCCGCAATTTCAAAGCAGGAGAGTTCAGTTGGACAGTCACCCTTTTAGATGGCAACACAAGGCAAGCTGACGCGCGAACTTTTTTGTCGCTGCTTGCCAACACGGCGGGCAGCAATCCTCCTCTCTTCTGATGATTGTTCCCTCACAACGACACTGTAACGGGCCGAAGCTCGTGGGAACATCATCATGCACATGATTTTTAACACACTTTTCCCTCCGCCTCGATGCGCGCGCTGAACCTCAGCGTGCTGATTTACGCTGCGCGTTAGACAGCTCTTCGCTGTTCGACTGCGTGGTGTTTTCCCTCGTCATTATCTATTACTCGTTATTTAACGAGCGACTTTTTTCGTCTTTAATTTCCGGGAGGTGATATGGAAATTCCCGACAGGTTATTTTTAATTTAATAACGCATTGCCGTTAATTTAATTACATCCATTTTGTGTGCATGGCATGCAGGGATATCTATTGCCGTAAAACAGAGGAATGTCATCATGACTGACATGAAACTCAACCAGGACAAAAAAGCCTGGAATACCACACGTCCGCAGCGTCATAAAACGCCGCGCTACCTGATTGAAGATGAAGCCGGATTCACTGCCGATGAAACTCTGGTGCGCCTGCGTAGTGATGCGCTGGGCCTGAATGAGCGTGAAGCCGAGGCGCGCTTAGCGGTGTATGGCCGTAATCAGGTTGAACACGATAAAGCGCCGCCGGCGTTGGTGCAGCTGCTGCACGCGTTCAACAATCCGTTTATCTATGTCCTGATGGCGCTGGCTGCGGTGAGTTTTTTCACTGATTTCTGGCTGCCGATGCGCAACGGCGAGGAGACCGATCTGACCGGTGTCATCATCATTGTGACGATGGTAACGCTCAGCGGTTTGCTGCGCTTCTGGCAGGAGTTCCGCACCAATAAAGCGGCACAGGCGCTGAAGTCGATGGTGCGCACCACCGCGACCGTATTACGTCGTGAATCAGCGCAGCACGCGCCCAGCAAACAGGAAGTGGACATCGCTACGCTGGTGCCTGGCGACATCATCTATCTCTCCGCGGGGGATTTGGTGCCCGCCGATGTGCGCCTGCTGGATTCGCGCGATCTGTTTATCAGCCAGGCAATTTTAACTGGAGAATCGTTACCGGTTGAAAAGTATGACGTTACCGGCCATGTCACCAGCAAAAGCAGCGGTGCCAGCGAGCAGGGCACGTCGCTGCTGGAACTGGGTAGCGTCTGCCTGATGGGTACCAACGTCTCCAGCGGCAGTGCTAAAGCAGTAGTGGTGGCGACCGGCAGCGAAACCTATTTTGGTAGCCTGGCGAAATCGATTGTTGGTAACCGCTCACAAACCGCCTTTGACCGCGGCGTTAACAGCGTGAGCTGGCTGCTGATCCGCTTCATGCTGGTGATGGTGCCGGTGGTGCTGCTGATCAATGGCTTCACCAAAGGCGACTGGCTCGACGCATCGCTGTTTGCGCTGGCGGTGGCGGTCGGATTAACGCCGGAAATGCTGCCGATGATTGTCAGTTCAAATCTGGCGAAAGGCGCCATTGCCATGTCGCGGCGCAAAGTGATCGTTAAGCGCCTGAACGCGATTCAAAACCTCGGGGCAATGGACATCCTTTGCACCGATAAAACCGGTACGCTGACGCAGGACAACATCATTCTGGAGCATCATCTGGATTGTGCTGGGGTGGAAAACTCACGCGTGCTGATGTTGAGCTGGCTCAACAGCCATTATCAAAGCGGTACGCTGAACCTGATGGATCGCGCCATTTTGCAGTACGGTAAAAACCGGGTTAGCGAGGCGGTTGGCGACAGCTACATCAAAGTGGATGAACTGCCGTTTGATTTTATCCGGCGCCGTGTCTCGGTGGTGGTGCGCGATCGTCGCCTGAATCAACAGATGCTGATCTGCAAAGGCGCAGTGGAAGAGATGCTGAGCATCGCTACCGCCGAGCGCGAAGGCAAACTGGTGCAGCCGCTGAACGAAACGCGCCGTGCAGAACTATTGGCGCTAGCACATCAATATAATGAGCAGGGTTTCCGCGTGTTGCTGGTGGCCAGTCGCGTGCTGGCGGAGCCGGGTTTACAGCAGCCGTTGAGCGTGGCGGATGAGCAGGGATTGACGGTGGAAGGACTGCTGACCTTCCTCGATCCGCCAAAAGAGAGCGCCGCGAAAGCCATTAGCGCACTGCGCGACAATGGCGTCAGCGTCAAGGTATTAACCGGCGATAATCCGGTGGTTACCGCGCGCATTTGCCAGCAGGTTGGCATCGATAGCGGCGCGATCGTTACCGGCGACCAAATTGCATTAATGAGCGATGAGCAATTGGCGGCGGCTGCAGCACAAAGTTCGGTGTTCGCTAAACTTACGCCGCTGCAAAAA
This sequence comes from Pantoea nemavictus, assembly GCF_037479095.1. Taxonomy (NCBI): domain Bacteria; kingdom Pseudomonadati; phylum Pseudomonadota; class Gammaproteobacteria; order Enterobacterales; family Erwiniaceae; genus Pantoea; species Pantoea nemavictus. The sequence continues at coordinate 975,513 of NZ_JBBGZW010000001.1, read as the reverse complement.
TCACGTCTGGTGAGTACGCTGCAGCAGCTTGGTCACACCGTTGGTTTCCTGGGCGATGGTATTAATGATGCTCCGGCGCTGCGTGATGCTGATGTGGGGATTTCCGTCGATAGCGCGGCGGATATCGCGAAAGAATCTTCCGATATCATCCTGCTGGAAAAAGATTTGATGGTGCTGGAAGAGGGCGTGATGACGGGGCGCGAAACCTTCGGCAACATCATAAAGTACCTGAACATGACCGCCAGCTCTAATTTTGGCAACGTGTTCTCGGTATTGGTGGCCAGCGCCTTTATTCCGTTCCTGCCGATGCTGGCGATTCATCTGCTGATTCAGAACCTGATGTACGATCTGTCTCAGCTGGCGCTGCCGTGGGACAAAATGGACCGTGAATTCCTGCGTAAACCGCGTAAATGGGACGCGCGTAATATCAAACGCTTCATGCTATGGATTGGACCAACGTCGTCCATTTTCGATATCACCACCTTTGCCCTGATGTGGTACGTATTTGCGGCGAATACGCCAGAGATGCAGTCGCTGTTCCAGTCTGGCTGGTTTATTGAAGGCCTGCTGTCGCAAACGCTGGTGGTACATATGTTGCGGACGCAAAAGATTCCGTTTATCCAAAGTCGCGCTGCGCTGCCGGTGCTGCTGACCACGGCCTGCGTGATGATCGCCGGCATTCTGCTGCCGTTCTCACCGCTGGGTGCCATGGTTGGATTAGTGCCGCTGCCGTGGTCCTACTTCCCATGGCTGGTGGCAACGCTGCTCGGCTATTGCGTCGTCGCGCAGGGCATGAAAATGCTCTACATCAAGCGCTTTGGTCAGTGGTTCTAAGACGATGGAGGTGACATGCGCAACAGAAATCTTAATAAGGTGGTCTTCCATCTGCTGCTGATGATGGTGGTCATCGTGGTGTTGACGCTGGTATTGCGTTAATCACATGAAGGGCAGGAAATCCTGCCCTTTTCTTTACTCTTCATCCGGTTGGTAATACTGCACGCCGATTTCAATGCGCTCGCGACCGCTGGCAACGCGATGGCGATTGCTGTCGCGCAGTGAATAGATGCAGCCGCAATACTCCTGCTGATAGAAACGTTCGCGCTTGCTGATCTCAATCATGCGTGACGATCCGCCGCCTTTACGCCAATTAAATTGCCAATAAAGCATATCGGGATAGTGTGCAGCCGCACGCACGCCGCAATCGTTAATCTGCTGCATGTTCTTCCAGCGCGAAATGCCAAGTGAACTGGTGATCACCGGAAAACCGTTTTCATGTGCATACAGCGCGGTGCGCTCGAAACGCATATCGAAACACATGGTACAGCGCACGCCGCGTTCCGGTTCCCACTCCATGCCGCGTGCGCGAGCAAACCAATTGTCTTTGTCATAATCGGCATCCACAAACGGGACGCCAAACTGCTCGGCAAAGCGGATGTTCTCCTCTTTACGCAGTTCGTACTCTTTCAGCGGATGAATGTTTGGGTTGTAGAAAAAAATGGTGTAATCAATGCCGGAAGCCAGCATGGCTTCCATCACTTCGCCCGAGCAGGGCGCACAGCACGAGTGCAGCAGTACTTTATTGTGACCGTTGGGTAAAGGTAGCGGCTGGCGTGTGAAGGTATCAGACATAAGAATTATTGGTTAATAGAGTGTTGCGTAAAGTCTAAGGTGATTAGGCTGAAGATGCAAAATTGACGAAAACGGGGCAATAAAAAAGGCCGCAAGCGCGGCCTCTGGATTGGGCAAACAGCGTTATTCAGTCACTTTCTTTTTCAGATCGCTGGCACCTTCTTTGGTTTTATTCCAGCCTTTCTGCGTGCCTTCTTTCGTGGCATCCCAACCTTTCTCGGAACCTTCTTTAGTATTGTTCCAGGCTTTTTGCGTGCCTTCGCTCGCTTTGCTGCTCAGGTTATCGCTTTTGCCTTCAGCAGCATGTTTAGCTTTCAGCTGCTGCTCTTTACCTTCGTTCTGCGCCTGATGCAGTTTTTCTTTAGCGGTGTTAGCACCGGCTTGCGCGTTAGCGACGGTGTCATCAGTAGCATGTGTAGTAGCGGCAAAAGCCGAAGAAGCCAACAGAAGAGCCGATACTGCAATAATTGTCTTTTTCATAATTCCCTCTTTCTTGAAATATGTCGTCTCAGGTATTCATCCTGGCATAAGCCACGATGGAAAGATTTAAGAATAAACCAGGAATGAAAAAGGTCTAGTTTCGCTGGTGAAATCACCTGCAGATAGCATTTTAAGCCGTTGGCTTTTACAGGGGGCAAGCGCAAATGACGTGCTTTACGTTCAGCAACAAAGATTAAGCCTGCATGCCAACGTTACCCCGTCCTGAATGGTTGTACTGTCATCACTTATCCTCAGTGGGATCTGCTTGACTAGGTCACCTAAAATCTGGAGCAACTTTTACTCATCGTCACGCTCTTTGGCGGCCCGCTGACGGGCATAAAACTCATCTTCTGCGGCGATGATTTCGTCCATCAACGAATCAACATCTACGCTATGCAACTCTTCGGTAAACAGGCCGGTTAACGGTGTTTCTGGCGTTAATTTTCCATCTTCGTACAGCTGCCAGATCTCTTTCGCATAGCGGGTTTGCAGTATCTGCGGGGCAAACTGGCCGTAGTAAGCGGTAATATTATTGACGTCGCGCTCAAACATGGATTCGGCATGATTATTAGCGGCGGCGTCAACGGCTTGTGGCAGGTCGATGATCACTGGCCCGTTCGCGTCCTGTAACACGTTAAACTCTGACAGGTCACCATGAACAATGCCGGCACACAGCATGCGCACGATGTTGCGGATCATGGTTGCGAAATCAACAGCGGCATCCTCTGCCGAAAGCATCACGTCACTCAGACGTGGAGCAACCATGCCTTCTGCATCCGTGACCAGTTCCATCAACAACACACCGTCGATGCAGATATAGGGTTGCGGAACGCGCACGCCAGCATTAGCCAGACGAAATAGCGCATCGACCTCCGCGCTTTGCCAGGTCTCTTCCTGTTGCTTACGTCCGAATTTCGAGCCTTTTTGCATGGCACGCGTATTACGCGAGTTACGAACTTTACGTCCTTCCTGATAATTCACCGCCTGCTTAAAGCTTCTCTGCGTGGCTTCTTTGTACACTTTGGCACATTGAATTTTACCGCCACTTAAAACTGTGTATACGTCAGCTTCTTTGCCGCTTCTAAGTCTTTGAAGTACTTCGTCGATCAAGCCATCATCGACGAGAGGTTGGAGTCTGTTTGGGATTTTCATTCCAGTCGCCTTGAAAGAGTACGAGTACAGATACAAAAAAGCCCGCAAGGCTTACGCCGTGCGGGCTCTTAGGACTTCATCGAATGACTCTGGTGTCATCGATGGAGAATTTTGGTGGGCTGGCGGAATCTGAACCTAATCCGCAAGCTCATGTATTTAGGTGGCTTTATCTAATTCAACTTTGTGTTGTGTACCTAAACGTGTACCAATTATTAAATCCCATACCCCGGAACGGCAGAGCAATGATAACGAATGCACGGCGCTAAATCCAAAATAAAATGATTTTAGGGAAAAGTGTTCACACTGTTCACGTTTGATTTTTGTTTATTAAATTCATTGTGTTAGGTTGTGAATGGTTTGAGATGGGATGTACACCAGTGTGCACTTAAGGTGCACAACAGTAAGCTTTGTGCCAAAGGCAAATAATGCAGCCCTTGTTGATTGACTAAATCAACACTAAGGGTATAAATTTAACGCGTCGGCATAATCGTCTAATCGGTTAAGACACTAGAAACTAAAAGCCTTTTGAAATCTGGAAATGCGGGTTCGAATCCTGACAATGCCACCAAGGTTTAATTAAATGACTGAGAGTAAGTATCTTCGATCTATTTTAGATGAAATTGGGTATAGTGTGCACAATCTTAATACTATAGCCGTCGCCCTATCAAACTTGCCCTCTAATTCGGTAAGAGATCCTTCGTTAAATATTAAATGGGAGCCTAAAGGACTAGAGCAATCCTGCGTTTCAGCCCGTAGGTTTGCGGTTAGATCGTCATTGGTATTTGCTGTTGAAGCTCTTTTTGAATATATGGGGAGCATTAGTAGTGATTTAATAAGAAAGAAAGCCAGTATTAATTTGGATTTTAAAACTCAGCGCTCATCGAATGACTCGAAAGGGAAGCGGTTTTCAGATTATTGCAAATCTATACCTGGTATTGAAAAAGAATGGTATTTGTTAGTCGAGCTCATGTGCCATTGGCGCAATCGTATCGTTCATGCTAGTACTTCAAATGCTGAGTTATCTTCTTCAGATAAAATTTTTCTGGAGTCGAAAAGCTCCGATCTATATGACAATTTTTACCATTTTGATGTAATTAAGACCTTAAAGGATTATTCTGCGGATAAAGTTACCCTTAAAGAGGCGACTACTCTAATTACCTTTTTAATAAAATGTTGTAGAAAAATAGATGAGCATTATATTGCCTCTATATCAAAATTGAATAATCAAGCCTATTCTGAAGAGTTAGATGCTGATGAGCGGTTTACCAAGATAAGAAATCAGCCTAACAGTTCAAAGCGCTCTCGCCAAATTGCTAAGTATATAAATATAAATTTGCCCTATCTTTCCGATGAAAAAAGAAACGATTTAATCGCTGGTTTTGAATGATTCTTATGAGTTAATGTGTTTTTAAATATAATTTTTCGAGCAATGATATTGGTCTTTTATAAAAACCGGCCTGAGCCGGTTTATGTGCTTGTGAGATTATCAGGCGCTGCATGCTGGTAGCCAATCGGTCTCACTGTCCTCATGTAATGTTAGATTGGTTTGTATGCCGTTATTCGTTCGGCGCTTCAGTAACACGCGCTCATACTCTTTCAGCGTCTGTGGCACTGCTTGGCCGAAAGCCGTCAGGCTGAGCGGGTGCTGATGGCCACGAGATTCCATAAACGACAAATACGCGTGATAGAGATAGCGCTTCGGGTTTATCGGGCGAATGTTGGCATTTCCAATAAACAGCCCGTTCGGCGTGCTCAGCGGCATCAGGTAGCCACAGAAATCGACCAGAGGATCGGCCTGTCGCTTTATCTCCAGCGCTTCGCCGGATGATTGCTGCGCCTGCAACAGCTCGCGCGCTTCATCGGGTAACACGAAGCGCTGCATTAAATGACGAACAATGACGGCCAGCTCGACGCTGATTTTATCCAACAGCTGCGGGTCGCGCTCTTTCGCCGGTATAACCTCCGGGAAGGTCAGGATTACTCGGCGACGTGAAACGCCACCGCTGCGATCGCTGAAACGCATCGGATTATTGTTGACCGCCAAAATAACAGCCGGAATTTGAGTTGAGTAGGGATCGCGATATTTGGGATCGATGGCTACCGCATCACCGCCGGTAATCGCCTTAATGCCCGCGCCGTCGCCGCTCCACTTCTCTTGATCGGGCAGAATAATCAGCGAAAATCCCACTACGCTGGCACGCTCGCGCGATGATTCCAGCGTGTCGATGGTGGCGGACGTGGTGTTATCGCGGCCAGCGAGCAGCGTGGCGATCGAGGCTAATATGCTTTTCCCGCTTCCACCTGGACCAGTCACCTCAAGGAACATCTGCCAGTCATAGCGGTTTGCCAGCACCATAAATAGCGCCGCGAGGATGCGTTCCTGCTTGTCGTCATTATATCCGGCAGCCCGCGTTAACCAGCTGTAGAAGTTAGGCGCGTGATCTGCGAGATTTTCACCGGGGCGCGGCGCGGAGTAATCAACGCTGTTTGCCGTGCGCAGCCAGTTCTCACGGCGGTGCGGGCTGAATGTGCCGTTAGTCGTATCAAATACCCCATTTCGGAAACCTATCAGGCGGCGCGCCGGTTCACCCATTTGGGGCACCATCAGCTTGAGCGTATCGAGCACGCTGCCAATCCCGGCGGCTGAAAACGGTGCGCGCACCTTCTGAAACAGCGCTGCGATCTCACGGCGCAGCGTCTGTACCGGCATCACCTGCCACGCGCCGTTCTCGTAGCGGCAGATTTCCTCTCCAACGGGCGGCACGGCCAGCGCCTGCCCGTAATGATCGACCAGTAGCTCCGCCTTTTCACTGGCGCTCATGGCTTTGAGATCGGCCTCGCTCACCGACTCAAACGGGCTTGGCTTGTGGGGTTGAGTGAAAGCGGTAAGTAGCGCCTGCGTCGCAATGTCGCCCTGTGCCTGCCAGACGTCGTTCCAGTCGCCGGTTTCCGGCGGTAAAGCGGCTTTGCCCTTGCAGGTTTTCGCGGCTTCCTCGGCCTTAAGCTGGCCTGTGCCGTTTTCGTCGCGATCTGCGGCAACCAGCATCAGCGCATCAGGGTTGGTTTTGCGAAGCTGCGCGGCAAGCGCCGGCAGATTATTTGCGCTGAGCGCCACATAGACCGGTTGCCCCGTCAGGCGCTGCACAGTCAGGCCGGTTGCATAACCTTCGGTGAGCCACAGCGTTTTGCTGTCAGGTTCGCCTGCAAGGTGATAAGCGCCTTTCACCTGTCCGCCGGGCAGGGTGCGCTTGTCGCCAGCAGCGCTGATTAGCTGGATGTTAACGGCGTTACCGGTTTCGTCGGTCAGCGGCACAAGCAGATCGCCAGCCGCAAAACTGATACCGCCACAGCGCAAACCGGCAGCCAGCGTTAACGCCTGAGTGCTGTGCAGCCCTTTCGATAAAAGGTAGGCGTTATCCGTGCGGCTGAAGGCGGCGGCGAGCAACTTCTGAGCCCGCGCGGCGGCCTCGGATTGTGCGAGGGCTTTATCAACGATGTTCACCGGTGCTGTTGATACCGGTGGCAGCGCGCCGAGCATATCGGCGATTTTGATTGCCGCCTCTTTGGCGCTGACATCGAGCGCCTTTTCAACCAGATTCAGGCCGTCACCGGCTCCGCACTGGTTGCAGTGCCACGTCCCACGATCGTCCCGATTATCAAAGCGGAAACGATCTTTACCGCCGCAAACAGGGCATGCGCCGTGTCTGCCGCTGGCGTGAATGCTGATGCCCAGCGCGGGTAGAAGTTGCGGCCAGAATCCGGCGGCCGCTTTTACCGTGTCAGAGACTATGTGTTTCATCTGCTGGATCTCCTTCAGTGCAACGTGGCGCGGCGAGTAGCGCCAAGCTGGCTGCAGAAAAGCTCATCCATCATGGTCGCGCCAAGACGGGTCAGGCGCGGCGGCGCGGTCAGCAGGTCAGGTTCAACCATATCGCCCAGCATGGTGCATGCCATTTCCATTCCGGCTTCTGCGCCATGGCGACGCACGTAAAATCCTTCCAGCTCGAGCGCGATAGTCATCTGTAGTTCGTCGAGCGTTGCCGAAACGGTGATGCCCAGCGTTTTGCAGGCGTTGAGATAACCCTGCGCCAGCGCACGACGGTAAACGGCAGTACGGACTTCAACAGGTAAGCAGGAATTATTAGCGGTCATAATGGCGAGCCTCCGTGGCAAGAATCAGGGAATCGCAGGTTTCAAGGACTTTGCCGAGCTGATCGGTGAGAAGGGCAACGACAGAAGCTAGCGCGGCGCTGTTTGGCACGCAGCCTTGGGCGCTGAGGCAATGAACGGAATCGAACATATCAAGCACTGTTACGCCGACGGAATGAGCATGCAGCAGGCGTAGATAATCGGCGTGTGGAATTGAATAGGTGCTGTTGCTGTTGGTGCGAGCGGCAAGAGTATTCATGCAGTCACCGCCTGTACCGGCACGCGGCCAGCGAAGCATAGGACATAGTCACGAATGAAGTTGGCACGGGTCGTGCGCTCGTCTTTCGCCGCAAAACGAAGCTTGCAGGGACGGGCAGCGCGATCAGTGCAGTGCACGGCAGCGAAAATAAAAATGAATTTGGGGCGAGAGGCGGTAAGAACCGTTGTCATGACGACAATCTCCATTGAGTAGCGGTTATTGCTACCACCGGAGTTCCTACGCTCAAGGGTGGTAGCCCGAACGGGGGTAGGAATACCGGCCTCAATGGATACCGGCCAGCCCGAAGGCTGCCCCGCCCGAGCCACCATTATTTTGACGGATAAATGGTTTAATAACCATTTCCCGAATAATGGGTGCACAGAGGCATAGACACAAAAAAAGACGCATGGCGCGTCTGGTGTCGCCATTGAGAAACACGGGTTCCTACGCCCGGTTGCCGATTTTGCGGCAACAGGAAAACTGTATAACGGCCGCTCGCCAGAGAAAAGGCTTTTTTGGTTCATTTGGACGTTTACCCTAGCAATCGGTCAGGACTTGATCGGACTGCTGCGGATTTGATCGGCGTTCGCTGTCAGCTTTACCCGTTATAAGTTTTCCCGCCTGAGCTTTTTTGCCCAGAATCGAAATATGCCCGTGCATCCCGCTGTTAAAAGAAGGTGAGGTTGCCGACTTACCACTGACCACGCTTATAAGACTTTCAGCGATGAAGGTTGCTTCGTCTTTGGTTAGAGGAAATGAATTGATGCCGAAATTAAGCGTAATCATGCTGCACCTCCGGCGCGATGAGCGATACGTGATTGCATCCAGGCGTCGATCTCTGATGCCAGCCATGCAACGTTTTTACCACCAAGGGAAATCTGTGACGGAAACTGCTCACGGCTGATTAAGTCATAAATGGTCGAGCGTGACAGGCCGCAGATGTTGATAACTTCCGGTAGGCGCATGAAGCGATCGCGAGGATAAGAAATGTTGCCAGTTAGAGACGTCGTAGGAGTTGGAACGGATGAAACTGCGTGCATGGTGTTACCTCATAATGAGTCCGGCCGGTGCTGTCCGGTTCCGGGTGTGTCTTAGGTAACTCCCTATTTTGAGAATATTTTACCTAATGTAAACAACCCCTTGCACGGTGGCCTCTGGCTAAAAAACGATTAAAAAGTCACCAGTCGGTTAATATAGGTATATATAGGTGTATGCAGGTATTTGAGTTCTTTCAGATCTCTACTTAAGAAGTAAGAGCAATTGGTTTCGACAAATTAATAGGAAAAAACTGTTGAATAGGCTTGCCAGAATAAGGCTGGATTTTTAAGAGCAGTGAATACTAGTGAACAACGAGTGAAGACTTAACCTATAACTGTTCACGATTTTACTTACTGTATTTACTAACTTTTTTACTTTAGTGAACAGTAGTGAATAGTTATATAAGAACTTAAAGTTTTTGGGAAATGTTCCGGTCTCAATTTTTGGTTTGTTTGCTGAGCGACAGGCAGAAAGCAATCAAATGATTTGTCCGTTGGTGCACGACAGAATGGCCTCATCCTTTACAGATGATGCGAGACCACGATGAGCACTGCAGAAAATAAACCAATTTCACTGATTCGATTTGAAAAAGCGCGAGCGGAACACACTGCGCAGATGACAGAATTTAATAGTGTTGCCGCTAACATCACTCGTTGCGAAAAAGAGCGTCAGGCTGCCATTGAGGCGGGTAAGGAAGCCGAGATCAACTGGCGCACTAATTTTCGAAAACTGCGCGGTAATCTCACTGACGAACTTCGCGCCGAACATACGCAACGCATCGCCAGCCGCGAGCTGGCCGATGAGTTTGCGGGATTGTTGAAAGAACTGGAGTTGGATAAGCAATACGCCATGTTGTGTTGCTGCACTAGTGGTAGAGAGTTAGTCGAGTCACACAGTGCGGCCTTTACGGAATTTGCGGATTCACACTGGCAGTCGGCGCTGCGAAACGTAAGCCCTTCGCTGCTATGGGCAATCAAGCTGCGCATTCAGCGCGAAACAATCGCACCGACATTTGTTGGCGACGATCGCAATACAATCCGCGACATTTCTAGGCTTGTCGGTGAAGCGCTGACGCAGGCGGCGGAGGCGCTACCAGAGACTGTTCTGCATGAGGCTCCACTGCTGGAAAATATTGGGTTATATCGTCCCGCACTCACGGGCGTTGATATGGATCTCTACAATTCTCCAGCGCGCCGCAGCAAATTGGCCAAATCAATCCGTGATCAGCGTGCAGAACTGCAAGGAGGAGATCAGAAATGATGCACTGTCCTTACTGCAAAAGCCCGGCGCACGCGAAATCTAGCCGCTATATGTCCGAGCAGGTAAAAGAGCGCTATCACCAGTGCACAAATCTGGATTGTTCCTGCACGTTTAAGACGAACGAAAGCATCACGAAAGTCATAACCTCGCCGCCGCCACAGGAAACAGTTGAGGAAGTTGCGCCAATGCCGGTTAAAGAAAGGCAGACACTAGGCCGATACGGCTCAGCATTTCGTATTACTCACTAACTCTCAAAGCCGCTAATCAAACAGCGGCTTTTTTGTATCTGCTCTTCGTCATTCGAAGGCCTTTTTTCTGGCAAGCCGGTTTGTAAAGAGCCGCGCATGCCTAGAGTTCATGGATTTGCATGCAAAGTGATGCGTCAGCGGAATGTGTTGAAGCCATACATGGCGTGGCGAAAGTGGCTTTATGCACCTGCATGAAAAGCGGTGCATAAAGCGGGCAGGCGAGGGGGGGATAGCATTGCGCGCTGACACCTTAAACAATTTATTTTGCATGTTTATGGTGCTAATCTGAGCAATCAAGGTTTCCTAGAAGAATCAACACATAAATTATTTCATGGAGGGGATGGTTATATGTCTATCTTAATCAATTGCGTCAGAGTATCAGGATTTAGAGGATTAAAAGAAATCGAAGTTGAGATGGGACGTATTACCATTTTATTAGGTACTAATAACGCGGGTAAAACATCTTTTCTTAAATCGTTACAGCTTGCACTCGGAGATTATCAACGCTATTTCGGTGATGAGGATTTGCATATAGACATTTATGGGCATAAGGTTTCCGAGGTTTTGATAGATGTAAAAATAGTTCCTGTGGATGAGCAAAATAATAGAGCTGATGATTTTGATGAGCAATGGATAGATGTCTTTGGAGACAATACAGCGTTAGATGCTGAAGGTAAAGAATTTGTTGTGATAAGAACGAAAGTGCAGCCAGATTATATTAAGGGCGGTTTTAGCACTTTGAGATATTATCTTGAAGAGTGGGCAACAATTGATAGATGGAAAACAATAGCAACGAATGAAAGAAAGAAATTGCGCTCTAGAATAGAAGCGATGCCTTACATTTCTATAGATGCTCAAAGAGATATCCATAACGAATTAAAAGATAAGTCATCATATATTGGTAAGGTTTTATCTTACATTAAGTACGATGAAGGAGATGTCTCCTTATTAGAAGGTATGATCAGTAATATTAATGAGGCTGCTGTTAATAGAAGTGAGCCTTTACAGAGCTTAAAAGCATCACTCCAAGGATTAAATGATTCATTTTTAGGCTCAAATTATACTGAAATAACACCCTTTCCAAAGAAAATAAGAGATCTTTCAAAACAGTTTACTGTTCATTTTGGTGATCAAGAAAATAACTCATTTTCTATGGAATATCATGGTACTGGCACGCGAAGTTGGGCATCGATGCTGACTGTTCAATCTTTCTTAGGATTTATGCAAGAGAGATATCAAGGTGAAAGTAAGGCTTTGTATCCGATCATTGGAGCAGAAGAGCCTGAAGCACATCTACATCCTAATGCGCAACGAACGCTATTTAAACAGCTCATATCATCAAAGGGACAAGTAATACTAAGCACTCATTCTCCATACTTAAGTGCGATGGCTGAAATTGAGGATGTTAAGTCATTTATAAAAAGAACTGATGGTGTTCGAGTTAACTCACTAAAGACAAAAATTCGAGATGATGAAAGAAATTCCCTAAAAAGAGAAATAATGTTAACTCGTGGAGAATTATTATTTTCACGAGCATTGATTTTGTGTGAAGGTGTTACTGAAGAACAGCTTATCCCATCAATGTTTGAATTATACTTTAACAAAACAATGTTTAGTGTTGGTGTTAACTGCATTAGCGTTAATGGTAAAAATTATCCACCATTTATCAAACTTGCCAATAATTTGGGTATTCCAGTTTGCATAGTCAGTGATTGTGATGGCGATACCAGGGGTGAAATTGAACGGCAAGTTCAAAAGTTGAGAACAAATGAAGGTCTTAGTCTTGGTGCTGACTGTTTCTCTTTGAATTTTTTGAATGCATCTAACGATATCGAAGCTGAATTGTATAATGAACTAGGTATTAGAAGTGAAATAATTGACTCGCTAGTTCTTAGTGAAACCAAAGCTAGCACAAATCAACGATATATCGAAAGTAAGAGAACTGAAATTGAACGTTTAAGTGACGACGCAATCATTAAAATGATGCGCGATTCGAAAGCAAGTTATGCCGGGTATCTAAGCATTATTTTAAATAGTAATGCAAATGGGAAAGCAGTATCTGATATGATCCCTTCTTCTATAATTAATGCATTTACAGATGTTAGAGGATGGCTCGAATTATGATTGAACAACTATCTATAGCTCAAAGTAATATAGTTAGGGCACCTCTTGGAAATGCTTTGCAGGTTCTAGCCTCTGCGGGGTCAGGAAAAACAAGAGTATTGACCGAAAGAGTCCGTTTTATTATTCAATCTGCTCCCAGGGGTGGGGTCATTGCTCTCACTTTCACAAATAAAGCAGCGGATGAGATGATGGAAAGATTAGATGAAGGATTGTTCATAAAAGAAAGAACATGGATTGCTACTATTCATTCAGTTGCTCAGCGCATTCTTGAAAGCTACGGTTATACTATCGGACTACCAAAAGAATTACATATATATGAACGCGATCAGGATAGAATGGAAGTATTTATTCACTCGTTAAGAGAACAAGGGATAAATATCGATGAATATTTAAATATTGATGATGAGAGAGAGAAGCGTAACCGTGAGAAAATAATGAGTCAATACCTCACGGCTTTCTCATATATTAAGAGGGAATTATTGACAGAGGAAGATGTTAATAACTTGTATTCAAATACCCCTCGCATGTGGAGTGTATTTCAAGACTATCAGTCTGCATTATTGGAAAGCGGAGGGGTTGATTTTGACGATATACTGCTATATGCACATAAGATTTTATTAAACCAAGAGCCGGTTTCAAGAATATATCAAAAGAAATACATTGCTGTTTTTGTTGATGAAGCTCAAGATTTAAATAGAGCACAATATGAATTCATAAAAGTTCTTTGTGGAAATAAAATTAAAGATGTGATGATGGTCGGTGATAGTAATCAAATGATTTATGGTTTTAATGGTTCATCATCTGATTTTTTTATTAAAAAATTTAAAGAAGATTTCTCACCTATTGTATATCATCTGATTGAAAATTATAGGTCATCAAAAGCCATAATTCAATTGGCTAATAAGATCAAACCTAATAGTCAGGTCGGTGTTATCGCAGCATTAGACGGAATCAAGAAGCTTATTGCACTACCGGATGAAGAGGCGGAGGCTACTTGGGTTTGTAACAAAATAGAGAAGATTATTAACTCCGAAAGTCTTTCTGAAATTGAGGGTGCTGTCGATTATTCTAATTTTGTTGTGATTGGTAGGAATAGATTTGTATTCAAAGCGATAGAAAAGGAAATGAAAATCAGGAAGATTCCATTTTATCTTAAACGAAGTGACAGAAATGAAATGCCAGCATCACTGATTGGAAGGGTCATTGATCTTGCTATGAGGGTTAAGATAAATCCGAAAGACTGGGTTGATGCAAAAAAATTATTCAATCTAATTGATTTACTAAATCAATCAGAGGCTAAAGATTTATTTTTAATTGATGAAATACTTGGCAAGGTTAAAATTTCACAAGTCAAGAATAAAGATGTTATCTTGTTAGCTTTGAACGCCATAAGTAATTTAGATTTAGATTATCCAAATTTAATTAAATTTTGCTCTGATCTTAAATCAGAATTGAACTCGTTAGGTGTCAATGAAAAAGACTCGTCAAAAGCTGAAGAAATTGCACTTGGAATAAAAGATATTGAGCAGTTAAATTCAATGTGGCTCCAATTTAAAAGGAAAGGATTAGGTGACAGTTTATTATCTTTCAAAAATGCACTCTCTCTTGGGCAGCTGAGTGGAGATGGAATTAATAAGGGGGTTATGCTAAGCACTGTTCACACAATGAAAGGATTAGAGAAGGATATAGTTTTTCTTGTTGGAATGTGTGAAGGAGTTTTTCCTGATTACAGGGCTAAAACTAAAGCTGAAATTGAAGAAGAAAGAAATAGCGCCTTTGTTGCTGTTACACGCTCACGTCGCTGGATATTTATCTCATACCCTGAAAAAAGAATGATGCCTTGGGGCGATTTTAAATACCACGCAGCATCAAGATTTTTCGAAGAAATGAAATAATGTAAATCAGCATCGTAATCACACGGTGCTGATTTAATATTTGGATTTTTCTATTGTTATACCCCACCAACTCATCATCTCTTTGCGTTTTTCGAGATAGGTAGAACGGTTGTAGGCTCGCCTAACTTCGTTTTTATCTGAATGCGCAAGAGCTGACTCGATGACATCAGGATTAAAGCTGGCTTCGTTAAGTGCTGTACTTGCTATGGAACGAAGACCATGAGCAACCAACTTACCGCCATAACCCATGCGCTTTAACGCTGCATTCGCAGTTTGGCTATTCATTGGTTGTTTGGGATCGTTACGGCTTGGAAAAACATGTTGCCGGTTTGCGCTTAGAGGCCTCATAACCTCGAGAATGTCCAAAGCTTGTTTCGATAAAGGAACGACATGTTCACGCTTGGCCTTCATGCGCTCTGCTGGAATAACCCAAAGTTTCGAATCGAAGTCGATTTCTGCCCACTCTGTCCCCGTGGCTTCTGATGGTCTAACAAGCGTGAGTAGTTGCCACTCAATCAAACAGCGGGTGGCGATTGAGAGATTGGACATCACTAATGAACGCATTAGCTTTGGCAGTTCTTCCGGTCGTAATGTCGGCATGTTTTGCTTTTTAGGTTTTTCAAAAGCCATACCAACCCCCGAAGCAGGGTTAGCATCAATCAACCCTGTGTTGACTGCATAAATCATGATCTCGTTAATACGCTGCACCAACCGCCGAACAGTCTCAAGCGCACCTCGGGCTTTAATCGGCTCCAGTGCTTCAACGATCGTCCTAGCCTTGAGCTGCTGAACAGGAATTGCACCAACAGCCGGAAAAACGTCCTTTTCCAGTGATCGCCAAATATCCTTCGCGTAATCCTCGGTGACGCTTTTGCTCTTAAGCTGGAACCATCCCCCAGCCACAACTGAAAAAATGCTATCCAGCTCGATTTGGCGTTGTTCCGATACTTCCTCTTGCTGCTTCTGCGGATCAATCCCTTGAGCAAGCAGCGAAAGATATTGGTCACGCATTTGGCGAGCGACGGCGAGCGTCAGGGCAGGGTAAGAGCCTAGGCTGAGATTTGTGCGGCTAATGCTATTTGGCCGCTGGTAGCGAAAACGCCACAGCTTTTTACCTGAGGTTTTGACAAGCAGGAAAAGGCCATCGCCATCGTGCAGCGTGAAGTCTTTCTCTTGAGGCTTAGCTTTGAGGATTTCGTTATTGGTGAGAGGGCGTGTCATCCGCGCCATGACTGGTTTCCGTCCATAATTGGTACACGTTTTTGGTACACATTATAACGTGTACCAATTCGTGTACCAATTATCTCTGGATTTAGGCGGAACGTCTCGGAAGGTTACAGACACAAAAAAGCCCGCAGGGCTTGTGCCGTGCGGGCTTTCAGGACTTCTACGGATGACTCTGGAATCATCTTCGAAGGATTTTGGTGGAGCTGGCGGGAGTTGAACCCGCGTCCGAAATTACTACACCGTCGGCACTACATGCTTAGTCAGTCTTTACGTTCGCCGGCCAGCTGCGGACAGACACGCCACTGACAAACTAGCCTGATTAGATTTAGTGCTTCAACCCCAGGCAAGGCATCCACACGATCTCTTTTGGGTTTGACCTCTCTTGATCCCCGTCTTAAGAGCGGAAGCTAGGGAGAGAGGGCTTCAAAGCAGGTTATTAAGCTGCTAAAGCGTAGTTTTCGTCGTTTGCGACTATTTTTTTGCGGCTTTTTACGAGGCAAACCGCCCCTCGGCATGCTCCTAAGGCTTCACAATCCCGTCGAGTCCAGAATCAGCCCCAAGAAATTTCAATACTACAGAAAACAGATGTTCAAATCCAGTACTTAACGCTTTGAATTCTTCATAATACGTGCTTTATCCATCTTCCATTCACGTTCTTTAACGTCGTCACGCTTGTCGTGCTCTTTCTTGCCGCGTGCCACACCAATTTTCAGTTTGGCCCAGGCATTTTTCCAATACATCGACAGCGCAACCACGGTAAAGCCTTCACGGTTAACGCGTCCGTAGAGGGAATCGAGTTCGCGTTGTTTCAGCAGCAGCTTGCGGCTACGCGTGGGATCACACACCACATGCGTTGAAGCCACTGCCAGCGGTTGGAAGGTAGAACCGAACAGGTAAGCTTCACCATCGCGCAGCAGAATGTAGCTATCGCTGATGTTAGCCTTACCGGCACGGAGTGATTTGACTTCCCATCCTTGCAACGACATACCCGCCTCGAACTCTTCTTCAATGAAGTATTCATGACGTGCGCGTTTATTGAGGGCAATAGTGGCTGAACCGGGTTTGTTAACTTTTTTCTTTGTCATAGTGCGGCGTAGTCTACATCACTCAGTTTATGGGCGCATCCCCTGTCCTGCAGGGCGGTAAAAAACACTCCATTTTAGCACAGCAAGCAAAGCCGTGAATTTTTGTTTGGTGACTGAAAATGGTATTATTCAAGGGTTTTGTGATGAACAGGAACCATTATGGCCCAGATTAGCCGTTCAGCGCTGGTCCCTTATAGCGCTGAGCAGATGTACCGTCTAGTGAATGATGTGGATGCTTATCCTGAGTTTCTGCCGGGCTGCACCGGCAGCCGTGTGCTGGATAACAGCGGAGATCAAATGACCGCCGCCGTTGATGTCTCGAAAGCAGGCATCAGTAAAACATTTACTACGCGTAATACGTTGATCAGTAATCAAAGCATTTTAATGCAGTTGGTTGATGGTCCATTTCGAAAATTGACCGGCGGCTGGCATTTCACTTCGTTAGGTGATGATGCCTGTAAAGTTGAGTTGAGCCTTGATTTTGAGTTCACCAATATGCTGGTAGAAATGGCGTTTGGTCGCATCTTTAAAGAGCTCGCTAACAGCATGGTGCAGGCATTCAGTCAGCGCGCGAAAGAGGTTTATCGTGCCTGATATCAGCGTGGAAGTGGTATACGCGCTGCCCGATAAGCAATATTTGCGCTCAGTCACTATTGAAGAGGGCGCGACGGTTGAGCAGATCATTCAGGCGTCGGGCTTATTGTCGCTGCGCAAGGATATTGACCTTAGCACCAATAAAGTCGGTATCTACAGCCGCCCAGTGAAATTGACTGATGCTGTGCAGGATGGTGACCGTATCGAGATTTATCGGCCGCTGATTGCCGATCCAAAAGAGATGCGGCGTCAACGCGCAGAGCGTGCGGCAGATAAGAAATAGTCGGGTAGGAAAACTAAAAAAGGCGCTAAAGCGCCTTTTTTATTGCTGTCCACTTAGCCTTCTTTGCCAGTGAGCTTGGGCTTGTTATCGATGTTGGTCAGCGTTCCGTTGCTATCAAAGGTCAGCGTCAAGGTCTGCTGTTTCACACCTTCATGGCCAGGTTCCTGACGGAACACGTAATACCAAACGTTACTGCCAAAGGGATCGTGCATCATCGGCGTGCCAAGCGTGTAGGCGACCTGCTGCTGCGTCATGCCGTTGTGAATCTTCGACACATCGTTGGCGACCAGGTAATTCCCCTGATTGATATCCGGACGATACACAACGCGCTCAAGAGTGGAACATCCAGCGGTCATCATCAACATTACTACTGCCGCGGCAGTCAGCGTTTTACAGCGCATCTATACATTCCTTTTCTGGGGCCAAACGCCTTTCAGCAGGCTATTTTTTTGCCATCAAATTCTGAACTCTGCCTGCGGCAGGCTTTATCATTCGATTTATATAACTGCCGATGATAATAAACCTTTCCGCTATTTAAAACCTCTACAGAGCAAGCATATGACCACCAGCCGGGAAAAAAGTGCTGTATCAGGCGGCTAAAAGTTCTTTCGCGTTTGCCAGCGTGTTACGAGTGACCTCACTGCCGCCCAGTAGTCGCGCCAACTCTTGCAAGCGCGCACGCTTATCAAGCGGCTGCATATGGGTTTCAGTCATCGCGCCATCGGTCTCTTTGCTGACATAGAAATGATGATGTCCGCAGCCAGCAACCTGCGGCAGATGCGTTACGCACATCACCTGAGTTGATTCACCCAACTGACGCAGCATCTGGCCAACCACAGCGGCGGTTGGACCGCTGATTCCAACATCCACTTCATCGAAGATCATTGCTGGGGTTTCCATTTTCTGTGCGGTGATCACCTGAATGGCCAGTGCGATACGCGATAGTTCACCGCCCGACGCGACTTTGCTCAATGGCTGAAGCGGTTGGCCAGGGTTGGTGGTAACGCGAAAATCAATACGTGTCGCACCTTCAGCGGTGAGTTGATCTGCATTGAACTCCAGAACAATGGCAAACTGGCCATGCGGCATCGCCAGCGTGCGCATACTTTCGGTAATCAGATGACTCAACTCTTGTGCTGCATGCTCGCGCAATTGATGCAGCTTTTCAGCACTGACTAACGCGGCTTTATGGTGAGCCACCACGTCTGACTGTAGCGCTTCCTGATCGCTCTCTTGCTGTGACAACAGCTCCGCTTCATCCAGTAATTGCTGATAAAGCACAGGTAAGGTTTCAGGCGAAACGTGATGTTTGCGCGCAAGGGCGATCTGTCGTGACAGGCGCTGCTCGAGTTCATGCAGACGATTAGGATCGAGATCCAGCCGTTCGCAATAGTGGCGCAGTTCATCGCTGGCTTCACTGATTTGAATGGCTGCTTCTTCCAGCAGGTTGAAAACGCCGCTAACTTTATTATCCAGCGTTAACAGTTCACCTAACATATTGCGGGCGCTGTACAGCAGGCTTTGCAGATTGGTGTCATCACCATCGGCGAGGATTTGCAACGCTTGCTGACTGGTTGAAAGCAGTTGGCCGCTGTTCGCCAAACGTTTGTACTCTTCATCAATCTGTTCAAATTCGCCCAACTGAGGGGCAAATTCATTAAGCTCTTTCAGCTGATACTGCAGCAGCTCACGACGTGATTCCCGCTCTTGCGATAACTGCTGATGCTGTGCCAGCGCACGGCAACTCTGGTGCCAGCGCTGGTAGTGCTGGCGCATGTCGCACAGCACATTGTCATGTGCTGCGTAAGCGTCCAACAGGTGCTTTTGGTGATCGGCTTTGAGCAGGAGCTGGTGAGCATGCTGGCCGTGAATTTGAATCAGCAACTGGCCGAGTTCACGTAGCTGCGACAGCGGCACTGAGGTGCCGTTAATAAAGCCACGCGAACGGCCATCCGCGCTAATCACGCGGCGCAGCAGGCATTCATTACCTTCATCCAGCTGATTCTCAACCAGCCAGCGTTGTGCGGAAGGCGAGGCTTTCAGTTGGAAGCGGGCGCAGATATCCGCACGACTGGCGCCCTGACGCACCATATCTGCTTCAGCGCGGCCGCCTAAACACAGGCCCAGCGCATCGATAGCGATGGATTTACCTGCGCCGGTTTCACCTGTGATCGCTGTCATACCACGATGAAAGTCGATCTCCAGTTCACGAACGATAGCAAAATTACTGATGGTCAGTTGTGCCAGCATAGAATCACCTGTATGTAAAAACAGATATGGTTTTACATACAGTATATCCTGGTTTTTTATACAGTAAAGTAGTCGGCGATGATTTTCAGAACAATTTTTTCGACCAACCCAGCTTTGAGCTTAACGTATTAAAATAGTTATAATTTTTAGGGTGAATAAGATTGAGATGATTGGCGCTGCGGCGAATCAGTACATCTTCACCTTCCTGAATCGGCAGGGCAATCTGGCTGTCGCAACTGATCTCAAGGTCGCTGCGTAAGGAGGAGAAGCGCAGACGGATGGTGCTGCTGCTATTAATTACCAGCGGACGTGCGGAGAGCGTATGCGGGAACATGGGCACTAGCGTAATCGCGTCCAGCGACGGCGTAAGAATCGGGCCGCCAGCTGAAAGCGAGTAGGCAGTTGAACCGGTTGGTGTGGAGATAATTAAGCCATCAGAGCGCTGCGAGAAGGCAAACACCTCATCAATATAGACTTCGAATTCAATCATGTGCGCAACTTTTCCGGGATGAAGTACCACTTCATTAATGGCGCTACCGATGCGCGGCGAGCAATCTTCTTTGCAAACCTGCGCCTCCAGCAAGAAGCGGCTTTCGACGAAATAATCACCCTGCAGCACATCATCAAGTTGCTGTTGTGCGTTGTCCGGATCGAGATCGGTTAGAAAACCGAGGTTGCCACGGTTGATCCCAATGACTTTGATGTCATAGCGCGCCAGCACGCGAGCAGCGCCGAGCATGTTGCCGTCGCCGCCGACAACCACGGCTAAATCGGCACGTTGACCAATATCCGCCAGGCTGCCAGTTTCAGCGTTTTTCAAATCCAGTTCGCGCGCAATCTGCTGCTCGACAATCACCTCATAACCCTTTGCCGTTAGCCAGCGCCAGAGCATTTCATGGGTGGTTAACGCAGTAGGATGGCGCGGATGGCCGACAATCCCGATGCAGTTAAAGTGTTTGTTCATTTAGCGCGAGTTCCTTATAAGCCAAAACGGCCAGGCAATGTGATGGGTTTACTTGAAACCGTCAAACTGATCCCCATAATAAGCCAACCAGCGAGATGAATGTGCAAAACGCGGAGAAATTCATGAGTAGTAAAGAACAGAACACCCCAAACGAGCAAGTCTCAGACGAAATTCAACAGGATCAACAGCACGTGGACGCAGAGACAGCCGCTGAGGTGGATCCACGTGATGAGCGTATCGCGCAACTCGAAGCCGAGTTAGCCATTTCACAAACCGGCGTTCGTGATGCACAGCTGCGTGCTCAGGCGGAGATCGAAAACATCCGTCGTCGTACCGAAATGGATGTGGAAAAGGCGCACAAGTTTGCGCTAGAAAAATTCGCCAACGAACTGCTGCCAGTGATCGATAGCCTGGAGCGTGCGCTGGAAGTGGCTGATAAAGAGAACGCTGAACTGGCTTCGATGATTGAAGGCATCGAGCTGACGCTGAAGTCGCTGCTGGGCGCGGTGCGTAAGTTTGGCGTGGAAGTGGTGGGCGACACCAATGTGCCGTTCAATCCGGAAATCCATCAGGCAATGTCGATGATGGAGTCTGATGATATGGCGCCAAATCACGTGTTGATGGTAATGCAGCGTGG
This sequence comes from Pantoea nemavictus, assembly GCF_037479095.1. Lineage (NCBI taxonomy): Bacteria > Pseudomonadati > Pseudomonadota > Gammaproteobacteria > Enterobacterales > Erwiniaceae > Pantoea > Pantoea nemavictus. The sequence continues at coordinate 954,239 of NZ_JBBGZW010000001.1, read as the reverse complement.
TTACACCCTCAACGGTCGTCTGCTGCGTCCGGCGATGGTGGCAGTGACCAAAGCCAAAGGCTAATCCCTTGCTGTAATGACAACGGCCGCATAATGCGGCCGTTTGTTTTTATGGCAGTTGCGGCATCCAATCGATCGGGGTTTGACCCGATTGGCTTAATAGCGCGTTAGCCTGTGAAAAGTGTTTGCTACCAAAAAAGCCGCGATGGGCCGAGAGCGGAGAAGGGTGCGGTGCTTTTAGGACATGATGACGCTGCGTATCAATGATGCTGCCTTTCTTCTGCGCATGTGAACCCCAGAGTAAGAAAATCACCCCTTCGCGGTGCTGATTGATGGCGCTAATAACGTTATCCGTAAAGGTTTCCCAGCCAAAGCGCGCGTGCGAATGCGCCTTGCTGGCTTCCACCGTTAATACGGTATTCAACAGCATCACGCCTTGCGTTGCCCAACTGTCGAGAAAACCGTGTTTAGGACGTACAAAACCGGGAATATCCAACTCTAATTCTTTGTACATATTCAGCAGCGACGGTGGAATGGCCACGCCGGGCAGCACGGAAAATGCCAGCCCATGCGCCTGGTTTGGACCGTGATACGGATCCTGGCCCAAAATAACCACTTTGATATCGCCCAGTTCAGTGAGGCGGAAGGCGTTAAAAACATCCTTTTGCGGCGGATAAACCGTTACGCCAGCAGCGCGTTCATTGGCAACCGCTTTAAGGGTTTCCCCGAAGTAAGGTTTCTCTTTCTCTTCAGCCAGCACATCGTGCCAGGTTAGCTTCTCAGCCATCATTGACTCCCTGCAAATTAATACGCCTAGCTTAACGTGTCAGGCACAGCAGCAGAAGGGTAAAAATAATTTGAAAATTTACGTAAAAAGTTAACTTTAAAAATTGTTGTGAATCAATTTGTTAGCTTTTGACGCGTTTAAAGTGATTGGACAAAATTGATACAGGTCAAAACCAAGGATTTCTTTGAGTGATATACCAGAGCATTCCATAACCGATTGATAAACGCTGTCCCTGTGCGGCAGCCTAAAGCCCTGGAGGCCCACTATGATTACCGGAATTCAAATTACTCAGGCAAGTAATCCACAGTTGATGAACTCATTCTGGCTGTTGGACGATGAGAAAGCTGAAGCACGCTGCCTGTGTGCTAAAGGTGATTTCTCTGAAGACCAGGTCGTTGCTATCAGCGATCTGGGTGAAATTGCTTACCGTGAAATTCCACTTGAGCAGAAACCGCAGGTGCGTATTGAAGGTGGTCAGCACCTGAACGTAAACGTACTGCGTCGTGAAACGTTGGAAGATGCCGTGAACCATCCGGAAAAATATCCACAGTTGACCATTCGCGTTTCCGGCTATGCCGTGCGCTTTAACGCGCTGACGCCAGAGCAGCAGCGTGATGTTATTACTCGTACATTTACCGAAAGCCTGTAATTGCAGCGCTGACGAAAAGACACACAGCAATACAAGCCGCGCCAATGTTGATTGGCGCGGCTTTTTTATATTGTGCGTTGAAAAAGAGAGGCTTCTGAAGGGACGTTCATAACGAAAGCGCTATTTCGCTACGCTTAAAACAAAAAAATCGCCTCAAAAGAGGCGATCAGTTTCAGGCGGTGCTGTTTTATTCCGCACCGGATTCTGGTGCATCGCTACCGCTTGGCTTGCGGCGTTTACCGACATTTTTGGTGTCGCGATGGCGTTTTTTCACGCGTGGTTTCTCTTCTTCTTTCTCTTTCTTCTCTTTGCGCTTCGCAAGGGCCTTTTTCGACGGTTTTCCCGTCACTTTAGCGCTTGGCGCACGGCTTTCTGGACGCAGTTCATCAATCACACGCGCCTTTAACGGCTCGTTGATGTAACGGGTGATTTTACCCAGCAGCACGTGATCGTGTGCCTCAACCAGCGAAATTGCTGTACCTTTACGGCCCGCACGCGCGGTACGACCGATGCGGTGCAGATAGGTATCGGCAGTGCGCGGCAAGTCGTAGTTGATAACGTGTGAGATATCGTCAATGTCGATACCGCGAGCGGCAACGTCAGTGGCGATCATCACCTTAACGCGGCCATCATTCATGCGTTTGATCGCTTCGTTACGGTTCACCTGCACCATTTCGCCTTCAAGATAGCTGGTGCGAATACCAGCTTCATGCAGCCATGTGACCAGCTCATGCAGACGCTCGCGTTTGCGCACAAACACGATGACGCGCGTGGCATCGGGCTGTTTCAGCAGATGAATCAGCAACTTATTTTTATGCTCAAGATCGTCAGCGCGGTAATACCATTGCTGAATTTTTTTACGTTCGCTTTTGCTTGGGTCGGCCTCGATAAAGACTGGCTCGTTCAGCAAACGCTCGGCGAAGTCTTTGATGTGCTCGCCTTCCAGCGTCGCCGAGAACAACAGCGTCTGCTTGCGCCAGCGGGTTTCTGCGGCGATGGTTTCGATGTCCTGCGCAAAGCCCATATCGAGCATGCGGTCAGCTTCATCAAGAATCAGTGTCTCCACAGCACGGCAGTCAAAGTTCTCTTCTTTGATGTATTGCAGCAGACGGCCGGTGGTCGCGACGACGATGTCCTGGTTTTCGCTGAACACTTCGGCATGGTTCATATACGCCACGCCACCGGTGATGGTGGCGATATCCAGATGCGTGTGTTTAGCCAGTTCGCGTGCGTGATCGGCAACCTGCATCGCCAGTTCGCGCGTTGGGGTGACAATCAAAATGCGTGGCGGGCCTGATTTCTTGCGCGGGAAATCGAGCAAATGCTGTAAAGCGGGCAGCAAAAACGCTGCAGTTTTCCCCGTCCCGGTTGGAGCCGAACCCAGAACGTCACGGCCTTCCAGCGCGGCAGGAATGGTCTCGGCCTGAATAACAGTAGGGCGAGTGAAGCCTTTTTCCTGCAAAGCTTGTAGCAGGCTTTCGTCGAGTTCGAGTTCGGAGAATGTGGTTACGGTCATGGTCTACCTCAGTTTGGGGCGCTGATTATAGACAGAACGAATATAATCTTCATCTGTTTGTGTAGGTATTACGGGCGCAGGTGAATTCCCATCCTCACCACGTTACACTTCCGGCAGTAAAAAATTCAATGGTAGTGAAGAATGTCTCAGCACCAGCCGCAGGCGCGGCAAACGTTAAGAAAAGATGGTTTTACCTTTAAACAATTCTTCGTCGCACACGATCGCTGTGCGATGAAAGTGGGCACCGATGGCGTGTTAATTGGCGCATGGGCGCCCGTTGCAGATGCCCGTCGCATCCTCGATATAGGCTGCGGCAGCGGACTGATTGCGCTGATGTTGGCGCAGCGCACGTCGTCTCAGGTACAGATTGATGCGGTTGAGCTGGAAGCCAGCGCTGCGCAGCAGGCGCAGGAAAATATGCAGGCTTCGCCGTGGGCGGATCGCATTACGGTTTATCATCAGGATATTGTTAGCTGGAGCGAGCAGTGCGAAAAACGCTATTCGCTGATCGTTAGTAACCCACCTTTTTTTGCACCAGGTATGGCTTCTGGCAGCATAGAGCGAGATACCGCACGCAGTACCGCCACACTCGATCATCTCACCCTGCTGCGTTGCGCGGCGCAGTTGATTGAGGAAGAGGGACTTTTTTGCGTGGTGCTGCCCGCAGAGGCAGGAGAAGCGCTGATTGCACTCGCAGAAGCCGACGGCTGGCATCTGCGCTATCGCTACGACGTTGCCGCTTATGCGCAGCGTCCACCGAATCGGGTGGTCTTAGGCTTTTCTCCAACCGCAGGCGAAACGCTGCTGGAGCGTCTCGCCATTCGCGATGAAGATAAAAGCTATTCGGCAGACTGGCTCAGCCTGGTCAAAGCGTTTTACCTATTCCGTTAGCGTTGGCTGCAGGATGGTCGGTAAGGCTTCCGCAAGCAGGTCGGGATTGTCGAGGGTAAAGTGCAACCCGCGGCTCTCCTTGCGTTGCAGTGCACAGCGCACCATCAGTTCGGCGACCTGAACCAGATTACGCAGCTCCAACAGATTGTTTGATAGGCGGAAATGCGCGTAGTACTCATCGATCTCCTGCTGTAGCAAATTGATGCGTCGCAGTGCGCGCTCCAGCCGTTTGGTGGTGCGAACAATGCCCACGTAATCCCACATAAACAGCCGCAGTTCGTGCCAGTTGTGTTGAATGACCACGCGCTCATCGGCATCATCAACGCGGCTTTCATCCCATGCGGGTAGATGTTCCACCGCCGCGACATCGGGCAGGCGAGCGATCATGTCTTCCGCGGCTGACCAACCGTAAACCAGGCACTCCAGCAGTGAATTTGATGCCATGCGATTGGCACCGTGCAAGCCGGTGTAGCTCACTTCGCCGATGGCATAGAGCCCGTCTACGTCAGTTCGTCCCTGCTGATCAACCATCACACCGCCGCAGGTATAATGCGCCGCGGGCACGATGGGAATAGGCTCTTTGGTAAGATCCAGGCCGAAGGTCAATAACTTTTCATAGATCATCGGGAAGTGGGCGCGCACAAAGCTTTCCGGCTGGTGGCTAATGTCGAGATACATGCAATCGACGCCCAGGCGTTTCATCTCATGGTCAATCGCGCGCGCGACGATATCGCGCGGGGCCAGTTCGGCTCGCTCGTCAAAGTCAGGCATAAAGCGCGATCCATCTGGTCGCAGCAGCCAGGCACCTTCACCGCGCAATGCTTCGGTTAACAGGAAATTCTGTGCTTGCGGATGGAATAAACAGGTAGGGTGGAATTGATTGAATTCCAGATTGGCCACGCGACAACCGGCGCGCCATGCCATCGCGATGCCATCGCCGGACGCCACATCCGGATTCGTGGTGTATTGATACACTTTCGCTGCGCCGCCGGTGGCTAAAACCACGGCGCGCGCGCGACAGGTTTCTACCTGTTCGCGATTGCGGTTCCAGATCCACGCGCCAACCACACGGCGTTTGCCCGGCAAACCGAGCTTATCGGAGAGAATTAAATCCACCGCATTGGTGCGTTCGATAATGCGGATATTGGGATGACTCAGCGCCTGGCTTACCAGCGTGGTTTCAACCGCACGACCAGTGGCATCGGCGCTGTGCAGGATACGACGATGGCTGTGGCCGCCTTCGCGTGTGAGATGGTAACGTGCTTCGCCGTCAACCTGCGGCTCTTTATCGAATGCTACGCCATTATCAATTAACCATTGCACACAGTGACGCGCATTACTGGCGATGAAACTCACTGTTTGACGATCGCATAAGCCCGCTCCGGCCACCAGCGTGTCTTCTACGTGAGATTCAATGCTGTCCGTTTCATCAAACACTGCGGCAATTCCGCCCTGCGCATACAGCGTTGAGCCTTCATTGACCTGGGCTTTACTGAGCACAGTCACCTGATAATGCGGTGCCAGTCGCAGTGCTAAAGATAAACCTGCCGCACCGCTGCCGACGATGAGTACATCACACTGATAATCAGGAAGAGAGGTCATGATGTTTAATTTACTAAACAAAAGGTCGCTTGAGCATAAGCCTGGATAGCGATGCTGTGAAGTATTTTGAACAAATTACGCCGGAAAATTATCCAGCCTCTCAGGATAGTAACGCGATATCAGTAGGTTAACGTTTAAAATAAGTAGAATGTGTTTTTTATAGTAAACACTCTGAAAATTCAGGTAATAAAGGTGAAAATGACCGCATCATAAGGTACTCTGCCAGCGATTATCGGTGCCGCAAAAGACACCACCGGCGTGGCAAGTCGCTACACTGAAAGACCATCAACAACAATGATGTCGTGGTTCCGATACGGAAATATTCAGGTCGTTGTGAACTTTAGGCCAGCAGATCACTCTAAGCGCATGCTTGCTCAGAACAATGAGATGTGCTGGCAGTTCACTTACGCATAAAAAAGTTTTGGGGAGATATTACCTCGGATGAGCGAGCAGTTAACGGATCAGGTTCTCGTTGAGCGGGTTCAGAAGGGAGATCAAAAGTCCTTTAATTTACTGGTGATTCGATACCAGCATAAAGTGGCGAGCCTGGTTTCACGCTATGTTCCCTCAGGCGATGTGCCTGATGTGGTTCAGGAATCTTTTATTAAAGCGTATCGCGCACTGGAGTCGTTCCGTGGCGACAGCGCTTTTTATACATGGCTGTACCGCATCGCGGTGAATACAGCAAAAAATTATCTGGTTGCTCAGGGGCGACGTCCGCCATCCAGTGATGTGGATGCTATCGACGCCGAGAATTTCGAAAGTGCAGGTGCGTTAAAAGAAATTTCGAACCCTGAGAACTTAATGTTGTCTGAGGAACTGAAACAAATCGTCTTTCGCACCATTGAGGCGCTTCCCGAAGATCTTCGTATGGCCATTACCCTTAGGGAATTAGATGGCTTAAGTTACGAAGAGATTGCCGTCATCATGGATTGTCCGGTTGGTACCGTACGTTCGCGTATCTTCCGTGCACGAGAGGCTATTGATAATAAAGTTCAACCGCTTATCCAACGTCAGTGATAACGGCTACTGGAAGGGTACCAAGGCATGCAGAAAGAAAAACTTTCCGCTTTAATGGATGGTGAAACTTTAGATAACGAGCTGTTGGCGTCGTTGTCAAAGGATGCGGATCTTCAGCAAAGCTGGGAAAGCTACCATCTCATCCGTGACACCTTACGAGGTGATATCGGTGAAGTGCTGCATTTTGATATCTCCGCACGTGTAGCTGCGGCCATCGAAAATGAGCCGACGCGCAAAGTCACTCCGCTGATCCCTGAAGCGCAGCCTGAGCCGTCACGCTATGAAAAGATGCCGTTTTGGCGTCGTGGTGGCAGCTGGGCTGCACAGTTGACTCAGGTTGGTGTCGCTGCCTGTGTATCACTGGCGGTGATTGTGGGTGTTCAGCACTACAACAGTTCACCAACCGGCAGTGCAACGGAAGCCTCTGACTCACCCGCGTTTAATACCTTGCCAATGATGGGTAAAGCGTCGCCGGTTAGCTTAGGTGTGCCGTCTGAAGCGTTCGACACCAATAGTTCTAATCAGCAGGTGCAGGAACAGCGTCGTCGCGTGAATGCCATGCTGCAGGATTATGAACTGCAACGTCGTCTGCATGCCGATCAGGTTCAGTTTGAAAAGAACGATCCGCAACAGGCACAGGCTAATGTTCCTGGAAACCAGTCGTTAGGAACTCAGCAGCAGTAATGAAGCAGCTTTGGTGTGCCGTTAGCCTGCTGGCAGGCAGCCTGTTTTGCTCATCTATCGCCTCGGCGCAGACATCTGCGTCCGGGGCGTTGTTACAGCAGATGGAGCAGGCAAGCCAGAACCTCAACTACGAATTTGCCTACATCAATGTCTCGCGTCTCGGCATTGAATCTCTACGCTATCGTCACGCGGTAATCGACAATCGTATCTTCGCTCAACTTCTGCAGATGGATGGGCCGCGCCGTGAAGTGATTCAGCGCGGTAACGACATCAGCTATTTCGAGCCGGGATTAGATCCATTCTCGCTGCCGGGCAATCACATTATTGATGCACTTCCTGCGTTGATGTTCGCGGACTTCTCCCGTTTGGGCGAGTCTTACGATTTCATCCCCGTGGGGCGCTCGCGGATGGCCGATCAGATGTGCGAAGTGGTGCGTATCGTGTCGCGCGATGGCACACGCTACAGCTATGTGGTGTGGCTGGATGTGGATACCAAATTGCCGCTGCGTATTGATCTGCTCGATCGTGACGGAGAAACGCTGGAGCAGTTCCGGGTGATCAGTTTTGCCGTTGATGAAGGCGTGCGTAATCTGATGCAAGGTCTGGAAAAGGCTAATCTGCCACCGTCGCTGTCACTGCCGGCGGGAGATAAAGTTGAACTTAGCTGGCAGCCAGGCTGGCTTCCGGCAGGCATGAAGTTGATTTCACAAAGTCGACGCAATATTCCGTCGATGAACAAAACTGTCGAATCTCGCCTGTATAGCGACGGCTTATTCAGCTTCGCTATCAATATTACTCCAGCAGATAAAAGCAGCAGCGTGCAGGCATTGCGCACTGGGCGTCGTACGGTGCAGACAGAAGTGCGCAATAATAGTGAAATCACGGTGGTGGGCGAATTGCCGCCAGCTACTGCCAAACGTATTGCGGACAGCATAGATTCGGGTTCACCAAAATGATGAGAGAATGGGCCACCGTCGTGGCGTGGAAGGAAGGCATTGCTACGTTGCATACGGAAGCAAAAACCTCCTGTAACAGCTGTTCGGCGCGCAAAGGCTGCGGCAGCCACGCGCTTAATCAGCTGGGACCCAAAAATGCTCACGTTATGACTATCGCCAGCGCGGAGCCGTTGCAACCTGGGCAGCGTATCGAATTAGGCATTCGTGAAAGCAGTTTACTGGGATCGGCGTTGCTGGTTTATATGACGCCGCTGTTTGGCCTGTTTTTGGTTGCAGGTATCTTCCAGATGTTGTTCCACAGCGATGTTGCTGCGGCCTGTGGCGCACTGTTAGGCGGCATTGGCGGCTTTATCGTGGCGAAAGGTGTCTCTAACGTATTCGGCGATCGCGAGGCATTTCAGCCTGTGATTCTCAGTGTTGCGTTACCTCCCGATGCACTGCGTGTGGAAAGCGAAGTTTGATCCCCGTCAGGGCCGCATCGGATGCGGCTTCCTCTATTCTGCTTAACCGCTGAAATCTGTTGCGATTCCCCACAGTTCCATTCTTTAACGCGCGGCGTTAACAGTGTAATATGCGTCGTCATTAATGAGGCCGACAGGGTTCCGGGTAAAGCTGACTTTCCTGAATGTGTCTGTGCTCAAGTTTCCCACTGATTTTCTACGTGAAGATATTCATATAAATGAAGCACATAAGAAATTTCTCCATCATCGCTCACATTGACCACGGCAAATCAACGCTCTCTGACCGTTTGATTCAAATTTGTGGTGGCCTGAGCGATCGTGAGATGGCTGCGCAAGTTCTCGACTCAATGGATCTGGAACGTGAACGCGGCATTACCATTAAAGCGCAGAGCGTAACGCTCGATTACAAAGCGCTGGACGGTGAAACTTACCAGCTCAATTTTATCGATACTCCCGGACACGTTGACTTCTCCTATGAAGTTTCCCGCTCTTTGGCGGCGTGTGAAGGAGCATTGCTGGTGGTCGATGCAGGGCAGGGCGTTGAAGCGCAGACGCTGGCAAACTGCTACACCGCAATGGAAATGGATCTGGAAGTGGTACCGGTATTGAACAAAATCGACCTGCCTGCCGCCGATCCAGAGCGCGTTGCGGAAGAGATTGAAGATATCGTCGGCATCGACGCTACTGATGCGGTACGTTGTTCGGCGAAAACTGGCGTCGGCGTGCCCGATGTGCTGGAACGTCTGGTGCGCGACATTCCGCCGCCAGAAGGCGATCCAGAAGGTCCTTTGCAGGCGCTGATCATCGATTCATGGTTCGATAACTACCTTGGTGTGGTGTCGCTGATTCGTATCAAAAACGGTACGCTGCGCAAAGGCGACAAAGTGAAGGTCATGAGTTCTGGCCAAAGCTATAACGCTGACCGCCTGGGTATCTTCACGCCGAAACGCGTTGATCGCAACGAGTTGAACTGCGGTGAAGTAGGCTGGTTGGTGTGTGCGATTAAAGATATCCTCGGCGCGCCAGTAGGCGATACGCTGACCTTGCAGCGCAATCCGGCGGAGAAAGTGTTACCTGGCTTCAAAAAAGTGAAGCCACAGGTTTATGCCGGTCTGTTCCCGATCAGTTCCGACGACTATGAAGCGTTCCGTGATGCGCTGGGCAAATTGAGCCTGAACGATGCGTCACTGTTCTACGAGCCAGAGAGTTCAACGGCGCTGGGCTTCGGTTTCCGCATCGGCTTCCTCGGTCTGTTGCACATGGAGATCATTCAGGAACGTCTGGAGCGTGAATACGATCTCGACCTGATCACCACCGCGCCGACCGTAGTTTATGAAGTGGAAACCACCGATGGTGAAACGATTTACGTCGATAGCCCGTCGAAACTGCCACCGCTGAATAATATTGCAGAGCTGCGTGAACCGATCGCTGAGTGTCATATGCTGCTGCCGCAGGAGTTCCTCGGTAACGTCATTACGCTGTGTATCGAAAAACGTGGCGTACAAACCAACATGGTTTACCACGGTAAGCAGGTTGCGCTGACGTATGAAATTCCGATGGCTGAAGTGGTGCTCGACTTCTTCGACCGTCTGAAATCAACCTCGCGCGGCTATGCATCGCTGGATTATAACTTCAAACGTTTCCAAACCTCTGACATGGTGCGTGTCGACGTGATGATTAACTCAGAACGTGTTGATGCGCTGGCGCTGATTACTCACCGTGATAACTCACAATATCGTGGCCGCGATCTGGTGGAGAAGATGAAAGATCTGATCCCTCGTCAGCAGTTTGATATTGCGATTCAGGCGGCAATCGGCAACCACATTATCGCTCGCTCAACGGTCAAACAGCTGCGTAAAAACGTCCTGGCGAAATGCTATGGCGGCGACGTGAGCCGTAAGAAGAAACTGTTGCAGAAGCAGAAAGACGGTAAGAAGCGAATGAAGCAGGTCGGCAACGTTGAGCTGCCGCAGGAAGCATTCCTTGCCATTCTGCATGTCGGTAAAGACAGCAAATAAGGATTTTTAATGGCTAACATGTTCGCCCTGGTTTTAGTGATCGCAACGCTGGTCACTGGCGTTATCTGGTGTATCGATCGCTTTAAATGGGCACCGGCACGTCGTGCTAAGCAGGCTGCAGCGCAAGCGCAGGCTGGCAACGCACTCGACAGCAAAACGCTGGCGAAAGTGGCCGCACAACCGGGTTGGGTAGAAACCACGGCATCGGTGTTCCCGGTGCTGGCGGTGGTATTGATTGTGCGTTCGTTCATTTTTGAGCCGTTCCAGATTCCCTCAGGCTCAATGATGCCAACGCTGCTGATTGGTGACTTCATCCTCGTGGAGAAGTTTGCTTACGGCATTAAAGATCCAATTACCCAAACCACGCTGATTCCAACCGGTCATCCGCAGCGTGGTGATGTCGCGGTATTCAAATATCCGAAAGATCCGAGCGTGGATTACATCAAGCGCGTGATTGGCTTGCCAGGCGACAAAGTGGTGTTTGACCCTTACAGCAAAACCCTGACCATCAATCCGGGTTGCAGCAGCGGCAATTGCAGTACCGCGCTGCCGGTAACGTACACTAACGTTGAGCCAAGCAACTTCATTCAAACCTTCAGCGGCTTTGATGGCAATGAAACCGGTAACGGCTTCTTCCAGGCTCCGCAGGGTGAAACCATGAAGGGCGGTTTGCGTCTCGGCACCCGTAAAGAGACTTTGGGCAACGTAACGCACGATATCTTGCTGGTAAACGAAGCGCAAAGTCAGGCAAGCATGTATTATCAGCAGCCTGGCCAGCCGCAATCGACATGGATTGTGCCGCAAGGGCAGTATTTCATGATGGGTGACAACCGTGATAACAGCGCCGACAGCCGCTACTGGGGCTTTGTGCCCGAGAAGAATCTGGTCGGTAAAGCGGTTGCTATCTGGATGAGCTTCGAGAAACAAGAAGGACAGTGGCCGACCGGCGTGCGCTTTAGCCGCATTGGTGGGATTCATTGATAAAAGCGCTGTTTAGCCTTGGCTGAACAGCAATGGTTGGCCTCCTTTTGGGGGCCAGTGCACACGAAACAGAACAGGTTGGCACCTCAGCCCTGTTTCGTATGCAGAGTGACAGACGCACTGAACAACTGGAATCGCATGAACCCCATCGTCATTAACAAGCTGCAGCGCAAACTGGGCTACACTTTTACTCATCCGGATTTATTGCAGCAGGCATTGACGCATCGTAGTGCCAGCAGCAAACACAATGAACGTCTTGAATTTCTTGGCGATTCTATTCTCAGCTATGTGATTGCTAATGCGCTGTATCACCGCTTCCCACGCGTGGATGAAGGCGATATGAGCCGCATGCGCGCCACGCTGGTGCGCGGCAATACGCTGGCGGAGATGGCGCGAGAGTTCGACCTCGGCGAGTGTTTGCGCCTCGGTCCGGGCGAGCTGAAAAGCGGCGGTTTCCGTCGTGAATCGATTCTTGCGGATACCGTTGAAGCCTTAATTGGCGGCATCTTCCTTGATAGCAGTATTCAGACCGTCGAAAAGTTAATTCTCGATTGGTATCACTCACGACTGGAACAGATCAGTCCGGGTGATAAACAGAAAGATCCGAAAACGCGCCTGCAGGAGTATTTGCAGGGACGTCATCTGCCGCTGCCCTCTTATTTGGTGGTGCAGGTGCGTGGCGAAGCCCACGATCAGGAATTCACCATTCACTGTCAGGTGAGTGGCATGGCAGAACCGGTGGTGGGCATTGGCTCCAGCCGCCGTAAAGCCGAGCAAGCAGCCGCCGAACAGGCGTTAATCAAGCTTGGCCTCGAATAAATAGTCACATCGCAGCGTCGAAAGCGGCGCTGCCCAAGTCAGGACTCGAATGAGCGAACTCGAAACATATAGCGGCTTTGTCGCGATTGTAGGCCGACCAAACGTCGGTAAATCCACTTTGCTGAACCAGTTACTGGGGCAGAAGGTGTCGATCACTTCACGCAAACCGCAAACCACGCGTCACCGTATTATGGGCATCCACACCGAAGGCGCTTATCAAGCGATCTACGTGGATACGCCAGGGCTGCATATGGAAGAGAAGCGGGCTATCAACCGCTTGATGAACCGCGCGGCCAGCAGCTCCATCGGTGATGTTGAGCTGGTGATCTTTGTGGTTGAAGGCACGCGCTGGACGCCAGACGACGAGATGGTGCTTAACAAGCTGCGGGATAACAAAGTTCCTGTGGTATTGGCGATCAATAAAGTCGACAACATTCAGGATAAGAGCATTCTGTTGCCCCATCTGCAGTTCCTCAGCCAGCAGATGAACTTCCTCGAAATTGTACCGATCTCTGCTGAGAGTGGCAAAAATGTTGACGCTATTGCGGCGATTGCGCGCAAATGCTTGCCAAAATCTGAGCATCATTTCCCAGAAGATTATGTCACCGACCGCTCGCAGCGCTTTATGGCATCTGAGATCATCCGTGAAAAATTGATGCGCTTCCTTGGCGCTGAGCTGCCTTATTCCGTCACCGTAGAAATTGAGCAGTTTGTCTCTAACGAGCGCGGCGGCTATGACATCAATGGCCTGATCCTCGTTGAGCGCGAAGGCCAGAAGAAGATGGTCATCGGCAATAAAGGCGCCAAGATCAAAACCATCGGCATTGAATCGCGTAAAGACATGGAAGAGATGTTTGAGGCGAAAGTGCATCTTGAACTGTGGGTTAAAGTGAAATCTGGCTGGGCGGACGATGAACGTGCGCTGCGCAGCTTAGGTTACTCTGACGAAGGGTAATCGATGGAAGGCTGGCAACGCGCCTTTGTGCTGCATAGTCGCCCTTACAGCGAAACCAGCCTGCTCCTCGATCTGTTCAGCGAAAGCGAAGGGCGCGTCCGCGTCCTTGCCAAAGGCGCCCGTTCGCGCCGCTCCCAACTGAAAGGTGCGCTACAACCCTTCACGCCGCTGCTGGTGCGCTGGGGCGGTCGTGGCGACGTCAAAACGCTGCGTAATGCCGAAGCCGTTTCATTGGCATTGCCGCTCAGCGGCATCACGCTCTACTGCGGGCTGTACGTCAATGAACTGCTGTCGCGCGTGCTGGAGCAGCAAATCCCCTTCTCGGACATGTTCTTCGATTACCTGAATTGCATCCAAACGCTGGCAGCAGGCAACGGCTCGCCTGAACCGGCGCTGCGTCGTTTTGAGCTGGCGCTGCTGGGTCATCTCGGCTACGGCGTCGATTTCCTGCATTGTGCCGGCAGCGGCGAAGAGGTTGCCGATGGCATGACCTACAGTTACCGCGAAGAGAAGGGCTTTATCGCCAGCCTGGTGGTCAATCAGCGCAGCTTCACTGGCCGCCAGCTGCGAGCGCTATGGGAACGTGAATTCCCCGATGCCGATACTTTGCGCGCCGCCAAACGCTTTACGCGGATGGCGCTGAAGCCCTATCTGGGCGGCAAACCGCTGAAGAGTCAGGAACTGTTTCGCCAGTTCGTGCCAAAAAAGAGACCCGATGTGGCAAACGACTAGCGCTGGTCGTACCGCCTGATATATTCAGCGCAGTACACTGCAAACACACTGAACACATTTAAGGATTGTCATGGCTGAGTTGCTGTTAGGCGTCAACATTGACCACATTGCCACCGTACGTAACGCACGTGGCACAAACTATCCCGATCCGGTGCAGGCTGCGTTTGTTGCCGAGCAGGCCGGTGCCGACGGCATTACCGTGCATTTGCGTGAAGATCGCCGCCACATTACTGACCGCGATGTACGCATTCTGCGTGACACCATTCAGACGCGCATGAATCTGGAGATGGCGGTCACGGACGAGATGATCGACATCGCCTGCGAAATCAAACCTCACTTCGTTTGCCTGGTGCCGGAAAAGCGTCAGGAAGTGACCACTGAAGGTGGGCTGGATGTGGCCGGTCAGCAGGATAAAATTAACGCCGCGGTGCGCCTGCTGAGCGACGCCGGCATTCTGGTGTCGCTGTTTATCGATGCCGATCACCGCCAGATTGAAGCCGCCGTTGCCAGCGGCGCACCCTATATTGAAATTCACACCGGCGCCTACGCCGAAGCGCCTGAAGGTCTGGCGCGCCAGGCTGAACTGTCGCGCATTCGTAAAGCCGCGACTTTCGCCGCCAGCCTTGGCCTGAAAGTGAATGCTGGCCACGGTTTGACCTACCACAACGTGCAGCCGATTGCTGAACTGCCGGAAATGCACGAACTGAATATCGGCCATGCGATTATTGGTCGCGCACTGTTCAGCGGCCTGGCCGATGCGGTCAGTGAAATGAAGCAGCTGATGCGGGAAGCGCGTCGCTAATGGCGATTCTCGGACTCGGCAGCGACATCGTAGAGATCGAGCGCATTGCGGGCGTGATTGAGCGCTCCGGCGATCGCCTGGCGCGCCGCGTATTGAGCGAAGCCGAGTGGCAGCAATATCAGGCGCACCAGCAACCGGTGCGCTTTCTTGCTAAACGCTTTGCGGTGAAAGAGGCGGCAGCGAAAGCGTTTGGCACCGGCATTCGCGGTGGCCTGGCGTTCAATCAGTTTGAAGTGTACAACGATGCGCTGGGTAAGCCGGGATTACGTTTCTTTGAGCAGGCGAAAGTGATTGCCAGCCAGCTCGGTGTGCAGCACGTGCATGTGACATTAGCGGATGAACGCCACTACGCTTGCGCGACGGTGATTATCGAGAACTAAGGGTGCAACACCACAAATTTCTCCCACAGCGCCTCACGACTCTCCAGGTGCTGTGGATCCGCAATAATGGTGTTATCAATCGGGCAGACGCTTTGGCAGGTCGGCACATCATAATGGCCCACGCACTCAGTGCAGCGGTCGACATCAATCTCATAGATCGCGTCGCCTAAACTGATTGCCTGGTTTGGGCATTCAGGTTCGCACATATCGCAATTGATGCATTTAGTGGTGATGAGCAGGGCCATAGCGGAAATCCAATAACAGCAGAAAAGGCGCGGGTATTATACGCGCCTCATCTCATCAGACCAGCTTTTTCACCAACTCTTCGCTGTGACGAATATGGCTGGATGCGCGTTCCGGATCGTTCTGCACCAGCGCCATAAACAGCAAATCGGTAAGTGCCAGTTGCGCACTGGTTGATGAAATTGCCGCACTGCGCGTACTCTGCTCTTCCGCTACGGTGTAGAGACAAACCGTCGCACACTGCTGCAGGGCATTCGGCGTGAAGCCAGTAAAAGCCAGCACATCGGCGCCAACCTGCGCCGCTTCCTGCGCCGCCAGATTGATTTCGCGACGTTCGCCGGTGTAGGAGATCGCCAGCAACACATCGCCCGGCGCCATCGCCTGCACGCTGGCCAGCAGCGCATGCATATCCTGTTCCGCAACTGCGTTAATGCCGATTTTCATCAGTTTCCATGAGAAATCTTTCGCCACCAAACCCGATGCACCGATGCCGACCAGAAGAATACGGTTGGCATTTTTCAGCAGCTGTAAGGTTTGCAGCAGCTTCTCTTCGCTATTGATATCCAGCGTGGCGCGGATCGCCGAGATCTTTTCCGTCAGCAGCTTTTCACCCACCACTTTGAGTGGGTCATCGCTAAGAATATGGTTATGCACGGTAATAGCATCGCGATCGGCCATTGATTCGCTCAGCGCCAGCTTCAGCGCCGGGAAGCCTTTATAGCCCAGCTTCTGGGCAAATTTCACCACGCTGGACTGGCTGACACCCGACTCCTCAGCCAGTTTTTGTGAACTCAGATGCCGTGCACGGTCCGGCTGCGACAGCAAAAAATCCGCCAGGCGACGCTCATTTAGCGCCAGTCGAGGATAAAGTTGGCGAATGCGCAGCAATGAACTCATTGTTCGATCCTTAATTCATCTTTCCAGATAGAGCGTAGTGCGGTTACGCGCAGGATGTCGGGCGATTGCCGCCAGATGACAGCGCGCGGGCACAGAGAATAAACTATTCAGCTGGCATTGTAGTCATTGGAATTAAAAATAGCAGCTTTCGCCCCAAACGCTGAAGCTGGCTACACTGTAGTGCAGAAACCACGAAGGATAGAGAAGGAGTGCTGTTTGACAAAGGGTACGCAACGACGCGTGGTGTTTTTCGATCTCGATGGCACGCTGCATCAGCAAGACATGTTTGGCACCTATATGCGCTATCTGCTGCGACGTCAGCCGATCAATCTGCTGCTGGTGGTGCCGCTGTTACCGGTGATTGGTCTCGGCATGCTGATCAAAGGTCGCGCGGCGCGCTGGCCAATGAGTTTGCTGCTATGGGCGATTACCTTCGGCCATAGCGAAACGCGTCTACGCCAGCGCGAAGCCGAATTCGCTGACTGGTTCCGCCAGCGCGTTACCGCCTTTCCGGTGGTGCAGCAGCGGCTCACTGATTATCTCAGCAGCAGTGATGCCGATGTCTGGCTGATCACCGGTTCGCCGCAATCGCTGGTGGAGAAAGTCTATTTCGATTCCGCCTTCTTACCGCGCGTGCAGCTGATCGCCAGCCAGATGAAACCGGGCCGCGGCGGCCGCCTGTTGGCGATGCGTTGCCTCGGCCATGAGAAGGTGGCACAGCTGGAGGAGAAAATCGGCACGCCGCTGCAGCTGTATAGCGGCTACAGCGACAGCAAGCAGGACAACCCGCTGCTGTTCTTCTGTCAGCACCGCTGGCGCGTCACGCCGCGCGGTGAGCTGCAACAGCTGGAATAACGCTTCGATTCCGGCAGCAGCATCGCTATAATGCGCCGCCTTTTGATGCCCGCAGGAGTTGCCCGGTGAACCCACAAACTGATGAATATTGGATGCGTTATGCGCTGGAACTGGCTAAGCGCGCGTGGGAGCAGGGCGAAGTGCCGGTCGGTGCGGTGCTGGTGCAGGGCGATAAAGTGATCGGCGAAGGCTGGAATCGACCGATTGGTCAGCACGATCCCACCGCGCACGCTGAGATCATGGCGCTGCGTCAGGGTGGCAAAGTGCTGGAAAACTATCGTCTGCTGGATACCACACTGTATGTCACGCTGGAACCCTGCGTGATGTGCGCTGGCGCGATGGTGCACAGCCGCATCACGCGGTTAGTGTATGGCGCCAAAGATGAGAAAACCGGCGCGGCCGGTTCACTGCTGGATGTGATTGGCCATCCCGGCATGAATCATCAAATTCAGATTGATTGCGGTGTGCTGGCGGAACAGTGCGCTGGGATGTTGAGTGACTTCTTCCGCATGCGTCGCGAGCAGAAGAAGGCACTGCGTCAGGCGCAGCGCGCAGATTAATTCATGGCAATTTTCGGTTCGACCGCCGGGTAGCCGGCACCTAACTCCGCTTCTAGCGCCGATTGCTGCGCTAACCGCTTCTCCTGCTCCTGCAGATAGCCCACCAGGCTTATCTGATACTTACGGATATTCTCGACGTAGTTATAAGCTTCGTGACCGCGCGCGTAACCATAGGTAGTTTGCGTGTAGTAGCGCTTCTGGCTCAGCATCGGCAGGCGCAGCTTCACATCCGCCCAGCTATCAGGATTGCCGCCCTGTTTCGCCGTCAGTTTGCGCACATCCAACATGTGCGCGTAGCCCATGTTGTACGCCGCCAGCGCGAACCAAATGCGCTCATCTTCAGGAATCGTCTCCGGCACCTTTTCCATCATGCGCTTGAGATATTCACTGCCGCCGCGAATGCTCTGTTCAGGATCGAGGCGATCGTTGACTTCAAGGCTGTCAGCGGTATTGCGCGTCAACATCATCATGCCTCGGACGCCGGTCGGCGAAGTGGCCTGCGGATTCCAGTGCGATTCCTGATAAGAGATCGCCGCCAGCAATCGCCAATCCATGCTGGCCGAATATTTCTCAAACAGCGGTTTGATGTCCGGTAGCGTGTTATCAATGGCGCGCAGGAAGGTGCGGGTATCCACATAATCAAAGGTGCCGACGTGGCCGAGATACTTCTCTTCCAGTCGCGCCATCGCGCCTTCCTCGCCCATCTGGCTGTAGAAGTCGAGCATTGCCGCGTTCAGGCTGTCGTCCTCGTTACGCGGCAAATACCAGGTGACCGGCTCTTCATCCGTCACATCAAACGCTACTGCCAGCTGCGGATGAATGCGCTGTAGCAGGCCAATGGTGACTGAGTCGCCCACGGTGTAATCCAGTTTGCCGTCAGCAACCGCTTCAAGTAGCGCTTTCTGCCCTTGATCGGTCGAGATCGCCCAGTCGAGATCGGGATAGCTGTCGGCTTTGGCGGAACGTAAAGTTGACAGATATGCCGAACCGGACTGCACAATCAGGCGGCCTTTCAGATCGCCGAGATTTTTCGGCCGTGGCTTATCAATGCGGTACACCAGCTGTTGCGACACCGAATAGTAGCTCGGGCCACTTTGGTAGTGCGCAAGGCGCTCGCTGTTGTAGATCAGGCCGGCAGCCAGCAAATCCGCCTTGCCGTCATCCAGGTCATCAAACAGGTCGCCGAGGTTTGGACGCACCTCAACTTCCAGTTTTACGCCAAGGTAATCGGCGAAGCGCTTCGCCAGCTCGTAATCCATACCGGCTGGTGCATTGTTAATGGTGTAGTAAGTCAGCGGAGAGTTAACGGTACTGATGCGCAGCACTCCGCGTGATTTGATCTGTGATAGCGCGTCTGTTCCACCCCCGTACCACGGGATTGAAGGCCACAATGCTAGCGCAAGCAGCACGGTGATCAGACCGATAAACAGATAGTTTATTTTTAGGCGTTTCAAATAGTTGTCTCGTAATGGCTCACAGGCCTCTGTCTTTTAAAGGCAGTATTTATGTTGTTTTAACTCCCAGAGCGAGGGGCATTTTGCGCAACAAAAAGGGGCAGGGCAACTTTTATAGCAAGAATTGTGCAAAATTCAGCCAAACGCCAGGTGCCAGAATTTATGCGCAAACGGTTTCGTATCCCGTGCTGTTTCTCTATAATACCGCCCGTTTTCCCCTGTTGCGCCCAATGAAGCGTCGCCCGGCACTTCAAAGACGAGAGATCTTTAATGATGGAAATTCTGCGTGGTTCGCCCGCTCTGTCGGCATTTCGTGTAAACAAACTGCTGACCCGCTTTCAGGACGCTCACCTTCCGGTGAGTGATATTTACGCCGAGTACGTCCATTTTGCCGATGTCAGCGCACCGCTCAGCGCGGATGAGCACGCCCGCCTGCAACGTCTGCTGAAATACGGTCCTTCTCTCGCCGAACATGCGCCACAAGGGCGTCTGTTGCTGGTAACGCCGCGTCCCGGCACCATCTCTCCGTGGTCCTCGAAAGCCACCGATATCGCGCACAACTGCGATCTGCCACAGGTGTTACGCCTTGAGCGCGGCATGGCTTTCTATGTGCAGGCCCCTGAGCTGACGGAAGCGCAGTGGCAGCAACTTGCCAGCCTGCTGCATGACCGCATGATGGAAACCGTGTTCGCTGACCTCAGCGATGCGCAGCAGCTGTTTGCCCATCATCAGCCGCAGCCGCTCAAAAGCATCGACGTGCTGGGCGCAGGTCGCAGCGCGCTGGAGCAGGCCAATGCCACGCTGGGCCTGGCGCTGGCCGATGATGAGATCGATTACCTGCTTGATGCCTTTACCAAGCTGGGGCGTAATCCAAACGACATCGAGCTCTATATGTTTGCGCAGGCAAACTCTGAGCACTGTCGTCACAAAATCTTCAACGCCGACTGGATTATCGACGGCGAAAAGCAGCCGAAGTCGCTGTTTAAAATGATCAAAAACACCTTTGAACATAATCCTGAGCACGTGCTGTCGGCGTATAAAGACAACGCCGCAGTGATGGAAGGTTCCGAGGTTGGCCGCTTCTACGCAGATGCGCAGAAGGGCGAATATGAATTCCATCAGGAAGAAGCGCATATCCTGATGAAAGTGGAAACCCATAACCACCCAACCGCTATTTCGCCATGGCCGGGTGCTGCGACCGGTTCCGGTGGTGAAATTCGTGATGAAGGCGCAACCGGACGTGGTGCGAAGCCAAAAGCCGGTCTGGTCGGTTTCTCGGTATCGAACCTGCGCATTCCAGGCTTCGAACAGCCGTGGGAAGAGGATTTCGGTAAGCCGGATCGTATTGTCACCGCCTTAGACATCATGACCGAAGGCCCGCTGGGCGGCGCGGCATTCAACAACGAATTTGGTCGTCCTGCCCTGAATGGCTACTTCCGTACCTATGAAGAGCGCGTCAACAGCCACAATGGTGTGGAGCTGCGCGGCTACCATAAGCCGATTATGCTGGCGGGCGGCATCGGTAACATTCGTGCCGATCACGTGCAGAAAGGCGAGATTGTGGTGGGGGCCAAACTGATCGTGCTGGGTGGCCCGGCGATGAACATCGGTCTGGGCGGCGGTGCCGCTTCGTCGATGGCTTCCGGCCAATCGGATGCCGATCTCGACTTTGCTTCAGTACAGCGCGACAACCCAGAGATGGAACGTCGCTGCCAGGAAGTGATCGACCGCTGCTGGCAGCTGGGCGAAGCCAACCCGATTCTGTTTATCCATGACGTGGGCGCGGGCGGTCTCTCGAACGCGATGCCAGAGCTGGTAAGTGATGGTAACCGCGGCGGTAACTTTAACCTGCGCGACATCCTGAGCGACGAGCCGGGCATGAGTCCGCTGGAAGTGTGGTGTAACGAATCACAGGAACGTTATGTGCTGGCGGTGGCGCCTGAGAAACTGGCGCTGTTCGATGAGTTGTGCCAGCGTGAACGCGCGCCTTATGCGGTGATTGGTGAAGCGACTGAAGAGCTGCATCTGAACCTCGCCGACAGCCATTTCGACAATAAGCCAATCGACATGCCGCTCGACGTGCTGCTGGGCAAAACGCCGAAGATGACACGTGATGTTGCCAGCCAGCAAGCCAAAGGCGATGCCCTGCAGCGCGACGGGATTACCGTTGCTGATGCGGTGAATCGTGTGCTGCATTTGCCAACCGTGGCGGAAAAAACCTTCCTGATCACCATTGGCGATCGCAGCGTAACCGGCATGGTCGCGCGCGATCAGATGGTCGGTCCGTGGCAAATTCCGGTCGCGAACTGCGCCGTCACCACGGCCAGCCTGGATAGCTATCACGGTGAAGCGTTCTCTCTCGGCGAACGCGCGCCAGTCGCATTGCTCGACTTCGCCGCTTCCGGTCGCCTGGCGGTGGGTGAAGCGCTGACCAATATCGCTGCGACCTCAATTGGTTCGCTGCAGCGCGTCAAGCTCTCCGCGAACTGGATGGCCGCCGCCGGTCACCCAGGCGAAGATGCTGGTTTGTACGCCGCCGTTAAAGCGGTAGGTGAAGAGCTGTGTCCGGCGCTGGGCATCACGATTCCCGTCGGTAAAGACTCGATGTCGATGAAAACCCGCTGGCAGCAAGGCACCGAGCAGCGTGAAATGACCTCGCCGCTGTCGTTGGTGATTACCGCGTTTGCGCGCGTTGAGGATGTACGTCGCACCGTTACGCCGCAGCTGCAGGCCGATCAAGATAACCTGCTGCTGCTGGTGGATCTGGGTAACGGCGCTAACACGCTGGGTGCTACCGCGCTGTCACAGGTTTATCGTCAACTCGGTGACAAGCCTGCCGACGTGCGTGATGCTACGCAGCTGGCGGGCTTCTTTAACGCTATTCAGGCGCTGGTGGCCGAGCAGAAACTGCTGGCCTATCACGACCGTTCTGACGGCGGCCTGTTGGTCACGCTGGCGGAGATGGCCTTTACCGGTCACTGCGGTATCGAAGCCGATATCGCCGCGTTGGGCAGTGATGCATTGGCAGCGCTGTTCACCGAAGAGCTGGGCGCGGTGCTGCAAATCAACGCAGCGGATCGCGTGGCAGTAGAGAAAGTCTTCGCCGATCACGGCCTGAGCGCTAACGTGCATGTGATGGGTAAAGCGCTGCCGGGCGACCGCTTCGTGATCCGTTCTGGCGACAGTACGGTGTACAGCGAAAGCCGCACCACGCTGCGTACCTGGTGGGCAGAAACCACCTGGCAGATGCAGCGTCTGCGTGATAACCCAGCCTGTGCCGATCAGGAGCATGAAGCGAAGAAAGACGATAACGATCCTGGTCTGAACGTCCATCTGACCTTCAAGCCAGAAGAGGATGTGGCGGCACCGATGATCGCCACTGGCGCACGTCCGCGTGTGGCGGTGCTGCGTGAGCAGGGTGTGAACTCCCACGTGGAGATGGCGGCTGCTTTCCATCGCGCTGGCTTTACTGCAGTTGACGTACACATGAGCGATCTGCTCGCCGGTCGTCGCGGTCTGGAAGAGTTCCAGGCACTGGTTGCGTGTGGTGGCTTCTCATACGGTGACGTGCTGGGCGCGGGTGAAGGTTGGGCGAAATCGATCCTGTTCAACGGCCGCGTACGTGATGAGTTTGAGAACTTCTTCCATCGTCCACAAACGCTGGCGCTGGGCGTGTGTAACGGCTGCCAGATGATGTCGAACCTGCGTGAATTGATTCCAGGCAGCGAACTGTGGCCACGCTTTGTGCGTAACCAGTCCGAGCGTTTCGAAGCGCGTTTCAGCTTGGTCGAAGTGGCGGCGAGCCCATCGCTGTTGCTGGAGGGCATGGCAGGATCGCATATGCCAATCGCAGTATCGCACGGCGAAGGTTTTGTTGAAGTGCGTGACGGTGCGCATCTGGCGCAGCTGGAGAGCAAAGGTCTGGTAGCGCTGCGCTTCGTCGATAACTTCGGCAAAGTGACGGAAAGCTATCCGGCGAACCCGAATGGCTCACCAAACGGCATCACTGCGGTAACTAACGAAAGCGGTCGCGTCACCATTATGATGCCGCACCCAGAGCGCGTGTTCCGTACCGTCAGCAACTCGTGGCATCCGGCAGAGTGGGGCGAAGATAGCCCGTGGATGCGTATCTTCCGCAATGCGCGTAAGCAGTTGGGCTAAGCGTTAATCTTGAGTTGTTATGCTGGTGCGCATCAATGCGCACCTTACAAGGCCGCCTAACCGCGGCCTTTATTTTTTTGTAGGGTCGCCATTAATGGCGACCTGGCTAAAAACCGCACAAGTATGCAAGCTGTCGGAAAAAGGCGACAATCCTGACTTTATGCTGTCGTCAAAAGGTGACATTTAACTCGTTGATTTGTAATGCAAGGAAGTTAGCGCTCTAAACCCGTTGCTAATCAGCGACACTTTTCCCTGACCGCCCGGTCCGCTTTCCTTCCTGTCTTCGCCTTCTATCTGGCATTCCTCTGATAATAAACACTATTTATTTGTTGGCATGATACTTGCTATACTCTCTGCGTGGCTCATTCGCCTGTTTATGATTGCCCCGCTTTTCGCGGCAGAGCTCATAAAAACTGAATGACGCACCAAACGGAGCCTGTCGTCCACCTCACCGATAATCGCTTGCTTTGCAACGTTATCAAGCATCGGACGCAACGTTGAGTTAGGCTCCACCTATTTTGCAAGCGATGCTGCGGCGTCGCTCTCACGGCAGGCCAAAAGGCCTGCCGTTTTCATATCTCTCCTTTCTTCCGTTTTGATACTTCGCTAGCATGCCTGCAGCTCATATTTAAGGAAGCGCGGTTGTGAATAAATGGCGTCTGTTTCCCCGATCCCTGCGACAGTTAGTCTTAATGGCCTTTCTGCTGGTGCTGCTGCCGTTACTGGTGCTGGCATGGCAAGCATGGGAAAGCCTTTCGGCGCTGAGCAACCAGGCGGCAGATACCAATCGCAATACCTTTACCGATGTACGGCGCAGTGAAGCGATGGCGCGCACCGCGCTGGAGCTGGAGCGAAGCTATCGTCAATACTGCGTATTAGGCGATGCGTCGCTGGCCAAACTGTATCAAACGCAGTGGACGCGCTACGGTCAAATGCTCAGCAGCCACGCAGCCAGCTTGCCCGATCTGCCCTCCTTCAAAGTGCTGCAAACCACCTTGCCGCAGCTGCAGCAGGTAAAGTGCGATAATGGAAATCCGCAAGCACAAGCTGCCAGCGCGCTGGAGCGTTTTTCCGATACCAATACGCAAATGGTGCAGGCAACGCGCGAAGTGGTGTTTTCGCGCGGCCTACAACTGCAACGTGAAATTGCCGATCGCGGCCAGTTTTTTGGCTGGCAGGCGCTAATTCTGTTCCTGATCAGTCTGGTGCTGGTTTTGCTGTTCACCGGCATGATTATTGGTCCGGTAAAACGCGTTGAGCGCATGATCAATCGCTTAGGCGAGGGCAAATCGCTGGGCGATAGCGGCAGCTTTCGCGGCCCACGTGAAATTCGCTCGCTGGGACAGCGCATCGTTTGGTTGAGTGAACGTCTGAGCTGGCTGGAAGAGCAGCGCCATGAGTTTCTGCGTCACCTGTCGCATGAGCTGAAAACACCGCTTGCCAGCCTGCGGGAAGGCACTGAGCTGCTGGCCGATCAGGTCGCCGGGCCATTGAACGCTGAGCAGCAGGAAGTGGTCGCGATTCTCGATACCAGCAGCCGTCATTTACAGCGGCTGATTGAGCAGTTGCTGGATTACAACCGTAAGCTGGCAGATGGCCCGATGACGCTGGCACCGGTGGTATTAAATGACATCATTGATTCCGTAGTAAAAGTGCACTCGTTGCCTGCCAGTGCGCGTGAGATGACGACGCACGTTGATCTGCAGGTGAATCACTGTCTGGCGGAAGCCACGCTGCTACAGCGGGTGATTGATAACCTCTATTCGAACGCCGTGAACTACGGCGCCGAATCCGGTAACATCTGGCTGCAGAGCCAGCAGAAGGGCAACCAGGTGTGGATTGAGGTGGCAAACACCGGCACACCGATTCCGGCTGAAGAGCAGGCGATGATTTTTGAGCCTTTTTATCAAGGCAGCCAACAGCGCAAGGGGCCGGTTAAAGGCAGCGGTCTGGGGTTAAGCATCGCCAAAGATTGCCTGCGCAGGATGCAAGGCGATTTGCAGTTGGTAACACGCAAGGATGCGGATGTCTGTTTTCGTATCATTCTGACTACCAGCGCCGGGAATGCCTGATTAATGAAATTACCCCGATTTAAATTTGTGACCTGTGCGTTGATGGCGCTCGGCCTGAGTGCCTGCCAGGCACCGTCACAGCAACGTACCCAACACACTAGCGTGAGCGTGCCGGAACCCGACGTGCGCCTGCCGGATTATCTGGCGATCGATTGTCAAAGCGTGTGGCAAATCGAAACGCCAGCCGCCGTGAGTAATCCGCTTTACTGGCAGCGCGCCGTTGATTGTGCCGAGCGCTTATCCCCTGCCGAAGCTCGCGCCGAAGCGCGTCGCTGGCCGGTGCAAGGCTGGGCACGCGCCTTTAAGCAAGGCATTCTGCTCGCTAACGGTAACGTCACGCCGGTCGAACGCCGTGATTACGTCACCACGTTGGACGGTTATAGCGCGTCTTATCCGGCGGCAGTGCGCCCGTTACTACAGCTGTGGCGCAGTAATCAGGCCGCTCAGCTGGAGCTGAGTGAAGCGCGTGGACGTTACGCCGCCCTGCAGCAAAGCAACGACGCTGAAATGGACAACCTACGCCAGCAGCAAAGCAAAATGCGCCAGGCGCTGGCAGACACCCAACGTAAGCTCGAGCGTTTAACCGACATTGAGCGCCAACTGTCATCGCGCAAAGCGCCCGACAGCAGCGACGCATCGCACGGTGCCAGTGATGTGCAAACTGAGGATCAGTAATCATGAAACAGAGCGCACGCTTACTGCTGGTAGATGACGATCCTGGCTTACTGAAACTGCTTGGCATGCGTTTGAGTAGCGAAGGTTTTCAGGTGGCGACGGCAGCCAGCGGACCAGAAGCACTGCGTCATCTGCAGAAAGAGAAGGTCGATTTAGTCATCAGCGACCTGCGCATGGATGAGATGGACGGTCTGGCGCTGTTTGGCGAAGTACAGAAACGTCATGCGGGCTTGCCGGTGATCATTCTCACCGCGCATGGTTCAATTCCTGAAGCCGTGTCCGCTACGCAGCAAGGCGTATTTAGTTTTCTTACCAAACCGGTCGATCGTGATGCGTTGTACAAAGCGATTGATGAAGCGCTGGCACAGCGCGCGCCGATGAGCGATGACGGCTGGCGCGAAGCGATTGTGACGCGCAATCCGCAGATGCTGCGCCTGTTGGATCAGTCGCACATGGTAGCGCAATCGGACGTCAGTATTTTGATCAATGGCCAAAGCGGCACCGGTAAAGAGGTGCTGGCACAAGCGATTCATGCGGCCAGCCCCCGTGCGACCAAGCCCTTCATTGCCATCAACTGTGGCGCTTTGCCAGAGCAACTGCTGGAATCTGAACTGTTTGGCCACGCCAAAGGTGCCTTTACGGGAGCAGTCAGCGCGCGTGAAGGGCTGTTCCAGGCGGCTGAGGGCGGCACACTGTTTCTGGATGAGATCGGCGATATGCCGCAGGCGTTGCAGGTGAAATTGCTACGCGTACTGCAGGAGCGCAAGGTGCGCCCGCTGGGCAGTAACCGCGATCTGGAGATCAACGTGCGTATCATTTCCGCGACGCACCGTGATTTGCCGAAAGCGATGGAGAAAAAGAGTTTCCGCGAGGACCTCTACTATCGCCTCAACGTGGTGAATCTGAAAATTCCTGCGCTGCATGAGCGTGCCGAAGATATTCCGCTGCTGGCGAATCATCTGCTGCGCCAGTCCGCCGATCGCCATAAACCTTCCGTGCGTAGCTTCTCGGTGGATGCCATGAAACGACTGGTTGGCGCAGCATGGCCGGGCAATGTGCGGCAATTGGTGAACGTGATTGAGCAGTGCGTAGCGTTGAGTACTGCACCGGTGATCGGCGATGCGCTGGTGGAGCAGGCGCTGGCAGGAGAAAATACCGCGTTGCCAACCTTCGTCGAGGCGCGTAATCAGTTTGAGCTGAACTATCTGCGTAAACTGTTGCAGATGACCAAAGGAAATGTCACTAACGCCGCGCGTCTGGCTGGACGTAACCGCACTGAATTCTATAAGCTGCTGTCGCGCCATGAGCTAGACGCCAGCGAATTTAAAGAGTAGCGTGCTGCGGCGGTGTCAGGAACACTTATACTAACGGTATCCGTCCATCATGGAGGGAGTAAAAAAGGATCTGTCATGAAAAAGATCGATGCAATTATCAAACCATTCAAACTCGATGATGTACGTGAAGCGTTAGCGGAAGTGGGCATCACCGGGATGACGGTCAGTGAAGTCAAAGGCTTTGGCCGTCAGAAAGGCCACACGGAACTGTATCGCGGCGCGGAATACATGGTCGATTTTCTGCCAAAAGTGAAAATTGAAATGGTGGTCGGTGACGACATCGTCGACACCTGCGTAGAAACCATAATGAAAACTGCGCAGACCGGCAAAATTGGCGACGGCAAAATTTTTGTCTTCGACGTAGCGCGCGTGGTGCGTATTCGTACCGGTGAAGAGGACGAAGAGGCGATTTAAGCCCCTTCGCGCATTGTCTAAGAAAGCCTGCCTTGTGCAGGCTTTCTGTTTTACAGCACCTTGTGCGGACCAAACACTTCGTAATGGATACGATCGCCGCTCACACCCGCATCGACTAACTGACGCGCGACAAACTGCATAAACGGCAGTGGACCGCAGATCCAGAATTGGCGCTCGGGCTGATTTAGCGCGGAAGATACGCCCGCCAGATCCATCAATCCCACATCGTTATAACGTCCTGCATCTGCGCTTTCAGGTTGGCGATACCAAACGTGACTGGCGAAGTTTGGCAGACGTGTGCCAAACGATTTTACCTCTTCAGCAAAGGCATGTTGGGAACCGGCTTCAGCCGCGTGTAGCCAGTTAACTGCTGCAGGATGTTGCTGCTCCGCCAGATTAGCCAGCATCGCCAGCATCGGAGTTTGTCCCACGCCAGCAGAGATTAAGGTGATGGGTGTCGCCGCGTCAGCCTGCAGGAAGAAATCGCCCGCTGGAGCGGCGCACTGCACGATATCTCCGACCTGTGCATTGTCATGCAGCCAACCCGATACGCTGCCCAGCGCTTCGCGTTTTACTGCAATGCGATAGAAGGTGCCGTTCGGTTGATGCGTCAGCGAATACTGGCGATGCTGGATATTTTCGTAGCCTGCAGGTTGCAGGCTAATGGCCAGATACTGGGCAGGCAAGAATGTTGCCACTGGCTGACCGTCGTTCGGCACCAGCTCAAAACTCTTAATCACTGAGCTTTCTTGGTTGATGGCGCGAATACGGAAATCACGCGCGCCGCGCCAGCCGCCGGCTTTCTCTTCGGACGCAGAATAAATCGCTTCTTCACGCTGAATAAACACATCGGCCAGCACGCCATAAGCTTTTCCCCATGCGGTCAGCACCTCTTCGCCCGGGTGCAGCAACTCATCAATGGTTGCCAGCAGGTTTTCGCCCACAATCGCGTATTGTTCAGGCTGAATGTTCAGGCTGGCATGCTTCTGCGCGATCTTCTCCACCGCCGGCAACAGCACCGCCAAATTTTCCAGATTGCTGCCATAGGCCACAATCGCGTTGAACAAGGCTTCACGCTGATTGCCGCTGCGTTGATTATTCATGTTGAAGACGTTTTTCAGTTCAGGATGCTGGGTTAACAAACGCTGATAAAAGTGACCGGTGAGCTGGGGACCGATTTGAGCGATGGCAGGCAAGGTGGATTTAATGGTAGCGATGGTTTGCGCGTCGAGCATGGTGAAATCCTCAGAGTGAATTT
This sequence comes from Pantoea nemavictus, assembly GCF_037479095.1. NCBI lineage: Bacteria > Pseudomonadati > Pseudomonadota > Gammaproteobacteria > Enterobacterales > Erwiniaceae > Pantoea > Pantoea nemavictus. Next base: position 925,063 of record NZ_JBBGZW010000001.1, on the reverse strand, counting down.
AAACATGTATTTTAAATGCATCTTATGGTTAATCGAAGCGCCTGTAAATCCCTCGTTGTGATTAAGGATTAGGCAAAAAAGGTGCGCGCTGGCCCGCAAAGCTGAAATTTATTCCCGTGCAAAGTGAACAAATCTCGCGATTTTCACGCTGGCAAAAAAGCGTAAAAAAGCCGTTCCAGCGCCATGCCAATCGATTGCGCAAAAAGAGGGGATTGGCGCTACCGTCCCCTGTCAAAACCGTTTACACTGTTCGCCTTCGCCCCTTAGCCGGGGCCTAAACTGCCGTTAAAAAGTTAGCTGAGTCAGGAGAGTCCGGATGTTAAAGCGTGATATGAACATTGCCGATTATGATGCCGCGTTGTGGCAGGCTATGGAGCAAGAGAAAGTGCGTCAGGAAGAGCACATTGAACTGATTGCTTCTGAAAACTACACCAGCCCACGCGTAATGCAGGCACAAGGTTCACAACTCACCAACAAATATGCCGAAGGCTATCCGGGCAAACGCTACTACGGCGGATGTGAATACGTTGATATCGTTGAGCAGTTGGCGATCGATCGTGCTAAAGAACTGTTCGGCGCTGATTACGCTAACGTACAGCCGCACTCAGGTTCGCAGGCTAACTTCGCGGTGTACACGGCACTGCTGCAGCCGGGCGACACCATTCTGGGTATGAACCTGGCGCACGGTGGTCACCTGACGCACGGTTCTCCGGTTAACCTGTCTGGCAAGCTGTACAAGGTTATCCCTTACGGCATCGATGAAACCGGCAAAATCAATTACGACGAACTGGCTGAACTGGCGCAAACCCATAAGCCGAAAATGATCGTCGGTGGTTTCTCCGCCTACTCTGGCGTGTGCGACTGGGCCAAAATGCGTGAAATCGCTGACAGCGTTGGCGCCTACCTGTTCGTTGATATGGCCCACGTTGCTGGCCTGATCGCCGCAGACGTCTATCCGAACCCGGTTCCTCATGCACACATCGTAACCTCTACCACCCACAAAACCCTGGCGGGTCCGCGCGGCGGCCTGATCCTGGCGAAAAACGGTGACGAAGATCTGTATAAAAAGCTGAACTCCGCGGTGTTCCCGGGCGGCCAGGGTGGTCCTCTGATGCACGTGATCGCCGGTAAAGCCGTTGCATTCAAAGAAGCGATGGAGCCAGAGTTCAAGACTTATCAGCAGCAGGTTGCTAAGAATGCCAAAGCGATGGTGGAAGTTCTGCTGGAGCGTGGTTACAACATCGTTTCTGGTGGTACTTTCAACCACCTGTTCCTGATCGATCTGGTGAGCAAAAACCTGACCGGTAAAGAAGCTGATGCCGCTTTGGGCCGCGCTAACATTACCGTGAACAAAAACAGCGTTCCAAACGATCCGAAGAGCCCGTTCGTAACTTCAGGTATCCGTATCGGTACGCCAGCGGTGACGCGTCGCGGCTTTAAAGAAGCTGAAGTTCGTGAACTAGCGGGCTGGATTGCTGACGTGCTGGACAACATCAACGACGAAGCGACCATCGAACGTACCAAACAGAAAGTGCTGGAAATCTGCAGCCGTCTGCCGGTATACGCGTAAGTTTTTACGTCTGTCGATGCAGCAGGAAAAAGGATGGCTTAGGCCATCCTTTTTTATTGCCGTCGCTATAGCGCTCTGACAAAGTAGCGACCACTCGTGCTGCAGAGCAGCATCTTTGCTGGAGGGAATATGGCAATCGGCTCGGCCAAATGGCTCGGATTGGGCTACTTCACTTACTTCTTTTGTTATGGCATCTACCTGCCTTTCTGGAGCGTTTGGCTGAAAGGTGCAGGCCTTGATGCCGAAAAGATTGGCCTGCTGCTCGGCTGCGGCATGGTGGCCCGCTTCGTGGGGAGCTTGCTGATTGCCTCACAGGTTAAAAATCCGGCACAGTTGATCACTGCTCTGCGCCTGCTGGCGCTTATGACCTGTCTGTTCGCCATCGGTTATTGGCTTGGGCAACAGTGGATGTGGCTGCTATTGGTGATGATCGGCTTCAACCTGTTTTTCTCACCGCTGGTGCCGCTGAGCGATGCGCTGGCCGCTACCTGGACGCAGCAAATTGGCCTGGCCTATGGGCCGGTTCGTCTTTGGGGTTCGCTGGCGTTTGTTATCAGTTCCGCCTTAACCGGCATGTTAGTCACTGCGTTCTCGTCTCAGGCGATTTTGGTGCTGCTGTCATTAGGCGCGATCGGCATGCTGGGTGGAATGATGTTAACACCGGCGACCAGGCCGCAGGGCAGTGAACGTCAGACGTCAACAGACGGCGGCTGGCAGGCGTGGCGTGAGCTGCTGCGCGAAAATGCAGTGTGGCGCTTTATGTTATGCGTAACGCTGCTGCAGGGCGCGCACGCGGCCTATTACAGCTTCAGCGCCATCTGGTGGCAGGAAAGCGGTTATTCTGCGTCGATTATTGGCTATTTGTGGTCATTAGGCGTTGTCGCCGAAATCATTATTTTTGCGCTCAGTGGCCGGCTGTTCCGCCGCTGGACCGCGCGCGACCTGCTGCTGTTATCCGGAGCATGTGCCATCGTGCGTTGGACGCTGCTGGGATCCAGCACCGCGCTGCCACTGCTGATTGTGGCGCAGATTCTGCACTGCGGCAGCTTTACCGTTTGTCATTTAGCGGCGATGCGTTTTATTGCCGCACGCAAAGGTGCAGAAGTGATTCGTCTGCAATCGCTTTATTCGGCGCTGGCAATGGGCGGCGGTATCGCGGTGATGACAATGATTTGTGGCGTGCTGTTTGCCCATCTGCAAGGACATCTGTTCTGGGTAATGGCATTGGTGGCGCTGCCGGCGCTGTTCCTGCGTCCGCGAACCGCCTAGCTCTCGAGCAATTGGCGGATGCGCTGCTGCTGATGGCTACTCAGCGGCAGCTCCGCCTGAATCAGCGGCGGTGAGAACAGCGGCAGTGAAATGGCGTATGGCGTGATCACCAGCGCGATATCCCGTGGTGCGCCTTCCCGTTGAAAATGCATCACATCCTGATAGCTGATGTTAATGGGTAACAGCGTCATTTCCCGCAGCTGTTGCTCCAGCAACTGTTCCAGCGCCGCATCGGCGCCGGTCAGCAGCAGCACCTGCTTTTCCTGCAACGCACTCTCCTGCATTAGCCAGGCACCAAACAGCACCGCCACCAGGCTCACTTCCTCCGCGCTAAAGCGCGTACCAAAGTCCGTGCTGAAAGGGTGGAGTGCACGTTCGGTGGTGCGCAGCAGGCGCGGGTAGAGCCGCGCAACATCCAGCGCCACGCTGTTATCAATGCCGATGGAAAAGTGGCTACGATCCAGCGCCTGCGCCAGATGCGTAAACAGCTGCTGGGTGAGCTCTTGCTGATTTTTGAAGCGCGTCTGTGCCATTTGTTCAAAACGTACAACCAGTGCTTGCACTGCTTGCATCAGTTTAATGGCCTGAGGATGATGGAGTTCCGCACCGTTCGGTGCATGAATCAGGCTGAATAGTAGCGTCCAGAAGTCAGTTTCGCTGGCATCGGGCGCTAAGTGGCAGCGTTTCTGCCAATGATGAATCACATCGTCGGCGGCGGCGCGCTCTGCTTTCTCTGCCAGCCACGCGCGCTGTCCCTGATTGAAGAGGGCGTTTTGCCGCTGACACAGTGAATACTTCATGAAGATTTGCAAAAACAGGCGATCGCGCGGGCTGAAGTCACGCGTTAGCCGCAGGCTGCAGTGTTGAATCAGTGCCTGAAGGTTGGTCTCATCCCACAGCGCTTTCTCAATCTTTAGCACTTTCAGGCGCTGGCGAAGAATGGGGGCAAAGTGCTCGCAGACAAAATCCTGCGACAAACGCAGCGCGCGTCGCAGCCAGTGGATCAGGCACAGTCGCCTGTCCAGTTCCGTCCCATGAATGCGGAAGCTGCCATCCACCATCTGGTGTAGCTCCAGTTGATGGTATCGCTGTATCTCCTCTCCCACATCCGCGATATCCTGTCGGGCGACAACAGGTGCCACGCCATTTAACTGGCAGAGCTTTTCAAGCGTCAATGCGGGAGCGGGCAGAAAGAGCAGCAGTAATAGATGACAACGACGCTGGGAGCGGCTGAAGAGTGGTGCAGAAGAAGGTGCAGAACTCATCAAAGGTTTATCCGCAGGTCATTTTTCAGCTAAGAATAGCTAACTCCTTGGGGTATCCCTGCTCTTTGTCGTGACTTTTGTTCAGAGCTTTAAGGCGGGTCACAATTTTTCTGTACCACTCCACACTTCACTCTAAAATTGTTACTTTATAACACATGAAAATTGCACTCATTATCTTTACGCTATTGTTCAGCACGGCAGCCTGGTCACATCCACATAGCTTTATTGATATGAAAACTCAGTTCATCAGTGAAAACGATCGCTTGAGTGGCATGAAAATGGTGTGGACCATGGATGAAATCACCTCCGCTGACCTGCTTTACGACGCGGGAAAGGCTAAACCGGGCGATGTGGTGTGGAAAAAACTGGCGGCACAGGTGATGGCCAATGTGCTGGGCCAGCACTATTTTACCGAAGTGTGGCAGGACAAAAACCGGGTGAAATTCCTTAATTTGCCGAAAGAGTACCATCTGTCGCGCGAGGGTAATAAAGCGGTGCTGGAGTTTATTGTGCCGTTTGGCGAACCGCAGTCGCTAAGCGCGAAGCAGTATCGTATTCAGACGTTTGATCCCACTTATTTCGTTGATATGTATTACGATAATCCGCAGGCATTAACCATGGACGATAGCGTTAAATCCCATTGCCAAATTGATCTCCACACACCGAAACCCGATGACTCCCTAAAGCAATATGCGCTGTCGCTGGATAAGGCCGATGCGCCACCGGAAGATATGGATCTCGGCCAACAGTTCGCGCAAACGGTGATGCTGACATGTCATTGATTTCTATTCCTTCACGCTCACGCCGCTTGTGGCCGCTATGGCTGCTGGCGGCATTGTTGTTGCTGGCGGGAGTGATGCTCTGGCAGCACTGGTCGCAGATTTTGCTGCAAAGCGTGCTGTGGCAAAAGGTTCTCAATCGCGAAATGACCCAGCTATTACAGCAGGTCGCTGAGCAACCGCAGCAGGCGGGCGTGACGCTGATGCTATTTAGCCTGGCCTACGGCGTGCTACACGCGCTCGGCCCAGGGCATGGCAAAGTGGTGATCGCGACTTTTCTCGCCACCCATTCGGCGAAACTGAAGACCAGTATGAAGCTGACGCTGCTGGCGGCCTTGCTGCAAGGCGGGGTAGCGATTGGGTTGGTGACGCTGATGCTGGTGGTACTACAAACTTCGTCGCGCCAGCTTCATCTCGGCAGCTACTGGCTGGAGAAGGGCAGTTATCTGCTGGTGATTGCGCTCGGCGTTTGGGTCGGGTGGCGTGCGTTGCGATCGCTGCGCCAGCAACTGAAACCTGCAGTAGAGATGCAGATTCACGCTATTCGGCCGCAGCATCAGCACCACGAGCACTGCGGCTGTGGCCATGCGCACATGCCAAGTGCCGAGCAGATGGACCAGGCGGTAAGCGCTAAAACTCAGGCGCTGGTGGTGTTCTCAATGGGACTGCGGCCCTGTTCCGGTGCCATTATGATGCTGCTGTTCGCCAAAGTGATTGGGGTCTATGCCTGGGGCGTGGCGTCTGCAGTCGCCATGGCGGTGGGTACCGCACTGACCGTTTCCGCCCTCGGTTTGCTGGTGCAACGTTCCCGCATATTGGCGATGAAGTTAGGGCGAGCCAGCGGGACGCATGCGTCGACCAGGCTACTGCTGCCCGTACTCGCCCTGTTGGGCAGCGTGTTATTAATGATCGCGGGCGTTGCATTATGGCAGAGCGCTTCCCCGGGTAGCGGGGGCGGAATTCGTCCTTTCATATAATCTAAAATAATAAACGCAGCGGTAACATTATCGGCTGCGTTTAAAACGTTATTCACTTCATATAATTAAATATCTCCTCTGTGCTTATCTGGTGGAAATAGCGTTCACCGTCTACGCTGATTATTACCAGTCAGGCTTCTGGTCCATTCAGTAACAATAATTATTTATCGTAATATTTTGCGAGGAAAATGTGATGCCTGAAACCCGGCTTAATAATGGCGGCGTAGAAACTGTTCATGAAGCTCATGTCGGTTTACCGTTGAAACGTATTTCCTGGAGCGCAGTATTTGCCGGCGTCATCGCTGCGCTAATCATCCATATTTTATTAGGTGTATTAGGCACCGCAATTGGCGCGACAACCATCGATCCGCAACAGGAACAAAATCCACTCCAGCATTTGGGGACCGGCGCATTAATCTGGACCGGCGTCAGTATGCTAATCGCCATGGGCGTAGGTAGTTACGTCGCGGGGCGTTTGGCACAGCGCGAAGGCGCGATGCACGGATTATTAATGTTTGGTGTCAGTACCATCCTGACATTGTGGTTGGCGATTACCTTAGCTACTGGCCTTATTGGTGGCGCCTTTAATATTCTCGGCGCAGGCGTTAATGCTGTGGGTAATGGAATTTCCGCTGCGGCGCCATCCCTTACCAATATGGCAAAAGAAAAGCTGCAGGAAAGTAATATCAATCTGGACGATTTAAAAAATGAACTGCAAACCACACTGCGACAGACGGGTAAGTCGGAATTACAACCGGAGAATCTGCAGAAGGATGTAAATAACGAAGCCAATAATGCGCAGAATCAGGCAGAGCAAACGGCGCAGAATCCACAAAATGCGGATGATGACCTGGCTAATTGGTTGAAAGGCGTTGTCAGTCGTCATTCCGATACTTTGCAGTCTGCCGATCGTGATGCACTGAAAAATATTATCAAGGCGCGTACCGGTAAAAGCGATCAGGAAGTTGAGCAGATCGTTACGCAAACGGAAGAGAGCTACAAAAAAGCCGTACAACAATATCAGCAGTTAAAACAGCAGGCGGAACAGAAAGCGCGTGAGGTTGCTGAGCAAGCAGCAGCTGCGACGGCGAAAGCCAGCTGGTTCACCTTCTTTATGCTGGTCATTGAAGCGGTGTTGGCGGCATTGCTGGGGCGGGTTGGTCGTAAGACCCAGCCGCGTCAGGTATTAAGTCACGAACGTCGGTAATAAAAAAAGGCGGCTGATTCAGCCGCCTTTTCTTCTTTAGCGCTTCAGCGCTTCACTCAATTCTTCACGCATTGATGCCAGCATCGCTTTAACCACGCGTGGGTTACCCGCGACGATGTTACCTGACAAGACGTAGCCGTGGTTGCCGGTGAAGTCAGTCACCAGGCCGCCCGCTTCACGTACCAGCAGTTCGCCCGCCGCAAAATCCCACGGCTTCAGGCCAATTTCAAAGAAACCATCTACGCGACCCGCGGCGGTGTAAGCCAGATCCAGCGCGGCAGAACCGGTGCGACGGAAATCTGCACACTGGGTGAACAGTTTGCCAACGATATTGATGTAAGGCGTTGCATGCTGCTTCAACTTGAACGGGAAGCCAGTCGCCAGAATGGTGCCATCCAGATCGCGAGCGGTGCTGCCGCGCAGGCGATAACCGTTAAGCTGTGCGCCCTGACCGCGTACAGCGGTGAAGAGTTCGTTGCGCATTGGATCGTAAACTACCGCCACTTCGGTGCGGCCTTTGATGCGCACAGCGATAGATACTGAGAAGTGAGGTAAACGTTTGATGAAGTTGGTGGTGCCATCCAGCGGATCGATTACCCATTGAATGTCTTGATCTTCGCCCGCCAGTTCACCGCTTTCTTCGGTGATGATGGTGTGTTTCGGGTACGATTTACGAATTACTTCGATAATCAGACGTTCTGCGTCGCGGTCAACATTGGTAACGAAGTCGTTGCTGCCTTTCTGGCTGGCTTCGACAGCGTCCGGGGTTTCGTAATTCTTGGCAATTAAATTTCCGGCCTTGCGCGCTGCGCGCACGGCGATGTTGAGCATCGGATGCATCGGTATCTCTCGCTGGATGTTAAAGAACGGGGAAAACGGCGCGGAGTATATCAGCGTGTTCAGCAAATGTCCTACTTTTATGTTAGGATGCGCGCCATCATTTCCCTGACCGCCTCTAATTATGCTGCAAAATATCCGAATCGTATTGGTTGAAACGTCACACACCGGCAACATGGGCTCTGTCGCACGCGCGATGAAAACCATGGGCTTAACTAACCTCTATCTGGTCAACCCGCTGGTAAAACCTGATTCACAGGCTATTTCCCTCGCCGCCGGTGCCAGTGATGTGATCGGCAATGCGCGCATTGTTGATACCATGGATGAAGCCATTGCCGGTTGCAGTTTAGTGGTCGGCACCAGCGCACGTTCGCGTTCGCTGCCGTGGCCCATGCTTGACTCGCGCGAGTGCGGCATTAAAAGCGTGGAAGAGGGCCAGCAGGCGCCAGTTGCCCTGGTTTTTGGGCGTGAGCGTGTCGGCCTGACTAACGAAGAGCTGCAGAAGTGTCATTATCATGTCGCGATTCAGGCCAATCCAGAGTACAGCTCGTTGAATCTGGCGATGGCGGTACAGATCATCGCTTACGAAGTGCGCATGGCGTGGCTGGAAGCGCAGGAAAAAGCCGCACCGGTTGCGGAGCCTGAGGAGTCGCCGTATCCACTGGTCGACGATCTGGAGCGTTTCTATCAGCACATCGAACAGATGATGCTGAACAGTGGCTTTATTCGTGAAGGCACGCCCAGCCAGGTGATGAGCAAGCTGCGTCGTTTATACACCCGCGCGCGCCCGGAACGTGATGAACTCAATATCCTGCGCGGCATGATGGCCTCGTTCGAAAAACGCAAAGGTAATGTGGATAATAGTTGAGTGAAACAGTTGGTTAAATAGTTGAGTAAATTACTTGGTTAAATAGTTGACCGTTTTACTCGGGAATGTCAGACTGGCCTCAATTCATCAGATAACCCGCCGATAACCGGACGGACGCTTACGAGGTTGTATGCTATGAGACTGACATCCAAAGGACGTTATGCCGTAACCGCTATGCTGGACGTTGCACTGCACTCACACGAGGGCCCGGTGCCGCTAGCTGATATTTCTGAGCGTCAGGGCATTTCGCTGTCCTATCTGGAGCAGTTATTCTCACGTCTGCGTAAGCACGGCTTAGTGGCCAGCGTACGTGGTCCAGGCGGCGGTTATCTGTTAGGCAAAGATTCAGGCGCTATCGCCGTAGGCGCGGTGATCACCGCGGTTGATGAATCTGTCGATGCCACCAAATGCCAGGGCAAAGAAGGCTGCCAGGGCGGCGAACGTTGCCTGACGCACGTGCTGTGGCGTGATTTGAGTGAGCGCATCAGCGACTTCCTCAACAACATCACGCTGGCAGAGCTGGTCAATAATCAGGAAATCCTTGATGTCGCCGATCGTCAGAACACCGTCGATAATCGTCGCTTCCAGCAGCATCGTGTGCAAGAAACCATCAACGTTAATCTTCGCGCGTAATTGATCTCACTTCGGCCTTTCCTGCTAAGGTAGGAAAGGTCCAAGCGTGCTATAAAGACGTATGATTTTTTATACGGAGTTTTAGCGCAATGAAATTACCGATTTACCTGGATTACGCAGCCACCACGCCTGCTGATCCGCGTGTTGCCACCAAAATGATGCAGTTCCTCACCCTGGATGGCACCTTCGGTAACCCCGCTTCCCGTTCCCACCGTTTTGGCTGGCAGGCTGAAGAAGCCGTTGATGTTGCTCGCAATCAGATTGCTGAGCTGGTCAATGCCGATCCGCGTGAAATCGTTTTTACCTCTGGCGCGACCGAAGCTGACAACCTGGCAATTAAGGGTGCGGCACAATTCCATCAGGCGCGCGGCAAACACATCATTACCAGCCAAACTGAACACAAAGCGGTGCTCGACAGTTGCTTGCAGCTGGCGAATGAGGGCTTTGATGTCACCTTCTTACAGCCGGGCAGCGACGGCATTGTCACGCCGCAGATGCTTGAATCTGCGCTGCGCGACGATACGGTGCTGGTGTCGCTAATGCAGGTTAATAATGAAACCGGTGTGATTCAGGATATCGCCGCTCTCGGTGCGCTGTGCCGTGCGCGTGACATCCTGTTTCACGTTGATGCCACCCAAAGTGTCGGCAAACTGCCGATTGACGTCTGTGAGCTGCCGGTGGATTTGATGTCGTTCTCGGCACACAAGCTGTATGGGCCGAAGGGCATTGGCGCGCTGTGGGTGCGACGTAAACCGCGTCTGCAAATTGATGCGCAGATGCACGGTGGCGGTCATGAACGCGGCATGCGGTCGGGTACGTTGCCGGTGCATCAGATTGTCGGCATGGGCGAAGCCTATCGCATTGCGCGTGAAGAGATGAGCGGCGAAATGGCACGTCTGGCTGAGCTGCGCCAGCGTCTGTGGAGCGGTATCAGTAAACTGGGTAATGTGAACCTCAACGGTTCGCTCGAACAGGGCGCACCGAACATCCTCAATATCAGTTTTGCCCACGTCGATGGCGAATCGCTGATCATGGCGCTGAAAGATCTGGCGCTGTCATCCGGTTCCGCCTGTACCTCGGCCAGTCTCGAACCCTCTTATGTGCTGCGCGCGATGGGCGTTGAGCAGGAGCTGGCACACAGCTCGCTGCGTTTTTCGCTCGGACGCTTCACCAGCACAGAAGAGATTGAGTACGCTATCGAGCTGGTCAACAAAGCGGTGACGCGTCTGCGGGCAGTTTCGCCTGCAGCACCGTCCCGCTAATTCATGCACCCCTTGCGCCGGTTCTGGCGCAAGGTGACACCTAACGCAAACGGAGCCACGCGATGACAACACAACCGATGATAATTACGCTCAGCTCCCAGGCCGCCGACGCGCGCTGGGGTGACAAAGCTTTGCTGAGCAGCAACGAAAGTGGCATGACCCTTCACCTGACGGGCGCAGATGCGCTGATGAGCATCCAGCGCGCGGGCCGCAAGCTGGACGGTCAGGGCATTCGTCACGTAGCACTGCAAGGCGAAGGCTGGGATTTGGAAAAATGCTGGGCATTCTGGCAAGGCTATCGCAGCCCGAAAGGCAAACGTCAGGTCGAGTGGCCAGAGTTTAGTGAAGCCGATCAGAGTGAATTTGATCGTCGTCTGAAGATCATCGATTGGGTGCGCGACACCATCAACCTGCCAGCGGAAGATCTCAGTCCGGAGCAGCTGGCGCATAACGCCGTTGATCTGATCAACGAAGTCGGCGGCAAAGCGGTGAGCTATCGCATCACCAAAGGTGATGATTTGCGCGGCCAGGGTTACACCGGCATCCATACCGTTGGCCGTGGTTCAACCCGCGCACCGGTATTGCTGGCGCTCGATTTCAACCCGACCGGTGATGAAGCTGCACCGGTATATGCGTGTCTGGTCGGTAAAGGCATCACCTTTGATACCGGCGGTTACAGCCTGAAGCAGAGCGCCTTTATGGACTCGATGAAGTCCGACATGGGCGGCGCGGCAACGCTGACCGGCGCACTCGCGTTAGCGATTTCGCGTGGTCTGAATAAGCGCGTGAAGCTGTTCCTGTGCTGCGCAGACAACATGGTAAGCGGCAACGCATTCCGTCTGGGCGACATCATCCGCTATCGCAATGGTAAAACCGTTGAAGTGATGAATACCGATGCGGAAGGTCGTCTGGTACTGGCTGATGGCCTGATCGATGCCAGCGAGCAGAATCCAGAGCTGCTGATTGATGCAGCAACGCTAACGGGTGCAGCGAAAACGGCACTGGGCAACGATTACCACGCGCTGTTTACTTTTGACGACGTGCTGGCGGAATCGCTGCTTGGCAGTGCGACCGGTGAAAACGAAGCTTTCTGGCGCCTGCCGCTGGCCGAATTCCATCGCAGCCATTTGCCTTCGAACTTCGCCGACCTGAATAACATCGCCAGCCCGTCGCATGCTGCCGGAGCCAGCAGCGCGGCCGCGTTCCTGTCGCATTTTGTCAGCAAATATCAACAGGGCTGGCTGCATATTGACTGCTCTGCCACCTACCGCAAAGGCGCGGTGGATCAGTGGTCTGCCGGTGCAACCGGTTTGGGTGTGCGCACCGTTGCCAATCTTCTGCTGAAATAATCCTCATCACGGCAGGCGCAGGCCTGCTTTTTTTGGAAATGACTAAATGAGTAACCGTCTTGAAGAGGTGCTAAAACTGGCAGCCACTGAGCCTGCGCACCGTCCGGAATTTTTCCAACTGCTGCTGGAAGCCGATGTTTGGGTACCTGGCGAAAGCCCGGCCGAACAGTTTGATGCCACGTCACCGGTGGAACTGCAGCACTGGGAAAAAGAGGGCGGCGGCAGCGTGATTCCTTTCTTCACCTCCGAAGAAGCGATGGGCGAGGCGATCAAAGATGAACAGCCTTATCTGCGCATGCCGGTGCGTACGCTGTTTGAGATTACGCAGGGCGAAACGCTGTTTCTCAATCCGAAACTGCCTGCCGGCAAAGAGTTTTCGCCAGGCGAAATCGCTCATTTGATGAGTGAAGAGGGCAGTGCGCTGAGTCAACAAACCGTGCTGGAAGGGGGACAAGCGCTGCTGCTCTCTGAAGTGGCAGAGCCACCGGCGCAGATGATTGATTCTCTGACGCAGCTGTTTGCCAAGTATAAGCAGGTGCGCCGTGCTTACGTCGCCAGCATTCGTGAAAGCGCAACGGAAGCGCCGAATCTGCTGATTGGCATCGAAGCTGATAGCGATATTGATGAGATCATTCAGGCGGCGGGCGGTGTGGCAACCGATACGCTTGCCGATGATGCGCCAATTGATATCTGTGAAGTGGTGAGTGAAGATCGTGGCGTTAGCCATTTTTTTACTGCCCACATCACGCCATTCTATGAACGCCGCTGGGGCAGTTTCCTGCGCGACTTTAAAGGCAGTCAGCGGATTATTTGATGTATTACCGTTACGAACGGTGCAGCGTTTGGCCAGGTGCGCATTAATGCGCACCCTACCATCATTTCTCAATCGGTAAATCGTCGCGACTTCCCCATTCGCCCCACGAGCCGTCGTACAGCGTCACGTCACGTACCCCGAGCGATGTCAGCGCCAAAATCAATACCACCGCAGTCACCCCGGAACCGCAGCTGGCAATCACTGGCTGATCCAGCTTCACGCCTGCTTTATCAAACAAATCGCGCAGTTCCGCTGCCGGTTTCAGTTCACCGTTCGCCACCAAACTGTTCCACGGCAGGTTCAGGCTGTTAGGGATATGTCCACGCAGCAGGCCGGGGCGTGGCTCATCCACTTCGGCATTAAAGCGGTTTGCCGCGCGTGCATCCACAATCTGCGCACCACCTTCATGACTAATCAGCAGCACATCGGTCAGGCGTTTTACCTGTGTACTATCATATTTAGCGTCGAACTCAGCTTCCGGCAGACTAACCGGTCCGGTTACCACGTCATAACCGGCGGCTTTCCAGCCTTGTAATCCCCCAGCAAGAATCGACACCTGCTCGCAGCCGAAAGCGCGCAGCATCCACCACGCGCGCGGCGCCGAAAACAGGTTGCCTTCGTCATACACCACCAGATGTTTGTCCTGGCTAATGCCCAACTCACGCATGGCCACTGCAAAGGTCTCGGCGCGCGGCATCATGTGCGGATAGGGGCTGGTGTGATCGGATAGCGCTTCGATATCAAAGAAGGGGGCATGCGGCAGATGGCCGGCAAGATATTCCGCCTGGAGATCGCGCACCGCTTCCTGCCCGGGCGGTAACATGCGGGCATCAATCACCTGCAAAGTTTCTTCTGTGTAGTGTTCTTTCAACCAGTCAGCGGAGACAAATATGGCTGTCATAGCAACCTCTTCTTAGCAATCGTGAAACGTCCAGTCTCCGGGAATGTGAAGGCTATCTCAAGGGCATGATTGCTAAAGTTGTCGAAAATGCGCAGCATTACTCTTTCTTAACTTCTGGGACTGGTGAGGGATTTACCATGGCAAAATGTTTTAACCGGCTACTGCTCAGCGCGCTGATCGGGGGGGTATTACTGGGCAGCGCAACGTCGACGACTCACGCGGCGGAAACGACAGCCGCAGCAGCCACGCAGCAATCACTCGCGGTTATCGATCTCTCCGAACTGCAGCTCGACGGTGCTGCTGCCTTGGTGCTGACCTTTAATACCCCGCTCGATAGCAAACAGGATTTTGCTTCGCGCGTGCAAATTACTGACGATAAAAGTGGCAAGGTCGACGGCGGCTGGGAGCTGGCGCAAAACGGTAAAGCGTTGCGTTTTCGTCATCCGGAACCGTCGCGCAAATTGACGATTAACGTCGATGCCGGTCTTAAAGCCGCCGATGGCACGACCTTATCCACGCCTTTTAGCCAAACGCTGACCACGCGTGATATCCAGCCGATGGTCGGCTTTGCCAGTCGCGGCTCGCTGCTGCCGCTACGTCTGACGCAGGGCTTACCGCTGCTGGCGCTGAATGTAAACAGTGTCGACGTCGATTTCTTCCGGGTAAAAAGTGCCACACTGGCCGATTTTCTGGCTCAGTGGAACTACGGCAACAATATGTCGTACTGGGAATCCCGCGATCTGCTGAAAAATGCCGATCTGGTTTACAGCGGACGTTTTGATCTCAATCCGGCGCGCAACACGCGCGAAAAAATGCAGTTGCCGCTCGGCGATGTGGATGCCCTGAAACAATCTGGCGTCTATCTGGCGGTGATGAAACAGGCCGGGACTTATAACTACACACAGCCAGCAACGCTGTTTACCCTAAGCGACATCGGTCTGTCGCTGCACCAATTCCCTGAACAGCTGGAGCTGTTCGCTCAAAGCCTGGCCAGCGGCGCACCGCTGGATGACGTCAGCGTGCAGCTGCTGGATGAAAAGGGCAAACAGCTGGCCAGTGGCGCCAGCGACAGTAACGGTCATCTGCGCTTACCCGCGCATGCCAAAGGCAAGTTGCTGCTGGCGACACAAAAAGGGCAAACCTCGCTGATCGATCTCACTCGCCCGGCGCTCGATCTGGCTGAGTTTCCGATTGATGGTCCGCAAGGTTACGACAAACAGTTCTTCGTCTTTGGTCCGCGCGATCTCTATCGTCCCGGCGAAACGGTGATCGTCAACGCGCTGCTGCGTGATGCCGATGGTAAACCGCTGCCGCCGCAGCCAGTAAAAGCCGAAGTGGTGCAGCCGAACGGTGAAGTGGCGCAAACCTTCGTCTGGCAGCCGGTAAATGGCGTCTATCAACAACGCTTCCCGCTGCCGGCCTCTGCCATGACCGGAGAGTGGACGCTGCGCATTAACAGTGGCGACAACCAGCCGCGCAGCTGGCCGTTCCACGTGGAGGATTTTTTGCCGGAACGTATGGCGCTGGCGCTGAGCAACAGCGCACAGCCGGTGGCGCCGGATGCCGCGGTGCAATTTGATGTGGAAGGGCGCTATTTGTACGGCGCACCTGCCGCAGGTAATGAGCTACAAGGGCAGCTGTTCCTGCGCCCCGCGCGTGAAGCGGTTACGGCGCTGCCGGGTTATCAGTTCGGTGACATCACCGAAGAACTGAAACGCACGCTGGACGATGTCGATGAGAAGCTGGATGAGAGCGGTAAGTTGCAGCTCAGCGTGGAGAGCAGCTGGAAAGAGAGCCATTCGCCGCTCAATCTGATTCTGCAAGCCAGCCTGCTGGAAACCGGTGGACGTCCGGTAACGCGTCGTGCTACTCAGGCGATCTGGCCCGCACCGGCGCTGCCGGGCATTCGTCCGCTGTTTAACAGTGAATCGGTGTATGACTACCGCACCGATCGTTATCACGATGAGCCAACCGTCGCGGAAAACAGCCTTGCTGAATTCGACGTGGTATACGCCAACCCGCAGGGTGAAAAATTGGCGGCGCAGGATCTGGATGTTCGCCTGATCCACGAGCGCCGCGACTATTACTGGAGCTTCTCTGACAGCGAAGGCTGGCAGTCGCGCTACGATCAAAAAGATCTGCAGGAAGAGCAACAGCACATCACTATTGCTGCCGGTGGCAGCCAGAAAGTGAGTTTCCCGGTGGAGTGGGGCACCTATCGACTGGAAGTGCATGCGGGTGACAACATCGTCAGCAGCGTACGATTCCAGGCGGGATATGGGTGGCAGGACAACACCAATGGCACCGGCGCGCTGCGCCCAGATCAGGTGAAGCTGAAAATTGATAAAACCGCTTATCAACCGGGCGACACTGCACATGTGCAGGTAGAGTCGCCCGCAGCGGGCAAAGGCTACCTGATGGTGGAATCCAGCAGCGGCACGCTGTGGTGGCAGACGCTGGATGTTCCGGCAGGTGGCGCAACCATTGATGTGCCAATTAGCGACAGCTGGAAGCGACACGATCTCTATCTCAGCGCTATCGTGGTGCGCGACGGCGACAAGGCCAGCGGCGTCACGCCGAAACGCGCGGTGGGCTTGCTGCATCTGCCGATGGCGACCGAAGCACGTCGACTCACGTTGACGCTCGACGCACCCGATAAAATCCGCCCAGAACAGACCCTGAAAGTGAAGGTGAAAGCCAGCCGCGAATGCGGCGAGTTGCCGAAGCGGGTTCAGGTATTGCTGTCGGCGGTAGACAGCGGCGTACTTAGCATCACTGACTACTCAACACCGAATCCGTGGGAGGCGTTTTTCGGTCGCAAGCGCTATAACGCCGATCAATACGATGTGTTTGGTCAATTAATTGAAGGCGGCGGCAAGCTGGCCGCGCTGCGCTTTGGCGGTGACGGCGACGATGCGGATGCCCTGTCGCGCGGCGGTAAAAAGCCGGTCACCGATGTGCAGATCGTGGCACAACAGCTGCAGCCAGTGACGCTGGATGCCAATGGCGAAGGCACGCTGGAGCTGCCAATCCCTGCTTTTAATGGTGAACTGCGTTTGATGGCGCAGGTTTGGAGCGACGACAGCTTCGGATCGGCCGAGCGCAAGCTGGTGGTTGCTGCACCGCTTATTAGCGAACTGGCGACACCGCGTTTCCTTGCTAGCGGCGATCAAGCTACGCTGGCGCTGGATCTCACTAACCTCACCGATCGCGCCCAGACGCTGAAAATCCGTGTTACTGCCAGCGGTCAGCTCGCCTTGAATGGCCAAATCCCGGCCAGCGTGCAATTAGCGAAGGGCGCGCGTAGCACCTTATCCATTCCGGTGAAAGCGCAGGGAGGTTTTGGTGACGGCGCTGTGCAGGTGAATGTCTCCGGCATGAGTTTGCCGGGCGAAACCCTGGCGCCGAGCGAGCGAAAATGGAAAATTGGCGTGCGTCCGGCTTATCCGGCACAAACGCTGAGCTTCGATAACGTGATGCAAACCGGCCAAAACTGGCAGGTGTTGGCGAGTGCCTTTAATGGTTTGCAGCAGGATACGCTGAGCGGACAGCTGTCGCTCAGTAACCGTCCGCCGCTGAACATCGCCAGCTTTATCAGCTCGCTCTACGCCTACCCATACGGCTGCCTTGAGCAGACCGCCAGCGGCATTTGGCCATCGGTGTTCACCAACCATGCGCAGTTGACGGCGATGGGCATCAAAACCAGCAGTGATGAGGTGCGCCGTGCGTCAATTGATACCGGCATTGCGCGTCTTGCCGGCATGCAGCGCGGCAACGGGAGCTTTGGCCTGTGGAGCAAAGAGAGTCAGGAAGAGTTTTGGCTGACCGCTTACGTCACCGATTTCTTGCTGCGCGCCAGCGAAGCGGGTTATAGCGTGCCGGATGGCGTGATTACCCGCTCTGACGAACGTCTGCTGCGCTATCTACAGGACCCTGCGCAGATCGAAACCAGCTGGAGCAGCGATGCCGATGGTTTACGTTTCAGCGTGCAGGCCTATGCCGGATTAGTACTGGCGCGCCAGCAGCAGGCACCGCTTGGTGCCCTGCGTGCACTGTATGAAAAACGCGAGCAGGCCAAATCGGGCCTGGCGATGGTGCAACTTGGCGTAGCGCTGAAGCTGATGGGCGATCAGCAGCGTGCACAGTTGGCGCTGGCGCAGGGGATTGGTCTGGAACGTAAGTCCAACAGCTGGCTCGGCGATTACGGCAGTCCGGTGCGCGACCGCGCGCTGATTCTGTCGCTGTTAAGCGAAAACCAACTGCTGCCGGATATGCAAGGTCCGCTGCTGATCGATCTGGCGAAAGCGGTACATGGCCAGCGCTGGTTCTCCACCCAGGAAAACAACGCGTTGTTCCTCGCCGCCCGCACCTTGCAGCAGCACAAAGGCGAAAGCTGGCAGGCGACACTGCAGGGTAAAGCGGAACCGCTGAGCAGTAATCAGCCGCTTAACATTGGCATGACGGAAGATCAGCTGCGACAAGGCGTTTCGGTGAAAAGCGACAATGCGTCGCCGCTCTACGGCACGCTAAATGTGGTGGGCTATCCCCGCACCGCACCGTCGCCTATCAGCAACGTGCTGAAGATCGGTCGTGAATATTTCACGCTGGACGGTAAGCCTGCAGATCTCGCCAATCTGAAAAGTGGCGAGTTGCTGGTGGTACGGCTGAAAGTCGAAGCCAGCGAGCGCGTGAGTGATGCGCTAGTGGTGGACTTGCTGCCTGCTGGCCTTGAGCTGGAGAACCAGAACCTCAGCGACAGCAGCGCCAGTTTAGGCGACAGTGCCGATGCGTTGAAAGAGAGCATGATGGATATGCAGCAGGCCAATATTAAACATATCGAATTCCGGGACGATCGTTTTGTTGCCGCGCTGGCGCTCGACGGCTACACGCCGGGCACGTTGCTGTATCTGGCGCGGGCGGTTACGCCGGGCAGCTATCACCTGCCACCACCGCAGGTGGAATCGATGTATGTACCTGAGTGGCGTGCGATTGGTAGCACGCCAGAAAAAATCAACGTGCGTTAAGTATTGATGCCGATAAGAAACCGACTAAAGCGGTGGCGCTGGCTACCGCTTTTTTTACTGGCATCGCTGGCCGCGCTGTGGCTGCTGGATCGACTGACACCTTTACCGCTGCATGAGGTACAACCGGCGCGCGTGGTGGTGGCCGAAGATGGCACGCCGCTGTGGCGCTTTGCTGATAGACAAGGCGTGTGGCGCTATCCGGTGTCGCTGGACGAAGTGTCGCCAGCCTACATCGACGCGCTGCTAACCTATGAAGATAGCTGGTTCTGGCATCATCCCGGTATTAATCCAATGGCGATTGTGCGCGCTATCGGGCAGAACGTGCTGCATCACGGCGTGGTTTCCGGCGGCAGTACGCTGACCATGCAGGTGGCACGGCTTATCGATCCCCAACCGCGCACCTTACGTGGCAAAGTGGTACAAACGTGGCGTGCGCTACAGCTGGAATATCATCTCTCCAAACGAGACATCCTGACGTTGTACCTCAATCGCGCTCCGTTTGGTGGCACGGTTGAGGGCGTGGGTGCGGCGAGCTGGATCTGGCTGGGCAAGCCGCCGTCACAGCTCACTAAAGGCGAGGCGGCACTGTTGGCTGTGCTGCCTCAGGCGCCGAGCCGCTTGCGTCCGGATCGCTGGCCGCAACGCGCCGAAGCGGCGCGTAATAAGGTGCTGGATCGTCTGGCGGAATATGGCGTTTGGTCGCCGCAGGATGTCGCCGATATTAAACAGGAAGCCGTTTGGCTGCCGCCGCGCCAAATGCCACAACGTGCGCCGCTGCTCGCCCGGCGCTTATTGACGTTGTCACCCGACAACAAAATCACCTCCACAATTGATCTGTCGCTCCAGCGCGAACTGGAGAATCTGGCGTCGTCGCTAAAAAGCAACTTACCTGCTCGCACTTCGCTGGCGCTGCTGGTGGTGGATCACCAAAGTATGAAGGTGCGCGGCTATGTAGGTTCGGTAGATTTCAACGACGACAGCCGCTTTGGTCATGTCGATATGATCGCCAGCGTGCGATCGCCGGGATCGGTACTAAAACCTTTCGTCTATGGTATGGCGCTGGATGAGGGGCTGATTCATGGAGAATCGTTATTACAGGATGTGCCGCGCCGCTTTGGCGACTATCGTCCCGGCAACTTTGATTCAGGCTTCCACGGCCCGGTAAGCGCCAGTGAAGCGCTGGAGCGATCGCTTAATCTGCCTGCGGTGCAGCTTTTGGCTGCTCTGGGGCCAAAAACGCTGGCGGCGCGTCTGCGTAATGTGGGATTAAATCTGCGCTTCCCGGCGGGCGCAGAACCGAATCTCTCGCTGGTGCTTGGCGGTACCGGCGCGCGGCTGGATGACATTGTCGCGGCCTATAGCGCCTTTGCCCGTCACGGTAACGCGGCGCAACTGCGCTGGCTGTCGACACAGCCGTTACAGGAAAGGCCGTTGTTGTCGCCAGGTGCCGCATGGATTGTGCGGCGTATTCTGGCAGGCGCTGCGCAACCCCCCGCCAGCGGCGCGGTGTCGGATGTTGCCCCACTGGCGTGGAAAACCGGCACCAGCTACGGCTATCGCGATGCGTGGACGATTGGTATCACTCCGCGCTATCTGATTGGCGTGTGGGTGGGACGGCCAGATGCGACGCCGGTGGCTGGCCAATTTGGCTTTGCCTCAGCGGTGCCGGTGATGAATCAGGTGAATAATCTGCTGGCGGGACATATGCCGGTGAACGGTGCCGTGCGCGATCCGCGTCCGCCATCGGTCAGCGCCATGAGCATCTGCTGGCCAGGCGGCCAGCCGTTGCCATTGGGCGATGAGAATTGCCGTCAGCGCCGTCAGAGTTGGGTGTTGAATCAAACCGTGCCGCCAACGCTGCTCGCGCCGGGGCAGGAGAGCGTTAATGGCTTGCGACAGCAATACTGGCAGAATAGTGATGGATTGCGCGTGGCGGCCGATTGTCCTGATGCGCAGAGCCGTGAGCGGTTGATGTGGCCGCTGCCGCTTGAGCCCTGGCTAGCGCCTGCTGAACGGCGTGCACAGCGATTGCCGCCCATCGATCCCGCCTGTCCGCCACTGAAGCAGGGCAATGCGCCGCCGCTGGTGATCACCGGCGTGATCAATGGCCAGCGTGTGCAACCGCTGCCGGGCAAAGTGGTGTTGGTGATGCCGGTGGCGGTGCAGGGCGGACAAGGCGAACAGCGCTGGTGGTTTTTGAATGGACAGCCGCTTGAACAGGATGCCGGGAAAAAGAGTGCAGCACTGGTGCTGGATGAACCCGGCAGCTATCAACTGGTCGTAATGGATGAAGCGGGGCAGTTGTCCTCGCTAGCGTTTACCCGCGGTTGAGTGCAGGGATATGGCATACTTTTTGCCTGCTTGCCCCGACAAAAATCAATTATTTTCAATAATTCCACCAATCGCCAATAGGCAACGCCCGATGATGTCCCTATAATCGGCGCGTTTTCTTACCGGGAGCAGGCTCCCGGATTCTTCAGGATGCTAACTAGAGGTCAACATGGCAATCGAACGTACTTTCTCAATCGTGAAACCAAACGCCGTCGCTAAGAACGTGATTGGTGCAATCTATAACCGTTTTGAAAGCGCGGGCTTCAAAATCGTTGGCGCAAAAATGCTGCACCTGACCAAAGAGCAGGCTGAAGGCTTCTACGCTGAGCACAAAGGTCGTCCATTCTTTGATGGTCTGGTTGAATTCATGACTTCTGGTCCAGTTGTGGTTTCTGTACTGGAAGGCGAAAACGCCGTTCAGCGTCACCGCGATCTGATGGGTGCAACTAACCCAGACAACGCGCTGGCAGGTACTCTGCGTGCTGACTACGCGGACAGCTTCACCGAGAACGCGACCCACGGTTCTGACTCAGCTGAATCTGCAGCACGCGAAATCGCGTACTTCTTCGCAGAAAACGAAGTCTGCCCACGCACTCGCTAAGTACATTGAGGGCCAGGCGGACACACGTCTTTACAGCTGTTCAACATCTGTGAAACGGTTCCCCTGGCATCATGCAGCAGATGTAGTACAATTATGCGCCCTTGTTGAGTCTGACTCAGCAAGGGCGCTGTTTTTTCCTACTATTAACCAGAGCCGTAACGTGTAACAACGAGGCCAGAGAACATTATGTCCGAACAGATTGTGACGCCGTCGTCCGCTTCCCCCGTGGTTGTTTCCCCAAAAAACGAAAAAATTAACCTGCTGGATCTTAACCGTCAGCAGATGCGCGAATTCTTTCTCGAAATGGGCGAAAAGCCGTTCCGTGCCGATCAGGTCATGAAGTGGATGTACCACTATTGCTGCGATGATTTCGAGCAGATGACCGACATCAATAAAGTGCTGCGCGGCAAACTGATGCAGCGCGCTGAAATCCGTGCGCCGGAAGTGGCGGAAGAGATGCGTTCCACCGATGGCACCATTAAATGGGCGATTCGCGTCGGCGATCAGCTGGTGGAAACTGTCTACATTCCGGAGGCGGATCGCGCAACGCTGTGCGTCTCTTCGCAGGTAGGCTGTGCGCTGGAGTGCAAATTCTGTTCGACGGCGCAGCAGGGCTTTAACCGCAACCTGCGCGTGTCTGAAATTATTGGCCAGGTATGGCGTGCCGCTAAAATCATCGGCGCGGCGAAAATCACCGGTCAACGTCCTATCACCAACGTGGTGATGATGGGCATGGGCGAACCGCTGCTCAACCTGAACAACGTGGTACCGGCGATGGATATTATGCTGGATGACTTCGGTTTTGGTCTGTCAAAACGTCGCGTTACGCTGTCAACGTCAGGCGTGGTGCCGGCGCTGGATAAGCTGGGCGATATGATCGACGTAGCGCTGGCGATTTCGCTGCACGCGCCAAACGATGCCATTCGTGACGAAATCGTGCCGATCAACAAAAAGTACAACATCGAAACGTTCCTCGCGGCGGTTAAACGCTATATCGGCAAGTCCAACGCGAATCAGGGCCGTGTGACCATTGAGTATGTGATGTTGGATCATGTCAATGACAGCACCGATAACGCACATGAGCTGGCGGCACTGCTGAAAGAGACACCGTGCAAAATTAACCTGATCCCTTGGAACCCGTTCCCGGGCGCGCCGTATGGCCGTAGCTCCAACAGCCGTATTGATCGCTTCTCTAAAGTACTGATGGATTACGGTTTCACCACTATCGTGCGTAAAACGCGCGGTGATGACATTGACGCCGCATGTGGTCAGTTAGCGGGCGATGTGATTGACCGTACCAAGCGTACGCTGCGTAAGAAAATGGCGGGTGAAGCCATCTCTGTGAAGGCGCTCTGAAAGCCAGCGCCTGGTGATATTCACCGGGCGTAACTCATGTCAGTCTCTCCGCACATTTTTTAGGGAGAAACTGATATGCGTAAAGGAATACCTGCGGCGATTCTGGCCAGCTTAGTTGTAACCGGTTGTGTCAATCACCCCGCCCGACAGAGCGCAGCGGATATCCGCTTGCAGCTGGGATTGCACTATCTTGCAGTCAAGGATTTTGCCGCCGCACAGCGCAATTTGTTGCGTGCGCAGCAGGCGGCACCGGATGATTATCGGGTGCCGTTAGCTCTTGCCCGCGTGGCGCAGGCGCAACAGAATAGCGCGCAAACACGCTGGCACTATCAACGCGCTCAGCAGTTAGCACCGCTGAATGGTTATGTCGCTAACAATTACGGTGCGTTTCTCTGCGGTTTAAGGCAGTATGACGAAGCGCATCAACAGTTTAAGCTGGCAATTGAGGCGCAGGAAATCGATGCCCGTCAGGATGCATTTCTGTTTTCGGGCTATTGTTACCTGCAGGCTGATGAGAGTGCCGCAGCGCGCGAGCAATTAGGTTACGCGCTGGATGCCGCACCGGAGCAGGGCAATCAACTGCTAAGGGAAGTGGAAAGGCGGCTTGAACAGCAGGAACAGCAATCCGTTCCGCTGCTTTTAGAAGTGTACCATCAGCGTTTGCCCGCAACGGCAGAGAGCCTATGGTTACAGATACGTTTCGCCGCGCAACAGGGAAACGCTGCTGACGTTACACGTTATGGCGACCGGTTGGCGCGAAGTTTTCCACAATCGATACAGTACCAGCGTTATTTAGCTAATGAATACTGAAGCCACTCAAGATAATTCTGCAGTACATTCCACAGGTGAACGCCTGCGTCTGGCCCGTGAGCAGATGGGGCTGACCCAGCAAAACGTCGCTGAGCGCCTGTGCCTGAAAGTTTCTACCGTACGTGATATTGAAGAGGACAAATCACCTGCTGATTTAGCTTCGACATTCCTGCGCGGTTACATTCGTTCTTATGCCCGTTTGGTGCATGTGCCGGAAGATGACCTGCTGCCGATGATGGCAAAACAGGCTCCGGTGCGCGCGGCCAAAATCGAGCCAATGCAGAGCTTTTCATTGGGTAAGCGTCGTAAAAAACGCGATGGCTGGCTGATGATTTTCACCTGGTTGGTGATCTTTGTTGTCGTCGGTTTGACCGGTGCCTGGTGGTGGCAAAATCATAAGGCATCACAGGCTGATCTGGTGTCGATGGCCGATCAAAACGGCAGCGGCGATAATAGCCAGTCTATTCCGCTGGGTGACAACAGCACCGACAGCAATGCTGATGCGGATACGAATGCAGCCGGTACGCCGGTTGATAACGGTGCGGGTGCGGTTGCGACGCCAGAGAGCAGCAACACCGCGAGCAGCGCACCTGCTGCAAGCACGACTGCGCAAACCAACGGCAGCGAGAATGCCGTGGTTTCGCCTAGCCAGGCACCGATTGACACCACGCCGCCAGCGGCCACGTCTCCGGCACCGGCTAATAGCGTTCCGGCCGGCCAAATGCCTACCGCAAACGCAGCGGTCAGCCAACCGGCTGGCGATCCGAATGCCATCGTGATGAACTTCAAAGCCGACTGCTGGCTGGAAGTGAGCGATGCCACCGGCAAGAAGTTGTTCAGTGGTTTGCAACGTAGCGGCGGCAAGCTGAGTTTGTCCGGCACGGCTCCGTATCGTCTGAAAATTGGCGCTCCGAGTGCGGTTGACGTGCAATATCAGAATCAGCCCGTTGATTTAAGTCGTTTTATCCGTAATAACCAGGTTGCCCGTCTGACGCTGGGTGCGCAATAACGCGCAGCGCGCTTTCCGGGTAATTGTGGAGAGAGAATATGCATAACGAAGCACCCATTATCCGTCGCAAATCAACACGGATTTACGTCGGCAAGGTGCCAGTTGGCGATGGTGCGCCCATCGCCGTTCAGTCAATGACCAACACCCGCACCACTGACGTGGACGCAACCGTTAACCAGATTCGCCAGCTTGAGCGCGTCGGGGTTGATATTGTCCGCGTTTCCGTTCCGACCATGGATGCGGCTGAAGCCTTCAAACTGATTAAGCAACAGGTCAACGTGCCGCTGGTGGCGGACATTCACTTTGACTATCGCATCGCACTGAAAGTCGCCGAATATGGCGTGGATTGTCTGCGTATCAATCCCGGTAACATCGGCAATAATGAGCGTATCCGC
The DNA here is from genome assembly GCF_037479095.1 of Pantoea nemavictus. Taxonomy (NCBI): domain Bacteria; kingdom Pseudomonadati; phylum Pseudomonadota; class Gammaproteobacteria; order Enterobacterales; family Erwiniaceae; genus Pantoea; species Pantoea nemavictus. The sequence continues at coordinate 899,806 of NZ_JBBGZW010000001.1, read as the reverse complement.
CAGGTGGTGGATTGTGCGCGTCATTACAATATCCCGATCCGCATCGGCGTGAATGCCGGTTCGCTGGAAAAAGATCTGCAGGAAAAATACGGTGAGCCAACGCCGCAGGCGCTGCTCGAATCCGCGATGCGTCATGTGGATCATCTCGATCGTCTTAACTTTGATCAGTTCAAAGTGAGCGTCAAAGCCTCTGACGTCTTCCTCGCCGTTGAATCTTATCGTCTGCTGGCGAAAGCTATCGATCAGCCGCTGCATCTCGGCATCACCGAAGCGGGTGGCGCACGTGCGGGTTCAGTGAAATCTGCCATCGGCTTGGGCCTGCTGCTGGCCGAAGGCATTGGCGATACGCTGCGCATTTCACTGGCGGCCGATCCGGTTGAAGAAGTGAAAGTGGGCTATGACATCCTCAAATCCCTGCGCATCCGTTCGCGTGGCATCAATTTTATTGCCTGCCCGACCTGCTCGCGTCAGGAGTTTGATGTCATCGGCACCGTCAATGCGCTGGAAGAGCGCCTTGAAGACATCATCACGCCCATGGATATTTCGATTATCGGCTGCGTGGTGAATGGTCCGGGTGAAGCCACGGTTTCTACCCTCGGTGTGACCGGTGGCGCTAAGAAAAGCGGCTTCTATGAAGATGGCGTGCGTCAGCGCGATCGTCTCGATAACAACGACATGATCGATCAGCTGGAAGCGCGTATTCGCGCCAAGGCCACCATGCTGGATGAAAGCCGTCGCATCAACGTGCAGCAGCTTGAAAAATAATCAAGGTGCGCGCAGGCCGCGTACCAGTTTGTGATTGAACCTGTGCGGTTTCATCCTCATAAGGTATGATGCCGCTCAGGTTTTTTTGTCTTAAAGAGATTCTAACGTGGCGAAGAATATTCAAGCGATTCGCGGAATGAACGATTACCTGCCAGCGGATACCGCAATTTGGCAGCGTATTGAAGGCACTCTGAAGCAGGTTCTGGCCAGCTATGGTTTCAGTGAAATCCGTCTGCCGATCGTTGAGCACACCCCGCTGTTCAGCCGTGCGATTGGTGAAGTCACCGACGTGGTTGAGAAAGAGATGTACACCTTTGAAGACCGCAATGGCGAAAGCCTGACGTTGCGTCCGGAGGGCACCGCGGGTTGCGTGCGCGCCGGAATCGAACACGGTCTGTTGTACAACCAGGAGCAGCGTCTGTGGTACGTTGGCCCCATGTTCCGCTACGAGCGTCCGCAGAAAGGTCGCTATCGTCAGTTCCATCAGATTGGTGCGGAAGTTTTTGGCCTGCAGGGTCCGGATATTGATGCCGAATTGATCATGATGACTGCGCGCTGGTGGAAAGCGCTGGGCATCGCCGATCACGTTGAGCTGGAACTGAACTCTATCGGTTCACTGGAAGCGCGCGCCGACTACCGTAACGCGCTGGTGGCGTTCCTTGAGCAGCATAAAGAAGCGCTGGACGAAGATTGTAAGCGCCGCATGTATACCAATCCGCTGCGCGTACTCGACAGCAAAAATCCTGAAATTCAGACACTGCTGAACGATGCGCCGACGCTGGGTGAATTCCTTGATGAAGACTCGCGCGCGCACTTCAGCGGCCTGTGCGCGCTGCTGGACGATGCGGGTATCAAATATCGCGTGAATCAGCGTCTGGTGCGCGGCCTCGATTATTACAACCGCACCGTTTTTGAGTGGGTTACCAGCAGCCTCGGCTCGCAGGGTACCGTATGTGCCGGTGGACGTTATGATGGCCTGGTCGAACAGCTGGGTGGTCGCGCTACGCCAGCCGTCGGTTTTGCTATGGGCCTGGAGCGTTTGGTGTTGCTGGTGCAAGCGGTTAATCCAGAATTTGAACCGACGCGCATTGTTGATGTCTATGTTATCGCTTCGGGGCAGGGCGTTCAGTCTGCCGCGATGCAACTGGCGGAAAAACTGCGTGATGCTGATCCCGCACTGAAGCTGATGACCAACTTCGGTGGCGGTAACTTCAAGAAGCAGTTTGCCCGTGCAGACAAGTGGGGCGCACGCATTGCGCTGGTGCTGGGCGAAGATGAAGTGAACGCGGGTCAGGTCGTGGTTAAAGACTTGCGTACCGGCGCTCAACAGACGCTGGCTCAGAGCGACGCCACTGCGACGTTGCGCACGCTGCTGCAGTAAGCGCAGCACTGCAACAGCCATATCAAAGAGAGGGATTGCGTGGAAGTTTACAGCAACGAAAACGAACAAGTTGACGCGCTGCGTCAGTTCTTCACCAACAATGGTAAATTTCTGGCCGTTGGCGTAATCATCGGTATCGCTGCGCTGGGTGGCTGGCGTTTCTGGGCCAGCCATCAGGAAGGAACCGATAAAGCGGCATCCGCTGAGTATCAGCAACTGACCAGCGCCATGCAGGCCGATAAGCCTGATACGCTGGAAGCAGTGGCCACTTTCGCTAGCGAAAACAACAACACCTACGGCGCATTGGCGTCGCTGGATCTGGCTAAGCAATATGTTGAAGCTAATCAGCTGGATAAAGCTATCGCTCTGCTTCAGAGCGGACTAAAAGATACCAAAGATGCCAACCTGCAGGCAGTAATTAACCTGCGTCTGGCACGCATTCAGTTGCAGCAAAGTCAGGCCGATGCCGCACTTTCTACCCTTAACAATGTTAAAGGTGATGGCTGGACAGCCATTGTGGCGGATATTCGCGGAGAAGCACTGCTGAGCAAAGGCGATAAGCAGGGCGCACGTGATGCCTGGAGCAAAGGTGCCGAATCGCAGGCCTCTCCTGCGCTGAAGCAAATGCTGCAGATGAAGATGAATAACTTAAGTTAAGCCAGTCAAGAGAGCGCACATGGAATTACGTAAATACCTGCTGCCAGGGCTGATTTCAGTCACTCTGCTCAGCGGTTGCTCGCTGTTCAGCGGCGAAGAAGATGTAGTGAAAATGGCCCCGCTGCCAAAAGTGGAAAACCAGTTTACGCCGCAGACCGCGTGGAGCACCTCTGTCGGGGACGGCGTGGGTGATTTCTATTCCAACCTGCATCCAGCCTGGCTGGACGGTACCGTGTATGCTGCGGATCGTTTTGGCGTGGTTAAAGCGCTAGATGCCAGCAATGGCAAAGAGAAATGGAAAGTCGATCTCTCTGAGAAAACCGGCTTCTTCTCGAAAAATATCTCCGCACTGCTGTCTGGTGGCGTAACGGCCAGCGGCGATCGCATTTACATCGGTAGCGAGCGTGGTCAGGTATTTGCGCTGAACACCAGCGATGGTGGCATTGCCTGGCAGACTAAAGTCGCCGGTGAAGCGCTGTCGCGTCCGGTTGTCAGCGATGGTTTGATTCTGGTGCACACCAGCAACGGTATGTTGCAGGGACTTGACCAGAGCACTGGCGCGATTAAGTGGAGCGTCAATCTTGATATGCCTGCGCTATCACTGCGCGGCGAATCAGCGCCAACTGTTGCCTTTGGTGGTGCCATCGTCGGCGGTGACAATGGTCGTGTTAGCGCGGTTATCATCAATCAAGGCCAACTGATCTGGCAGCAGCGTATTTCGCAGCCAAGCGGCGCGACTGAAATCGATCGTCTGAGCGATGTGGATACCACGCCAGTGGTCGTAAACGGTGTGGTCTATGCGCTGGCCTATAATGGCAATCTTACCGCACTGGATCTGCGTTCTGGCCAGGTGCTGTGGAAACGTGAGATTGGTGGCGTCAAAGACATGGTGGTGGATGCCGGTCGTATCTATCTGGTCGATCAGGATGACCGTGTGATTGCGCTGAATGCTGACGGTGGCGTGGCCATCTGGCGTCAAAGCGATCTGCTGCACCGCAATCTGACTTCACCCGTGCTGTTCAACGGTTATCTGGTGGTAGGCGATAGCGAAGGTTATCTGCACTGGATTAATACGCTTGATGGCCGCTTCGTGGCGCAGCAGAAACTGGATAGCGATGGCTTCCAGACTGAACCGGTTGTTGCCGGTGATAAGCTGCTGATCCAGGCGAAAGGCGGAGAAGTTTACGCCATCTCGCGTTAAGTCATTGGCTCTGCGGAAATCCATTTTCCGCTCGCTTACACGGCTCCTGATTCGTCAGGGGCCGTTTCGTTTTTGGTCAGGCATGGTATTCTGTGCGCCTTCTGCCTGACGCCTGGCGTCAAATGTCGTTATAATCACGCCATTCGAGCGAACTATTTTCAAAACTGAGGCAAGTGTTATGGTACCTGTGGTCGCGCTGGTTGGGCGTCCCAATGTGGGAAAATCTACGCTATTTAACCGTTTAACACGCACGCGTGATGCGCTGGTGGCGGATTTTCCTGGACTGACTCGCGATCGCAAATATGGTCGCGCCGAAGTGGAAGGGCGCGAATTCATTGTTATTGATACCGGCGGTATTGATGGCACCGAAGAAGGCGTAGAAAACCGCATGGCGGAGCAGTCGCTGCTGGCGATTGAAGAAGCCGATGTGGTGCTGTTTATGGTCGATGCGCGCGCGGGCGTGATGCCGGCGGATCAGCAAATCGCTAATCATCTGCGTGCACGTGAGAAAGCCACCTTTGTTGTCGCTAACAAAACGGATGGCATCGACCCGGAAGCGGCCGTACTGGATTTCTATGCGCTGGGCTTAGGTGAAATTCACCCGATTGCTGCTTCGCATGGCCGCGGCGTTAACAGCTTGCTGGAAACCGCATTGCTGCCGTGGATGGACGAAATCGTTCCAGAAGCGGAACTCACGGAAGAAGAAGAGAATGCCGCCTATTGGGCCGCATTAGAAGAAGAGGGCGAGAAGGCGCTGGAGGAAGAGGAAGAAGAAGATTTCGACCCAACCACACTGCCGATCAAACTGGCTATCGTTGGCCGCCCTAATGTAGGTAAATCAACGCTTACCAACCGTATTCTTGGTGAAGATCGCGTTGTGGTCTTCGACATGCCTGGCACCACGCGCGATAGCATCTACATTCCAATGGAACGTGACGAACGCGAGTATGTTCTGATTGATACGGCGGGTGTACGCAAGCGCGGTAAAGTCACCGAAACCGTAGAAAAATTCTCCGTTATCAAAACGTTGCAAGCGATTGAAGACGCTAACGTGGTGATGCTGGTGATTGATGCGCGTGCCGGAATTTCCGATCAGGATCTGTCGCTGCTGGGCTTCATCCTCAATAGTGGGCGCTCACTGGTGATTGTGGTCAACAAGTGGGATGGCATGACTCAGGAAGCGCGAGACGAAGTCAAAGAGCAGCTAGACTTCCGTCTGGGCTTTATCGATTTTGCGCGCATCCACTTTATTTCAGCACTGCACGGCAGCGGCGTGGGTAACCTGTTCGAATCCGTGACTGAAGCCTACGACTGCTCCACCAAGCGTGTGGGCACGGCGATGTTGACGCGTATCATGACCATGGCAGCCGACGATCATCAGCCGCCACTAGTGCGAGGCCGCCGCGTGAAGCTGAAATATGCGCACGCCGGTGGTTATAACCCGCCAATCGTGGTGATCCACGGTAACCAGGTGAAAGATCTCGCGGATTCGTACAAGCGTTACCTGATGAACTACTTCCGTCGTTCACTCAACGTAATGGGTACGCCGATTCGTATTCAGTTTAAAGAAGGCGATAACCCGTATGCGGGCAAACGCAACCTGCTGACGCCAACTCAGCAGCGTAAACGTCAGCGTTTGATGTCGCATCTGAAGAAGAACAAGCGTTAAGATGAGAAGGGCCCAGGCGGGCCCTTTTTTTATGTCGGAGGATCGATGCACATCCCTTGCCCCAACTGCCAGCAACCGCTTACTCACAACCCAGATGGTTTTATGTGTGCTCACTGTGCCAGCCATTTTGCGCATCTGGCGTTATGCCCCGACTGCCATCAACCGCTGCAGGTGCTAAAAGCTTGTGGAGCGGTTGATTACTTTTGTCAGCACGGTGACGGTCTGATCTCGAAGAAGCGTGTTGAATTCGTCCCCGACCTTACTGCTCAGTAACAATTTTCCACCGCACGCCGTCATAGTTATTAATGGGTTACGACTGGTTTTGTAGCAAAAATGCTATTAACCAGTAACTGCTGCGTTATGGATATTCACTTTTTATTGTACCAGGTGGTACAATCCTGCCGCCTTGGGGCGAGAATCACTCTCATCTGCATTGTGTCCTCGCTCACAAGCGACGAATCACGGGCCTTGCTCCCGTACCAATAGATTAAAATAAAGCGTAACGGATATGTCTTGTCTCCCGCTTCGGCAGGAGCCTCAATACCGGCTGCCTCAGGCTTACCGGCACCAGCGCGTTATTTTTTCAGGAGAGTTTTTGTTATGGCAGAAAATTCCGCTCGTCCCGGCAAAGGGCTGAGCATCTGGTCTGTACTGTTAGGCCTGGTCCTGCTGGCAATCGGCTTGTTCTTCGCTATCGGCGGCGGCAAGTTGGTAGCGCTGGGCGGCAGCTGGTACTTCCTCATCGCCGGTATCGCTATGTTGCTGTCGGCCATTCAGTTCTTCCGCCGCAAATCATCTGCCGTCACCCTGTTCATTCTGGTGTTTGCCGGTACGCTGATTTGGTCACTGTTTGATGCTGGCTGGCATTTCTGGCCGCTGGTATCACGCCTGATGGTTCCGGCTGGCTTGATGCTGCTGGCATTCATTACCTGGCCAGCACTGCGTAAACGCGAAGGCAAAAGCTCTCTGGCGAAAGTCTCTTACGTGTTGTCGGCGGTTATCGCGGTAGGCATGGTGGCAACCTTCGTGCAGATGTTCCAGCCGCATCCTACCGTCGCGTTTGACGGTAAACAGCTGCCGCTGATTCCTGTCGATAAATCGAAACCACAGCAGGACTGGAGCAGCTATGGCCGTACGCCAGGCGGCGACCGTTTCGCCGCCATCGATCAAATCACGCGCGACAATGTAAAAGATCTGCAGGTTGCCTGGACGTTCCACACGGGTGATACGCCAATCAGCCCAACCGGTAACGGTGCGGAAGATCAGCAGACTCCGCTGCAAATCGGCAACACGCTCTATCTGTGCACGCCACACAACAACGTGATTGCGGTAGCCGCAGACAGCGGTAAGCAGATCTGGAAACGCGAAATTAACGCTCAGGCGGAAGTATGGAACCGCTGCCGTGGCTTAGCGTATTTCGATGCGACCAAACCGCTGCAGCAGCCTACGCAGCCGGGTTCAACGCCGGTTACTGCAGCTGTGCTGCCGGCGGGTGATACCTGTCAGCGCCGTATTCTGATGAACACCATTGACGCGCGCCTGATTGCGATTAACGCCGATAACGGTGAGCTGTGTGACAGCTTCGGTACGCACGGTGTGGTTGATCTGAAAACCGGTCTGGGCAAAGCGCCAGATCCGCAATATCAGCTGACTTCACCTCCAGCGATGGCCGGAACCACCGTTGTGGTTGGCGGTCGCATCGCGGATAACGTGCAGACTGACATGCCAGGCGGCGTGCTGCGTGGTTTTGACGTGATCACTGGCCAGATGCGTTGGGCGTTTGACCCAGGCAACGACGATCCTAATGCGGTGTTAATGCCGGGTAAAGACTACACGCGTAGTACGCCGAACTCGTGGGCACCTATGTCCTACGATCCAGCGATGAACACCGTGTTCCTGCCGATGGGGAGCCCGTCTGTCGATCTGTGGGGTGCGAACCGTACCAAACTGGATCACACCTACGGCGCATCAATTCTGGCGCTGGATGCCACCACCGGTAAGCAGAAGTGGGTGTATCAGACCGTTCATAACGATCTGTGGGACTTCGACCTGCCAATGCAGCCGAGCCTGGTAGACTTCCCGATGAAGGATGGCACCACTAAGCCAGCCGTGGTCATCGGGGCGAAAACCGGCATGATTTGGGTGCTGGACCGCCTGACGGGCAAGCCTTTGACCAAAGTTGAAGAGCTGCCGATGCCGCAGGGCCACATTCCGAACGAGCAGTACACCAAAACGCAGCCGCACTCGGTGGAGATGCCAAACATTGGCAACCAGAAGCTGACTGAAGCGGATATGTGGGGTGCAACACCGTTTGACCAGCTGGCGTGCCGCATCGCCTTTAAAGGCATGCGTTACGATGGTCTGTTCACCGTACCGGATACCGATAAATCCCTCAGCTTCCCAGGTTCACTGGGCGGTATGAACTGGGGTGGTATCTCGTTTGATCCGAACAACCAGTATATGTTCGTTAACGACATGCGTCTGGGTCTGTGGGTACAGATGGTGCCGCAAGACACCAGCAAAACTGCGGCCAGCAATGGTGGTGAAGCGATCAACACCGGCATGGGTGCGGTTCCGCTGAAAGGCACACCGTACGCGGTAAACAAAAACCGCTTCATGTCGCCACTGGGCATTCCGTGCCAGGCACCGCCGTTCGGTACGCTGTCGGCGATTGATATGAAAACCCGCCAAATCGTTTGGCAGGTGCCAGTGGGTACCGTGCAGGATACCGGTCCGTTTGGTATCAAAATGCGTGCGAAAATGCCAATTGGTATGCCGACCTTGGGCGGCACGCTGGCGACGCAGGGCGGCCTGGTGTTCATCGCCGGAACGCAAGATTACTATCTGCGCGCGTTCGATAGCTCAACCGGTAAAGAAGTGTGGAAAGCACGTCTGCCAGTCGGCAGCCAGGGCGGTCCTATCAGCTATGTATCGCCGAAAACCGGCAAACAGTACATCCTGATCTCCGCGGGCGGCGCACGTCAGTCACCAGACCGTGGTGATTACGTGATTGCTTACGCGCTGCCAGACAGCAAGTAAGTGCCCTAATGAGAAAGGCCGACATCATGATGTCGGCCTTTTTTTTACCATCCTTAGCGCACTTTATCCCTCAAGGTACCTTATTCACTGCTGCTTGGAAGGGCGGCGGCTTTTTTGACCTCCTTTTCTTCCAGCTTCCCTGGCTCTTTCAGGATCGTTTCTGAAATTACCCCCGCTGACTTTGCCGCCAGCGCTACCTGCTTCCCTGGCGCGCTCCGGGTCCTCTGCAAAGTTCCCGGCACCACCTCGTTGCTTTTTTTGTGTCATAGCAGAGACCTCATCTAAGGGTGTTTTCTTCGACGTGGACTAGCTAGCCACATAATGAGTATAGTCAATCAGTTATGACTTTCCTTGAGAGATCTCTTATAACCTATTCCCCGTCGCGCCAGAGAGATTGCAACTCAGGTGGCGCGAGTTGCTCAGGAATTAACAGCACCAAAGTTCCCGCCTCGCGATGGGTAGCGTAGGTGATTTGAATACGGTAATAGCGCTGATCGCCACGACCGATATTTGCCGCCTGATCTTCCGGTTCGCCAAGGGGCATAGCCTGTTCTAATACTTCACAAACCCGCTGTTTTTGTGGTTCTGGCAGCTCTGACAAGGCAAAGCGTCGTTCACCGCGTAGCTTAGGAATAAAGGCGATACCGCCTTCACGCGCCAGTTTAATGACAGCGTCATCGGTCAGTTGGATGTCCACGTTACGCCCACCTGCTGCCAGGCGGATTGAATGCTCTCCGCCACTGAAGTGTTAAATCGTTGTTTGGCGTGCTGCACGGTGAAGCGGGCAAAGGTGCTGAAATCGGCATCCTGCGGCAGCGTTTTGTCGCATAACGTGTCGTACCACGCCTGGCCCGCGATTTCCCAGGCAAAGCCGCCCAGCGCTTTAGCCGCGAGATAAAATGCGCGATTGGGGATGCCAGAATTAAGATGCACGCCGCCGTTATCGTCCCGCGTCTCAATGTAGTGATCCATATCGGCGGGTTGCGGATCTTTTCCCAGCACCGGATCGTCGTAGGCGGTGCCGGGTGACGACATCGAGCGCAACCCGCGGCCATTAATCCCGCCCGCCAGTAAACCCTCGCCGATGATCCAGTCAGCCTGATCGGCGCTCTGCTTAAGATGAAACTGCTTCACCAGTGAGCCAAAAACATCCGACATTGATTCGTTCAGCGCGCCTGCCTGCTGGAAGTAAATCAGCCCGGCTTCGGTTTCCGTTACGCCATGCGTCAGTTCGTGCGCCACCACATCGAGTGCGATGGTGAAGCGATTAAATATCTGGCCATCACCATCGCCAAATACCATCTGCTGGCCGTTCCAAAAGGCATTCTGGTACTCCTTGCCGTAATGCACGGTGCCATCGAGTTTGAGGCCTTTGTTGTCGAGTGAATTGCGTTGGTAAGTTTGCCAAAAGAAATCGTAGGTAATGCCGAGATAATCCCAGGCTTCCTGGGCGGCGACATCGCCATTATCCGGCTGGCCTTCCTCGCGGATTAACGTGCCGGGTAGATTTTGCGTGCCTTCGGCGTCGTAAATAGCGCGCTGAACGGTGCCTGGTTTGGCAATGGCGGCGCTGGTGGCTTGATGGCTGTGTTTCTCCATCAAGTGTTGCACGTGGGTGAGAGTGCGGCGCGCATAGTCTTGCTGCGCACCGGTGCAGTTATCAATGATATTGCGCAGCATGTAGGGAGGAATAACGCTAAAAGGCATACTAACTCCTGATCATAAATGATTATGTCAAAAGTATAGTTTTCATCCTATCAACGCGCTTTACGGCCCCGGGATTTCTGCGGTTCAAGCGCGGTAACCTGACTTTCCACCCAGCCATCATCCAGTCGGGTACGCAGCAAATCACCTTTGCTGAGCTGCTGAGTTCTCTTCACCACCTGACCTTGCGTATCGGTGGTGACGCTGAATCCACGCGCCAGCGTCGCCAAAGGGCTTACGCCTTCCAGCTGTGCGGCTAATGTGCCAAAGCGCTGACGATTGTGATTAAGCTGTTTTTCCATGCCCTGTTGCAGACGATAGTGCCACTGCTGGAGCTGCTGCTGAGCGCGCAGAATCCGTCCCTGCGGTTGCTGTGCGTTGAGACGCTGCAGCAGGCGATCCTGCTGACGATTCGCTACGCGCATACGCTGATCCATCGCTTCGCCAAGACGGCGCTGCAGCTGAAACAGTGCGGTTTGTTGACGTGCCAGACGCAGCTGCGGATGCTGCTGCTGTAATCGGTGCTGGATGCGGGTAAAGCGACGCTGCTGCTGTGCCAGATAAAAATCCATCGCCATCTCCATGCGCTGCTGCTGCGACTGCAAACGGCGCACCAGTTCCAGCTGATTACGGCTCACCAGCTCAGCCGCCGCAGAAGGCGTTGGCGCACGTAAATCCGCAACGAAGTCGGCGATGGTGACATCGGTTTCATGGCCAACGGCGCTGACGATCGGCAGGCGGCTGGCAAAAATCGCCCGTGCCACGCGTTCGTCATTGAAGCTCCACAAATCTTCCAGCGAACCGCCGCCACGACCAACAATCAGCACGTCACACTCATCACGCTGGTTGGCCAACTCGATGGCTCGCACAATGCCAGCGGGCGCATCCACGCCTTGCACCGCCGTAGGATAGATGATCACCGGCAATGACGGGTCGCGTCGATGCAGCACGCGCAGCACGTCGTGCAGCGCCGCGCCGGTGGCGGAAGTAATCACGCCCACCTGACGCGCCGGATCCGGCAGCGGCTGTTTGAACTGCTGATCGAACAAGCCCTCTGCGGCAAGCCGGGCTTTTAGCTGCTCAAACTGCTGCTGCAACAGGCCTTCGCCCGCCGGATGCATGCTTTCGATAATCAGCTGATAATCGCCGCGCGGCTCATACAGCGTGATGCTGGCGCGTACTAAAACTTGCTGACCATGCTGAGGACGGAAGGTGACGCGACGATTGCTATTGCGAAACATCGCGCAGCGTACTTGTGCACCATCATCCTTCAACGTGAAGTACCAATGACCGGAAGAGGGCTGGGTAAAATTCGAGATCTCAGCGCTGAGCCATACCAGGCCCATCTCATTTTCCAGCAGTTGGCGCACCGTGGTGTTCAGGCGGCTGACAGTAAAAATATTGGCGGTTGGCGGTAGCGACATGTGATGTAGATCAAATTTTAAATCAGAGGGTTAATCAACTGATACTACATTGCTCACCCGGAGGATCAAGACTTTTTCTGAAAAAACACTGGAGGCAATCGGTTTCGGCCTGTATAATGCCGCGGCAATATTTTATCTGTTTTAATCGCCCCCAGGTGGAGATATTGCAATGTTAAGAATCGCGAAAGAAGCCCTCACATTTGACGACGTTCTGCTCGTTCCCGCTCACTCCACTGTCTTACCCAACACCGCTGATCTCAGCACGCAACTGACAAAAAACATTCGTCTGAACATCCCAATGCTCTCCGCTGCAATGGACACCGTAACTGAAGCGGGTCTGGCTATTGCGCTAGCGCAGGAAGGTGGTTTGGGCTTTATCCACAAAAACATGTCAATTGAGCGTCAGGCGGATGAAGTTCGTAAGGTGAAAAAACACGAAAGTGGCGTCGTTACCGATCCACAAACCGTGCTGCCAACCACCGCGCTGGCGGCGGTAAAAGAGCTGACCGAACGTAACGGTTTTGCTGGCTATCCTGTGGTGAACACCGAGAACGAGCTGGTGGGGATCATCACCGGTCGCGACGTGCGTTTTGTCACTGACCTGACGCTGCCCGTTTCTGCGGTGATGACACCGAAAGAGCGTCTGGTTACCGTTAAGGAAGGCGAAGCGCGTGAAGTGGTGCTGCACAAAATGCACGAAAAGCGTGTTGAGAAAGCGCTGGTTGTGGATGACAGCTTCCACCTGCTGGGCATGATTACCGTTAAAGATTTCCAGAAAGCCGAACGTAAACCTAACGCCTGTAAAGATGCGGAAGGTCGCCTGCGCGTCGGCGCAGCGGTTGGTGCGGGTGCAGGCAACGAAGAGCGCGTTGATGCGCTGGTTGCTGCCGGTGTTGACGTGCTGCTGATTGACTCATCACACGGCCACTCAGAAGGCGTGCTGCAGCGTATCCGTGAAACCCGTGCAAAATACCCGAACCTGGAAATCATCGGCGGCAACGTGGCGACCGGCGCAGGTGCATTGGCGCTGGCTGAAGCGGGTGTGAGCGCGGTGAAAGTCGGTATCGGTCCTGGTTCAATCTGTACCACGCGTATTGTTACCGGTGTCGGCGTGCCACAAATCACTGCGGTTTCTGACGCGGTTACTGCGCTGGAAGGCACCGGGATTCCGGTTATCGCTGATGGCGGTATCCGCTTCTCTGGCGACATCGCTAAAGCGATCGCCGCAGGTGCAGCAGCAGTGATGGTCGGTTCAATGCTGGCCGGCACCGAAGAGTCTCCGGGCGAAATCGAGCTGTATCAGGGCCGTTCGTTCAAGTCTTATCGCGGAATGGGTTCACTGGGCGCGATGTCCAAAGGCTCTTCAGACCGTTATTTCCAGAGCGATAACGCCGCTGACAAACTGGTACCGGAAGGTATTGAAGGTCGCGTTGCTTATAAAGGTCGCCTGAAAGAGATCGTGCACCAGCAGATGGGTGGCCTGCGCTCTTGCATGGGCTTGACCGGTTGCGGCACCATCGACGATCTGCGCACCAAAGCGGAGTTCGTGCGCATCAGCGGCGCGGGCATCAACGAAAGCCACGTGCATGACGTGACCATCACCAAAGAGTCACCAAACTACCGCATGGGTTCATAATCCCGTAAAATTTAGCGCCCGGTACCAGCCGGGCGCTTTTATTATTAAGTCCATCCCAATGGAAACGCCTCAATGACGACTGAAAATATTCATAAACATCGTATTTTGATCCTCGATTTTGGTTCTCAGTATACGCAGCTGGTGGCGCGCCGCGTGCGTGAGCTGGGCGTCTACTGCGAACTCTGGGCGTGGGATGTCACCGAAGAGCAAATTCGCCAGTTCAACCCGAACGGCATCATCCTTTCTGGCGGTCCGGAAAGCACCACCGAGCAGAACAGCCCACGTGCGCCGGAATACGTGTTCAACGCCGGTGTGCCGGTACTGGGCGTCTGCTATGGCATGCAGACCATGGCGATGCAGCTGGGTGGCAAGGTTGAAGGCTCCAACGAGCGTGAGTTTGGTTATGCGCAGGTAGAAGTGCTGACCCAGAGCGCGCTGGTGCGTGACATCGAAGATGCGATTAGCGCAGCAGGAAAACCGCTGCTGGACGTATGGATGAGCCACGGCGACAAAGTCACCGCCATCCCAGCCGGTTTTGAAACCGTTGCCAGCACCGAAACCTGTCCGTTCGCCATCATGGCTAACGAAGAGAAGAAATTCTACGGCGTGCAGTTCCACCCGGAAGTGACGCACACGCGTCAGGGGCTGCGTATGCTGGAGCGTTTTATTCGTGACATCTGCGGCTGTGAAGCGCTGTGGACGCCAGCCAAAATCATCGAAGACGCGGTTGAGCGTATTCGTCAGCAGGTTGGCAACGATAAAGTTATCCTCGGCCTGTCTGGCGGCGTCGACTCTTCTGTGACCGCGATGCTGCTGCACCGCGCCATCGGCGATCGCCTGACCTGCGTGTTCGTCGATAACGGTCTGCTGCGTCTGAATGAAGCTGAGCAGGTACTGGACATGTTCGGTGACCACTTCGGCCTGAACATCGTACACGTTGCGGCTGAAGCGCGTTTCCTTGATGCGTTGGCGGGCGAGAACGATCCAGAAGCCAAGCGTAAAATCATCGGCCGCGTGTTCGTAGAAGTATTCGACGAGCAAGCACTGCGTCTGGAAGACGTGAAGTGGCTGGCGCAGGGCACCATCTATCCTGACGTGATCGAATCTGCCGCTTCTGCGACCGGCAAAGCGCACGTGATCAAATCGCACCACAACGTGGGCGGTTTGCCGAAAGAGATGAAGATGGGCCTGGTTGAGCCGCTGAAAGAGCTGTTCAAAGATGAAGTGCGCAAAATTGGTCTGGAACTCGGCCTGCCGTACGACATGCTGTATCGCCACCCATTCCCGGGTCCAGGTTTGGGCGTACGCGTGCTGGGCGAAGTGAAGAAAGAGTATTGCGATCTGCTGCGCCGTGCCGATGCCATCTTCATTGAAGAGCTGCATAAAGCCGACCTGTACAACAAAGTCAGCCAGGCATTCACCGTATTCCTGCCGGTGCGTTCTGTCGGCGTGATGGGCGACGGTCGTAAATACGATTGGGTGGTTTCACTGCGTGCAGTAGAAACCATCGACTTCATGACCGCGCATTGGGCGCACCTGCCGTACGATTTCCTCGGCCGCGTCTCCAACCGCATCATCAACGAAGTGAACGGCATTTCCCGCGTGGTTTATGATATTTCGGGTAAACCACCTGCGACGATTGAGTGGGAATAAATCCTACTCTGAATCATGCGTAAAAACGAAGCCCGCTTAACTGCGGGCTTTTTTATATTTGTATTTTGGTTGGTAATAGGGCGTTCATTCAATAAAGTTCTATCGCATAGTTCGTGAATACAAACTCGCCCGTTTAGTTGCAATATAGCGAATGATTTTTACTCATCAGGATGCCGTCGATGTTGCCTTTCAAAGCCGTACTGATCTCTTTTCTATGCATCATCTTGCTCTCATTAGGCGCCAGTCTGGCGCAGGCAACGCGTGGTGGTGAGTTAACGTCGGAACGTGGCGGCTGGGCGTCTGCACGGCGCGATTCTGCCGGTATCGCACCCGATCCGCAGCGTTACGCATCCGAAGCTATCGTACAGGTCTATGCCGCGCCAACGTATGGCTGGAAAGGCGCAGTGGCGGTGCATCCGTGGATTATCTTCAAGCGCGCCGGGGAGACCCACTACAATCGCTATGAAGTCATCAGCTGGGGCAGCGGCGATAAAGTGCGGCGTAACAGTAATCTGCCGGATGGCTATTGGTACGGTGCCAGACCACGTCTGCTGGTAGATCATCGCGGCAGCGCGGCACAGGCAATGATTCCGCAGATCGAAGCGGCGATTAAATCGTATCCCTGGCCAACCACCTATCACGCCTGGCCGGGGCCCAACAGCAATACCTTCATGGCGCATATTGGCCGTGAAGTGCCCGCGCTGAAACTGGATCTGCCAGCCAATGCGCTCGGCAAGGATTATCGCTCACTGCTGAATCCGGTGGGGTTACCGCCT
This sequence comes from Pantoea nemavictus, assembly GCF_037479095.1. Classification (NCBI taxonomy): domain Bacteria; kingdom Pseudomonadati; phylum Pseudomonadota; class Gammaproteobacteria; order Enterobacterales; family Erwiniaceae; genus Pantoea; species Pantoea nemavictus. The sequence goes on along the minus strand of NZ_JBBGZW010000001.1, from coordinate 883,901 downwards.
TCAGGACGCGGCGTACAGCTCTCTGTACTCGGTGTGCTTGGCGTAACGGTGGGAGCGGAAGAGGGATTAGAGGTGAATGTGCTGGGTCTGAATATGGGACTGGATTTCACCCCATTCAGGCTGCGTCTGCCATTTATCGGTGGCATCGGGCAGAATAATGTTCAGCGCTACAATCCGTAAAAATGGCCCCGAAATGGGGCCATTTTTTTAGCAGACGCCGAAATCGCCGTCTTCGTGATACAGATTCACGGTATCGGCTCGGACTTCAATTTCTCGTTTGATGTGATCGTCAACGCGAGCACACCACAGCATATCGCCTTCCACGCGCAGCACCTGCATCTTTGGGCCACCGGTCTTCGACTGTACAAAATCATCCACCTTAAACATGCTTTTTCTCCATCAGGTCAGTGATATTTACAGAGTTTATATGTACTTCACTGACTGTGCGCTTGATTTTGTGCCTTAGTGATGCAGCAAAAATAGGGTCGCCAGGCCGAGGAAGATAAAGAATCCACCGGTATCGGTGATCGCGGTAATCAGTACGCTGGAACCCACGGCGGGATCGCGTTTCATTTTGGTCATGATTAACGGAATCAGCACGCCCATCAGAGCCGCGAGCAGCAGATTCAGCACCATCGCTAGCATCATCACGCCGCCCAGCTGCAGGTTGTCGTACATCAGCCAGGTGACGCCGCCCATAATGCCGCCCCAAAATAGGCCGTTAATTATCGCCACGCCGAGTTCACGCATAATCAGAAACGAGAAGTTACCCGGTTCAACCTGATGCAGCGCTAATGCACGCACGATCATGGTGATGGTTTGGTTACCGGTATTGCCGCCGATGCCTGCAACGATTGGCATCAGCGCTGCTAGTGCAACCAGCTGTGAAATCGTCGCTTCAAACAGACCTATCACGCGCGACGCAACGAAAGCGGTACACAGATTTACTGCCAGCCACGCCCAGCGTTTGCCAACCGCTTTGCGCACCGGGGCAAACACGTCTTCACCCTGGCTGATACCGCCCATTTTACGGATGTTGCTTTCGTTCTCTTCATTCACCAAATCGACCACGTCTTCAATGGTGATACGGCCAATCAGCTTGCCTTGTGCATCGGTTACCGCGGCGGAGATCAGGTTATAACGTTCGAACGCGCTGGCGGCGTCCTCCGCTTTATCGTTGAGTTGAAAGGTGGTGGGATGGGAATTCATCACCTCGGCCACTAACATCTTCGGTTTGTTCAGCAGAATATCGGTGAGGGTCAACTCACCCAGCAGTTGATTTTGCTCATCAGTGATAAAGATCTTATCGGTGCCGTCTGGCATTTTTTTGCCTTTACGCAGATAGCGTTGCACCGTGGCTAAGGTAACGTCCGAGCGCACCGTCAGGATGTTGAAATCCATGATCTGTCCGACGCGATCGCGATCCAGTTCGATCACGCTCATCAATCGCGCGCGCAGACCGGGTTCCAGCGTAGTGAGCAGACGTCCGGTCAAATCGCGCGGCAAGTAGCGCGCCAGATATACCTGATCGTCGATATCCAGCGGCTCAATAGCATGCAGAATATCGCGATCAGACATTTCTTCCGTCAGGCTAGCCCAAACGGTTTCCGAAGCCTCAACCAACACGTGACCGCGCTGTGCGGTGGGCACTAAACGCCACAGCGCCTGACGCTCTTCTTCTGGCAAGGCTTCGAGGATGTCGGCTAAATCCGCCGCATGTAACTGCTGGAGTTCGCTCTCTAATTCATGGCGCCAGTCGGTAATATCGCGCAGCTCGGCAGCATTAAGATCGACAGATTTATCCAGCAGGACATCAACGAGATCATGCTCGTTAAGCAGCAGATTAAGAATGTGATGGCGAGTTTCAGCTAATTTTTGTGAATGCGAAGCAGACATAACGCGTTCCTTGTGTCTGTAAAGTCAGCTCACAGTGTAGCGCGTTGCGGGTAACAGAGCGTAAAAAGCAGCATTGTCTCAAAGGATAATGTGTCGCAGCGAAAAGGACCCGCAGATGCGTTAGCGCGAATCGCTGGTGCTCAGCGTGACCGGTTCAGAGATGACTTGCTTTTGCTGATGATGCTCAATGGCACCGGGAATGATGAAAATCAGACGGCCAACCAAAATAAAGAAACTGATCAGCAAAATAATGCGGCTCATGGTGCTGGTTTTGGGACGTCTTCGTGCAGAAATGGCGCTGTTCACGCGGGGTGGTTCCTATAGTTACCCGATTGGGCGGAGGCAATATTTAGTCACACTTAGATCGCTAAAGCAATCGCTGTGTGAAAAATGAGCAGAAAAGGTTCAAGGTATTGATCGACATCAGACAATAACGGCCGCACAGGGCGGCCGTTACATCAGTAGCTGGCTTTCTGCGCCAGCAGCGTGGCAAAACGGTATTTGATGCGATTGCCGTTTTCGTCACGGCGGTGCAGTTCACCGATATCTTCGTTGTACTTCACAATATGCCAGTTGCGGTAATAGTGGCTTAACTCACCGGATTTAAAAGCGAAAGGGAAGTTCTGCGTATTGGGATAATCAGCGGTATTCATCGCCGCCACAATCAGGTTGTAGCCATATTTGCGCGTGCTGGCCTGCATATCAGCAATCAGCTGCGGGATGGTGTCAGGTTGCAGGAACATCATCACCACCGTTGAGAACACAAACTGGTAGGCGCCGTTAAAGCGTACGCTATTGAGATCGCACAACTCGGTGTGAATATTTTGCAAATTCTCTTCTGCGATAATGCTGTTCAGGCGTTCGAGACTGGCCGGATTGCTGTCCCATGCTGTGACCTCAAAGCCATGCTGATTGAGAAACAGGCTATTGCGGCCCTGACCACATCCCAAATCCAGCGCTTTCCCCACTTCAAGGTGGGGAAGGGCCGCCAGGACTTCAGAATGGGTCGGTGTCAGACCGTACTTTTCAGCGAAATAGTTATCGGGGCGTGTTGTCATAACCATACAACGGGCCAGCAGCCCGCTTTACTCCTCTTCCAGCATCAGTTTCCAACCGGTGACATCATTCCAGTAAGCTTGCTCGCGCTCCAGATCCAACTGCACCAGCGTGTTTTGGCTCAGGAAGCCCGCCGGGAAGGTCAACGTCCAGTGACCATCGTCGGTGCTTAACTTGAGCGAATCCGGTTTGGTGGTTGCCTGGCGCTGATTATTCAGCAGCGTGCCGAGACGCAGCAGGAACACCATCGGCAGAAACTGTTTCTTTTTGAACAAGGTGAAACGTGGCATCTCATCCTGCTTCACCGCTTTACGGTGATAACGTACCAACGTGGCCAACAGCATCTGTTGATCCTGATTAAAGCCCGGCATATTGGAGTTCTGCAGGATATACGCCGAGTGACGTTGCATGCCGCTGTGGTTGATGGTCAATCCCACTTCGTGCAGCAGCGCCGCCCATTTCAGCAGCGCCGAGAGTTGCGGATTGGCCTGCTTCGGATTCTGCTCCTGCCACTGTAAATAGAGCTGCTCGGTAGTCTCCAGCACGCGCCGCGCCTGATCGCTATCAATGGCGTAATGATTGGCCAGGCTCTGCGCAGTGCGGCTGCGAATGTCCTGATGGCGGAAACGGCCTTCCATCTCATACAGCACGCCTTCGCGCAGTGCGCCGTCAGAAAGACGCAGCTCACGAATCGCGAGCGCATCAAACACGCCACACAAAATCGCTAATCCCGGTACAAACACCGCTTTACGCTCTTCCGACAAGCCCGGCAGGCTCAGCGCATTGAAGGATTTATGCTTTAGCACTTCGCTGGTCAGTAACTCCAGCGTTTCTGGCGTGATCAGCTTCTCTTTTTCGCCCATTGCCAGCAGCACTTCACAGGCCGCTTTGATGGAGCCCGATGCACCCAGCGCATATTGCCAACCGTGCAGACGATATTGCCACGCCATGGTTTCCAGCTTCTGCGCAGCTGAGAGGCGCGCACGGCGGAAGTTTTCCGACGAGATTTCCCCTTTCGGGAAAAAGAGGTTGGCGAAGCTGACGCAACCCATGCGACGGCTCTCCACCAGCTGCGGCTCAAAGTCTTCACCAATCACCAGTTCGGTTGATCCGCCGCCGATATCAATCACCAGCTTGCGACCTTTCTCCGGCTGCGTATGCTCCACGCCCATGAAGATTAAACGCGCTTCTTCGTTGCCGGAAATCACTTCGATGGGATAGGGAATCACTTCGGCCGCGCGCTGCAAGAACTCTTCCGCGTTGCTGGCGATACGTAGCGTGTGGGTGCCGACGATGGTGACGTTCGCGGGACTAAAGCCCTGCAAACGTTCCGCGAACAACGCCAGACAACTCAGACCGCGCTCAATCGCCTCTTCGCTCAGGCGATTGTGTGCATCCAGGCCATCAGCCAGATGCACGCGCTGTTTCAGGCGTCCCAGCACTTGCAAAGCGCCATCCACCACGCGGGCAATGACCATATGGAAGCTGTTCGAGCCGAGGTCGATTGCCGCGAACTCTTGAGGTTTCGGCGTACTTTTATGTGAGATTGGCATAGGCGTTATTCGGGTTGTTCCAGTTTCTTGATGTAGTCGTAAATGGCCAGCTGCGAACGCACCTTTTTACGGTTGCCGCGCGGCACATAACGGTTACTCAGCTCTTTATCGACGATGCGGGCTTTCACCGTATCACTAAACAGAATGGCAATGATGTCCAGTATGCGCTGCTTCACGCGCGGATCAAGAATCGCCACGGCAACTTCAATGCGGTGATCAATGTTACGCGTCATCCAGTCCGCGGAAGAGAGGAACACCTTTTTCTCGCCGCCGTTCTCAAAAATATAGACGCGGTCGTGCTCAAGATAGCGGTCAACGATGCTGGTAATGCGAATATTTTCACTGATGCCCGGTAAATCCGGAATCAGTGAGCACATGCCGCGCACCAGCAGATTGATTTTCACCCCAGCCGACGAGGCCGCGTACAGCCGATCAACCAATCCGTTATCCACCAGATTGTTGATCTTCAAGGTAATACCGGCAATATTGCCTTGCTGCGCGTTGGCGATTTCCGCATCGATGTACTTGTACAGCATGTCGCGCGAGTTCTGCGGAGACACCAGCAGATGCTCGAAGGTGACCGGACGATACGGATTCTCAATAAAGTTGAACACGCGACGCACTTCATTGGTGATGCGCGCATCGGCGGTCAGCAATGAATAGTCAGTATAAATGCGCGCGGTTTTTTCGTTAAAGTTACCGGTGCCGATGTGCGCATAACGCACCACTTCTTCACCTTCGCGGCGCGAAATCAGGAACAATTTGGCGTGAATTTTCAGACCCGGCGCGGAGAAGATCACGTGTACGCCGGCTTCGGTCAGGCGTTTCGCCCAGCGAATGTTGGCTTCTTCATCGAAGCGCGCCTGCAGCTCAACCACCACCGTGACTTTCTTGCCGTTATAGGCGGCGTGAATCATCGCATCCATGATGCGTGAGTTTTTCGCCACGCGGTAAATGTTGATCTTAATTGCCAGCACGTTCGGGTCAAACGAAGCCTGGCGCAGCAGCTCCAGCACGTGCTCAAAGGTGTGATACGGATAATAGAGCAGCACATCGCGATTGCGAATGGCATCGAAGCCGTTGCGGAAGCCATCAAAGCCAATGTGGCGAATCTGCGGCAGCGGGCGGTTTTCCAGATTACTTTTACCGACGTTCGGGAAACCAATGAAATCTTTGAAGTTATGATAACGGCCGCCGGGCACAATCGAATCGTAGTTCGAAATCGACAGCTTATGGCGCAGCATTTCCACCATCGCATCCGGCATATCGCGCTGATAAACGAAGCGCACTGGCTCGGCATTAAGACGCTGCTTCAGGCTCGATGACATCAGCTCCAGCAGGCTTGATTCCATCTCCGTCACCAGATCGTACTCGGCATCGCGCGTCATCTTCATTGAATAGGCATTCAGCGTATCGTAATCGAAGAAGCCTTTGAAAATTTCATCCAGGCAATAACGCAGAATGTTATCCAGCAGAATCATTGGCTTGCGGCGACGGGGTGATTCAGCTGGCAGGTTAATGAAGCGCGGCACTTTATCCGAAGGAATCTCCAGCAGCGCGTAGCGCACATCGTCGCCGCGGATGATTTCAACCGCCAGATAGGTGTAATCGTCTTTCAGGAATTCGATCAGGTCGGTGTCATGGTTGATCAGAATCGGCGTAACGTGCTGGCGCAATTGATGTTTGAAGTAGTAGCGCAGCCACTCTTGCTGATTCGGTGACAGCTGGCGTTCGTTGATCAGGAAGATCTGATTACGTGCCATTTCCAACAGCAGATCGTTATAGAGTGCATCAAACTCTTGATCTGATTTCTGCACCCGCAGCTGAATTTTCTTTAACAGATGCCGCAAAGAGGTCGGTTTGCCTTGCTCTTCGCTGATCAGAATTCGCCGCTTGAGATCGGCAAAGCGCACTTTATAGAACTCTTCGAGGTTATTGGAATAGATTCCCAGAAAGCGCATGCGCTCAATCAGCGGATTACTTTTATCCGAGGCTTCCTGTAACACACGTTCATTGAAGCTTAACCAGCTTAATTCTTTTTCTATATACAGCTTATCCTGACCCATTCTGACTCCGAGATGCTGATGCTGGACGGAATGTCCGGCGGAAAAAACGCAAAAATGCGGTACCGCTCAGTGTCCGTCACCATTATGGCGAGAGTATGGCAGGCTTGTCCAACGTCAAAGGTTGTCTTATCAATCAGCTACGGGCAACATAGCGACTTGTTTCCACCGGTAACCTGGCCTGCATGAGCATAAATCGCATTCCCGTCCACTTTAGCGACCGTCGTCGACGCGCCACTGATAATTTAGTGCGCCGCATAGTCACGGCCTGTGGCGTGGGAATTTTACTGTTGATGTTACTGCTGTTCTTCTGGTTGATCTGGGTGGTATTACCGCTATTTAGCGCGCCGGGCATGCATGCCACCACTAATCTGCAGCTGTGGGATAAAGCGCCGATGCTGGCGATGGGCAGCGACGGTCATCTGGGCTGGCGCATTAGCCGCAACGAAGCGCGCTTTATCCCGCTGGATGGTCAACCTGCGGGTCCTGCGCTGGCGCTCAACGGTAAACCTGATGCGGCCGTCACCAGCAGCGATAACCGCAGCGTGCTGCTCAATATGCAGGGCGAGCTGCTGTTAATGCAACCGGTTATCCGCAACGGCAGCGGCGAATGGCGTTTCCCGCTCGGCGATCGTCCAATGCGTTTACCGCAAGGTGCGGTGAGTAACATGACGCTGACGTCGCTCAGCGACAATCAGTGGCTTATCGCCGCGCAAACCGCAGCCGGTATAAGCTTGCTGACGCTGGAAAATCAGCAAAAAGTTAACCAGATCGTGTTGCCGCAGCAGCAGGCCGAACATCTGCTGTTGTCGCCGGATGGGACGCTGCTCTACGCCAGCAGCGGGCGTTTGCTGCGTGTCTGGCAAATCACGCCGCAAGGCGCGCAATTACGCGAAACCCAAACCCTCAACCTGCCGCCGCAAAGCCTGCATATGCTGGCCGGTGGACGTACTTTGCTGATTCAGGATGCGCAGGGCATACATCAATGGTTTGCCATTGCGGGTGATAAAGGACCACGCCTGCAACAGATTCATACCTTTAACGGCAGCCAAAAACTGGCCGGCATTACGCCCGAATCGCAGCGCCGCGTCTTTGCCACCTTTGATGAGCAGGGCAAGGTTCAACTATTTGCCAGCAAGCAGCAGGGCGCGATTTTGACGCGGCAGCTGGCGCCAGGCATTCAGGCGCTGGCGTTCGCGCCGCGTGGGGATGGCCTGATTATTGAACGTGCCGGGCAATGGCAACAGTTCGCGCTGGATAATCCGTGGCCGGACTTCACCTGGCGCAACCTGTGGCAGAAGATTTGGTATGAAAACTATCCGCAGCCCGATTGGGTGTGGCAATCCACCGCGGCGGGTGACAGCTATCAGGCCAAGTTCAGCCTGATGCCGCTGGTGCTGGGCACGCTAAAAGCGGCCAGTCTGGCGCTGCTGTTCGCCACCCCGCTAGCGTTGGCTGCCGCCATGTACACCGCGTGGTTTATGTCGCCGGGTTTACGCCGTTGGGTTAAACCTGGCATCGAGATGATGGGCGCGCTACCGAGCGTAGTGATTGGTTTAATCGCGGGCGTCTGGCTGGCACCGCATATCAGCAGCGCGCTGGTTGGCGTGTTGCTATTGCCGCTGGTGCTCGCCGCCACCCTATTATTGTGTGGCGTGCTGAGTCCGCGTTTGCCGGCCAACTGGCGACGTCCAGGGTTTGAAGTGATTCTGCTGCTGCCGGTGCTTTTAGTCATGACGTTACTCACGCTCTGGCTGCCGACGCTGTTTTGGCCGGACGTGGGCGAGCGGTTAGCGCATTACGAACAGCGTAATCTGCTGGTGGCCGCGCTGGCGATGGGCTTTGCGCTGGTGCCGCTGATTTTCACCTTATCGGAAGATGCGTTATTCAGCGTGCCGGGCGCGCTCGGGCAGGGCTCACTGGCATTGGGCGCTACGCCATGGCAAACCCTGACGCGTGTCGTGCTGCCGGGCGCTTCGGCGGGCATTTTTGCCGCCTTGATGATTGGCTTTGGCCGCGCCGTCGGCGAGACGATGATTGTGCTAATGGCGACGGGCAACACGCCCGTCAGCGAAGGCGGTTTATTTGCTGGCCTGCGTGCGCTCTCCGCTAACATCGCGATTGAGATGCCTGAAGCCGCCGCTGGCAGCGCGCACTATCGCATTCTGTTCCTCAGCGCATTACTGCTGTTGATGTTTACCTTGGTGATCAACACCATTGCCGAGTTGATTCGTCAGCGGTTACGCCAACGCTACAGCCAGCATGAGGGCCAGGGATGAAGGCGATGCAACAAAACGATCGCTGGCGCTGGCTTACTGCGGGGGCGGTTGCGGTGTGCCTGCTGGCGTTTACCTTGCTGATTGGCTTGCTGGGCTGGCAGGGCGTTCGCGCTTTCTGGCCGCAGCCGGTTGATCAATACCAGTTCCTGCCGCCGGAAGGTCATGCGGTGATGGTGCTGGGTGAAACGCTGCAAAAGCAGCAGCAGGGCGCGCAGTGGCGCTATGTAGTGAAAACTGGCAACCGCGATTTTGCTGCGCCAGATTTCCGCGTGCTGTACAGCCAGGGCGAGGCGAAAACCCGGCGTCCTGCAGATGTGTTAGTGCTGCAGCGCCGCAACGGCGGCAATGCCTATGGCTGGCTGGTGGAGTTGCGCCAGGATAATGAAGTGATGACGGCGCACAGCCGCGATGCCTTGCTGCATCAGCGTTTGCAGCAGGTGCATGAGCAGCTGCGCCAGGCGAGTAAAATTCGCCGTATTGAGATGGCACGCCTCAACGCGCAGCTGGAAAGCCTGCAGCAACAGGCCGATGAACAGCAGCGTAACGGCACCTTCAACCTCGAAGTGCAGTCAGAGTTTGATGCTAATCGCAGCGCACTACAGCGCCGCTTTAACGCGCTGGCGCAGCAGTTAACTCATCTACAACACGAAAGTCAGCGCGATACGCTGGTGCTGCGTGATGTGCAGGGACAGGATCACGTTATCCCGCTGGCACAGGTGGTGGATGCCTGGTACCCCAATGCCATGACATTAACCACCCAAACGCTGCACTTCTTCAGTCAGATTTGGCAATTCATCAGTGATTCACCGACCTCCGGTGGTGGTGAAAGCGGGGCCTTTCCGGCGATTTTTGGCACCGTGCTGATGGTGTTGTTGATGTCGATTATCGTCATGCCGCTCGGCGTTATCGCTGCGGTGTGGCTGCATGAGTACGCCGGACGCCATGCGCTGACGCGGCTGGTGCGCATCGCGGTGGTCAATCTGGCAGGCGTGCCGTCGATTGTTTACGGCGTGTTTGGGCTCGGTTTCTTTGTCTGGCTGATTGGCGGCACGCTCGATCAGTTATTCTTCTCCAGCGCGTTACCCAATCCGACCTTTGGCACGCCGGGCTTGCTGTGGGCCGCGCTAACGCTGGCGCTGCTGACGCTACCAGTGGTGATCGTCGCCACCGAAGAGGGATTGTCACGTATTCCTGATAATCTGCGTCAGGGATCCTTGGCGCTGGGCGCAACCCAGGCAGAAACGCTGTGGCGCGTGGTATTGCCGCTGGCGGTCCCGGCGATGCTGACCGGTCTGATTCTGGCCGTGGCGCGCGCGGCGGGAGAAACCGCGCCGCTGATGCTGGTGGGCGTGGTGAAAATGGTGCCCGAACTGCCGGTTGATGCGGTGTTCCCTTATCTGCACCTCGATCGCAAATTCATGCACCTCGGTTTTCAGATCTACGATTTGGCATTCCAAAGTCCCAACATCGATGCTGACCGACCGCTGGTTTACGCCACCGCCTTGCTGCTGGTGGTGATCATCCTGTCGCTCAATCTGCTGGCCATGGCGCTGCGTCATCGGTTGCGTGAGCGTTACCGGCTCATGACGCACTAAAAAGGTTTTTTGATGACGCCCGATTACGACATTGCCTTAAGCGTGAATCAGCTGTCGCTGTGGTACGGCGACCGCCAGGCACTGAATAACATTGATCTGCAGATCCCGAAAAACCGCATCACGGCGCTGATTGGGCCGTCCGGCTGCGGAAAATCGACGCTGCTGCGCTGCTTTAATCGCATGAATGACGTGATTAATGGCTGTCGCATTGAGGGTGAAATTCTGCTCGATCGGTATGCGGTAATGCAGGCCAACCAGGATCTTCCCGCGTTGCGTCGCCGCATTGGCATGGTGTTTCAGCGACCGAATCCGTTCCCGAAATCGATCTACGAAAACGTGGTGTACGGCCTGCGCTTGCAGGGCGTGCGCGATCGACGCGTGCTGAATGAAGCCTGCGAACGTGCGCTGCGTGCCGCGGCGCTGTGGGGCGAAGTCAAAGATCAGCTGGGACAGAATGCGCTAACGCTCTCTACCGGTCAGCAGCAGCGTTTGGTGATTGCGCGCGCTATTGCTATTGAACCCGAGGTATTGCTGCTGGATGAGCCGACATCGGCGCTCGATCCGATTTCAACCTTGGTGATAGAAGAGTTGATGACCACGCTGAAGCAGCATTTCACGCTGGTGCTGGTGACGCATAACATGCAGCAGGCGGCGCGCGTGTCAGATTTCACCGCGTTTATGCACAACGGCCAGCTGGTGGAGTTTGATGAAACCGATCGTATCTTCACCTCGCCAAAAGCGCGACGCACCGAAGATTACATTACGGGAAGGTTTGGTTGATGACGTTTTGTCGAAACCGCTCCCCTAAATAATTCAAGTTTCAGGAAGGCGGCAAGCTTGAGAATCTCCAAGAGCTTACATTAGTAAGTGACTGGGGTGAGCAAGTGAAGCCAACGCTCCTGAAACTTGAAGTATGACGGGGAAATCAGTCGTGGGCGTAACCCTGCGGCGGCAATGGTTCACCATCCAACCACGCTTTACCCTCACGCATCTGCAAACGCCCATCGACAAACCAGCTGATCACCAGCGGATAAATCGCGTGTTCCTGATGCTGCACGCGCGCACTGATCTCATCTTCGCTGTCGCCCGCAAACACCGGCACGCGCGCCTGCAAAATAATTGGTCCGCCATCCAGCTCGTCAGTCACAAAATGCACCGAGGTGCCATGCTCCTCGTCGCCGTTTTCCAGCGCCTGCCGATGGGTATGCAAGCCCGGATATTTCGGCAATAGCGACGGATGGATATTCACCAAACGATCGTGATAGTGCGCGACAAAAGCGCTGCTGAGGATGCGCATATAGCCAGCCAACACCACCAAATCCGGTGCGTACGCGTCAATCTCCTGCATTAGCTGGTGATCGAAGGCTGCACGGTCGGCAAAATCACTGGCGGCTAACGCATGCTGCGCGACATCGGCTTCCCGCGCACGCGTCAAACCGTAGGCGCTGGCTTTATTACTGAAAACGGCAGCGACGCTGCCGTTAATACGCCCGCTTGCGCAGGCGTCGAGGATGGACTGAAGATTGCTTCCGTTGCCGGAGATCAGTACAACCAGTTTTTTCATGGGTTGATAACCACACGCTCTTCAGCATCAGACGCTTTAATCACACCGATTTTCCACGCTTTTTCGCCAGCGTCACTCATCAGTTGCACCGCTTTATCTGCGTCTGCCGGGCTCAGCGCAATCACCATGCCCACGCCGCAGTTAAAGGTGCGGTACATTTCAAAGCGGCTAACATTACCCGCTTGCTGCATCCAGGTGAATACCGCAGGCCACTGCCAGCTGCTCTCTTCCAGCACGGCCTGAGTATTGTCTGGCAATACGCGTGGGATATTTTCCCAGAAGCCGCCGCCAGTCAGATGTGAAATCGCATGCACATCAACCTGTTCAATCAGGCTAAGGATGTTTTTCACGTAGATGCGGGTCGGCGCCAGCAGGTGATCGGCCAATGATTTGCCTTCCAGCTGCTTGGTTTCAGGATCGGTCTGGCTGACTTCCAGAATCTTGCGCACCAGCGAGTAACCGTTCGAGTGTGGACCGCTGGAACCCAGCGCGATCAGCACGTCACCGTCCTGCACTTTCGAACCGTCGATGATTTCTGATTTTTCCACCACGCCGACGCAGAAACCGGCCACATCGTAATCTTCGCCGTGGTACATGCCAGGCATTTCAGCGGTTTCGCCGCCCACCAGCGCACAGCCAGACTGCAAGCAGCCTTCGGCAATGCCGGTGATCACCGAGGAAGCCGTGTCTACATCCAGCTTGCCGGTCGCGTAATAATCGAGGAAGAACAGCGGCTCTGCACCTTGCACGATCAGGTCGTTGACACACATCGCAACCAGATCGATGCCGATGCTGTCATGGCGTTTGAGATCCATCGCCAGACGCAGCTTGGTGCCGACGCCATCGGTTCCGGAGACCAGCACAGGCTCGCGGTACTTCTGCGGCAGCGCACAGAGCGCGCCGAATCCACCCAATCCACCCATCACTTCCGGGCGGCGAGTTTTTTTCACTACGCCTTTAATACGGTCAACCAGATCGTTACCAGCATCGATATCAACACCGGCGTCTTTGTAGCTGAGAGAGGTTTTGTCGGTCACTGCGGAATCCCCACGCGAGTTGCGGTTGGTGGCAAAAATTAAGCGCGGCAATTCTAACAGCGCAGGCAAACGTTTGCGAGTCCCATCTCACGCTGCCTTTGCACAGCGTCAGATTTTCGCCAATCCTTACTCTTGAGCAGATTCAGGCAAGCCATTGACCGATGACATGTGGCGCGGCGGCGAAAAGGCGGTATAATCCGGCGATTTTTTTTTAGCTCAACTCAATTCCGGGAGAACAATCATGAAGATCGTGGAAGTCAAACACCCGCTGGTCAAACATAAACTGGGCCTGATGCGTGAGCATGATATCAGCACCAAGCGTTTCCGCGAGCTGGCCTCGGAAGTGGGCAGCTTGCTGACCTATGAAGCCACCGCCGATCTGGAAACCGAGCGCGTCACCATCGAAGGCTGGAACGGTCCGGTCGAAATCGATCAGATCAAAGGTAAAAAAATCACGGTTGTTCCGATTCTGCGTGCTGGCCTCGGCATGATGGAAGGGGTGCTTGAGCACGTACCGAGCGCGCGTATCAGCGTGGTCGGCGTGTATCGTGATGAAGAGACGCTGGAGCCGGTACCCTATTTCCAGAAGCTGGTATCGAACATTGAAGAGCGCCTGGCGCTGGTGGTCGATCCGATGCTGGCAACCGGTGGTTCGATGATTGCCACCATCGATCTGCTGAAGAAAGCCGGTTGTACCAGTATTAAGGTGCTGGTGCTGGTGGCCGCGCCAGAAGGGATTGCGGCTTTAGAAAAAGCGCATCCGGATGTGGAGCTGTACACTGCATCTGTCGATCAGGGATTGAACGAAAAGGGATACATCATCCCCGGGCTCGGCGATGCCGGCGACAAGATTTTCGGAACCAAATAAAGAAAGCAGCCGGCCAGAGAGTCGGCTTTTTTTTGTCTAAAAACACAACAATGTCATCCTTGAGTTATTCACGCCAGGGCAACGCAGCCATGGCGCGAATAACGAAGAGGATAGGGGATAACAATGACTCGTCGTGCAATCGGCGTTAGTGAACGCCCACCGCTGCTGCAAACCATTCCACTCAGCCTGCAGCACCTGTTCGCCATGTTCGGCGCCACCGTGCTGGTGCCGATTCTGTTTCACATCAACCCGGCCACGGTGTTGCTGTTTAACGGCGTCGGCACGCTGCTGTATCTGTTTATCTGTAAAGGAAAAATCCCCGCTTATCTCGGTTCAAGCTTTGCCTTTATTTCGCCGGTGCTGCTGCTGTTGCCGCTCGGTTATGAAGTGGCGCTCGGCGGTTTTATCCTCTGTGGTTTCCTGTTCTGCGTGGTGGCGTTGATCGTGAAAAAAGCCGGTACCGGCTGGCTTGACGTGATGTTCCCTCCGGCGGCGATGGGCGCGATTGTGGCGGTTATCGGTCTGGAACTGGCGGGCGTAGCGGCGAATATGGCTGGCTTGCTGCCTGCTGACGGTACTTCGCCAGACAGCAAAACGGTGATCATCTCCATGGTGACGCTGGCGGTCACGGTCTTTGGTTCGGTGCTGTTCCGCGGTTTCCTCGCCATCATCCCGATTTTAGTCGGCGTGTTGGTCGGCTATGCGCTCTCTTACGGCATGGGAATTGTGGACTGGACTGCGGTGGAAAATGCACCGTGGTTTGCGCTGCCAACCTTCTATACGCCGCGTTTTGAGTGGGTGGCGATGCTGACCATTCTGCCGGCCGCGCTGGTGGTCATTGCCGAGCACGTCGGCCACTTAGTGGTCACCGCCAATATCGTGAAGAAAGATCTGATCCGCGATCCTGGCCTGCACCGCTCCATGTTCGCCAACGGTTTGTCGACCATGATCTCCGGCTTCTTCGGCTCAACGCCCAATACCACTTACGGCGAGAACATCGGCGTAATGGCGATTACCCGCGTGTACAGCACCTGGGTGATTGGCGGCGCGGCAATCTTTGCCATCCTGCTCTCATGCGTTGGCAAGCTGGCGGCAGCGATTCAGGCGGTTCCTGTGCCGGTCATGGGCGGCGTGTCGCTGCTGCTGTACGGGGTGATCGGCGCGTCGGGTATTCGTGTGCTGATCGAATCCAAAGTGGATTACAACAAGGCGCAAAACCTGATCCTGACCTCGGTGATCCTGATCATCGGCGTCAGCGGCGCCAAAGTGCACATTGGTGCCGCCGAGCTGAAAGGCATGGCGCTGGCGACCATCGTTGGCGTTGGCTTGGCTCTGATCTTCCGTCTAATCAGCGTATTACGTCCAGAAGAAGTGGTGCTGGATGAGGAAGAGAAGCGCGAAAGTTAAGGCGACAAACCGGGCAGGGAAGCCCGGTTCATCTCCGACAAAGATCGTGATAAACTTGCGCGGTTTTCTGCCCGCTCATCCGTTGAGGTACTTCTGAACACGCCGGCACAGCTCTCACTGCCACTCTATTTACCCGATGATGAAACCTTCGCCAGTTTCTGGCCGGGGGAAAACGCGTCTCTGCTGGCGGCGCTGCAAGGCGCACTCTCACAGCAACACGGCAGCTATCTCTATTTCTGGTCGCGCGAAGGCGGTGGCCGCAGTCATCTGCTGCATGCAGCCTGTGCTGAACTCTCGGCGCGCGGCGAAGCTGTGGGCTATGTGCCGCTGGATAAACGCACGTGGTTTGTGCCGGAAGTTCTGGAAGGGATGGAGAATCTGGCGCTGGTGTGCATCGATAACATCGAATGTATTGCGGGCGATCCGGAGTGGGAAATGGCGATCTTTGATCTCTACAATCGCATTCTGGAAATCGGTAAAACGCGGTTGCTGATCACCGGCGATCGACCGCCGCGCCAGCTGAATCTTGGCTTACCGGATCTGGCTTCACGCCTTGATTGGGGGCAGATTTACCGCTTACAGCCGCTGTCGGATGACGACAAATTACAGGCGATGCAGCTGCGTGCCGGATTGCGTGGCTTTGAGCTGCCGGAAGATGTTGGGCGCTTCCTGCTGAAACGCCTCGATCGTGAGATGCGCACGCTGTTTGATACGCTGGATCGCCTCGATCGCGCTTCAATTAGCGCGCAGCGCAAACTCACCATTCCCTTTGTTAAGGAAGCGCTGGAGCTTTAAATAATCTCCAGCACCGCTTCGGGCGGACGTCCAATGCGCGCCTGCTCGCCATTAACCACAATCGGACGTTCAATCAGTTTTGGATGAGCCACCATCGCCTGCAGCAGGTGATCCTCGCTCAGCTCATCATTCGCCAACGCTAACGCTTTATAAAGATCTTCTTTGCGACGCATCAGTTCACGCGCGCTGTGCATGCCGAGCTGTTGTAGCAGGCGCTTCAATGTCGGCACGTCGGGCGGCGTATCGAGATATAACACCACTTCAGGTTCAACACCGTTTTCCTGCAACAGCGCTAGCGTTTCACGGCTCTTGCTGCAGCGCGGGTTGTGATAAATGCTCACCATGTTTCTTATCCTTTTTGATACACCTTGAAGCGTTTCTGTAGTTCACGGAACTGATCGATGCGTGCGTCATAACGCGCCTGTTTCAGGCTGCCGAGCGGCACCTGCGCACTGGCGCTGCTTAACGTCGAGATCGCCTGATCGAGTTGTCCGTTGAGCGCTAAACCTTCGGCGCGCGCGGAGAGCTCTTCATCGCGTAAACCCTGGGCTGCGGAGGCCTGCGCCAGCAAATCCCAGGCGTTGAGATCGTCCGGATGCGCGAAAGTGTAGCGATTGAGAATGCGGCTGGCGTTAGCCGGTTGCTTCGCTTCAACATAGGCGTTAGCCAGGTTCAACTGCAGCACCGGGTTGCTGCTGCTGGCTTTATTACTGCTCAGCATGGTGATCGCCTGCTGCGGCTGATTCAGGCCGATGTCGATATCGGTCATGATATCGAGAAACCAGACGTTATCCGGCTGCTTCGCCAGCAGCGGGGCGATCACCCGTTTGGCGCTATCAAAGCTTTTGGCCTGCAGGAACTGCACCGCTTTGCCATATTGCGCAGCCTGCTGTTCGCGCACGTTGCCTTTGGCATAGTCGTTGAGCAAATCATCGGTCAGCTGATTGCGACCGGTGGAATACATGCCGAGTGAACGCACTTTCGCCATATAGAAATCCTGCGACGACTGCACCACCACTGGACGCATCTGGTTGGCGCGGTTACGCGCATCGGCCAGGCGGCTATCCGGTAACGGGTGCGTCAGCAAAATTTCCGGCGGCTTGGAGGAGAAACGGCTCTGATCCGCCAGCTTCTGCAGGAAAGTGGGCATTGCTTGCGGATCGAAGCCGGCGCGTTGCAGTACCTGAATACCGATGCGATCGGCTTCCTGTTCGTTGCCCTGAGTAAAGCTGATGATACCCTGCTGCGTGCCCGCCAGCGTGCCGGTCAATGCCGCCATACCCGCTTGTGGGCTGGCCATCGCCAGCAGAATAGATCCCAGTGCTCCCACCCAGGTGAGCGGCGCATTGCGTCTCTGCTCTTCCATCGCGCGCGCCAGGTGGCGCTGGGTAACGTGCGAAATTTCGTGCGCCATCACCGAGGCTAACTGGCTTTCATTATCGGTGTAGCGAAACAGCGACGAATGCAGCACCACATTGCCGCCAAAGAAGGCGAAGGCATTCAGCTCGTCGTTCTGAATCAGAAAGAAGTGAAACGGCGTGCGTACCGAGTTGGCGTGGGCCACCAGGCGCTGACCCAGCTCATTAATATATTGGTTCAACAGCGGGTCGTTTATCAGAGGCGCACTGGCGCGCAGCTGGCGCACATAGAAGTCGCCCATCTGCAATTCCTGATTAATCGACAGCGTAGCACCGGCGGTGGTGCCCATATCGGGCAGCGTATCGCTAATGTCGGCGCGCGCACTCAGCGCAGGCGTGAGCAGCAGCGCAGGAATAAGGGCCGCCAGTACTGATTTTTTCAACCGGTTAAACATGCCTTGATCCTGTAAAAGTCACCCGAAATTGGACAGGTAAGTTGTTCAAATGTTCTGCGCTTATTTTGCATGGGTACCGCGCGCTCTATCTTAACCACACTGTTGCGACAAGCAAATGATGAAGCTTAATGGTCTATAAATGAAAAATCGGTTACAGCATCGCAAAAATGCAGCAAAAAATTGAATAGGGCATTGCGGCATAAACCGGGCTGTAGGCCGCCAAAAGTTAAAGTTACGTAAAGTTGCTCAAAATTATTGAGTTTGGCATGAATTTTTATAGGTTTACTCTGAAAAGCAGTGGCAAATCAGCGGGTTTGGCCCGCTTTATCCATCAGTTATTTTAATCGTGCTCACGCTGCGCATGGCCTCTGGAACAGTAAATGGCGGCTATATTTTAAACGCACGTCAACTTATTCTACTGGAGTTGGGGTCACAATTTCACGGCCAATCATTTCTTCACTTCCTGCCACACAACAATCGAAACTCTTATTCAATTAACCCTGCTAATTATTTTTCGCGCAATCAAAACGCCGGACAGCCCGTTACTACAGGCGTTTTGCCCTGCGCACGCTGTGGTATAGATAAGGCACTTTATTCAAACGGACTGTGAATTGACGCGCAGTGCATGCCGGAGAGTTTCTATGCGTTCTGTTGTCACATACGCCCTCATCGCCATTGTGGGTGGATTTGTGGGCGCCACCGTGAGCAAGGGTGATGACCTGTATCAGCGTGTTGTGAGCCATTTTTCTGCCGAGCCAGCCGATCCGGACGGTTTCTGGAGTACACCCGCCGTGGAGGGCTACGGCAAAATCCATTATGAAGCGGACGCCGCCTTTAAGCCGGTGATTGGCTTGAGTAACAAAGTGGTATTCCAGATTACCCGCAGCGAAGGGGATATGAAGCGGCCGAACCTCGGTCTGGAGCGCGTCGCGCGCGTGGTTAATCTTTATATCGCCTCTGGCGTGCCGGCTGATGACCTGCACTTTGTCGTCTCGGTCACCGGTGACGCCACTCCGGCGATGCTGGATAACGCGCATTTCCAACAGTTCTATAAAGCAGATAACCCTAATCTGGCGCTGATAGGCGCACTGAATAAGTTGGGCGTGAAGGTATCGGTGTGCGATCAGTCGGTGGCATTCCATCACTTCCCGAAAGCGTGGATCGACCAATCGGTGATTCATGCGCTCTCCAGTCCGACCACCGTGTCGACGCTGGAAAATCAGGGTTATGCACTCTTACAGATGTAAATCTCAGGCACAGGAGAAGTGAAATGCGTCCAGCATCCTATATTGTTATCGCGGCACTGGCAGGTTTTGTCGGCGGTAATGTGTTACAGCTTCCGGAACTGATTGATAAAGTCAGCGACAAGTTTGCAGATAAAAAGAGCGAGCCCGCCGATTTCTGGAGCACGCCCGCCATTGCCGGTTACGGCAAAATCCACTTTGTGAGTGTGCCGGACTACAATCCGGCCAACACGCCGGGTTTAAGCAACAAAATCGTCTTCCAGATCAACCGTAATGAAGGGGATGTTCGCCAGCCGAATCTCGGTCTGGAGCGCGTTGCGCGCGTCACCAACCTCTACTACGCAGCGGGCGTTCCACTGAATCAGCTGAAGTTTGTGGTGTCGATCAACAGCGATGCGGTACCCGCGGCGCTAAATAATGAACAGTTCCGCAAAACCTACGGCACCGATAACCCGAACCTCAAGCTAATTGATGAGCTCAGAAGCGCGGGCGTCAAGGTAACCATTTGCGATCAGTCGGTAGCATTCCATCAGCTGGAGCGCGACTGGATCGATACCCGCGTTACCCACACGCTGTCGAGTGGCACCACCGTGGCTTCGCTGCAAAACGAAGGTTACGCTTTCCTGATGTTGTAATGCCTGCCTGACAGCAGCCCGCGCTGCTGTCATCTCTTCGTCATTTTTCCGCGATGTTGCTGTCACAGTTAGGTCTGGTTTAAGCGCCAGCTGCAAGTGGAGTTGCGGCTGATGGCTCGTCACTCAATATCCTTAGCGCATGTCTGCAATGTCAGCTGACGCAAATAAACATCGGCGATTATCCCGGCCCGTGGCCGTTTTACGATGCCAATGGCTTGATCGATTAGCACCAGCAGTGAGAAAGAATTGTCGGTGGCTGACAGGATGCTTCGTGCTCAATTTGAGTTGTGGGTGTACAATTGCTCGTTCCCTCACCAGGGCAAGTGCAACCAACAATAACAAGACTGTCAGGCACACAAATCTATGAATCTACGCTTTAAAGCAGGTGCGCCATGCTAACGCGCCTGCGGCCAAAAACTGACCTGCGCACGCTGATCGCGCTGTTAGCAATCACCAGCATCGTCATCACGCTCGCCAATGCGTTGTACGCCACCTGGCGCGTGCAACGTATGGTCCTGATCGAAAGCACCCTCGAAGCTAATCGCGCTTACGCCACCAAACTGGCCGCCACCACGGAAGTCTTCTTTCAGCTGGCTCAGTCGCAGCTGCACTACAGCGCGACGCAGTTAGGCAATGATTTTGATGATGACGATCTGGCGCAGCAGGAAGTGAATCGCCTGCGTGAGCAAACCAACAGCTTTAACTCGGTTGCGGTGGTCGACAGTAACGGTATCGTGAAGGCGATTTCACCGGAATCGTTGATGCTGAAAGGCATGCGTCTGACCAGCCAGTCTTCGCGAGAAGCGTTAGCGCAGCGTCAGCCGATGGTCAGCCGACCCAGCATTTCCGCCGCTAACAACCTGATTGTGTTTGTCTCCTGGCCAATCTGGAGCAAAGACGGGCGCTATCTTGGCTATGTGGGCGGTACTATCTATCTGAAAAAGAAAAGCATCCTGAACGCGCTGCTCGGCGAACAGTTCTATCGCGACGGCACCCAGGTTTACGTTATGGATCGTAATAATCAGGTGCTGTATCACCAGAATAGCCAGCTGATTGGCAAAAGTGCGCCAGCCATCATTAGCGAGCGCCAGCGCCAGCAACAAACCAACGGCGAAGTGCAGTTAAGCGAAGAGGGCAAAGCCAAACTGGCCGGTTATGCCATCGTGCCCACCACCGGCTGGATGGTGGTGGCGTTGAAACCGACCGATGCCACGCTGGCGCCGCTCTCTGGCTTGTTATTAAAAGTGCTGAAAAACTCGGTGCCGTTCGCGTTGCTGACCTTGCTGGTGGCGGTGATTTTGGCGCGGCTGATTGCCTTGCCGCTGTGGCAGCTGGCGCGTAAAGCCAGCCAGATGGATTCGCAGGGCGTATCAACTGAGATTGGCGGCATTCGCGCCTGGTATTTTGAAGCGGCGCAGGTGAAGCGCGCGTTGCTGACCGGCATTGGTTTAGTGCAGGACAAAATTGGCCGGCTGAAATCTGAAGTCCAGACCGATCCGATGACCAACCTGCTCAATCGCCGCGGTTTAAGCGCCGTGCTCGACTATTTCTCTACCATGCGCCAACCGTTTTCCGTGCTGGCGCTGGATATCGATCACTTCAAACGCGTCAACGATACCTTTGGTCATGATGTGGGTGATGAGGTGATCAAACACGTGGCGCGCACCTTGCGTCACAGCGCACGGCAAACCGATGTGGTGTGCCGTAACGGCGGGGAAGAGTTTCTGATGCTGTTGCCCGCCACCTCGGTTGAAGATGCGCGCATTCTTGCCGAACGCGTGCGTATCAGCATCGCGGAAAACTGGATTGATCAGGTTGGCAATGTCACGCTGTCGGTGGGGATTGCTGACTGGCAGCCGGATGGCGGGGCGCAGGAACAGAGCCTCAAGCAAGCCGATGCCGCGCTCTATCAGGCGAAAAATGCCGGGCGCAACTGCGTAATGATCTCCGGTCAGGATGCGTTGGTGAGTAGTATTACGCATTAACCCTCCCTATCATGCACGTTCCGTAGCGACGTAATTTATGGCACCGCTACGGAACGTGCGCTTTTCTGTTTTCGTTTCAAGGATGTTTTGCATGCTCGCTCTGCTTTATCAATGGTACAAACGCCGCTTCAGCGACCCGCAGGCTATCGGCCTGCTGGTGATTCTGCTGGCGGCGTTTTGTATTCTGTTCTTCTTAAGCGGTTTACTGGCGCCGCTGCTGGTGGCGTTAGTGCTCGCCTACCTGCTTGAGTGGCCAACGGTACGCCTGCAGCGCGCCGGTTGTAGCCGCACCTGGGCCACCAGCGCGGTGCTGGTGGTGTTCGCGGGCATCTTATTGGTGATGGTGTTGATTGTGGCGCCGGTGGCCTGGCAGCAGGGCATTAATCTGACCCGCGACTTGCCCAATATGCTGAATAAACTCTATCTCTTTGCCGCTGGCTTGCCGAAACGTTATCCGGCACTGGTTGATGCTGGCATCATCGACATCATCGTGGAGAATCTGCGCAGCCGCCTGACTGGTTTAGGCGAATCGTTGGTGAAGTATTCACTAGCGTCGCTGGTGGGCTTGATGACGCTGATGATCTATCTGGTGCTGGTGCCGCTGATGGTGTTCTTCCTGCTGAAAGATAAAGAGCAGATGCTGAGCGCGGTGCGTCGCGTGCTGCCGCGCAATCGCGGTTTGGCGGGCGTGGTGTGGCAAGAGATGAATCAGCAGATCACGAACTACATTCGCGGCAAAGTGCTGGAGATGGTGGCGGTAGGCTTTGTAACCTGGCTGGCGTTTCTGATGCTGGGCCTCAACTATTCGCTGTTGCTGGCGGTGCTGGTAGGAATTTCAGTACTGATTCCCTATATTGGCGCGATGGTGGTGACCCTTCCGGTGATTGGCGTTGGCCTGTTCCAGTGGGGACTAGGCAGCGATTTCTGGACCATGATCGCCATCTATCTGGTGATTCAGGCGCTGGATGGCAACGTGCTGGTGCCGATTCTGTTCTCTGAAGCGGTGAATCTGCATCCGCTGGTGATCATTCTGTCAGTGGTGATTTTTGGCGGGATGTGGGGATTTTGGGGCGTGTTCTTTGCGATTCCGCTGGCAACGTTGGTAAAAGCCGTGGTGCATGCCTGGCCTGAAACACCGGCGCTTGATGGGCCGCGAGTAGAGTAAAAGAGAACGGGTGCGGCTTGCGCACCCGTTACTATCAGGCTGATTTCAGATAATCCAACACGATGTCGTGGTGGTTAGACGTTTTGAAATCGTCGAACACTTTCTCTACCTTGCCTTCGCCATCGATCAGGAAGCTGATGCGGTGAATGCCGTCGTAGGTTTTACCCATAAAGGTTTTCTCACCCCACACGCCAAACTGCTCACACACCTGATGATCTTCATCGGATAGCAACGTGAAGTTCAGCATCTCTTTATCGGCAAAGCGCGACAACTTCTCGGCTTTATCGGTGCTGATGCCCAGTACTGTGACACCCTCAGTTTTCAACTCATCCATGTTGTCGCGCAGACCGCAGGCCTGAACGGTGCAACCCGGCGTCATGGCTTTCGGATAGAAATAGACCAGAACGCGCTGTCCCTGGAAGTCGGCCAAATTTACTTGTTCGCCGTCCTGATCGGGCAAGCTAAATTTCGGTGCGGTATCACCGGCTTTCAGTGGATTCATCACAACTCTCCATTATTTTTTACATGCTGTGGGTAATACACCATCAGGAACAAAAGTGCCAGGGGGTGTTTACCGTCAGGGTTATTTCACTACACGGTTTGCCGCCGCGGCAGAGTGTGTGGCGAAATAACCCGGAGCCTGATTAAACGCTGCTGTTGGCATCGTCGGTCACACTATAAAGACGAATTGAGCCTTGTGCATGCAGTTCTTCGCACAGCTGATTGAAAGCCTGCTCGATAGGGGCGCTGACCGGATTGGCCGGGCTGTGCGCCGTCATTTGAATATAGAGCGTCGGGGCTACGCCATCCTGCGACGGTTTAATCCGCGAGACCAATTCGGCGATATTCATCTGGTGTTTATCGAACAGATCGGTGAAGCGCTCAATGATGTGCGGAGAATCCGGGACTTCAACCTGCACCCACACGGTGGCGGGCATCGGTGGCGTAGCGCGTGCGTTGGTGCGCTTCATCACAATCAGCAACTCCAGCTCGGCACCTTTCATTGGCAGCGTAGATTCAATCAGGGTTATCGCATTCCAGCTGCCGGAGAGCAGCATGATGAAGGTGAACTCATCACCGAGCATCGCCAGACGACTGTCTTCGATATTACAGCCGCAGCTACTGACGTGGCGGGTGATGGTATTGACGATACCCGGACGATCAACGCCCAGTGCGGTGATCACCAGATGGTGAGGCTGTGACTGCGACAAAATGGCATTTCCTGTACGTTCGCTAATAACTATAAGGTAAACATAAAAAAAACTGCTGACAAGCGCGGGAATGGCGTGGCTCACTTGCTTTTCTTTCAATGTAAAACGTAACATGAGGCACTTGTTTGTCGAGGGGATAGCCCATGTTCACCGGAAGTATTGTTGCGCTCATTACGCCAATGAATGAAAAAGGTAATGTCTGCCGCGAAAGTCTAAAAAAACTGATTGATTATCATGTTGCCAGCGGCACCGCGGCGATTGTTTCTGTTGGCACCACCGGCGAATCAGCCACGCTCAGCCATGACGAGCACGGTGATGTAGTAATGCAAACCCTGGAACTGGCTGATGGCCGTATTCCGGTTATCGCTGGCACCGGCGCCAATGCCACAGCTGAAGGCATCTCCCTGACAAAACGCTTTACCGGCAGCGGTGTTGTGGGCTGTTTAACGGTGACGCCTTACTACAACCGTCCAACCCAGGAAGGCTTGTTCCAGCACTTTAAAGCCATTGCGGAAAGCACCGATCTGCCGCAGATGCTGTATAACGTTCCTTCGCGTACCGGTTGCGACATGCTGCCGGAAACCGTCGCGCGTCTGGCCGAAATTAAAAATATTATCGGGATCAAAGAGGCTACCGGGAACTTATCGCGCATCTCACAGATCCAAGAGCTGGTTAATGATGAGTTCATCATCGTCAGCGGTGATGACGCCACGGCGCTGGACTCCATGCAACTGGGCGGCAAAGGCGTCATTTCGGTAACGGCTAATATTGCGGCACGTGAAATGGTTGAACTCTGTGCGTTGGCGCAACAGGGCAAATTCGCCGAAGCGCGTCGCCTGAATCAGCGTCTGATGCATTTGCACCAGACGCTTTTCTGTGAACCCAATCCAATCCCGGTGAAATGGGCAGCAAAACAGCTAGGATTAATCGCGGATGACACGCTGCGCTTGCCAATGACGCCACTGACCGAAGCGGGTCAGGCGAAAACGGCTCAGGCGCTGATTAAAGCGGGTCTGCGATAATTTAGGGAGAATCAATGAGTTATTCAGTTAAGCGCTCGACGCTGGCAACGGTAGTGGGCCTTTCCACCCTGATGCTGCTAACAGCGTGTTCCAACGATCAGCGTTATAAGCGCCAGGTCAGCGGCGACGAATCTTACCTGCAGGCGCCTGAGCTGCAGGATTTAAAAGCGCCCGCCGGCATGATTCTGCCACTGCAGAATGGTGATTACGATGTTCCGCATAGCGTCGCCAAAGGCGCAGTTGGTAAAGAGCTGGATATTCGTCCGCCAGCCCAGCCGCTGGCATTGCTGAACGGCACGCGTGCGCAGTTCACCGGTAACACCGGTGTGCTGGCCGTGGAAAGCAGCCGGGGTTCGATCTGGTCGCAAGTGGTTGGCGTAGTCCAGTCTTACAAGTTCCCGATTGCGCAGCGTGATGATGCTTCACAGCAGCTGACTACCGATTGGGTGCAGTGGAACCGTGCTGACGAAGATAACCAGTATCGCGGTCGCTATCAGATCAGCGTGCAGAATCAGAGCTATCAGCAAGTGCTGACGGTACGTCTGCTCGAACTGCAGCAGTCAGGTCAGGCCGTCACTTCTCCGGCGCAGATCCAACGCTATACCGGCCAGATGCTGAACGACATCAGCACCGGTCTGGATAAAGTGGATTCTGCCAGCCAGGATGCCGCAGCAAACCGTGCTACCGGACAAATTGATGTCCAGAGCGGCGCGGACGATACCGGTTTACCGCTGTTGATTCTGCGTGCACCGTTCAACGTGACCTGGCAGCGTTTGCCAGCGGCGCTGAAACGCGTGGGCATGGAAGTCACTGACGACAACCGTTCGCAGGGCAGCCTGAAAGTCACCTACAAACAGCCGGGCAGCGGCGTGTGGGATGAGATCGGTGCGAAAGATCCGGAATTACCAAACGGCGATTACAAATTGCAGGTTGGCGATCTGGATAACCGCAGCAGTCTGCAGTTCATCGATCCGAAAGGTCACGTGCTAACCCAGACGCAGAATGATGCGCTGGTATCAGTGATTCAAGGCGCGCTGAAATAAATTGCTAAAGGGCCGGAGATTACCCGGCCTTTTTGTTTTGATTTGTCATATACACAAATCCTTCAAGCTGCAGATGCGTTGGCTGCTCTCATTCACCCGAATCACTTACTTGAGTAAGCTCATCGGGATTATGAATCTTCTAAGAAGATTCACCCTGTGGGCCAGCGCAAGCGCTGTTCAAATCGGCTCGCCGATTTGTCATTCGTTTGCCGCCTTCCTGCATCTCGAATGATTTTGTGTATAATAGCGCCCGGCGAAGTAAACGATTGCGTCACGCAGTCGGCGCGCGGTGAAACACCGCTGAACACGGGTTCTTTCATGTTTGGAGTTAACAAGATGCAAAAGCGAGCTGAGTTGTATCGCGGTAAAGCGAAAACCGTATACAGCACCGATAATCCGGATCTGCTGGTACTTGAATTCCGCAACGATACGTCAGCAGGAGACGGTGCACGAATCGAGCAGTTTGATCGCAAAGGGATGGTAAACAATAAGTTCAACCATTTCATCATGACCAAATTGCAGGAAGCGGGCATTCCGACCCAGATGGAAGCGCTGCTGTCGGATAACGAAGCGCTGGTGAAAAAGCTGGAGATGGTGCCGGTCGAGTGCGTGGTGCGCAACCGTGCGGCAGGATCGCTGGTAAAACGTCTGGGCGTGGAAGAGGGCATTGTGCTCAATCCACCGCTGTTTGATCTCTTCCTGAAAGATGACGCCAAACACGACCCGATGGTGAACGAATCCTATTGCGAAACCTTTGGTTGGGTGAGCAAAGCCAATCTGGCACGTATGCAAGAGCTGACCTTTAAAGCCAACGACGTGCTGAGCAAGCTGTTTGATGACGCGGGCTTAATCCTGGTCGACTTCAAGCTGGAGTTTGGTCTGTTCAACGGCGAAGTGGTGCTGGGCGATGAGTTCTCGCCAGACGGCGCGCGCCTGTGGGACAAAAACACCATGGACAAAATGGACAAAGACCGTTTCCGTCAGAGCCTCGGCGGCCTGGTTGAAGCGTACGAAGAAGTCGCCCAGCGTTTGGGTGTGAAGCTGGATTAAGTCTGTCCACCTATCTTGGAGGGTCGTCATTTATGACGACCTTTTTTTATGCCCGTAATAGAGGTCGTCATTAATGACGACCCTACGGTGTTATGTGACTACAACACTGGTGCTAACCTGCGCCGCCAACTAAAATCATGCCAAAACATGTTTAAAGGAGTAGGCCATGCGCTGGCAAGGGCGTCGTGAAAGCGACAATGTAGAAGATCGACGCAATGATTCACCGGGCATTGGCAGCGGTGGCGGACGGCAAATCCGCATTCCGCGCGGCAAAGGTGGCCTAATCTTGTTAGTGGTTGTCGCTGTTGCAGGCTATTACGGCTACGACCTCACCGCGCTGCTGGAAGGCGGCGGTAGCGTCGCGCCAACTTCGCAGCAGCGTCAGGTGAACACCGCGCAGAGTAATGAAGATGCCAAATTCACCTCGGTGATTCTGGCAACCACGGAAGATACCTGGAGCAAGTTGTTCCAGCAGATGAACAAACAGTACGTGCCGCCGAAACTGGTGATGTATCGCGGTGCGACGCGCACCAATTGTGGTACCGGCCAATCGGCGATGGGGCCGTTTTATTGCCCGGCCGATCAAACCGTGTATATCGATTTGTCGTTTTACGATGATATGAAAACCAAACTCGGTGCCGGCGGCGATTTTGCGCAGGGCTATGTTATTGCCCACGAAGTTGGCCATCACGTACAAAAACTGCTCGGTATTGAGCCGAAAGTACGCCAGATGCAGCAGGGCGCGAGTCAGGCGCAGGCTAATCAACTGTCGGTGAAGATGGAGCTGCAGGCTGACTGCTTTGCTGGTGTTTGGGGCCATTATATGCAGCAGCAAAATATTCTCGAAGTTGGCGATCTGCAGGAAGCGCTAAATGCGGCAGAAGCCATTGGCGACGATCGCCTGCAGCAAAAAGGTCAGGGCCGCGTGGTGCCGGACAGCTTCACGCACGGTACATCCCAGCAGCGTTACACCTGGCTGAAGCGCGGTTTCGATAGCGGCGATCCCGGTCAGTGCAACACCTTCGCTAGCAAGTGATGTCCTTGATTGAACCGACGGCGGCGATGCAGCGTGCAGGCATTCGCCGCCTGAGTGTGATTGCTGGCGAAGCGGATTGGGCCCGGCAGCAAGCCTCGCAATGGCGAGCGGAGTTGCAAGGCGATTGGCTGACGCTCAGCGATAGCGATGATTTGCCGCATGCGGTCGCGCCAACCGCATTGCGCACGTTACTGGGCCGTGAATTCCAGCACGCGATATTTGATGCACGTAAAGGTTTTCATGCCGAAGCCTTCGCGGCGCTGGCGGGAACCTTGCGTGCAGGCAGCTGGTTATTGCTATTGACGCCCGCCTGGAAAAGCTGGCCAACGCAAACGGACGCTGACAGCCTGCGTTGGGCCGATGTCGCCGAACCGATCGCCACACCGCATTTTATCCATCATCTCCAATCTCTTCTGCTCGACGATGCGCAGGTAATGTTGCAGCGTCAGCATCAACCTGTGCGTTATCCCGCCGACATTGATCTGCCCGAATGGCACTGCCAGGCACCACAGCAGCAGGCGCAAATCCTGCAACAGCTCGAAACGATGCCTGCCGGCGTCGCGGTGATCACCGCCGCGCGCGGTCGCGGCAAATCTGCATTGGCGGGCATGCTGGCGCAGCAGAATCAGCACTGTTTAGTAACGGCGCCCGGCAAAGTCTCAACCGAGGTGCTGGCCGATTTTGCGGGTGAGCATTTCCGCTTTATGGCACCGGATGCCATTCTGGCGCTGGAACAGGCGCCGCCGGCGCAATGGCTGATTGTCGATGAAGCGGCAGCGATTCCCACGCCGCTGTTGCAGCAGCTGGTGCAGCGTTTTCCGCGTGTGCTGCTCACCACCACCGTGCAAGGGTATGAAGGCACCGGACGCGGTTTTATGCTGCGCTTCTGCGCCACCTTGCCCGATGTCCGTTACTTCCAGCTCGACGAGCCGTTGCGTTGGGCACCCAACGATCCGCTGGAGCAGTGGCTCACTCAGGCGTTGCTGTTTGAGGATGCGCAGGAAAGCCGCGTAAACGCCGACGTCGCAATTTTCCCGGCGACACCACAGCAAAACTTTTCTGCGCTGGAAGCGGGTTACCGCCTGCTGGCCAGCGCGCACTACCGCACGTCACCGCTGGATTTACGCCGCATGCTGGATGCACCTGGCATGCGTTTTTGGTTAGCCGGAGAAGGTGAACACATCACCGGCGCGCTGTGGCTGGTGGAGGAGGGCGGATTAGATCAAGCGCTAGCAGAAGCGATATGGGCGGGTTACCGCCGGCCGCGTGGCAATCTGGTGGCGCAATCGCTGGCGGCGCATGCAGGTTTTGCGCAGGCGGCGACGCTGCGTTCACAACGCATTAGCCGGATTGCGGTGCAGGCGGCACAGCGCCAGTGCGGTATCGGCAAAGCTTTAGTCGCAACGGCACGCCAGCAGGCGCGGGGCTGTGATTATCTTTCGGTTAGCTTCGGCTACACCGAATCCCTGTGGCACTTCTGGCGCGCCTGCGGTTTTACGCTGGTGCGGATGGGTTCGCAGCGCGAAGCCAGCAGCGGCTGCTATGCCGCGATGGCGATGCTGGCGATGACTGCAAAAGGCGAAGGGCTACAACAGCAGGCAGCGCAGCGCCTGGCGCGCGACTGGCCGTGGCTGCAGCAGATCATTGAACTGCCGTTATCGCTGGCAAACGATGACAGCCAATTGCTCAATGATGACGATTGGGCGCTGCTGGCGGGTTTCGCCTGGGCACAGCGCCCTTTTGAAGCCAGCTATGCGGTGTTACAGCGTCTGGTGCGCCACGCTTCTACACCCTTGTTGCATGCCATTCTGCTGCAAAAACAGTCGCTGAGCAGCGCGGCGCAAAATGCGGGACTTAGCGGGCGCAAGGCGTTGCTGCACAAGCTGCGATCTGAGGTTGCCGAGGCCCTGATTCAGCTCAATCCTGACGCGGCACCGCAGACCCCTTCGTTGCAATAAATCCATTATCTCATTCAAATTTTCCCGGTATCTCTGTGCGAGCAGCGGCGTATAGTGATTTGAGGAGGATCTTATGGCACTACGATATGTAATTGTTCAGCAACCCAGCAGTGCAGCGCAGCTGTTCCTGCTGTATCACGGCGTAAACGACAACCCGGATTCGATGGCACAGATTGGCAGCTGGTTCGCTAAGGCGTTCCCGCAAGCGTTGGTGATTTCCGTTGGCGCACCTTACGCTGCCAGCAGCGTTCCTCAGGGACGCCTATGGTTTGCCGATATTCCGGCGCACGATCGCTCGGAGCAGCAGGGCGTGGATGCGGTGATGCCGGAATTCGTGGAATCGGTGCGTCACTGGCAGCAGCAAAGCGGGGTACGCGCCGAAGCAACTGCGCTGGTCGGTTTTTCACAGGGCGGCACCATGGTGCTGGAAGGCGTTAAGGCGCAGCCAGATTTGGCCGGGCGAGCAATTGTGTTTAGCGGCCGCTATGCCACGCTGCCGCAGCGCGCATCTACCCGCAACACTATCCATCTGATTCATGGCGATTACGATGAGCAGATTCCGCTCAAGTACGCAGAGGAGGCGAAGCAACGCCTTATGTCGCTAGGTGGCGATGTGACGCTGGATGTGGTTGAGGATCTGCCGCACGCCATTGACGATCGCAGCATGGAGCTGGCGCTCAATCATCTGCGCTATACCGTGCCGCGTCGTTACTTCGATGAAGCGCTGAGCGGCGCTAAGCCCGGCGATGATGATGTGGTGATGATGATCTAAATTTATATCTGCACACTTCGTAGCGGCGCGATTTATCGCGCATTGTTACAGCGAGACTGCTGCTAAACACGCGCGATAAATCGCGCCGCTACGGGTAAGGAGACTGATTTAACTGTGGTTATTTCTTCTTCGGCCAATCCTCTTCATCGTCCCACTTATCGTTAAAATCTCGATGCGGCGGCAAAGTCGGTTTGTTATCCATGAACTTTTTATGGTCGATACGTTTTAGGTCTTTGTAAACATTCATCAAAATACCGACCATCAGCAGGATCACCAGGATCCACCAGTACTCTTTAAAGAATTCCATCCCTTGCTCCTTCGGCGCGTTTAGGCGATCAGTTGTTCCATGATGCGCTGATACATACGGCTCAGCATCTGCAAATCTGACGCTTTCACGCACTCATTAATCTTATGAATGGTGGCGTTCACCGGGCCCAGTTCCACCACTTGCGCCCCCATGCGCGCGATAAAGCGCCCATCCGAAGTGCCGCCGGTGGTCAGCAACTGTGGCTTAATCTCATTATAGTGCGCCACGGCGTTTACCACGGCATCAACCAGCTTGCCGCGTGAAGTCAGGAATGGTTGACCGGAAACATTCCACTCCAGCGTATAACGCAGCTGATGACGATCCAGCAGTTCCGCCACACGATCTTTGATCATCTGATCGGTGAGCTGGGTGCTGAAGCGGAAGTTGAACTGCACAAAGAATTCACCGGGGATCACATTATTGCTGCCGGTACCGGCCTGCACGTTGGCGATCTGCATACTGGTTGGCGGGAAGAATTCATTGCCTTCATCCCACACGGTGTCTACCAGCTCATTCAGCGCAGGCATGGCGCGATGTACCGGATTGTCCGCCAGATGCGGATAAGCCACGTGGCCCTGCACGCCGTGAAGGGTAAGATTGGCGGTCATTGAGCCGCGACGACCATTCTTCACCACGTCGCCAACGATTTCGGTGCTCGACGGTTCGCCGACCAGGCAGTAATCCATGCGCTCGTTGCGCGCCATCAAACGCTCAACCACTTTTACCGTACCGTTAACCGCGCTGGCTTCCTCATCGGAGGTAATCAGAAACGCCAGACGACCTTTATGCTGTGGATTGGCGGCAACAAAGCGCTCCGCTGCCACTACCATTGCGGCCAGCGAGCCCTTCATGTCAGCCGCACCGCGGCCAAACAGCATGCCGTCGCGGATGCTCGGCTCGAACGGCGGGCTGATCCAGCGATTGGCGTCGCCCGGCGGCACCACATCGGTATGTCCGGCAAACGCCAGCGTTTCGCCCTGGCCGCGCGTCGCCCAAAAGTTGAGCGTATCGCCAATGTGCATCGGCTCAACCTTAAAGCCGATGGCTTCCAGACGCGCAATCAGTAGCGCCTGGCAACCGGCATCATCTGGGCTGAGAGAGGGGCGACGGATAAGCTGCTGAGCCAGCTCAATGACCGGACAGAACATGTTATGACTTCTCCTGGATAAACGCGGAATAAAGAGAATCGTTGAAGCCGACCAGCAGATCGCCATTAGGTGCAGCTAACACGGGGCGCTTGATGATGGCAGGCTGCGCGAGCATCACCGCTTTGGCACTGGCCGCATCGTTAACCGCTGCGCGATCGGCTTCCGGCAGCTTGCGCCACGTGGTTCCGCGCGTGTTTAACAGCACTTCATAACCAAGCTGGTCAATGAACGATTGCAGCAGCGCGTCGTCAATGCCATCCACGCGATAATCATGAAAACGATAGTCGATGCCGGAAGCCTCTAAAGAGTTGCGTGCTTTTTTAATCGTGTCGCAATTTTTAATTCCGTACATCACCCACTGCGCTGTCATCGCTTATTCCCATTTTGTTAAAAATAAAGCGCGAGTTTACCACAGCGATCTAAGTGTCGTGAGCGCTGACGGCGATTGCCGCTTTTTTTCATGACACTTTTGCCGTTATAAATTTTATTACTTAGATCCAGAAAACGCTTTCATCTATCCCATCAGTAATTGCCCACGGCATCATCAGACCACTAAGGATTATCCTAAACGGCAATTTGTGCTACGCGATTTAAGTTGGGCTTTTTTCCTGACGCATTATGCAGTTGCTGAAATGTGCGTCACTACGCAATTTCAGAAAATTACAGCTTTTGCGCGCGTTTGCCGATAGTGATGAGAGGTGGAAGCGTATTCACCTGTAGAAAAAAACGGCGTAGAATCGCCACTACAATAAGAGAGGGTTTTATGGTCGACACCGAAATGGGAAACTGGAAAGAATTTATCGAAGCGATGTTACGTAAGTAACGCGTGAAGAGAAAAGCAGGGCATTTCCCAACTTGCTGTAATTCTTACCACACACAACAATAAAGCCGCCATGTATGCAATGGCGGCTTTTTTATTGCGTCGTCACGGGCCTTTAAAACGGTCGCCATAAATGGCGCCCCTACGGTTGGGGTATGCACGGACGTAGGGGCGTCATTTATGACGACCTAATAAACTTAATCGTGCGGCTTCTCTTTCAGCGGGAAGCGACGACGTACTACCACAAAGAACAGCGGTACGAAGAAAATGGCCAGCACGGTGGCCGAAATCATCCCGCCCATCACGCCGGTGCCGACCGCATGCTGGCTGCCGGAACCCGCGCCGCTGCTGATCGCCATCGGCAGCACGCCGAAGATAAACGCCAGCGAGGTCATCAGAATTGGTCGCAGGCGCTGACGCGAGGCTTCCAGCGTCGATTCCAGCAGTTCGCGGCCCTTGCTGTTGATCTCATTAGCGAACTCAACGATCAAAATGGCATTCTTCGCCGACAAGCCGATGACCGTCAGCAAACCGACCTGGAAATAGACGTCGTTTTCCAGCCCGCGCATCCAGGTCGCCACCAGCGCACCGACCACGCCGAGCGGCACCACCAGCATCACCGAGAAGGGAATTGACCAGCTCTCATACAGCGCCGCCAGGCACAGGAACACCACCAGCAGCGAAATCGCATACAGCGCCGGTGCCTGCGAGCCGGACAAACGTTCCTGATAGGAGGCGCCGGTCCACTGGAAGCCAACCCCGAGCGGCAGCTGGCCCACCAGTTTTTCCATCACGTCCATCGCCGTACCGCTGCTGACGCCGTTAGCCGCTTCGCCCACAATTTCCAGCGCCGAGTAACCGTTGTAACGCTCAAGACGCGGCGAACCGGTTTGCCAGTGGCTGGTCGCGAACGCGGAGAAGGGCACCATGCCGCCGCTATTATTGCGCACGTACCATTTATTCACGTCTTCCGGCAGCATGCGGAACTCTGCGGCAGCCTGCACGTAGACTTTTTTCACGCGTCCACGATCGAGGAAATCATTGACGTACGTTGAGCCCCACGCGGTGGTTAAGGTGTCATTGATGGTATCCAGCGACACGCCAAGCGCCTGCGCTTTGCGCTGATCGACATCGATCTGCAGCTGTGGGCTGTCATCGAGGCCGTTGTGACGCACGCGCGACAGCGCCGGATTGCTGTCAGCCATTTCCAGCAGCTTATCGCGCATTGCCATCAGCTGGGTGTGGCCGATGCCGCCGTGATCCTGCAACTCCATATCGAAGCCGGACGAGCTGCCCATGCCGGTAATCGCCGGTGGACTGCTGGCGATGACGCGACCCTCTTTAATTTTGTGGAAGGCTTTGGTGGCTCGCTCGATGATAGCGAAAGAAGTGCGATCGCTACCTGGACGCTCTTCCCAATCTTTCAAACGGACGAACAGGCGTGCCACGTTCTGGCCGTTACCGCCAGGGCCGGCACCGATGGTGGAGAACACCGAAACCACGTTATCTTTCTCGGCGGTCATGTAGTAATTCTCGACCTTGGCAACCACGTCCGAGGTTTGCTGCAGCGTTGACCCGGCGGGCAGTTGCACCTGCGTCAGGAACACACCGCGATCTTCCAGCGGCAGGAACGAGGTTGGCAGGCGGATAAACAGAAAGGCCATTACGCCGATAATCGCGAGATAGAGCAGCAGCCAGCGGCCGCCTTTGCGCAGGATTTTGGCCACGCCGCGCTCGTAGCGCTCTGCGCTGGCGTTGAAGGTACGGTTGAACCAGCCGAAGAAACCGCGATGACCGTGATGATGGCCTTGCTGCAGCGGTTTCAGTAGCGTCGAACAGAGCGCGGGCGTCAGAATCATTGCCACCAACACCGAGAGCACCATGGCCGACACGATGGTGATCGAGAACTGGCGATAGATGGCGCCAACGGTGCCGCCGAAGAACGCCATCGGCACAAACACCGCCGACAGCACCAGCGCAATGCCGACCAGCGCGCCCTGAATCTGCCCCATCGATTTGCGCGTCGCAGCGCGCGGCGACAGGCCTTCCTCGCTCATGATGCGCTCGACGTTCTCCACCACCACGATGGCATCATCCACCAATAATCCGATCGCCAGCACCATCGCGAACATGGTCAAGGTGTTGATGCTGTAGCCAAAGGCGTAGAGCACCGCAAAGGTGCCGAGCAGCACCACCGGCACCGCAATGGTGGGAATCAGCGTGGCGCGGAAGTTTTGCAGGAACAGATACATCACCAGGAAAACCAGCAGGATCGCTTCCAGCAGGGTTTTCACCACGTCTTTAATCGAGGCTTTAACAAACGGGGTAGTTTCGTAGGCGACTTTGGCTTCCAGCCCGTGCGGGAAATAGTTCGACAGCTCGGCAATACGCGCACGCACCAGTTTGTCAGTGTTCATCTCATTGGCGCCGGAAGCCAGCTTGATGCCGAGTCCGGATGCTGCCTGGCCGTTGTAGCGACTGAGGAAGTCATATTTCTCTGCGCCCATCGCCACCTCCGCCACATCGCCGAGCGTCACCACCGAGCCGTCGCTATTGGTCTTCAGCGTGACCGCTTTGAACTGTTCGGGGGTTTGCAGCATCGACTGCGCATTCACGGTGGCGTTAAGCGCCTGCTTATCCACCGACGGCAAGCCACCGACCTGGCCGACCGCAACCTGCGCATTCTGCGATTCAATGGCGCTCACCACATCTTCGGTGGTCAGCGCGTAGGCAATCAGCTTGTTAGGATCGAGCCAGATACGCATCGCATATTGTGAGCCGTAGGCATCTACCTGGCCGACGCCATCGATACGGCTGAGCGGATCCTGAATGTTACTGGCGACATAATCTGAAATATCCTGTTTGTCCATACTGCCATCGGTAGAGACAAAGGCAATCATCAGGATATTGCTATCACCGGTTTTATTGACCGTCACGCCCTGTGACTGTACCGCCGCGGGCAGTTTGCGTAGCGCACTTTGCAGTTGGTTTTGCACCTGCTGACGCGCTTCGTCGGGATTGGTGCCGGCGGTAAAGGTGAGGGTGATTTGCGCCTGGCCGGTATTGCTGCTGTTCGAGGACATGTACATCAAATTATCGATACCGGTCATGTTCTGTTCGATAACCTGCGTAACGGTATTCTCCAGCGTTTCCGCTGATGCGCCGGGATAGTTAGCGGTGATGCGCACGTTGGGCGGCGCGAGATCGGGATATTGCTCAATCGGTAGCGAGATGATCGCCAGCGTGCCGCACAGGCAGAGTAAAATAGACAGAACCCAGGCAAAAATGGGGCGGTCGATAAAAAAATTCGACATGGAACCGACACTCCTCAACTGCGTATTTTTTACTTTTATTATGATGAGCGTGATGCACGGAAGGCTTCACGCTGGCGGAGTGCAAGGTGCTCTCTCGAAAACGCCTGCTGCAGTTACTTTACGCGGCGTAAATTAGAGAATCGTGAGTAAATTATGGAGAAAGTGTAAATGCAATGACGGATTTTTGTACGCAGCTACACATGGCGGCTCTCCAGCCACAGTACCGTCGCGGCAACGCGCGAACGCACATCCAGTTTGCGCAGCAGATTGCGAATGTGCACTTTCACCGTTTCTTCCGAGATATGCAACGTGGCGGCGATCTCCTTATTGGATAAGCCACGCGCCACTTCCTGCAGCACATCCAGTTCACGTTCGGTGAGCTGTTTAAACGGATTCGACGTCGGCTGACGCGTAGCGAGATAGTCGGCCACCGCTGCGCTAAACACATTCTCACCTTTCGCGCCGCGCATCACCTGCGCCAGCAGCCATTCGGGTTCGCTGTCTTTCAGCAGATAGCCGTCGGCGCCCGCATCTACCATGGCATAAATATCATTGCGCGCATCAGATACGGTCAACACCAGAATGCGTGCGGCAATGCCTTCATTACGCAGTGCTTTCAGCGTATCCAACCCGGACATGCCTTTCATGTTGAGATCCAGCAGGATAACATCCGGCGACAAACGGCGCGCTTCAGCCAGCGCTTCGGTACCGTTGTTGGCTTCGGCCACCACCTCCAGGCGTGGCTCCAGCGCCAGCAGCTGGCGAATACCTCGGCGCATCAGCGGATGATCGTCAACAATCATAATTGTCAGGGAAGGGTTAGCCATAAGGTCTCCAGTATCAAATTTCGTAGGGTCGTCATGCATGGCGACCTGATGCGCAATGTTAACTCAGCCGGTGCGCGGGGCGTGGCGGAAAACGCAGCGTAACCCGCGTGCCTTGCGGCTGCGGGGTAATCATCAGCGTGCCAGAGAGCCGCGCGGCGCGTTCCGCCATAATGGTCAAACCATAATGTCCCGGCGGCTCTTCGAGGCTGCTAATGCCGCAGCCGTCATCTTCAATGGTGAGCAAGTGGTCCTCTTCAGCGACACGCTGATAGTGAATCTGAATGTGCTGCGCCTGGGCATGGCGAATCGCATTGAGCAGCGCTTCGCGCGCAATCTGCAGCACATGCACCTGCTGCTGGGCATCCAGCATCTGCAGGCCGGGTTGATAATCAAAATCGATCGCCGCCTGCGACTGCTCTTGTAACGGCGCAATCATCGCCTGCATCGCCTGTACCAAATCTGCTTGCTCGATCGTCAGGCGGAAAGTGGTCAGCAGCTCGCGCAGCTGCTGATAGGCTTCCGACAGCGCGCGATCAAAATCGGCAATAATCGCCTGGGCCTGCGGCTGCGTGTCATCAACATTACGGCGCAGCAGGGCCAATTGGATGCGCAGGAAGGAGAGGGATTGCGCCAGCGAATCATGTAGTTCACGCGCAATGGTGGCGCGCTCTTCTATTAATAGCATCTGCTGATACTGTTTCTGCGTCTGCCAAATCCACAGTGCGCGCGCCAGCATGTTCGCCAGGCTCTGCATCAGCTCATCGGCAGGCGGTGCCCGGCGAGTTTGCCAGCAGAGCTCGCCCAGTCGCTGCTCTTCCTGCAGCAGCGGCAAACGCTGCCAGCTCACATCATCCGCCGCCACGCCGGCCTGAAATTCAATGCCCTCGCTGGAGATTTTCAGCACCGTTAACGCTTCACGGCGTTGCACCAGGCGCAGCAGGCCCTGGAAAAGTTCCGGATTAGGGGGGCTGCTGGTGAGAATTTGTGAGCTCTCATACAGCAGGGAGAGCGTGCGATTAGCAGCGGTAAGATCTTCAGTTTTTTCCCGTACCGCGCACTCCAGCAGGCGATAGTGTGAATGCAGCCGCTCCGCCATGGTGGTGAAAGCCTGCGCCAATACGCCGAGCTCGTTTGGCTGTTCCACCTGCAACGCCGGAAAACTGAAATTCGCCTGCTCGACATATTGGCTGGCGGTAACCAGCGAATTAAGCGGTCGTACCACGTTACGGCGGATGAAGCGAATCGTCCACAGCGCCAGTGCGACAATCGCCAAAAAGCCAAACAGGCTGCTGGCGGCCACCAGATGCATTTTCAGCTCAGCATAGTGCTGTAAAGCCAACACAAAGCGGTCGATTTCGCTGACATAGCTGGCAACGCGTTGCTGATAAATCTGCGCCCGTTCGGGTTGCAATGTCTGCTGGAGCATTGGCCAGCTGTCGCGCAGGTAGCGATAACGGCTGCTGACTTCCAGCGGCACCCACGAGCGCTCAAGATGCCGTAAGGCTGGAGAGTCTAGCGTTTGCCGATAGAGTTGCGTGTGAAGTGCCAATTGCTGTGGATCGCGCGCGCTATCCCACGCCAGGCGGTAAATCTGCATGCGCAGCGAGCCGGCAACGTTGACGGCTTCGGCATCGCGCAGGCTGCTGGAGAGCGTCATCAGCGCCAGCCCGGTGGTCAGCAGCGATAACAGCACAATAACGCTGAGCGCACGCGCAATGGTGCGAGTAACGGGACGTTTCACAATCACGGTAATAACCCTTTTAAGAGCGGGGGATTATAGGGCAGCCGCGCGGTGACGGCGAGTCAGATCTCGTCACATCAGGTTACTTTTAGCAGAGAAAACCAGTTCTCTTTACCTTTCCCTGGAAAACTCGCGGTTAGCTGGCGAATTATTGAACGGCTTTACCGCATGCTCAACCTGGTTTTCATTGCGTGCGTGATAATCAGTCCTGTCACGCTTAAACCCTACGGAAGACAACAGGAGCATCTCATGAAGACACGTTATGCCGTTCTGACTGCTGCACTGCTTGCCACCGCAAGTTTCTCGACGCTGGCAGCCGATCCACTGAGCGCCACTCAGGCACAAAACCTGCAAAGCGCGGGCACCGTTTCCATAAGCGGCGTGCGCGGTTCGCTGGATGATGCAACACGCCATTTGTCGCAAAAAGCAGAAGAGCAAGGTGCCAGCCACTATCGCGTTATCGGTGTGCAAAACCCAGGCGATTCCAGCCTGTGGAGCGGCACCGCAGAGATTTACCGTTAATTCCCTCCAGTAGTTATCCCTGTAGCAATCCCTTTTCCGGCCAGCCCTCTGGCCGGTTTTTTTGTGCACCGCGACGGATTATTACAATTCAACTCGTGCAGCCTGGCGGTATTTTTTGCTTCGTTCATGCAGAACGGGTAGGATTCATCGCCGTAAATTCCCGCCCCGTCTCGCGACATCGTTCCGCCGCGCTGGCACCGGGTTTTACCCCATTTCGCACCGCCATACGCAATCGTTTGGTTAGGCGGTGATTGATGGTCAGGACAAACAGGATAGCTATGAAATCAACTAAAAAAACCGCAGCCGAACAACGCGCTGCGAAAAGACGCTGGCTCAACTCTCACGACAGCGGTTACCACAAAGCTATGGGTAATCGTCAGGTACAAATGATCGCCATCGGCGGTGCTATCGGTACCGGTCTGTTCCTCGGTGCTGGCGCGCGCCTGCAAATGGCCGGTCCGGCACTGGCACTGGTTTATCTGGTGTGCGGTATCTTCTCCTTCTTTATCCTCCGTGCGCTGGGCGAACTGGTGTTACACCGTCCTTCCAGCGGCAGCTTTGTCTCTTATGCGCGTGAATTCCTTGGGGAAAAAGCGTCATACGTTGCGGGCTGGATGTACTTCGTTAACTGGGCGATGACCGGTATCGTTGATATCACCGCGGTCGCGCTCTACATGCACTATTGGGGCGCGTTTGGCGATGTACCGCAGTGGGTGTTTGCCCTCGGCGCGCTGGCGATTGTCGGTACCATGAACATGATTGGCGTGAAGTGGTTTGCCGAAATGGAGTTCTGGTTCGCCCTGGTGAAAGTGCTGGCTATCGTGGTGTTCCTGATCGTGGGTGTGGTGTTCCTCGGTACCGGTAAACCGCTGGACGGCAACACCACCGGCTTCCATCTGATCACCGATAACGGCGGTTTCTTCCCGCATGGCTTGCTGCCCGCGCTGGTGCTGGTGCAGGGCGTCGTATTCGCCTTCGCCTCGATTGAGCTGGTAGGGACGGCGGCGGGGGAGTGTAAAGATCCCAAAACCATGCTGCCGAAAGCCATTAACAGTGTTATCTGGCGTATCGGTCTGTTCTACGTTGGCTCCGTAGTGCTGCTGGTGTTGCTGCTGCCGTGGAATGCTTATCAGGCGGGACAAAGTCCGTTCGTGACTTTCTTCTCCAAACTCGGCGTGCCTTATATTGGTAGCGTAATGAACATCGTGGTGCTGAGCGCCGCGCTGTCGAGCCTCAACTCAGGCCTCTACTCTACCGGGCGTATTCTGCGTTCGATGTCGATGGGCGGATCTGCGCCACAGTTCATGTCGAAGATGAGCAAACAGCAGGTGCCGTTTGCCGGTATCCTGGTGACCATTGCCGTTTACGTTATCGGCGTGGTGCTGAACTACTACGTGCCGTCGCAGGTGTTTGAAATCGTACTGAACGTAGCATCACTCGGCATCATCTCGTCGTGGGGCTT
Organism: Pantoea nemavictus; assembly: GCF_037479095.1. Lineage (NCBI taxonomy): Bacteria > Pseudomonadati > Pseudomonadota > Gammaproteobacteria > Enterobacterales > Erwiniaceae > Pantoea > Pantoea nemavictus. Next base: position 842,713 of record NZ_JBBGZW010000001.1, on the reverse strand, counting down.
TATCGTGGTGTGCCAGATGCGTCTGCGCAAGGCGATTAAAGAGGGCAAGGCGGAAGATGTCAGCTTCAAACTGCCGTGGGCACCGTTCACCTCGTGGCTAACGCTGCTGTTCCTGGTGAGCGTATTGGTGCTGATGGCATTCGATTATCCGAACGGCACTTATACCATTGCATCGATCCCGCTGATTGCCGTGGTGCTGGTGCTGGGTTGGTTTGGCGTACGTAAACGCGTCAATGCTGAAGCGATGAAAGAGCATGAACATCATGCTGACGATCAGGATGATGCAGCGCCAACGCTGGCGGACGATAACGCGCGTTAATCGTAGCCATTCTCATCTGCGGGGGCCTTTTGGCCCCCGTTTTTATTTCAATTCACCTTCCCTTGATCCCACATCGGGATTTAACCCTTTGGGGTGATATAGCCCTCATTAGCGTCAGGTTATTTTACGCACCATCTCTCTTTCCTCCGTTTAAGGTGAACCGATGGCGCTGTCGCGACGTGAACTCTTTACCGGGCAGCGCGTAGCGTCTGCTGACGTCATTGCTTTGCCGTGGTGGCGGGGAGAGAAAGGGTGTGACGGCTGCGGTAAATGCGTGGCTGCCTGCGAAACCCACATTATCCGCCTTAATCGCGCAGAAGAGCCGCACCTCGATTTTATGCAGGGCGAATGCACCTTCTGCGCGGCCTGCGTGGAAATCTGTCCACAGCCGCTGTTCAACGCACGTAATACCGCACCCTTTCCCCAGCGTATTCGCATCGACAATCGCTGCATCACTCTGCTCGGCGTGAATTGCCGCAGCTGTCAGGAGAGTTGTGAGCAGCAAGCTATTCGTTTCCAACTGATGCCCAACGGCATCGCACAGCCTGAAACCTTACCGCAGCACTGCACCGGTTGCGGCGCGTGTATCGCGCCATGTCCGGTTTCAGCCACAGGATTACATCATGAACCATGAAAACAGTTGGCACGTTTGCGGCCTGGTGATTCAGGCGCGACCGGCGTCGATTCCCAGCGTAAAACGTGCGCTGCTGGCCTTTGCCGATTGCGACATTGCGGCCGAAGACGCCGCACGCGGCACGCTGGCGGTGACACTCGGTGCGGCAGATAGCGCCGCGCTGCTGCGCAATATTGAAGAGAGCCGCAACATCGCTGGCGTGTTAGCGGTATCGCTGGTGTATCACCAGCAGGACGAAATTGAAGAACCTTGTAAGGAAGCATCATGAGCATAAGTCGTCGTGATTTTATGAAGGCCAATGCGGCGGCGGCTGCTGCCACGGCTGCAGGACTCACCATTCCCACCGTCACCAAAGCCGCTACGTCGTTGGCTGCACCGATACGCTGGGAAAAAGCGCCATGCCGATTCTGCGGCACCGGCTGCGGCGTGCTTGTTGGTACCCAGGATGGCCGCGTGGTGGCCTCGCAGGGCGACCCGCAAGCAGAAGTGAACCGGGGTCTGAACTGCATCAAAGGCTATTTCCTGCCGAAGATCATGTATGGAAAAGATCGTCTGACTCAGCCGTTGTTACGCATGACCGACGGTAAATTTGCTAAAGATGGCGAATTCACCCCGGTGAGCTGGGATCAGGCCTTCGATATTATGGAAGAGAAGTTTAAAGCCGCGCTGAAAGCCAACGGCCCGGATTCGGTTGGCATGTTCGGTTCTGGCCAGTGGACGGTGTGGGAAGGCTACGCCGCATCCAAGCTGATGAAAGCCGGTTTCCGCACCAACAACCTCGATCCGAATGCGCGTCACTGCATGGCTTCGGCGGTGGTGGGCTTTATGCGCACCTTCGGCATGGATGAGCCGATGGGCTGCTATGACGATATCGAGCAGGCCGACGCCTTTGTGCTGTGGGGCTCCAACATGGCCGAGATGCATCCGATCCTCTGGTCACGCATTACGGCGCGTCGTCTCAGCAGTGACAATGTCAAAGTCGCAGTGCTTTCCACCTATCGTCATCGCAGCTTTGAGCTGGCCGATAATGGCATGGTGTTCACGCCGCAGAGCGATCTGGCGATCCTCAACTTTATCGCCAACTACATTATTCAGAACAACAAGGTCGATAAAGCCTTCCTGCAGAATCACGTGACGCTGCGCAAAGGCGTGACCGACATCGGCTACGGCTTACGTCCAACCGATCCGCGCCAGGCTGCGGCGAAAAACCCCGACAGCGGCGAATCGACGCCAATGAGCTTTGATGAATTTGCCAAATTTGTCTCGGAGTACACGGTCGAAAAAGCCAGCGAAATGAGCGGCGTCGAGCAGGATCAGCTGATCGCGCTGGCGCAACTGTATGCCGATCCAAAAGTTAACGTGGTGTCGTACTGGACCATGGGCTTCAACCAGCATACGCGCGGCGTGTGGGCCAATAATCTGTGCTACAACCTGCACTTATTAACCGGCAAAATTTCGCGTCCGGGCACCGGTCCGTTCTCGCTCACCGGTCAGCCGTCGGCGTGCGGCACGGCGCGTGAAGTCGGTACTTTCTCGCACCGCTTGCCAGCTGACATGGTGGTCAATAATGACAAACACCGCGCCACTGCCGAGAAGCTGTGGAAGCTGCCGCAGGGCACCGTGCCCGCCAAAATTGGTTTGCACGCCGTAGCGCAGGATCGCGCGCTGAAAGATGGCAAGCTCAACGCTTACTGGGTGATGTGCAACAACAACATGCAGGCCGGTCCGAACCTGACGCAGGAGCGTATGCCGGGCTGGCGCGATGAGCGCAACTTCATTGTCGTGTCCGATCCCTATCCAACCGTGAGCGCGCTGTCAGCCGATCTGATTCTGCCTACCGCCATGTGGGTAGAGAAAGAGGGCGCCTATGGCAACGCCGAGCGTCGTACCCAGTTCTGGCATCAGCAGGTGAAGGCGCCGGGCGAGGCGAAATCCGATCTGTGGCAGCTGGTGAACTTCTCCAAACGTTTCAACGTCTCTGAAGTCTGGCCGCAAGCGCTGATTGAGCAGCATCCGGAACTGCGCGACAAAACACTGTTTGACGTGCTGTACGCCAACGGCCAGGTCAACCAGTTCCCGCTGAGCGAAGTGGCGGATGATCGACTGAATGACGAAGCCCGCGAGTTCGGCTTCTATATCCAGAAAGGCTTGTTCGAAGAGTACGCCAGCTTTGGTCGGGGTCACGGCCACGATCTCGCCCCGTTTGATGCTTACCACGAAGCGCGTGGTCTGCGCTGGCCGGTGGTTGACGGCAAAGAGACGCGCTGGCGCTATCGCGAAGGTTACGACAGCTACGTTAAAGCCGGTGAAGGTGTGCGTTTCTACGGCAAGCCGGATGGCAAAGCGACCATTTTCGCCCTGCCGTACGAAGCGCCAGCGGAATCACCGGATGACGAGTTCGATCTGTGGTTCTGTACCGGCCGCGTGCTGGAGCATTGGCACACCGGCACCATGACGCGTCGCGTACCTGAACTGCACCGTGCGGTGCCGCAGGCGCTACTCTATATCCATCCGCTTGATGCCAAAGATCGCAATTTCCGTCGCGGTGAAAAGGTTCGCGTGGTGTCACGCCGTGGTGAAACCATTGCCACCGTCGAAACGCGCGGTCGTAATCAGCCGCCAAAAGGCCTGGTGTTTATGCCGTTCTTCGATGCCGGCGTGCTGGCGAATAACGTCACCCTGGATGCTACCGATCCGCTATCGAAGCAGACCGATTACAAAAAATGCGCCGTCAAGCTGGTTAAAATTTAAGGCAGGATGCAATGAAACCCTTAATCACACTCGTTACGTTGGCCGCCCTGATGCTCGGCGGCACGGTCTACGCTAATAACGGCGTCGATCTCAATCAGTCACCGGAAGTGACCGCTACGCAGCAGGGCACCATTCATCAGCCCAAAGAGCAGAGCCGTAAGCCGCTCAACTACGTGAATCAGCCGCCGGTTATCCCGCATAGCGTGGATGGCTATCAGGTGACGAAAAACGTTAACCGCTGCCTGCAGTGCCACGGCACGCAGAGCTACCTCACCACCGGCGCGCCGCGCGTTAGCCCAACGCACTTCACCGATCGCGATGGTTTGGTGAGCAGCACCGTATCGCCGCGTCGCTACTTCTGCCTGCAGTGTCACGTGCCGCAAACCGATGCTAAGCCGGTGGTGGAGAACACCTTCAAACCGGCTGATGGCTTCGGTAAGTGAGGAAATGATGAAAGAGAAACTTCTGCGCATCTGGCGCTGGTGGCGACGTCCAAGCCGTCTGGCGCTGGGCACGCTGCTGATTCTGGGCTTTGCCGGCGGCATTATTTTCTGGGGCGGCTTCAACACCGCGATGGAGATGACCAACCGCGAGCAGTTCTGTATTGGCTGCCATGAGATGCGCAATAACGTCTACCAGGAGTATATGCAGACGGTGCACTACAACAACCGCAGCGGCGTGCGTGCCACCTGTCCGGATTGTCACGTGCCGCACGAGTGGGGCCCGAAGATGTTGCGTAAAATTCAGGCGAGCAAAGAGGTGTACGCCAAGATTTTCGGCATCATTGATACGCCGCAAAAGTTCGAGGATCATCGCATTGAGCTGGCGAGAAACGAATGGCGCAGGATGCAAAACAACAACTCGCAGGAGTGTCGTAACTGCCACAACTTCGATTATATGGATTTAACCGCGCAGAAAACCGTGGCGGCGAAGATGCACACCAAAGCCATTGAGGAAGGGAAAACCTGTATCGATTGCCATAAAGGCATTGCCCACCATTTGCCGGATATGAAAGACCAGCCCAACGGTTTTTAATAGGTAAACCGTGCAAGCTTCAACCGTAGGGTCGCCATTTATGGCGACCTGGTTTTTTATCAAACGTCCAACCTCACAATTCAGATAGTTTTCCGTACCGCTTCGGCCTATTATCTCAGGCTCCCTCAAATCTGCAGTGGAGCGGCTATGTCGTTAAAGATCAACATCATCAAAGATAAGTTGTTGTCAGAAAACTGGTTTGTGCTGCGCAACTTCACCTATGAACTCACCCGCAACAACGGCGAAGTCGTGCGTCATAAACGCGAAGTCTACGATCGCGGCAACGGCGCAACTATCCTGCTGTATAACACTGAAAAAAATACCGTTCTGCTGGTTCGCCAGTTCCGCATCGCCACCTATGTTAATGGCAATACCAGCGGCGAGCTGATTGAAACCTGTGCCGGATTGCTGGATGACGATTCGCCGGAAGATTGCATTCGTAAAGAGGCGATTGAAGAGACCGGCTATCAAGTGGGAAAAGTGGAGAAAATTTTTGAAGCCTATATGTCGCCGGGCGGCGTAACCGAACTGATCCACTTCTTCGCGGCGGAATACAGCGATGCGCAGCGTGCCAACAAGGGCGGCGGCGTCGAAGATGAAGAGATTACCGTGCTGGAGCTGAGTTTCCCGGAAGCGCTGATGATGGTAAAAGATGGCCGCATTCGCGATGGCAAAGCCATTATGCTGCTGCAGCATGCGCAGATCGCCGGCTGGTTGCAGGCGTAAACACAATCTCCAAATTGCACAGTTTCGTAGCGGCGCGATTTATCGCGCAATAAATTGCGCCGCTACAGGAATGTGTGGCCATCTTGCCTTAAACACACTCACCCAACGCTTCCAGGATGCAATCCGGATACGCCTGCAACCTGGCCAGCGCTTCTGCGTAAGGGGGCATCGAGTGTGCCGCACCAGAACGCTCCACACACAGCGAAGCATAAGCCGCGGCAAACAGCGCCGCCTGCGGCAGCTCATCGCCGGAAGCGAGACGCGCCGCCAATGCGCCATTGAAGGCATCGCCCGCGCCGGTGCTATCCAGCGGCTGAGCCGGAAACAGCGGAATACGTAATGCCTGTTGTCCGGCAACAGAGAGCAAGGCACCCGCAATCCCCAGCGTAATGATGACCTGACGTGCGCCTTTGCGGTGCAGCACTTCTGCGGCCTGCTGCGCGCTGGTGAAGTCGGTTACCTTCACGCCAGTCAGCTGCATCGCTTCGGTGCTGTTAGGCGTCAGCAAATCCACCTTCGCCAGCAGCGCATCCGTGACTTTCTGCCACGGCGCCGGATTCATAATCACAAAGGTGCCGCCGGCGCGCGCATTGTCGATCATGCGCTGAATAGCGCTGAGGTTATTCTCCAGCTGAACCAGCAGAATATCGGCGGCAGCCACCGTGGGTTGGCAGCGCGCCACTTCCGCAGCGGTCACGGTGGTATTGGCGCCAGGATAGACCGAAATCATGTTCTCGGCATCGTCGCCCGCCACGTAAATCAGCGCATTGCCAGTCGGTTTTTCTTTGCAGGTAAACAAGGTAATGGCATCGAAACCGGTCTTTTCCAGATGACGGCGCGCAAACATGCCGAAGTCATCATTACCTATTTTGCCGATGTAGTGCACGCGCGCCCCGGCACGCAGCGCCGCCGTCGCCTGGTTGGCGCCTTTGCCGCCCGGTCCCATCATGCTGGTATGGGCGGTGAGCGATTCGCCGGGCATCGGGAAACGGTTCATCACCGCCACCACGTCGAGGTTGAACGAGCCAAACACACACACTTTTCCTTTCATCATGCACTCCTGAACAGACGTTCGGCGGCTAAACAGGCACCGCGGCACCCGGTGTGATCGGTGGATTGGCTAAACACGATCTTCAGGCCGTCACGCGTAGCGGGTGGACGTAAATGCTGCTGAATCTGGCTGCGCAGCTGCGCCAGCGGGAAGTCGGCCATGGCCAGCACGCCGCCGCCGAGAATCAGGTATTCCGGATCAAGGATGTTCATTTCGGTGGCAATCAGCTGCGCCAGCCGCTGTACAAAAGCCTGCAACTCCGCATGTTCACGATGTTGGCTAAACAGCGCTGACATGCCGGTTTCTGGCACGTTGCTGGCTGCCCAGCGGCTCAGCCAGTGGCCGGAGGTCACCGTTTCCGCACAGCCGTGATTGCCGCACGGGCAGGGCAGATGGTTACCGGCAATCGGCACGTGGCCGAGTTCACCGGCACCGCCGTGCTGACCGTGATAAAACTGGCCGTTAAGCCACAAGCTGTTGCCCATGCCGGTGCCGGGATACAAGCCCACGGCACTGTCCGGCAGCTGCTCCAGCTGCAGTAAATCCCACAGCATCAGGTGGTTAACATCTTTGTCCATCGCCACCGGTACGCCAAGCCGCTCGGTGAGCAGCGCGGCAACCGGTTGCTGATCCAGCGCCTGGATAAACGGCAGCGAAATCACCTGCTGGCGGTCGCGGCTGAGAATGCCGGGCAAGCCAAGCATCACGCCACTGACCGGCTGCTGCTCCAGCGTTTCACTGATCAACTGCCCCAATGCGCTTAAGGCATCGGGCTGCTGCGCCCAGCTGGCCGTCGGCACTTTACGGAAGCTCGACCAGATACGGCCTGCTTCCATCAGCTGCAGACGTGTGCCGGTGCCGCCAATGTCGATACCGAGCCAGCATTTTTTCATGCGGATACCTGCGCCAATCCCTGAGCCTCATCAATGCTTTCGCGCATCATGTTCCAGGCGGTTTCCAGATCGTCGTGAATATTGAACAGACCGGAGGTGCCGACAATCAGCACTTCTGCGCCAGCGCCAACCAGCGTGTTGTAAGTACGAGTATTGCAGGAGCCGTCAATCTCAATCAGATAGTGATAACCGTTGGTCTGCTTTAGCGTTTTCAGCTCTTGCACCTTCTGCACCATTTCCGGAATAAACGGCTGTCCGGCATAGCCCGGATCGACTGTCATCACGGTGATCTTATCCACCAAATGAATGTAGTGATGGATAAACGAGACCGGCGTGGCCGGGTTCAGCACTACGCCGACTTTTTTGCCGAAGCTGCGGATCATATTGATCACACGGAACGCGTCGCGGTTGATGGTTTCGGCGTGCGGGCAGATGTAATCCGCACCGGCTTTCGCAATCACTTCAATGAAATCGGTGGGTTGCTCGACCATCAAATGGACATCCAGCGCCACCTTGGTAAACGGGCGAATCTGCTCAATGAAGAACGGCGACAGCGTGATATTTTTCACGTAGTGACCATCCATAATATCGATGTGAAGGAAGTCGGCGCGGGAGTCCAGCACGGCGAGCTGGTGCTTGATCTCCATCAGATTCATACACATCAACGACGGGGAGACTTGAATACGCATCATACTTCCTTTTTTTCGGTCAAAGGGTTAAGCGCCGCAGCCAGTTTGCTGAGCTTGACGGCACGATGTTCGTTAAAGCGGGTTTTAAATTGTTTGAAGGCCAGCACCACAATCAGCACCGCGCCCCACATCGCCAGGCTGACGTGCTGGCTGATGTTCATCAGGTTGAAACCGGTGGAGAGCACTTGCAGCGAGATCAGCGCCAGCACCACGCCGGTGACGCGCCCAAAACCGCCGTTGGGATCGGTACCGCCGAGGATGATCGCCAGCACCGTTAACAGCAGGTAAGCGTCGCCGTAGCCCATACGCGCCGAATTAAAGCGCGCCATCATGATCAATCCGGCTAACACGCACAGCAGGCTGGAGATGACGTACACCAGAATCACCATACGATGGGTATTAATACCGCTGAACCAGGTGGCGTTGATGTTGCTGCCGCCCATGTAGATGCATTTACCGGCGCGGGTTTTGCCGAGGAACAGCGCCAGCAGCGCGGCGGCAATCAAAAATACCCACAGCGGCAGCGGGACGCCGAGCAGCGTATCGGAACCAAGCGCCTGCACCACCGACGGCATGCCGCTCACCGCCGCGCCTTTGGTCAGCCAGATGCCGATACCGTTGAGCGTCATCATGGTGGCCAGCGTCACCAGAATCGGGTGCGCGCCGATGCGCGTGACCATCACGCCGGTAATCACGCCAATCACCGTGGCGATCAGCATTGCGCCAATAATTGCCATCAGTAGCCACAGCAGCTGCATGCCGGTGCCAGCATCGGCGGGCAGGGCGCTCATCAGCGTCCAGGCGATAAACAGCGCCGTCAGGTTGGCGGTGGCAATAATCGCCAGATTGAGGCCGCCGCTGAGAATGGCGATAAACATCGCCAGCGTCAGCAAACCGAGTTCGGGCAGCTGAAACGCCATGCTCATAAAGGTGGAGTCGGTGAGAAAGCGGCCGGGCAGCATGACGGTGAAGATCGCCAGCGCCAGCGCAATCAGCAGCATCAGGCCGATATTGGTGCCGTCCGGACGCAGAGCAGAGAGTGATTTCATATTTTTTGCTCCTGTGGTCAGACGAAACTGACGTCAGTTTCTTTACGTTTTTTGTAGTGAGTCACGGCGATGGCCACCATGATCACGCCGCCCACCACGATGTTCATGAAGTAGTTGGAGACGCCAATCAGGTTGAGGCCGTTCTTCAGAATGGCGATAAGGAAGACGCCCATTAGCGTGCCGCTCACCGTGCCTTTGCCGCCCATCAGGCTGGCACCGCCGAGTACGGTGGCCGCCAGCACATCCAGCTCGCCGCCGACCAGCGCATTCGGCACCACTTCACCCATGCGATAGACCTGCACCAGCCCGCCAATCGCCGCCATCGCACCCAGCCAGCCGTAGGCGAACAGATGAATCAGACCCACGCGAATACCGATACGGCGCGCTGATTCGGCATCGCCGCCTACCGCATACAGCTGGCGACCAAGATTGGTTTTGTTCAGCAGCAGCGCGGTCAATCCGGCAATCACCAACATGGTCACCAGCGGCAAGCCAAGCTGGAAGCTGTTGCCTTGCCACGTAAACGGCAGCACGCTGCGCAGGGTGATCCACCAATCCGGCAATGAATAGAGACTTTTGCCGCCGGTCACCCACATCAGCAGACCAAACAGCAGCGACTGCATGCTGATGGTGATGATGATCGACACCACGCGCAGCGTGGTAATCAGCAGGGCGTTAATCACGCCAAACAGCGTGCCGCACACCACTGCCAGCAAGATGCTGAGCACGGCGTTATCAAACTGGAACTGCACAAACAGCGAGGCGATTAGGTATTGCACCACCGACGCCACCGCCGCGAAGGAGATGTCGATGCCACCGGTCACCAGCACCACAAACAGGCCGAGCGCGAAGATGCCGGTGACGGCGTAGCTTTCCGCCAGATCGAGCAGGTTTTGCACCGTCAGGAACTGGTCGCTGGCGGCGGAGAAGAACAGGATAAAAGCCAGCAGTACCCAGGTGAGCCAGCCCTGGCTGGAGTGCGGGCGTAAACAAGAAAAATCAGGCATTAATCACCTCCGCCAGCTGGTGTTGCTCAACGGTATCGGGTTGGTATTCGGCGTGAACGGTGCCATCACGGAAGTGCAGGATGCGGTCGCAGTTGTACCAAACTTCGGGCACTTCATCGGAAATCAGAATGATCGACAGACCCTCCTTCGCCAGCGCATGAATCAGCTGATAGATACTGGCTTTAGCGCCGACATCTACGCCGACCGTCGGCGAATCAAGAATCAAAATACGTGGCTGCGTCAGCACCCACTTCGCCAGCACGATTTTCTGCTGATTACCGCCGGAGAGCGTGGAGATCGCCAGATTGGGATCGGCGACGCGCACGCCGAGCTGCTGAATCCACTGCAGGATCAACTTGTTCTTGCGGTACTCATCAATAATGTGAAAACGGTTCTGCAGCTTGTCGAGGATCGGCAGCACCATGTTGTCGGCCACCGATTGCTGCTGCACCAAACCGAGGGTGAGGCGATCTTCGGAGACATAACCGATCCCGGCTTTAATGGCATCTTCATGGCCACGAAAGCGCACCGGTTTGCTGTCGAGCCAGATCTTGCCGCTGTCCGGTTTGGTCATGCCAAACAGTGACAATGCCAGTTCGGTGCGGCCGGAGCCGAGCAGGCCGCACAGGCCGAGCACTTCGCCCTGATAGAGTTTGAAATTAACGTCGTGATATTGGCCGGCACGCGTCAGTTTCTCGACTTCGAGAATCAAGCGATCGTCATTGCGGGTCGGCGTTTTTAGCTGATAGTCGAGCTTCAGCCCGGTCATCAGTTCGGTGAGATGGTGCGGCGTCATCTCTTTGGCGGGCCAGCAGCCCATTTTGCGCCCATCGCGGATTACCGTAACGCGGTCGGAGATCTCCAGCACTTCATCCAGACGATGGCTGACAAACACCACACAGATGTTTTTGTCTTTCAGGTAACGTACGGTGCGCAGCAGCTGATTCACTTCGGTACGCGTTAATGATGCCGTTGGCTCATCCATAATCACCAGCCGCGCATCGGCGACCAGCGCACGACAAATCGCCACCTGCTGGCGCTGCGCAATCGACAGCGACGACACTTTTTCATCCAGATTGAGTTCGAACTTCAGTTCATCAATGATGCGCTGTGCCGTTGCACGCAGTTTGGCTTGGCGATGCCAGCCGAGCAGGCTATTCAGGTTGTGCTCAAAGGCGATGTTTTCCGCCACGCTGAGATTGGGGAACAGCGACAGATCCTGGTAAATCACCTGGATGCCGAAGTCACGCGCCTGACGGGTGGTCAGACGCGGGAAGCTGGGGCCTTCACCCAGCGTAATACGGCTGCCGCTATCCGGGGCGTGCACCCCGGAAATGACTTTGATTAAGGTGCTTTTGCCACAGCCGTTGGTGCCAGCGAGACAGTGCACTTCGCCAGCCAGTAGGGTCAGCGAGATATCGCTCAGTGCGCGATTGCCACCAAATGTTTTCGACAGGTTGTCGAGCGCAATTAGCGTCTGTGGGATCACCTCATTCATCATTACAGCCCCATTTTCACCAGTTTTGGCAGATTCTCTTTGTCCAGGCTTTCGGTGTTATTGCCGAGGATGGTGTGCGTCGCCTCATCAACCTTCACTTTGCCCAAACCCTCGATGGTCATTCCGTCGGTGATAGCCTCTTTCTTCTGCATCATGTCGGCGATGCGCACAAACACTTCGCCAGCGGTTTGCGGATTCCAGATATAGCCGCCTTTAATGGCACCGCGCTGCACCAGCGATGCGCCCTGGCCCGGGCTGAAGGCGCCAATTACGCAAACCTGGTCAATCTTGTTACGGTTCATTACCGCGCGGCCGGCGCCAATTGGGCCTTGTGAACCGAAGGCCATAATGCCTTTCAGATCCCGGTACTTAGACATCAGTTCGTTGGTGGTGCGAATCGAGTCATCCAGCGATTCGCCCACGCCGAACTTGTCAGTCACCATCTGCATTTTCGGGTAGTGTTCTTTCTGGTAGTTCAGCGCGGCGTCGGTCCACTGCTGATGCAGCGGCACGGTCAGGCTGCCGACGTACATGGCATATTTGCCCTCTTCATGCATGCACTTCGCCAGCGCTTTCATGTGGTTGATGCCGTGCGTTGGCGCATCCACCAGTTCAAAGTCCCAGTTGGCACCTTTCTGATCTGGTGATTCGTGGGTAATGACTTCAATGCCGGCATCACGCGCGCGTTTCAGCACCGGCTCCAGCACTTTCGGGTCATTCGGCACCACGCCAATGATGTCGACTTTCTGCGCAATCAAATCTTCGATAGCACGCACCTGCAAAGCGGGGTCGGCTGCGGTTGGACCCACCATCCACGCGTCAATACCGCGCTTGGCCGCTTCACTCTTGATGCCCGCCTCCATGGCGTTGAACCACGGGATACCGCCAATCTTCACCACGATGCCCATACGTAATTTGTCAGCAGCGTGCGCCCCGGTGGCGGCAAACAGTGCGAGGAGAGAACAGGCGATAAGATGTTTTTTCATAAAGACTCCGATTTAATTTTTTATTAGCTGCATAGAATGGCTGCGCTGGGAGCAATCAATAACATTGACGCCGTTCCACGCTAATTCTTGTTCCAGCTCTTTGTCTTTTAATTGGTCAGTAATGAGAAAGTCCACATCGCGATAGTGGCAAATACGCGCGAATGAGGGCCGCAGGAATTTACTTCCATCCAGCAGCAGGTGTTTTCTTTCTGCTGCTAATAACATTTGCTGTTTTAAATGTGCGTTGTTTTCGTTACCTTCACGTAAATAACCGTCATTGCCTAAACTGCTACAGGAAAAAAAGATCTTATTAATCTGAAATTCCCTGAGCGGTTGCTCGGCGACTACGCCGTGGAAATCTTCATAACGGTCAGAATATTCTCCCCCCAGACAGATGGTGCGGATACTGCCCCGCGCCGCAAGGGTTTGCACAATTCTGATGGAATTGGTTAATACCGTTAATTCAATATCCGGTAGCTGTCGCGCTAAATACCAGCATGTGGTGCTGCTATCGAGTAATATACAATCGCCGGGGCTAATGAAATCGAGTGCGCGTTTGGCAATCGCCATCTTGGCATCAACATGTTCATTTATTCTCTGGCGGAAAGATAATTCAAACTCGTTAACACCACGTGTATTCCCCTGAATGTTGGCAGCCTGTCGTTTTGCTGGTACCGCACCGCCGTGGCTGCGTTGCAGCAGCCCACGTTTCTCCAGCTGAGTTAAATCACGACGAATGGTTTCTTGTGAAACCTGACATAACGTGACTAATTCAGCGACAATGACCCGACCATTTAAATTTAATTCGTCAATAATTCTCTGCTGTCTTTCAATCGGCAACATAACTGCCCTCCGATGATTATAAATTACTGGATTGCGCCGCAGGAAAGTGTGGACTGCACACGAGTCCGTGGAGGTGAAAATGCCTGAGCTGATTAGAGTGATTTGGATCTGTATTTAATGTAAATGAGATGTCTGGTTATCAAAATTAAGTGATATTCATCACAAAAACACCGCTAAAGCGCCGGGAGTAACGCGCTACGCGCGTTGAACGCTGCCAGCATACAATTAAGCCGGCATGACCGGTTATGACCGTTTGTGTGTATTTGACCGTTTTGTGATTGCGCACCAAGAGTGCGACGAATCCGATTGAGCAGTAATCGGTCAAAACGGATGATGAAGGCATTGCGTCATCCAGTACCCGATCGCCACAAGGTGCCTGCTTTTCCAGCAGTTAACCTCACTATTAGGGCCGGCTCACAGTTTAGGCCTGCTGACAGCGTTCCCGTTGCGCTATCATTTTCTTTCCAGGAATTTGGGGACCGATTTTTTTGATGTCGTATTGGATGAAATTACTGCTTTTATTGCCTTTTCTCTTTGTCGCGTGCGTGCAGGCTCAGCCACTGCAAAAGTCATTTTCTGACTGGCAGCTGACCTGCAACAATGCGGCTTTTTGCGTGGCTCGCAGTTTCCCCGGGGATAATGGCCTGGTGATGACTCTCTCACGTCATGCTGGCGTCAACGATCGCCCGCTGCTGCGCATCGATTACGGCAGCGCCTACAGCGGCGATCTGTCGGGCGGTCCGCTGAAAGATAACCTGCTGCTCGATCAGCGCCGGCTGACACCCGATCTCAAACACTGGACGGTGGAACCCCATCATCTTGCAACCAGCAATGCTATCGCCATCGACGAGTTCCTGGCGCAGACGCTGGATGCGCAGAATCTGCAATTAACCTATAAAGCGAGCGCTACCGTTCCCCTCAGCGGGATGAAGGCAGCGCTGTTACTCATGGATGACGTGCAGGGCAGGGTTAACGGTGCCAGTGCCTGGGTGAAACGTGGCGACCGTGTGCAATGGGATGTGCCGCCACAGCCGATGCTGCCGCAGCTCCCTGCACCGTTGCCGTCGCCAGCGCCGTTAACCCAGGAAGAGACCAGCGGATTGATTGATTACGGTACCTGGCGCGTGAATACCGATAACTGCTCGCTCGATCCGCTGCGGCGCGAAGTGAGCGTATCGCCGCTCACCGACAGCAAAGCGCTGCTGCTGGTCAGCTGCGAAACCGGCGCTTACAACGTTATCGATCTGGCATTTGAAGTGACGCGCAGCGCGCCGTATGTATCGCGAGGTTTGAGTTTGACGTTGCCGTTTACCCCGCCTTCCCGTAGCGACACGCAGCTGGAGCTGGTGAATGCGGAATTCGATGCCAGCAATGGATTGCTCTACACCTTCAGTAAAGGACGTGGATTGGGCGATTGCGGCGTGGCGACGCGCTGGCAGTATGACGGCAGTGAGTTTGTGCTGGCAGAATATGCAGAAGAGAAAACCTGCGATGCGTGGCACAGCAGTGAGGATTGGCCTACGTTATGGATCAGCGAACCGCAGAATCCGGTGCAATCGCGTTAACCAGGTGCGCATAAAGGTACAAATCGTGCAGATGGGTAACAGTTTGCTCACTGTAGTTAAAATGTGCTTGCTGTCCCCCATCCCGGCCTTCCCCCATAAATGGGGGAAGGAGACGTTGCCACATGCAGCTCCAAAACTTACATATAGCAGAGTCTTCCTCCCCCATTTATGGGGGAGGACCGAGGTGGGGGGCAGCCAGCACGAACCAAGGCGGGCGACCGCCACTCACCCATTAGCGAATCGCCTGCACCGTCATCGGTGAACCGGACTGATTGCCCACCAGTTCGGTTAGCATGTTGTTTACGCCATCGCTCATCGGGGTGAAACGCGTGAGTGGCGAACGCGTCACCACCACAAATACACCAACGTTGTGCTGTGGCACCATCGCCATATAGGTGATGAAACCGCCGCCGCCGCCGGTTTTCTGAATAATCCCCGGACGACCCTCCTTCGGCCCCATATACACCCAACCCATGCCCAGCGCGTCGGCGCGGCCTGGTACATCCATACCTTCAACTTTCGTTAGTTGGTCGCGACGGTAAATCAGGGTTTGCAGGCGATCGATCTGCGGCGTGCGGTGATTAACCGCCGAATTGAGGAACTGCTGCATCCAGCGCCCCATATCGTCTGGTGTCGAGTAAACGCCACCGCTGCCAATCGCGGCCAGCGTGTTGTTACACGGGCTGGCACCTTTTTCCGCCACCATCAAACGCTGACACTGATCCGGTGACGGCGTGAAAGTGGTGTCTTTCATACCGAGCGGACGCGTCACCAGCTGCTGCAGCAGCGCTGGATAAGGCGTGCCCGCCGCTTTGGCTAAAGCATCGCTCAGCAGATCAAATCCCAGATTAGAATAAGCCGCGCGCGAGCCGGGCGTTGCTTTCAGTTCAGCACCGCTGAGCCACTGCCAGCGATCGGATTTGGTCGGCCAGACAAACACCGGACGGTGCGGTTTGCCGCCAGGCTGCTCGCGCGGCAAGCCGCTGGTGTGGGTTGACAGGTTAATCAGGCGAATCGGTTGGCCGTTATAGCTTGGCACGCGTGCTCCGGGCGGCGCGTATTTGCTTAGCGGATCGTCAAGACGGATTTGACCGCGCTCGGCCATCTTTACCATCACTTCGCTGGTCATTAGCTTGCTTAGCGAGGCGATACGGATCACCGAATCCTGCTGCGGACGCACGTTATTGCCAGGACGCGTATCACCAAAGCTGGCGAAGACACGCTGATTGCCATCAATCGCGACCAGCGCCATGCCGGTTGCGCCGCTGCCATAGAAAATGTGCTCGGCATAGCGATCAACAATCTGCGATGCCAGCAGCGGATCGGGTGACGACTGCGCCATGCTTTTTAATGGAAGCACTGAAACCATTAAGGCCAGTAAAAAAGGAGTACGTTTTTTCAACGGGAAAGCGTCCGCTATGAGAATCGGAGGAAAGCTTATAGTAATCAGTTTGAGCGAGGCGTGAAGGGGGCAGAGCGGATTTTTTTCTGTATCAGGCTGTGATCAAAAAATGGCCCTTACGCCAAAAAGACGCAGGGCCAGATCGATTAGTGCGGCTTGAGTAAGGCTTCAGTGTGGCTAACGATGTTCTCCATGGTGAAACCGAATTCCGGGAACAGTTTGCCGGCCGGTGCTGACTCACCGAAGGTGGTCATGCCGACAATCGCGCCGTCCAGACCGACATACTTGTACCAGTAATCGGCAATGCCGGCTTCCACCGCCACGCGCGCCTTCACGCCGGATGGCAGCACCGATTCGCGATACGCCGCATCCTGCTTATCAAACACGTCGGTGCTCGGCAGTGAAACGACGCGGATGTTGTGGCCGCCCGCGGTCAGTTTCTCCGCCGCGCCAAGCGCGATTTCGATCTCCGAACCGGTGGCGATAATGATTGCGTCCGGCGTGCCTGCGCTGTCTTTCAGCACATAGCCACCGCGTGCGATATTCGCTACCTGCTCCTGGCTGCGTTCCGGCTGCAGCAGGTTCTGACGCGACAGGATCAGCGCGGTTGGGCCATGATGGCGCTCAACGGCGGCTTTCCACGCCACCGCAGTTTCTACCTGGTCACATGGACGCCACAGGCTGAGATTTGGCGTCACGCGCAGGCTGGCGATCTGCTCAACCGGCTGGTGGGTTGGGCCATCTTCGCCAAGGCCGATCGAGTCATGCGTATACACCAATACCTGACGCGCTTTCATCAACGCCGCCATGCGCACCGCATTACGCGCGTACTCAACGAACATCAGGAAGGTGGCGGTGTAAGGCACAAAACCGCCGTGATGGGCGATACCGTTGCCAATCGCCGTCATGCCAAACTCACGCACGCCGTAGTGAATGTAGTTACCCGCGGTATCCTCTTTGATCGATTTCGAGCCCGACCAGATGGTGAGGTTACTTGGCGCCAGATCGGCTGAACCGCCAAGGAATTCCGGCAGCAGTTTACCGAACACTTCCAGCGTGTTTTGTGAGGCTTTGCGGCTGGCGATTTTTTGCGGGTTAGCCTGCAGCTGTTCAACAAACTTCTGCGCTTCGCTCTCCCAGTTCGCCGGCATTTCACCGTTCAGGCGACGCGAGAACTCTTGCGCCAGCTCAGGATGCGCCGATTTATACGCGGCAAATTTCTCATCCCAGGATTTCTCACGCTGCGCACCTGCTTCTTTGGCATCCCATTGCTGGTAAATCTCTTTTGGGATCTCAAACGGCGGATAGTGCCAGCCCAGTTTCTGCCGCGTCAGCGCCACTTCCTCTTCGCCCAGCGCTGCGCCGTGCGACTCCTCTTTACCGGCTTTATTCGGCGAGCCGAAGCCAATGGTGGTGCGGCAAATAATCAGTGACGGCTTATCGGTGACGCTTTGCGCTTCTTTGATGGCGGCGGCGATCGCTGCCGAGTCGTGGCCGTCAATGCCTTCGGCGCTGCCCACAACATGCCAGTTATAGGCTTCGAAGCGTTTATGGGTGTCATCGGTGAACCAGCCTTCGGTTTCACCATCAATTGAGATGCCGTTGTGATCGTAGAAACCAATCAGTTTGCCGAGGCCCAGCGTACCCGCCAGCGAACTCACTTCGTGCGAGATGCCTTCCATCAAACAGCCATCGCCCATAAACACGTAGGTGTGATGGTCAACAATGTCGTGACCGGGACGGTTGAACTGCGCCGCCAGCGTACGTTCGGCAATCGCCAAACCCACCGCATTAGCTAAGCCCTGGCCCAGCGGACCGGTGGTGGTTTCTACGCCCGGCGTATAGCCAATTTCCGGGTGGCCCGGCGTTTTTGAGTGCAGCTGACGGAAGTTCTTCAGCTCTTCCATCGGCAGATCGTAACCGGTGAGATGTAGCAAACTGTAAAGCAGCATCGAACCGTGACCGTTGGAAAGAATAAAGCGGTCACGGTCGGCCCATGCCGGGTTATTCGGGTTGTGTTTCAGCACATCGCGCCATAACACTTCGGCGATATCAGCCATACCCATCGGCATGCCGGGGTGGCCGGAATTTGCTTTTTGTACCGCATCCATGCTGAGTGCACGAATGGCGTTAGCCAACTCTCTGCGTGAAGACATAAGGTTCTCCCTTGTGATTTGGCGATAGCGGACAAGCCGTTGCTCATCCGCCATAAGAGTGATTGCGGGTTACAGACGTGACGAGAGGACGTCTTCCAGCTTCTGCTGGTCGATAGCGAACTGGCGGATGCCGTCTGACAGCTTCTCAACCGCCATCGGATCCTGATTATGTTCCCAGCGGAATTCCGCTTCTGACAGTGAAGCCGGCTGATGGAAGCCTTCAGTTGATGGCTCCAGCTTGCGTTCCAGCGGCGCATCGCTGTTGGCCAGCTCTTCCAGCAGGTTAGGCGAAATGGTCAGGCGGTCGCAGCCGGCCAGCGCCTGAATTTGCTCTACTTTACGGAAGCTGGCACCCATGATGACGGTGCTGTAACGGTGCTTTTTGTAGTAATCGTAGATGCGACGCACAGATTTCACGCCTGGATCTTCGTCGACCACATACGGGTCGATCGGCTTGCGTGAGTTGTACCAGTCATAAATACGGCCAACAAACGGTGAAATCAGGAATACACCGGCTTCGGCACAGGCGCGGGCCTGCGCGAAGGAGAACAGCAGCGTCAGGTTGCACTGAATGCCGTTCTTCTCCAGCTCCTCAGCGGCTTTGATGCCTTCCCAGGTGGAAGCCAGTTTGATCAGAATGCGTGAGCGGTCAATGCCGTACTCTTCGTACAGGCGCACCAGTTTCTCAGCTTTGGTGACACACATGCCACGATCGAAGGAGAGGCGCGCATCCACTTCGGTCGAAACACGGCCCGGTATGCTTTTCAGAATTTCCATACCGAGGTTGATCGCCACTTTGTCGCTGGCGTTGATGATTTGCGTCTCTTTGCTGCCGCCCTGTTTTTTCGCGTAGTCGATGGCGTCATCAATCAGATGTTTGTAACCCTCGAGACCGGCGGCTTTCAGAATCAGTGATGGGTTAGTGGTCGCGTCTTGCGGGTGATAATTACGAATAGATTCAATATCGCCGCTGTCGGCCACCACGGTGGTGTACTGTTTTAGTGCGTCTAGCTGGTTCATCGCTTAACTCCTTGATTAGCAATAATGTGGGCAAAGGTGTTGCACCCATTCCTGTTAAGTCGTGGTCCAACACAGTGCTACAGACGTTGCACGAAGAAAATGCGTTTTCTCTGATTGTGCCGTCGTGGCGCTTAAGAGGTGCGATAGTGAAAGGAGGACGGGCCTTAATCGGTTCAGCTACGCTTTTTGCCATCAATAAGGATAGCAGGCTGTGGCAAAGCCGCAGGCGAAGCGGTAGCAATCCGTGCCTTTAAGACTGCGGGTTCTTTGAGCGCCTTCACCCTTCTTTGTGGCGTAGATTCCTATACTGAACGCTCATTTAGCTGCGCCACAGGATGCCTAATGGACGATCAACTCAAGCAAAGCGCTCTCGATTTTCACCAATTTCCCACCCCCGGAAAAATTCAGGTTTCACCCACCAAGCCGTTAGCTACGCAGCGCGATTTGGCGCTGGCCTATTCGCCCGGCGTGGCCGCGCCTTGTCTGGAAATTGCTGCCGACCCGCTGGCGGCGCGGAAATACACCGCGCGCGGCAATCTGGTGGCGGTGATCACCAACGGCACCGCGGTGCTGGGGCTCGGCAACATTGGTGCACTGGCCAGCAAGCCGGTGATGGAAGGCAAGGGCGTGCTGTTTAAGAAGTTCGCCGGTATTGACGTGTTTGATATCGAAATTGATGAGCACGATCCCGATAAGCTCATTGAGGTGATTGCTGCGCTGGAGCCCACCTTCGGTGGCATTAATCTTGAAGATATTAAGGCACCGGAGTGTTTTTACATTGAACAGCAGCTGCGCCAGCGCATGCAGATTCCGGTGTTTCATGACGATCAGCACGGCACGGCAATCATCTGCACCGCCGCGGTACTCAACGGTTTAACCATCGTCAAAAAAGCCATTAGCGATGTGCGGCTGGTGGTATCGGGCGCGGGCGCCTCGGCCATCGCCTGCCTGAATCTGCTGGTGGCGCTCGGCATGCAGAAGCACAACATTGTGGTATGCGATTCCAAAGGGGTGATCTATCGCGATCGCGAACCGAATATGACACCGACCAAAGCCGAATATGCGGTTGCCGATAGCGGCGCACGCGCGCTGGATGAGGTGATTGGCGGCGCAGATATTTTCCTTGGCTGCTCCGGCCCGAAAGCGCTGACGCCGGAGATGGTGCAGAAGATGGCGCAGGATCCGCTGATTCTGGCGCTGGCCAATCCTGAGCCGGAAATCATGCCGCCGTTGGCGAAGCAGGTGCGGCCCGACGCCATTATCTGCACCGGGCGCTCTGATTTCCCCAATCAGGTGAACAACGTGCTGTGCTTCCCGTTTATCTTCCGTGGCGCGCTAGACGTGGGCGCCACTGCCATTAACGAACAGATGAAGCTGGCGGCGGTGCACGCCATTGCCGCGTTGGCGCAGGCGGAACAGAGCGATGTGGTGGCCTCAGCGTATGACGATCAGGATTTAAGCTTCGGCCCGGAATATCTGATTCCTAAACCCTTTGATCCGCGATTAATTGTGCAGATTGCGCCAGCGGTAGCGAAAGCGGCGATGGAGTCGGGCGTCGCCACGCGGCCCATCAGTGATTTTGATGCCTATCGCGAGCAGCTCACCGAGTTCGTCTACAAAACTAACCTGTTTATGAAGCCGATTTTTTCGCAGGCGCGTAAAGATCCGAAACGCGTGGTGATGGCAGAAGGTGAGGAGGTGCGCGTGCTGCATGCCACCCAGGAGCTGGTGACGCTCGGGCTGGCGAAGCCGATTTTGATTGGTCGTCCCAACGTGATCGCTATGCGCCTGCAAAAGCAGGGATTAAAAATCGAAGCGGGTAAGGATTTTGAGATCGTTAATAACGAATCCGATCCGCGTTTCAAAGCGTACTGGAGCGAGTATTACCAGATCATGAAACGGCGCGGCGTCACGCCGGAAACTGCGCAGCGTGCGGTGATTGGCAATCCGACGCTGATTGGCGCGATCATGGTGCATCGCGGAGAAGCGGATGCGCTGATCTGCGGCACCATTGGCGATTATCAGGAACATTATGACGTGGTGGAGAAAGTGTTTGGCCTGCGCGATGACGTGAAAGTGGCGGGCGCGATGAATGCGCTGTTACTGCCGAGCGGCAATACCTTTATCGCTGATACGTACGTCAATGAAGACCCCAGCGCGGAGCAATTGGCGGATATTACGCTGCTGGCGGCGGAAACCGTGCGCCGCTTTGGTATTGAGCCGCGCGTGGCGCTGCTGTCTCACTCCAGCTTTGGTACCTCAAACGCGCCGGGCGCGCGTAAGATGCGCGAAGTGCTGGCGCTGATCCAGCAACGTGCGCCGAATTTAGAGATTGATGGTGAGATGCACGGCGATGCTGCGCTGGTGGAGACTATTCGCCGCGAGCTGATGCCTGATAGCCCGCTGAAAGGCACGGCTAATTTGCTGATCATGCCAAACGTGGAGGCGGCGCGCATCAGCTATAACCTGCTGCGCGTCTCCTGTTCCGAAGGCGTAACAGTGGGGCCGGTGTTAATGGGCATTAGCAAGCCGGTACATGTGTTGACGCGCATCGCCTCGGTGCGGCGCATTGTGAATATGGTGGCGTTAGCGGTAGTGGAGGCGCAGACCGAGCCGTTATAAAACCAGGTCGCCATGAATGGCATAATGCCGATTAGTAAAGCACTGAGCGACTTTCGTTCGCCATCGGCTGTGGCAGTTTCAGCTATGTCGTGCGGCGACCGAGCAGAGGGCGTCTGGCTGAACTGAACCCCAAAACCTGGACACCTTTTACTGGTTTTCTTTCATTGCCCGGTATTCTGCCGGGCTCATTCCCATCCTAAGATTAATGCGTTCACAGTTGTAATACCGGATATACCTGTCTATATCCCGCTTCAGTGCATTAACAGACTCATACTTTTTACGATGATACATTTCCACTTTAAGGTGGCTGAAGAAGTTTTCCATCACTGCATTATCCAGACAGTTGCCTTTGCGAGACATGCTCTGCAATACCTGACCTTCTGCCAGCATGGAACGCCACATCGGCGTTCGATACTGCCAACCCTGGTCGCTGTGCAGCATTATCCCCTCTTTCTGGAGGCCTGTTTTCAACGCTTTCTCCAGCATTTTA
This sequence comes from Pantoea nemavictus, assembly GCF_037479095.1. NCBI lineage: Bacteria > Pseudomonadati > Pseudomonadota > Gammaproteobacteria > Enterobacterales > Erwiniaceae > Pantoea > Pantoea nemavictus. Next base: position 819,977 of record NZ_JBBGZW010000001.1, on the reverse strand, counting down.
CACGTCAGACTAAGGGCTGGCCTTGTCGACATTTCCCAGGCCACTATTTCCCTGTTGAACAGATCCTGAACGACCGAAAGATACAGCGTTTCCCCTCCAGCCCTGAACTCAGTGACATCAGTACACCATTTCATACCACTTCTTTCTGCCTCAAAGTGGCGGGAAAGCAGATTGGCTGAAGATTTGTTGCCATCATTCATCCACGAGCGGTATTTTCTGCGGCGAATCTGGCATGTCAGCCCATGTTGCTTCATGAGTTTTCGTACCGTTTTGTGATTCAGCGTGAAGCCTTCTCGTCTGAGCATTATCGTCATACGCCGATAGCCGTAACGGGCGGAATGCTTTCTGTGAAGTGCAGTCATCACCGGTATGACAGCGGCATACCGGTCGGTTTCAGTAGCGTCTTTTGAGACATGGTAGTAGTACGAGCTGCGGGGCAGACCGATAGCCCGTAGCAGGCTGGCAAGCCTATGTTCAGGCAGTAATGAGCACACTATTTTTGTTTTTTCTGCTGAGCCCCGAGCGCCTTTTCTTCTCTCAGGGCTTTCAACTTTTTTAGAACAGCGTTCTCTGCCCGCAGGTACTCAAGCTCTTTGAGCAGCTCTTTGTGCGTCATTTCGGTAAGGGGTTTGTCGTCAGGAGCACTCTTTTTCATCATGGCAGGGCCGGTTCTGGATGGAGTAAGTGCCACACTGCCTCCCGCCCGGTATTTACGCAACCAGTTCTGGATCACTGTCTCATTAGGAATACCAAAGTGTGCTGCAGCATCCGCGCTGCTGCATCGATTATCAAGAACATAACGAACAACGCTTAACCTGAATTCAGGAGGATAAATACGCGGACGCCGGGGGACCAGTCCTTCCTCTCCCTGATGCTTGAGAGCACGTACCCAGCGTCTTAGCGGTGTTTGCCCAACATTGAACTGAAGCGCTGTTTCGGCAAGAGTGGATTTACCGGACAGATACTCTGTGACGGCTGCAAGCCTGACAGAAAAAGGATGCTTCATTTTTAAATCTCCGGATTCTGGATAATAAGTCCAGGATCCGGGGTTCAGTTCATGGCCACGCCCTCTGCACTCCGGGCCCTGCGCCAGCCCATCCCGCCGCTTCGCGGTGCCTTCGCTCCCTCGCGATTCCTGACGGACCGGCGGCGATTCGCTCCTGCTCAGCGCCGCCTCTCGCCGCATCCCTGCGGCTCGCCCTGGAATCCCTCACTCGCTCAGCGGGCTGGGATGTCGCCTCAACACCCGCGCTGCAGCAGCAATACCTATTCCTGAATCATCATCGCTGTAACGCCTGTAGGGTCGCCATTCATGGCGACCAGGTAACCCATGCAGAGCAAGTGCGCTGCTTAACTGAGGAGCATTACGCCATGAATGGCGACCCACGGATTATTTCAACCACGCCTTCACCGGCAGGAAATCGCGGTATAACTCGGCTTCGGGCGAATCGGCTTCCGGTTGATAATCATATTCCCAGCGCACCAGCGGCGGCATCGACATTAAAATGGATTCGGTGCGGCCGCCGGTTTGCAGGCCAAACAGCGTGCCGCGGTCCCACACCAGATTGAACTCAACGTAGCGACCGCGACGATAGAGCTGGAACTGGCGCTCACGTTCGCCCCACGGTAACGCTTTGCGCTTCGCCACAATCGGGAGATAGGCTTGGGCGAAACCGTTGCCGACCGCCTGCATGAAATCGAAGCAGTAGTCAAAATCGGGGGTGTTCAGATCGTCATAAAACAGCCCGCCAATGCCGCGCTGCTCGTCACGATGCTTGAGGTAAAAGTAATCGTCGCACCACTTTTTGTAGCGTGGATAGATATCTTCGCCAAACGGCTGGCACAGATCGTGCGCGGTTTGATGCCAGTGCAGCGCATCCTCTTCGAAACCGTAATAGGGCGTGAGATCGAAACCGCCGCCAAACCACCACACCGGATCGGCGCCCGGCTTTTCCGCAATAAAGAAGCGCACGTTGGCGTGGCTGGTGGGCACGTACGGGTTGGAGGGATGGACTACCAGTGACACGCCCATCGCTTCAAAGCTGCGGCCCGCCAGTTCGGGGCGATGCGCGGTGGCAGAAGCCGGCATTTGGTCGCCATGCACGTGAGAGAAGTTAACGCCCGCTTGCTCGAAGACTGCGCCATCGCGCAACACGCGGCTGCGTCCGCCGCCGCCGCCGGGACGCTGCCACGCATCTTCGGCAAAGCTCGCCTTGCCATCTTCCGCCGCTAATTGGGCACAAATATCATCCTGCAGCGCCAGCAAAAAGGCTTTGACGCGGGAAATATCGGGATTGCTCATCAGTCACTCGTTCCAGAAATTTGCCGTGATTCTACCACAGGATAAACGCTACGCTTCGCGGCGATCGACCTCATCAAAGTAACGGGCGATACCATCGGCAATCGCGCTGGCGATTTTCTGGCGGAACGCCTGAGTGCCAAGCAACTGCTCTTCGCGCGGGTTAGTAATGAACGAGGTTTCCACCAGCACTGACGGAATCGACGGCGATTTAAGTACCGCAAAGGCGGCCTGTTCGGTGTGCTGGCTGTGCAGATGATGCACCGGACGAATCTGATCCAGCACGTGTTTGCCGAGCGTTAAGCTGTTGCGGATGGTATCGGTCTGCACCAGATCGAACAGGATCTGGTTAAGGTAATGATCTTTGTCCTGCACCTCGGCGCCGCCCACTTTGTCGGCATCGTTTTCACGCTGCGACAAATACCGCGCCATTGCGCTGCTGGCACCGCGATTGGAGAGGGCAAACACTGAAGCACCGTTGGCATCCGGGCTGGTATAGCCATCGGCGTGAATCGACATAAACAGGTTAGCGCCGTGCTGGTGGGCAATTTCGACGCGCTGATAGAGCGGAATAAAGTGGTCGCTGTCGCGCGTCAGGCGCACTTCAATGCGCGGATGCGACTGCAGCAGCGTCTTCACGGTATTAGCGATGGCCAGTACGATGTGTTTCTCTTCCGAACCCTCTTCGCCTACCGCGCCAGAATCAATGCCGCCGTGGCCGGGATCAATCATTACGATGCGTTTGCCGCTGCTCGCCGGTTTTGGTGGCGTGTGGCGCGAGTTGACGCGCAGAGTGCTGTTCACTTCCGTTGCCTGCACGGCGCGCGGCGATAACACCGCCAGCGCTAAACCGGAAAGAATCAGTTGGCGACGATTGGTAAGGCGCTTAAGCAGTGAAATCTTCTTCATTAATGGGTCCCTGGCAGGTAAATCCTGCCCAGTGTTATAGCGTAACAATGGCCAGGCGGCGACCTCGTAACTATTTCAACTGTTTACTTTCTATTGCAACTAACGAACAGCCATGTCGCGCTTTTTTTGCGCCGTTGTTACGCGTGAGGGTTGCGCCTGGCAAAGAATGCGTGATAATCAGCGAATTGTGCCTAACAGCAGGGTAACGTCGATGGAAATCCGTTCTTTCCGCCAGGAAGATTTTGAAGAAGTGATTACGCTCTGGGAGCGTTGCGATTTGTTGCGCCCCTGGAACGATCCAGAGTTGGACATCGAACGTAAAATGAACCACGACCCGGAACTGTTTCTGGTGGCGGAAGTCGGCGGCGAAGTGGTCGGCACGGTAATGGGCGGCTACGACGGCCACCGCGGTTCCGTCTACTATCTGGCGGTGCACCCCGATTATCAGGGCCGTGGTTTTGCCAATGCGCTGATGAATCGTCTGGAGAAGAAGTTGATTGCGCGCGGTTGTCCAAAAATCAATTTGATGGTGCGCGAAGAGAACGATCAGGTGGTGGCGTTTTATGAAAAGCTTGAGTACGAGCCGGTGGATTCGCTGCTGCTGGGCAAACGTTTGATCGAAGATCGTGAGTATTAATGATCGGTTTGAAATACCTTCCTGAAGAGTACGATGCAAAAGGGCAGCTGCGGCTGCCGTTTCTTTTCTGGCTGATTCTATTATTGCAGGCGCGCACCTGGCTGCTGCTGGTGATGGCGGGCGCATCACGTCAGCAGGGTAATGATCTGCTGGCGCTGTTCTATCCCGATCGCCAAAGCTTCTGGCTAGGACTGGCGCTAGGCATTCCGGCCGCTATGGGTTTGCTGCTGACCGGCTATCGTCAGCGCTGGCCGCGCCTGTGGCAGAGTTGGCGTCACGTATTGAGTGCATCGTTGCTGATTAGCCTGCTGTGGCAGGGTTCCAGTTTGCTGCAAGGCGCCTTCCCGGATTCCCCGCTGCCACTGTTATTGACGCTATTCGATTTGCTCGCACTGTTCTGGCTGCAAACCCAGCAGCGGCTGCGCGACTGCTTTCTGCCGGAGCATCAGCACATCGAGTAAACTTTTTGCCGGTTTGCGACTCCAACAGGCACGCCAATCGGCTTAGCAGATCAAGGAGTTTTCATGAAAGTTGTTCGTCACGCATTGCTGGTTAGCAGCATGGTTCTGGCCGGCTGCGCCAGTTCAGGTTCCTCAACCAGCGCCAACGAAAGCCATTGGTACAATCCGCTCAGCTATCACTGGTCAGCGCTCAACCCGCTGGGCTGGTTTGGCGGATCGCTGGAAGTGACCGAACAAGGCGTCGCGGGGCTGACGAGCACCACCTCGATGTCGGAAGAGGCCATCAATAAAGCGCTGAACGGCGACTACAAACTGCGTCAGGGTATGCGCACGCAGAATGGTCAGGTGGTCGATTTCTGGCAGGCGCTGGATGGCGACAAGGTTAAATTGGTGATTAACGGCAGCACCAGTGTTGAGCGTATTGAGGTGCAGGATACCGATGCCACAGCGGCGGACGGCAGCAAAATCGGCGATCTGTTCAGCGCTAAGTTCAGCAAAGCCTTCAATAACTGCAAAATGGTCAGCGGTCTGGATGCGCGTGATGTGGAGTGCCGTGCGCCGGGCAGCCAGCACATTTCCTACATTTATAGCGGTGAATGGCATGGTCCCGAAGGCTTGATGCCGTCGGACGATACCTTGAAAAGCTGGAAAATCACTAAACTTGTCTGGCAACGCTAAGCGACACATGGACGGCTACCCGGTCGTCCCTAATATTTCCACTTCCTGCATAAACTCTCCCGCCGTCTTATGCCTTTTTAGACTTTGAAATCCCTAAACGATATATAAAACCGTTACAGCTTTCACCTGAGTTATAAATACACTGACAGCATCTAATGACATTGGCTTAATCGCCGTCTTTCAGGGTGCTGCATGACACTTCCGATTTCGAAAAAATGGCTTGGCGGTATCGCGCTCTCGCTGAGTATCGCGAGTGCGGCGCAAGCGACCGAATTGCTCAACAGTTCTTATGATGTTTCACGCGAACTGTTCGTCGCCCTGAATGCACCTTTTGAGAAGCAGTGGGACGCCGCGCATCCCACCGACAAGCTGACTATCAAACAGTCGCACGCCGGTTCTTCCAAGCAGGCGTTGGCGATTCTGCAAGGCCTGCGCGCCGATGTGGTGACCTACAATCAGGTAACGGATGTGCAGGTGCTGCATGATAAAGGTCAGCTGATTCCGGCGGACTGGCAACAACGCTTGCCCAACAGCAGTTCACCTTTTTACTCCACCATGGCGTTCCTGGTGCGTAAAGGGAATCCGAAGCAGATCCATAGCTGGGCCGATCTGGCGCGCGACAACGTAAAGCTGATCTTCCCTAATCCCAAAACCTCAGGTAACGGGCGCTATACCTATCTTGCCGCGTGGGGCGCTGCCGATCAGGCTGATGGCAAAGATAAAGCCAAAACCGAAGCTTTTATGGCGAAGTTCCTCAAAAACGTCGAGGTGTTTGATACCGGCGGTCGCGGCGCTACCACCACCTTTGCCGAGCGCGGTTTGGGGGATGTGCTGATCAGCTTTGAATCGGAAGTGAATAACATCCGTAATCAGTACGGCAAAGACGAATACGAAGTCATCGTACCGAAAAACAACATTCTGGCGGAGTTCCCGGTGGCGTGGATCGACAAGAACGTCGAGCACAACGGCACCACTGACGCCGCCAAAGCCTATCTTAATTATCTCTACTCGCCTGAAGCGCAGAAAATTATCACCCGTTACTACTATCGCGTGAACAATCCGCAGCTGATGGCCGAACAGAAAGATCGTTTCCCGCAGACCGAGCTGTTCAATGTTAACGATGCGTTTGGTGGTTGGGATAACGTGATGAAAACGCATTTTGCCAGCGACGGTGAGCTGGATAAATTGCTGGCAGCGGGGCGCGGTTAATGTTCGCGCTGACGCAAAAACGTGTCTTGCCAGGCTTTGGACTGAGCCTTGGTACCAGCTTGCTGTTCACCTGCCTGATTCTGCTGCTGCCGATCAGCGCGTTGCTGATGCAGCTGTCGCAGATGACGCTGGCGCAGTATTGGGATGTGATTACCCATCCGCAGCTGATTGCCGCGTACAAAGTGACGATTCTGGCGGCGGGCGTCGCATCGCTGTTCAATGCGGTGTTCGGTATGTTGATGGCGTGGATTCTGACGCGTTATCGCTTCCCGGGCCGCACGCTGCTGGATGGTTTGATGGATCTGCCGTTTGCATTGCCCACCGCAGTCGCGGGTTTAACGCTGGCGGGCCTGTTTTCGGTCAACGGTTGGTACGGTCAATGGCTGGCGCATTTTGATATCAAAGTTTCTTACACCTGGCTCGGCATCGCCGTCGCCATGGCGTTCACCAGTATCCCGTTTGTAGTGCGTACCGTGCAGCCGGTACTGGAAGAGCTTGGTCCGGAATATGAAGAGGCGGCAGAAACCCTGGGAGCAACCCGCTGGCAGAGTTTCCGTCGCGTGGTGCTGCCAGAAGTGGCGCCAGCGTTGCTAGCCGGTACCGCGCTGTCGTTTACCCGCAGCATTGGTGAATTTGGCGCGGTGATCTTTATCGCCGGCAACATTGCCTGGAAAACGGAAGTGACCTCGTTGATGATTTTTGTCCGCCTGCAGGAGTTCGATTACCCGGCGGCGAGCGCGATTGCTTCCGTGATCATGGCAGCGTCGCTGCTGTTGCTGTTCGCTATTAACACCTTGCAGAGCCGCTTTGGCCGTCGCTTAGGAGGTCACTGATGGCGGAGATTTCACACATCAATCACGCCGAACGCCAGCCCATCAACTGGGGCAAGTGGCTGCTGATTGGTATCGGTGCGCTGGTTTCCATCCTGCTGCTGGTGGTGCCGATGGTGTCGATCTTTTGGGAAGCGCTCAACCAGGGTTTGGTTGCCTCGCTGAATAACCTGAAAGATGGCGATATGTTGCACGCCATCTGGCTGACCATCCTGGTGGCGCTGATTACCGTGCCGGTCAATCTGGTGTTCGGCACGCTGCTGGCGTGGTTAGTAACGCGCTTTACCTTCCCGGGACGCCAGCTGCTGTTAACGCTGTTTGATATCCCCTTTGCCGTATCACCGGTGGTCGCCGGTTTGATGTATCTGCTGTTCTGGGGCGTTAACGGTCCCGCAGGCGGCTGGCTGGATGCGCACAATATTCAGATTATGTTCTCCTGGCCGGGCATGGTGCTGGCAACCATCTTCGTCACCTGTCCGTTTGTGGTGCGTGAGCTGGTGCCGGTGATGCTGAGCCAGGGCAGTCATGAAGATGAGGCCGCGGTGCTGCTTGGCGCCTCCGGCTGGCAGATGTTCCGTCGCGTCACGCTGCCAAATATCCGCTGGGCACTGATGTATGGCGTGGTGCTGACCAACGCACGTGCCATTGGTGAATTTGGTGCGGTCTCGGTAGTTTCGGGATCGATTCGCGGCGAAACCTATACTTTGCCGCTTCAGGTTGAATTACTGCATCAGGATTACAACACCGTAGGCGCTTTTACCGCCGCCGCGCTGCTGACCCTGATGGCAATTGTAACGCTGTTTCTGAAAAGCGTGGTGCAGTGGCGTTTAGAGCATCAGCAGAAGCGCCTACAGGAGGAAAATCATGAGCATTGAGATTAAACAGATTAACAAAGCGTTTGACCGCACGTCGGTACTGAACGACATCTCTCTGGATATTCCTTCCGGCAAGATGGTGGCGCTGCTGGGACCGTCCGGTTCCGGGAAAACCACGCTGCTGCGCATTATCGCCGGACTGGAACATCAGAATAGTGGGCAGATCCATTTTAATGGTAAAGATGTGAGCCGCATCCATGCGCGCGATCGTCAGGTCGGCTTTGTGTTCCAGCACTACGCGCTGTTCCGCCATATGACGGTGTTCGACAACATCGCCTTTGGTCTGACGGTGCTGCCGCGCCGTGAGCGGCCGAATGCGGCAGAGATCAAAAAGCGCGTAACGCGTCTGCTGGAGATGGTGCAGCTAGCCCATCTGGCCAATCGCTTCCCGGCCCAGCTTTCAGGCGGACAGAAGCAGCGCGTGGCGCTAGCGCGTGCGCTGGCCGTCGAACCGCAAATCTTGCTGCTGGATGAGCCGTTTGGTGCGCTTGATGCGCAGGTGCGTAAAGAGCTACGTCGCTGGCTGCGTCAGCTGCATGAAGAGTTGAAGTTTACCAGCGTGTTCGTCACCCACGACCAGGAAGAGGCGATGGAAGTGGCCGATACGGTGGTAGTGATGAGCCAGGGCAATATTGAACAGGTTGGCACGCCAGATGACGTATGGCGCGATCCGGCTACCCGCTTTGTGCTCGAGTTCCTCGGCGAAGTGAATCGCTTTGATGGCGAAGTGCACGGCTCGCAGTTCCATGTTGCCGCGCATCGCTGGCCGCTAGGCTATACGCCAGCGCATCAGGGCGAGGTAGAGCTGTTCCTGCGTCCATGGGAAATTGATGTATCGCGCCAGAGCAGCCTGGAAACTCCGCTGCCGGTGCAGGTGCTGGAAATTAGCCCGCGCGGCCACTTCTGGCAGCTGGTGGTACAGCCGAGTGGCTGGCAAGGTGAAGCGTTTTCCGTGGTGTTCGACGGTGACCATACCGCGCCAATACGTGGCGAACGTCTATTTATCGGCCTGCAACAGGCGCGAATTTACCATGGTACTACGCCGCTGCGCCCGGTTGCCTTTGCCGAAAGCGCCTGATATTTTTGACACTCCTTCGGGCGGGACTTTCCCGCCCGTTTTATTTGCCTCTCTTTCGTCTGGAATCAAACCGTGACCACACTGGAAAATACCATCGGCAATACGCCGTTGATAAAGTTGCAGCGTCTGACGCCTGACAACGGCAGCGAAATCTGGCTAAAGCTGGAAGGCAATAATCCAGCCGGCTCGGTAAAAGATCGCGCCGCCTGGTCGATGATTCATCACGCAGAGCTCCGCGGCGAGATTAAACCGGGCGATACCTTGATTGAAGCGACCAGCGGTAATACCGGTATTGCGCTGGCGATGATCGCCGCAATGAAAGGCTACAAACTGCGTTTGCTGATGCCTGATAACATGAGCCAGGAGCGCCAGGACGCGATGCGCGCCTACGGTGCTGAATTGCTGTTGGTGACGCGTGAGCAGGGCATGGAGGGCGCGCGAGATCTCGCCCAGGCAATGGCCGATCGCGGCGAAGGACGGGTGTTGGATCAGTTCAACAATCCCGATAATCCGCTGGGTCACTATCTCACTACCGGCCCGGAAATCTGGCAGCAAACCCGCGGTCGCATGACGCATTTTGTCTCCAGCATGGGCACCACCGGCACCATAAGCGGCGTGGGTCGCTACTTGAAAGAGTTCGCGCCAGCGGTGCAGGTGATTGGCCTGCAGCCGCAAGAGGGCAGTAGCATTCCTGGTATTCGTCGCTGGCCTGAGGCTTATTTGCCCGGCATTTATCGTCCTGATTTAGTCGATGACGTGATCGACATGGCGCAGCAAGAAGCGGAAGAAACCATGCGAGCGCTGGCGCAGCGTGAAGGCATTTTCTGTGGCGTTAGCTCAGGCGGCGCCGTTGCTGGCGCATTACGTATTGCGCTAGCGCAGCCTGGCAGCGTGGTGGTGGCGATTATTTGCGATCGTGGCGACCGCTATCTCTCCACCGGGGTTTTCCACTGATTCCTCTTTCCCGCCTGTTATCTGGCCTGCATGTACTGTCATGGTGCGTCCAGGCCATTTTTGTCTATAGTCTTCGTAATAATCATTTGACGTTAGCAACGTAAGGATCGCGTAAAATCGGCTGCGTTCGTTGCGGACTCAGGACAAAATAGCGGCAATTTAGGCGAGAGATAAAGATGAAAATTCTGCTTGTTGATGATGATGTAGAACTTGGCACCATGCTGAGCCAATACCTGATTGCTGAAGGCTTTGAAACGCAGCTGGTTTTAACCGGTAGCGCCGGTGTGGAAGGCGCGTTATCGGGCAACTATACCGCTATGATTCTCGACATCATGCTGCCCGATATGAGCGGTATTGATGTGCTGCGCCAAGTGCGGCAGAACAGCCGTTTGCCGGTGATTATGCTCACGGCTAAAGGTGACAATATCGATCGCGTGATTGGTCTGGAGATGGGTGCTGACGATTACATGCCAAAACCGTGCTACCCGCGTGAGCTGGTGGCCCGTCTGCGCGCCGTCCTGCGTCGCTTTGAAGATCAGGCGCCGGTTCCGGACAAGAAAGAGCTACTGCGCTGGGGCGATCTCAGCCTTAATCCCGCGACACGCATTACCGAATGGCAGGGTAAAGCGTTCGATCTGACAGCATCTGAGTTTAACTTGCTGGATCTGCTGCTGCGCGCGCCGGATCGCGTGGTGTCAAAGGATGAACTGTCGGAAAAGGGGCTTGGCCGTCCGCGCGAAGCCTACGATCGCAGCGTTGACGTGCATATCAGTAACATCCGCCAAAAGTTGGCAGCCTTAACTGCCGATAGCATCAACATTGAAACAGTGCGCAGTATTGGTTACCGCATTCGATGAAACACAGCTACCGCGGCCGCATGTTTTGGAAGATTTTGCTGGGCTTCTGGATTGTGTTTGTCATCATCAGCCAACTGTTGTGGCTTGGCTTTACGCTATCGGGTAATCGTCATGAGCCGCCGGAAATCGTCGCCATTCGCCGCATCGTTAATCTGCAAATGGCATCAGCGGTTTCGGTTCTGGAACGCGGTGGACTCAGTTCGCTGGATGACATGATGGCGGATTGGGAACCGAACGACCGCCAATTCTTTTCTGTTATTCAGCACGATAAACCTGCTGCCATGTCAGGTAATGCTCCGCCTGAAACCTTTAGCGCACCCTTCCATGGACCTTTTCCCGAGGTCATTGTGCGTTGGGTGAAAGGGCAGGACGGTAAACAGTATGAACTGCGCTACGACGTTAAAGGCTTGCGGCAAGACAGTTCGATGGGCGGTGGCGGGCCGCGCCGTATCCTCAATATTCCTGAACCGATGTTCACCTTCGCCGGTGCGCTCGGGCTGCTGTTCAGCCTGCTACTGGCGTGGAACCTGACGCGTCCGATGCGTCAACTGCGCGAAGGCTTTGCGCGCGTCTCCAGCGGTGACTTATCGGTGCGACTCTATCCGGTGATGCGTAAACGTCATGATGAGCTCTCGAACGTTGCGCAGGACTTTGACGCAATGGTAGAGCGCCTTGATACGCTGGTAAAAGCGCGTGAGGAGCTGCTGCATGATATTTCGCACGAGCTACGTTCACCGCTGGCGCGTTTGCAGCTGGCGACCGGACTGGCGCGCCAGACACCAGAATCGGTAGCATCTTCACTCAATCGTATTGATGAGGAAGCGCGCCGCCTCGATAAGATGATTGGTGAGTTGCTGACACTTTCGCGTGCTGAGCACGAGAGTATGCCGGGCGAGCAGTATTTCGACCTGACTGGGCTGCTGCATGCGGTGGTAACAGATGTGCGCTACGAAGCGCAGATTCCGGGTGTGAAAGTCGATTTTCATGTTGATGAAAATGCGGATTATACCGTTCATGGCAACGCCGAGCTGATCCGCCGTGGCGTAGAGAATGTGCTGCGCAATGCGCTGCGTTTCTCGCATAAAGGGCAACACATCAACGTGAGCTTACAAGCGGAAAATCAGTGGCTGGCGATTAGCGTGCGCGATCAAGGACCGGGCGTGGATGATGAGAAGCTCTCGAGCATTTTTGATCCCTTTGTCCGGGTCAATTCACCGCTGATGGGTAAAGGCTATGGATTGGGGCTTTCCATCGTACGCAAAGTGATTCTGGCGCATCACGGTGAAGTACAGGCGGTAAATCGCCCGGAAGGGGGATTAGAGTTGACGTTAAGGCTGCCGCGCTGGAAGCAGGATTAATATTTTACGTGGGTGTTCAACCTCTTCAGGCATTTTGTTTGCTGATAAAGGCAGGAGGCCGGTAGCTTCAACCATTCTCTCAAACAAAAACGGCACCCAATGGGCGCCGTTTTTAATTCTCACGAATCAGCCGAAGCTTACTTCCTGATACGGATAACCGGCGTTTCGCCAACCGTTACCTGACCGGAGAGTTTGATCAGGTCTTTAATCTCGTCCATGTTCGAGATTACAACCGGCGTCAGCGTGGATTTAGCTTTCTCTTCCAGCAATGCCAGATCAAACTCGATCACCACGTCGCCTTTCTTAACCTTCTGGCCTTCTTCAGCGATGCGTTTGAAACCTTCACCTTTAAGCTCAACCGTATCGATACCGAAGTGAACAAATAGCTCAATGCCGTTATCAGACTCGATTGAAAATGCGTGGTTAGTTTCGAAAATCTTGCCGATAGTACCATCAACTGGTGCAACCATTTTGTTGCCGGTTGGTTTGATTGCGATACCGTCGCCAACAATTTTCTCAGCGAATACCACATCAGGTACGTCTTCGATATTTACGATTTCGCCTGACAGAGGCGCAACGATATCAATAGTGCCTGACGCGCTCTCTGATTTTTCGCCAAAAAGTTTAGAAAACAAACCCATGATCTTCTCCTAAGCAGTAATTTGAGGCTAGCGTCCGTGGATCAGCAGAGCGTTTTTTCTTTGATGAACTTGTTGACCAAATTCATCAAATCATCCGCTGTCGGTTGATCCAGAGCCTGCTCCGCCAATGCCTTCGCATCTTCGAAATTAGTATTACGAATGATCTTCTTGATGCTTGGGATTGAAATGGCGCTCATGCTGAATTCATCCAGCCCCATTCCCAGTAACAGTAGTGTAGCACGTTCATCACCAGCCAGCTCACCACACATGCCGGTCCATTTCCCTTCGGCATGTGATGCATCGATCACTTGCTTAATGAGGCCAAGAACAGACGGCGTCATTGGGTTATAGAGGTGTGAAATCAAATCATTACCACGATCGACCGCCAGAGTATACTGCGTCAGGTCATTTGTCCCAATACTAAAGAAGTCGACTTCTTTCGCCAGATGGCGGGCAATCACTGCGGAGGCTGGCGTTTCCACCATGATGCCCACTTCAATGGTCTCATCAAAGGATTTGCCCTCTTCGCGCAGTTGCGCTTTCAGCAGCTCCAGCTCGCCTTTCAGGATGCGAACTTCTTCTACTGAAATAATCATTGGGAACATGATGCGTAATTTTCCGAAAGAGGAGGCACGCAGAATTGCGCGCAGCTGCGCATGCAGAATCTCTTTACGGTCCATCGCGATACGGATCGCGCGCCAGCCGAGGAACGGGTTGTCCTCTTTCGGCAGGTTCATGTAAGGCAGATCTTTGTCGCCACCGATATCCATGGTACGCACGATGACCGCCTGTGAACCCACAGCTTCCGCCACGGCTTTGTAAGCCTGGAACTGCTCTTCTTCAGTTGGCAGTGAATCACGGTCCATAAACAGGAATTCGGTACGATACAAGCCAACGCCTTCAGCGCCGTTACGTTCAGCACCCGCGACGTCGCGCACTGTACCGATGTTGGCGCAGACTTCAACCTGATGTCCGTCCAGCGTAATCGCGGGCAGATCTTTCAATTTTGCCAGCTCATGCTTCTCAGACAGGTATTGTGTCTGAATGGCTTTCAGCTCTTCCAGCACATCTTCTGATGGATTAACGTAAATTTTGTTATTCACGCCATCAATGATCAGGAAATCACCGTTTTTCACGGTTGCGGTAACGTTGCCGGTGCCGACAATGGCAGGCAGCTCAAGCGAACGCGCCATGATCGAGGTGTGAGAAGTACGGCCACCCAGATCGGTAATAAAGCCCAGCACCTTTTTCAGGTTCAGCTGTGCGGTTTCTGAAGGCGTTAAATCTTTGGCCACCAGAATAGATTCTTCAGCAATCGCGCTCAGGTCGACAATGTGCAGACCCAAGATGTTCTGCAGCAGACGCTTACCGATATCACGTACATCAGCCGCACGCTCTTTCAGGTATTCGTCGTCCAACTCTTCCAGCGCAACGGCCTGGCCTTCGATCACAGAGTGAGCGGCAGCATCAGCAGTGGCGTGATCTTTTTTAATCAGGTCGATGATTTCCTGCTCAAGCTCTTCGTCTTCGAGCAGCATGATGTGACCTTCAAAGATCGCAGCTTTCTCTTCACCGAAGGTTTCACCGGCTTTAATGCGAATGGCTTCGAGCTGTGAAGCAGCGCTGCTGCGTCCATCGAGGAAGCGCTGAACTTCCTGCTCAACCTGATCGTCGGTAATTTTTTTACGGCTGATGACGATCTCATCTTCCTTCAGCAGCAGTGCGTTGCCGAAAGCGATACCCGGTGATGCTAAAATGCCTGAAATCATAACCCTACCTTTTAATCACGATGGCTCATTGACCCAATGCGTCGCCACTGTCGCGGAGCAGTACTCTAAAGATGCAATAACGCGGACAGGTTGTCCGCGATCAAGATATTTGCACTCAATGGGGCAAAGGGGTCGGTTTAGTTGCGAACTGAGCCGGTTACTCCAGCTCAGCCATCAGCTTGACCAGGTGCTCAACCGCTTGCTGCTCATCTTCACCTTCAGCAGACAGCGTAACAACCGTACCCTGAGTCAGACCCAAAGTCTGCAGTTTGAACAGGCTTTTCGCGCTGGCGGATTTGCCATTGGAAGTCACAGTGATTTCTGACTGGAAAGCCTTTGCTTCTTTCACGAACTGAGCTGCAGGACGGGTATGAAGGCCGTTAGGTGCGGTAATGGTAACTTCTTGCTGGAACATTCTATTTCCCCAACTTTATCAGGTTTGGTGTTATGGATCTAAAGTCTAGCCTGGAGCCGTAACTTTAGCCTGTGTAGGTGCGCTGGTATGGCATTAAGCTCACCAAAAAATGCGCTCGAATGAGTACGTCATTAACAGTGACAGATCAAAAACTGCACGAATACGTCACTCTTCTCATTATGCCGTGATTCGCCGTTTCGCCAAATCAGTAAATCGATTCAGCTTGATCCACTTCAAAGGGAGATTAATTTCAGGCACCGAAATAATTGGAAGCTTAAATACCAGAGCCCCATCACTGAAAGCAATCTGTCTGGTTATAAAAGTGAGATCTGCACCACAAAAAAGCACCCATTTGGGTGCTTTTTTCGTCAGTTTCAGAATTCTGGCATCACTGCTGCAGTTCTTTCTCAGTGAAAAGATCGGCAAACAGTGCAGTACTTAAATAGCGCTCGCCGGAGGAGGGCAGAATCACCACAATATTCTTATTGGCAAAGGCTTCATCTTCCTGCAGCTTCAACGCTGCGGCAACTGCGGCACCCGAGGAGATCCCTGCCAGAATGCCTTCCTCTTCCATCAGTTGGCGTGCGGTGCTGATAGCTTCTTCGTTAGTGATCGCCACAACACGGTCAATCAGTTTCAGATCAAGGTTACCCGGAATGAAGCCGGCACCGATGCCCTGAATTTTGTGTGGGCCTGGCTTAATCTCTTCGCCAGCCAACGCTTGGGCGATAACAGGAGAATCAGTCGGTTCAACCGCAACGGTAATAAGCTCTTTCTTACCTTTAGTGTTTTTGATGTAGCGGCTCACGCCAGTCAGCGTACCGCCCGTGCCGACGCCAGCGATGAATACATCCACTTCGCCATCGGTATCTTCCCAGATTTCTGGGCCGGTGGTTTTCTCGTGGATTTCAGGGTTTGCCGGATTGCTGAACTGCTGCAGCAGGACATATTTATCGGGATCGCTGGCAACAATCTCTTCCGCTTTGGCGATGGCACCTTTCATGCCTTTTGGACCTTCGGTCAGCACCAGGTTCGCGCCCAACGCTTTGAGCAACTTACGGCGTTCAATCGACATGGTTTCTGGCATGGTCAGCGTCAGCTTGTAACCGCGCGCTGCGGCCACATAAGCCAGGGCAATACCGGTGTTACCACTGGTGGGTTCAACCAGTTCAACACCCGGTTTTAGAATACCGCGTTTTTCCGCGTCCCAAATCATATTGGCACCGATACGGCATTTGATGCTGAAGCTCGGGTTGCGCGACTCGACCTTAGCCAGAATGCGGCCGTTACCGATGCGGTTCAGTCGAACCAGCGGCGTATGACCAATTGTCAGAGAGTTGTCTTCATAGATCTTACTCATAGCTCGTCCTTAACTGTATGAAATATTGGGAACCCTCAGAGCATACCTTTTCTGCCGATGTGCGGAAGGAAAGAAATCGCATATCTATATAGCGCACAACCATAAGCCTTATGCAAAAATGCATAAGGCAATTTAACGCTTTAATGACGCGCATGCTGCGGGCGGTAACGATCCACCCACATTGCCGTTGCGCCGCAAACGGCGACAGGCAAAATGGCCAGATTGATAATGGGAATCATGGTGAACAGGCTTACCAGCGCACCAAACTGCATATTTGCCGTTTTATGCTGGCGTAAAGCCCGGCGCATCTGATGGAAGCTCACCTTGTGATTATCAAACGGATAGTCGCAATATTGCACCGACAGCATCCACGCACTGAATAAAAACCATAGAATGGGGGCGACGGTTTGTCCAAATCCGGGGATGAAGTGAAGCAGTAATAAACCGAGCGCACGCGGCAAGTAGTAGCCGAGCTTCTGTAATTCTCGTTTCATGATGCGTGGAACATCTTTAACCAGCCCCATCCAGCCGCTATCGGGCAGCGGTGTACCCGTCAAACGACCTTCCAACTGTTCAGCAAGTAAGCCGCAAAACGGTGCGGCAAGTAAGTTAGCGAGGGTTGAAAAGAAATAGCTGAACACCAACACAATCGTGATTACCGAGAGTGGCCACAGCAGATAGCTCAACCACTGCAGCCAGTCAGGGATATACGACATCATGGCAGGGATCCACAAACCAAGACGCTGGAATAGCCAGATAAAGGCTCCGCCAAGCAGCAGGATGTTGATCAGTAGCGGCATGATGACATAGCGACGAATGCCTGGCAGGCGCACCAGTTTCCATCCTTCGGCAAAGTAGTGAACACCATTAAATGTTGAGACTGAATTCACTGCGGGCATAGCGAGCCTTTCTCCTAAAAATAGCGGCGCGAACATCATAACCTGGCTTTTTATCGGCTACAGGCATGCTTTGCGCGAAAAAACAGCAAAAAAGCGTGGGGCAGCTATCTAATTTGTCAGAAAATACTGCACAGACTTGCACTTGTTTAGCTGGGCAAATACAGTTAGAGGATAAAGTTTGCCGTGGTGGCAAGGTATTGGAACAACAGAGAATACAATGATGCAGGATTTGCGTCTGATATTAATCGTTGTTGGCGCGATCGCCATAATAGCGCTGCTACTTCATGGACTGTGGACCAGCCGTAAAGAGCGCTCCTCCGTGTTTCGTGATCGCCCGCACAAACGTCTGAAACAGCGCGAAGAAGCCGATGAAGATCTGCTGAGCGAAGAAGATGATGATGGCGTCGGCGAAGTCCGCGTGCGCCGTCATCGTGATGCTGATGAAGAGCCTGAATTTACGCCACGTCCGGTTAATCCGTCACGTGCACCTGAGCCTGCGCGTCAGCCAGTATCACGCCAATCCGATCCCTTATTAGGTGATCCGCTACTTGATGATGAGCCGGAAGCCCGGAAACCCGCTGCCCCGCTTCAGGCGCCACCGGTTAAGCCAACCCCAGCACCTGTAGCACAGCCGATTCAGGCTGATCCTTTATTGGATAATGAGCCGCTTTCAGCCACTCAGCCTGCGCCAGAGTTCCAGGCGGCAGAAGAGCCTGAATTGGAACATGAAGCTCCTGTAGCGCATCACAATGAAGCGCCGCAGCAAGCTGCAGCGCCGGGCAGCAAAAAAGAAGCGGTGTTAGTGCTGCACGTCGCTGCACATGCAGGTGGTGAACTGAACGGTGAAGCGCTGTTGCAGGGCATTCTGCAGGCCGGCTTCCAGTTTGGTGAAATGAACATTTTCCATCGTCATCTCAGCCCGGCAGGCAGCGGCCCAGTGCTGTTCAGTTTGGCGAATATGGTGAAACCAGGTTCTTTCGATCCGGATGAAATGGGCAATTTCTCCACGCCGGGCATCTCCATCTTTATGATGGTGCCGTCATACGGTGATGCGAATCAGAATTTCAAACTAATGCTGCAATCCGCCCAACGTATCGCTGATGATGTTGGCGGCGTGGTGCTGGATGATGAGCGTCGCATGATGACGCCACAGAAGCTGGAAACCTACAAGACGCGTATTCGCGAAGTTATCGGTTAATCGCCGCTAACTGAATCAAACTAAATACAACCCCCGCATGTCGGGGGTTTTTTATCGGATAAGAGACTATGAAATCGGTTCAGGAGCAGATCACCGCGCTGCGCACCACGTTACGTCACCACGAATATCTCTATCACGTGATGGATACGCCGGAAATTCCGGATGCAGAATATGACCGATTAATGCTGCAACTGCGCGAGCTGGAAAGTGCTCATCCTGATTTGATTACGCCTGATTCACCTACGCAACGCGTGGGCGCGGCACCGCTGGCTGCTTTTGAACAGGTGCGCCATGAAGTACCGATGTTGTCGCTGGATAACACCTTTGACGAAGCGGGCTTTCTTGCCTTCAACAAACGCGTGCAGGATCGCCTTAAAAGCACCGACGACCTGACTTACTGCTGTGAGCTCAAGCTGGATGGTTTA
Source organism: Pantoea nemavictus (assembly GCF_037479095.1). Classification (NCBI taxonomy): domain Bacteria; kingdom Pseudomonadati; phylum Pseudomonadota; class Gammaproteobacteria; order Enterobacterales; family Erwiniaceae; genus Pantoea; species Pantoea nemavictus. The sequence continues at coordinate 801,125 of NZ_JBBGZW010000001.1, read as the reverse complement.
GCGGTAAGTTTGCTCTACGAAGATGGCTTGCTGGTTCGTGCAGCAACGCGCGGCGATGGCACTACCGGCGAGAACATTACGGCGAACGTGCGCACCATTCATGCTATTCCCCTGCGCCTGCATGGCGACAACATTCCCGCGCGCGTAGAAGTGCGTGGCGAAGTATTTATCACCGAAAGCGGCTTTGAAAAGCTCAACGAGGAAGCGCGTCGTACCGGCGCTAAAGTCTTTGCAAACCCACGTAATGCAGCGGCGGGTTCATTGCGTCAGCTTGACCCACGTATCACTGCTAAACGTCCTCTGACCTTCTTCTGCTACGGTTTTGGTCTGTTAGAAGGCGGTGAAATGCCCGCCAGCCATTGGCAACGTCTGCAGCAGTTTAAGGCGTGGGGATTGCCGGTTACCGATCGTATTCGTCTGGCGCATAGCGCCGAAGAAGTGCTGGCATTTTATCGTCAGGTTGAGCAGGAGCGTCCATCGCTCGGGTTTGACATCGATGGTGTGGTAATAAAAGTCGATTCACAAGCGCTGCAGGAGCAGCTTGGCTTCGTGGCTCGTGCGCCGCGTTGGGCGGTAGCGTTTAAATTCCCGGCGCAGGAACAGATGACGTTTGTGCGCGATGTCGAGTTCCAGGTAGGTCGTACCGGCGCGATAACGCCAGTAGCGCGCCTGGAGCCGGTGCAAGTGGCTGGCGTGATAGTAAGTAACGCCACGCTGCATAACGCCGATGAAATCGCGCGACTTGGGTTGCGCATTGGCGACAAGGTGGTGATCCGTCGTGCGGGTGATGTCATTCCGCAAGTGGTCAACGTGGTGGAGTCTGAGCGCCCGCAAGAGACGCGCGAAATTGTCTTCCCCAGTCATTGTCCGGTTTGTGGTTCTGACGTAGAACGCGTTGAAGGCGAAGTGGTAACACGTTGTACCGGCGGCCTGATATGTGGCGCGCAGCGCAAAGAGGCGCTCAAGCATTTCGTCTCACGTCGTGCGATGGATGTTGATGGCATGGGCGACAAAATCATCGATCAGCTGGTGGAAAAAGAGTACGTGTTAACGCCAGCCGATCTGTTCCGTCTGACTGCCGGTAAGCTAACCGGACTGGATCGTATGGGGCCAAAATCGGCGCAGAATGTCGTCGATGCGCTGGAAAAGGCCAAACTCACTACCTTGCCGCGTTTCCTGTACGCGCTGGGCATTCGTGAAGTCGGTGAAGCCACTGCCGCCAACCTCGCCAACCACTTTGGCGAACTGGAAAAGGTAATGAATGCCGATCTTGATGCGCTGATTGAGGTGCAGGACGTGGGCAAAGTGGTAGCGACGCATGTGCGTAACTTTATGGACGAAGAGAGCAACCGCGCCGTTATTCGCGAACTTACGGAAGAGATTGGCGTGCATTGGCCGCCGGTTGAAGTGGTGAATGCAGAAGAGATTGATAGTCCGTTTGCCGGTAAAACCGTGGTCCTGACGGGCTCACTGTCGCAGATGAATCGTGATGATGCCAAAGAGCGTCTGGTAGCGCTGGGGGCTAAAGTCAGCGGCAGCGTGTCGAAGAAAACCGACTTACTGATCGCCGGTGAAGCGGCCGGTTCCAAGCTGGCGAAAGCGCAGGAGCTGGGTATTCCGGTGATCGACGAAGCGGAAATGATTCGTTTGCTCGGAGCCTAACGTGGATAAACAGCAGCTGGTTGAAATTGCCAATACCGTGATGCCGTTCGGCAAATATAAAGGCCGGGTACTGATTGATGTGCCGGAAGAGTACCTGTTGTGGTTCGCGCGCAAAGATGAATTTCCGGCCGGTAAACTAGGTGAATTAATGCAGTTAACGTTGGTGATCAAGAGTGAGGGGCTGGAAGCTCTGGTCAAACCGCTCAAACGTAGCGAATAACAAAACGGCCCGCATTTGCGGGCCGTTTTCCTTAAGATTTCTGAATTTCAACTGACTGCTGCTGCGCCAGTCGCTTCTCATTGCCAGCCTTATAGCGTTGGGCAATGAAAGAGCACACCATTAATTGCACCTGATGGAAGATCATCAGCGGTAAGACGATAATCCCCACGGCACTGGCTGGGAACAGAATGTTGGCCATGGGTACCCCATTCGCCAAACTCTTTTTCGAGCCACAGAACAGCACCACAATTTCATCTGCGCGGCTAAAGCCAAACAAACGCGATGCAGCCAGGTTAATCGCCAACGCAATAAACAGTACCAGCACGCTGCCCACTAAAATCCACAGCAAGGTATCAACGCCAACGCGATGCCAGATACCGTTCACCACCGCTTCGCTAAAGGCGGAGTAGACCACCAGCAGAATTGAGGTTTGGTCAGTTTTGCCAATCAGGCTGCGATGTTTCTCAACCCAGGCACCAATCCAGCGACGCGACAAATGCCCTAAAACAAACGGCACCAGCAGTTGCAGCATGATTTTGCCAATTTGCTCCAGACCATTGCCTGGCAATTCGCTGTGCACATTCATCACCAGATTCACCAGCAGTGGCGAAATAAATACGCCCAGCAGGCTGGAGGCCGAAGCGGCACATACCGCAGCGGCCACGTTGCCACCCGCCATTGAGGTGAAAGCGATGGATGACTGCACGGTCGCTGGCAGAATACACAGATAGATAAAGCCGGTGTAGATCTCCGGGCTCACGTTCACCGGATGCCACCAAACGATCAGCAAGCCAATAATCGGGAAAATGACAAAGGTGCTGCACATAATCCATAGGTGCAAACGCCAGTGGCTGCTCCCGGCAATGATCTTTTCACGCGACAATTTTGCGCCATGCATAAAGAACAGCAGGGCGATGGCGGCGGTGGTCAGATATTCGAAAATGTCGACAAAGACACCTTTAGCAGGAATGAAGCTGGCCAGCAGCACGGTGATGATGAGTTTAATCATCATTGGATCGAGGCGTAAAAATCCCATTGTTAAAATCCGGTTAAATTTAAAAAAATGATGGTGCTGATTGTGCGCCCGCTGGGTTTAGAAATAAAATTGATTTATTGCATCAATCTATGAGCATTATCGATGAATTATACCTTACGTCAGCTACGCACCTTTGTGGCAGTCGCACATCACGGCAGCTTCAGTCTGGCAGGACAAGCGATTGGTTTAAGTCAGTCGGCGGTCAGCCACAGCATTAAAGAGTTGGAAGCAGAAATGGGCGTCCGTTTGCTGGATCGTACTACGCGTGAAGTGATGCTCACCGAAGCGGGACAACAGCTGGCCACGCGGCTTAATCGCCTGCTGGACGATCTCAATACCACGGTTTTGGATGTGCGCAGCTATGGCGAACAGCGTAGCGGCACGGTGCGCGTGGCTGCCAGCCAAACGCCTTCTGCACATTTAATGCCGCAATGTCTCGCCAGCAGCCAGCAGCGCTATCCCGATATCCGGGTGATCCTGCACGATAGAGTTCAACAATGGGTGCTGCAAAGCGTACGCAACGCCGAGGTCGATTTTGGGATTGTCATCGGCCCACTCAATGATACCGATTTCGATAGCGAAGAGATTTTGCAGGAGCCTTTTTTACTGCTGTGCCATGCAGATGATGAGCTGGCGCGCATAGAACAGGCGCAATGGTCAATGCTGGCGGGACGTAATATGGTGCTGCAGGATTATGCTTCCGGCAGCCGTGTATTGGTCGATGCCGCGCTGCAACAGTTGGCGCTGAGTGTGAATGTGGTACAGGAAATCGGTCATCCCGCCACGCTTTATCCGATGGTGGAAGCGGGGATTGGTATCAGCATTTTGCCGGCGCTGGCATTGCCGTTGCCATCAGGACGCAAACTCACGGTGCGACGTCTCTATCCGGAAATTAATCGTAGTTTGATGCTGATAAAGCGGAAAAACCGCTCGCTAACGCCCGCGGCGGAAGCCATCTGGCAAGAAGTGCGTCAGCAGGCAACCCTGCTGACGCAACAACGCATGCTGAAACCAGCGTTTTAAACGTAAACGTTGATCTGATTGGTAGCCGTTGGACGGTTAATGCCATCAGCCTGGGTTGCAGCAGGTTGCTGTGCTTCCTGCTTCTGCTGGGCTTTCTCTGCTTGCTGCTGCTCAATCTGCGCGATTTGCGCTTCAATCATTTGAATCTGTGATTGCAGCATCTGCTCCTGCTCAGATTTTTGTTCATCTGTCAGGGTATCGTCGCTGGAAAGATCTTTCAGCTGCTTGGTAATGGTTTGAATCTGTTTATTAAGGTTCGCGATTTCTGAGGTAGAACCGCCACCGCTACTTGCCGTGCTGACACTACTAACGCTTGAGATGGTAGACATGGTTTTCTCCTTGCAATAGACCATTATCGTTATCGGTCAAAGGCTCAGGAGGCTTGAGGGCTGGGAGTGTTAAGCTTGCGAAAAGGTTTTGTAGGGATTGGGTGCTTGAGAGGACGCTAACCTTTGGAGCGCAGAAACGAAAAAAGCGCCTAAAAGGCGTTTTTCTCTGAATTGGTGGGTCGTGCAGGATATGCCTCGGCCCATCCTGGGCCTCGCCCTTCGGGTGATGCTTACGCATCAGCCTGAATCGCTCCCGGCGATTCAGTCGAACCTGCTGCAGGTTCTCACCCTGCACGTTAACCTTAGGAGCGCAGAAACGAAAAAAGCGCCTAAAAGGCGCTTTTCTCTGAATTGGTGGGTCGTGCAGGATATGCCTCGGCCCATCCTGGGCCTCGCCCTTCGGGTGATGCTTACGCATCAGCCTGAATCGCTCCCGGCGATTCAGTCGAACCTGCTGCAGGTTCTCACCCTGCACGTTAACCTTAGGAGCGCAGAAACGAAAAAAGCGCCCAAAAGGCGCTTTTCTCTGAATTGGTGGGTCGTGCAGGATTCGAACCTGCGACCAATTGATTAAAAGTCAACTGCTCTACCAACTGAGCTAACGACCCGAAGTGGTGGGTGATGACGGGCTCGAACCGCCGACCCCCTCCTTGTAAGGGAGATGCTCTACCAACTGAGCTAATCACCCACTTCGTACTGCTTAACAAGAGTGTCATCTGACTAAGATATGGTGGGTGATGACGGGCTCGAACCGCCGACCCCCTCCTTGTAAGGGAGATGCTCTACCAACTGAGCTAATCACCCATATCTTATCTCTTGTTCACTGCGGGCCAACTCTAAAACATTCATTTAAGAGTGGTGGGTGATGACGGGCTCGAACCGCCGACCCCCTCCTTGTAAGGGAGATGCTCTACCAACTGAGCTAATCACCCCCGCTGTGTGGAGTCGCATTATAGGGATCCTTCAAAGTGAGTCAACGGTTTTTAAAACTTAAATGTGCGTTCGCTTTAAAAATAATCATCGTGGGGCGGTTTTAGCCAATGTGCTGGTTTTATTAGCAGAAAAGCGCACGACAAACCGGGATGCCACCGCGACAATCATTGAGGAATCAGCCTCACCTGCTAGAATGTGCGCACTGTTTTTTCGCGTTAACCCGTTTTTTTGTCATCCAGACAATGAAACCTGCGCATTTAAGGCAATGCTGAATGAAAATCAAAACTCGCTTCGCACCCAGCCCAACGGGCTATCTGCACGTAGGCGGTGCTCGTACTGCTCTTTACTCCTGGCTTTATGCTCGCCATAACCACGGCGAATTTGTGCTGCGTATCGAAGATACCGATCTGGAGCGCTCCACACCAGAAGCCATCGAAGCCATTATGGATGGTATGAACTGGCTGAGCCTCAACTGGGATGAAGGTCCGTATTATCAGACCAAACGTTTTGATCGCTACAACGCGGTCATCGACGACATGCTGGAAGCGGGTACGGCTTATAAATGCTATTGCAGCAAAGAGCGTCTGGACGCGCTGCGTGAAGAGCAGATGGAAAAAGGTGAAAAGCCACGTTACGACGGCCGCTGCCGCGACAGCCATGATCATCATGCTGCCGATGAGCCGTGCGTGGTGCGCTTCCGCAACCCGCAGGACGGTTCCGTCATCTTTGACGACCAGATTCGTGGTCCAATTGAATTCAGCAACCAGGAACTGGATGACCTGATCATTCGTCGTACCGATGGTTCGCCAACCTATAACTTCTGTGTGGTGGTGGATGACTGGGATATGGGCATCACTCACGTGATCCGTGGCGAAGACCATATCAACAACACGCCGCGCCAGATCAACATCCTTAAAGCCATCGGTGCAGAAGTCCCCACCTATGCGCACGTCTCGATGATTCTTGGCGATGACAGCAAGAAACTCTCTAAGCGTCATGGTGCGGTCGGCGTAATGCAGTATCGCGATGATGGCTACCTGCCGGAAGCGCTGCTCAACTATCTGGTGCGTCTCGGTTGGTCACACGGCGATCAGGAAATTTTCAGCGTGCCGGAAATGGCAGAGCTGTTCACTCTTGATGCGGTGAGCAAATCAGCCAGTGCTTTCAATACGGAAAAACTGCAGTGGCTGAACCATCACTACATTAATACGCTGCCGCCGGAATACGTCGCTACGCAGTTGCAGTGGCACATTGAGCAGCAGAAGATTGATACCCGCACCGGCCCGGAGCTGGCGAAGCTGGTGACTCTGCTCGGCGAACGCTGCAAAACGCTGGTAGAGATCGCCGCGTCGTGCCGTTACTTCTATGAAGAGTTTGACGCCTTTGATGCTGACGCGGCGAAGAAGCATCTGCGTCCGGTAGCCCGTCAGCCGCTGGAAGTGGTACGCGATAAACTGGCAGCGATCGGTGATAGCGACTGGAATGCCGAGAATGTGCACCATGCTATTCAGTCTGCAGCTGATGAGCTGGCGCTGGGGATGGGCAAAGTAGGTATGCCGCTGCGTGTCGCCGTGACCGGTTCAGGTCAGTCACCGGCATTGGATGTCACAGTCGAAGCCATTGGCCGCAGCCGCAGCGTGGCGCGCATTGAGAAGGCGCTGGCTTTCATCGCTGAGCGTGAAGCTACCGCATAATGTGACGTTGGAGCGTTAAAAAGCCGGAAGCATCTGCTTCCGGCTTTTTTATTCTTCCTGAATCCCTAAACGTTCCAGTACGCCGCGAATTCCTTCCCGCAACAACAACGCGGCAAATTGCTCTTGCTCCGCCGCGGTCATTTGCTGGACAGAATTTATTAATAACGCAGGTAACGTATTTTGCTGTGCACCGTAATTAGCCGCCGGTTCGTTCGCGTGGCGGGTGGATTGAACAAAGCTCTTTACGCGCTCATCAATATGGATTAATCGCGCTTTACCGCCCTGAACACCGGGCTTTGGCGTGGTTGTCCAGTTTTCACGCTTAATCCATTTATTCACCGTTTGCCGACTGTAGCCCGTTTCCAGCGCGAGCTCCTCGGGGGTAAGCCATTCCTTTTTCACGATGCTGTCCCTGTTAAATACATTAGTTCTACATATTACAACAAAACGTAACGGGGAAAAGTAACCTGGGTAGAAAATGCCTTCTGCGCTCCAACAAAAGGCAAAATTCGGTTATTGCGCTTCGTTGACGACGGGTTGTTCCGGGCGGAAGGCGATGAAATAGGTGAGACCAACGAAAATTGCTCCCCCCACACCATTACCCAGGAATACTGCAATCACGTTTGGCGCAAACTCCGCCCAGCTCATCTGTCCGGCAAAAATCGCTGCCGGGACAATAAACATGTTGGCGACAACGTGCTGGAAGCCAATTGCTACGAAAGCCATTACCGGGAACCACATGCCGAAAATTTTGCCCACCACATCTTTGCTGGCAAAGGCGAGCCACACCGCCAAACACACCAGCCAGTTGCAGCCCACACCGGAAATAAACGCATGCAGGAAATCGGCATTCACTTTGGCGTGTGCAATCGCTACGGTTTTCTTTAGATAGTCACCTTCGGTCATGCCCAACATGTGACCAAAAAACCATGCTACCGCAACGCTGCCAATAAAATTGGCGACGGTCACCCAAAACCAGTTACGCAGCACGCTAAAGCCACTGATGCGACGCGCGAACCAGGCGATGGGCATGGTCATCATATTGCCGGTTAGCAGTTCACCGCCCGCCAGCACCGTCATGATTAAACCTACCGGGAAAACGGCGGCACCCAGTAGCACGCCGAATGAACCCCATTCAGCAGGCAGTTGGTTAATCACATGCAGATCGAGCAGGAAGCCCGTGGCGATAAAGGCTCCGGCCATAAAGCCCAAAATTAATAAGGTGGAGATAGGAAGGCGGCTTTTAGCCACGCCAGCTTGAATCGCCAGCTGAGCGATTTCTTTAGGTGTATGCAGCGACATAGTTCACTTTTCTTTTATTAAACAAAGGGGGACGTTGCTGGCCGGTCATTGAGAGAAATCCCTGGAAGGATGACCGGTTAATTAGCGCGCTAAGTTTTACACGCACTATTAACGAAAACAAGACTGTTACTAACATCTTTAACCTGAAGTTAACGCTATGTTGAGGCCGGGTTTGAGAAGCCATGCAATTAAATGCATATAACTCTGCGCAAACGGCAATGAGGTGCTGAAATAAAAGCCATGCAGGCATGGGGTTGACGCCTTTTTCAGCGATCAAACACAGAACGAGAATTTGACGTTGACACTCAACAGGCGGTTTCATATTATCCCGTCCGTCGAGTTTACTCGGCAGTTTTTCGGTTCGGGGGTATAGCTCAGCTGGGAGAGCGCTTGCATGGCATGCAAGAGGTCAGCGGTTCGATCCCGCTTATCTCCACCAAACCGCTCCCAACGGTTTGACCGAAAAATGATTTCCAGATGTGGGGGTATAGCTCAGCTGGGAGAGCGCTTGCATGGCATGCAAGAGGTCAGCGGTTCGATCCCGCTTATCTCCACCAAATCTCTGTTCGTTCTGAACGCATGATTAAATAACCACGAAGAACCTATAGCGACGCAATTTATTGCGCGGTTTTGCTATTTCAAATTCAAATGCGCACTAAAATGCGCCGCTACACATGTTGTAAGCAGCGCTTTTTTATCAGGCGGTTGCGGCCTGCTGCTGCAATTGCAGCACACGGAAACCGTGTGTGCCATCGCGATCCAGCTGCGCCACCAAGCCATACTCCCAATCCAGATAGGCCTGCATCACGCTGGGTTCGATATCGGTGCCTTCATACGGGCGGCGATAGCGATCGATCGCGGGTGAAAGTAGCTGCTGCTCACCTTGCTGCGTCGGCAGTTCTGCAGCGCGCCATGCGGCGTTACCCCCTTCCAGCACGAACACCGGCTTGCCGGTTAACTCTGCCACTTGTTCCACCGCGTAACCGGCCAGCAGACTGCTGCCGCAGGTCAGCACATAACGACGCGCCTCAGGCAGCAGCGCTTTACCCTGCTGCTGCAGGGTAGAGCGCAGTAACCAGGCCGCACCCGGAATATGGCTGTTAAGGTGATTGGCGCGGGTAGTGAAGTCCAGCACCTGCGTCTGGCCCTCTTCCAGCCATGCCGCTAACTGTTGCGGTGACACGAATTCAGGTTGAGCGACTGGCGGCACCTGTGCCTTCCAGTTACCGGTTTCACTGAAATCACTGGCCTGCAGTTCTTCCAGTACCGAAACCTGCCAGCCAAGCTGTGCCAACCAGGAGGCGGTCATATTGGCGCGGACGCCATCATCATCAATCAGCACAATCCGTGCGCCACGCACGCTAGCGTAATGGTCGGTTTCCTGTACCAGCTGGCCACCAGGCACGTGGCGGCTGCCGGGCAGATGCCCGGCGGCATACTCTTCGGCATCACGCACATCAAACAGATAGGTGGTGCGCGTTTCCTGCTGCCAGCGTTTAAGCGTGGCCAGTGGGATACGTTCCACACCCGCACGGTCAGCGATGCTGCGCGCACTATTCGCTGCCTGACGCTGTGCCGTTTCGCTGGTCTCGCCATAGCGGCGCGCCTGACCTTTATCCAGCGCATGTCCAGCCAGCGTCCAGCCAATAGTGCCATTACGCAGCGCGAATACCGGATTACGCACGCCGGCATTCACCAGCGATTGCGTGCCGATGATGCTGCGGGTGCGACCAGCGCAGTTCACAATCACCGTGGTTTCCGGCGACGGCGCGATATCACGTACGCGCAGCACCAACTCTCCGCCAGGCACGCTAGTGGCGCCAGGGATACTCATGGTTTGGTACTCGTCGAAGCGACGCGCATCCAGCACTACCACGTTGGCTTCGCTATTAATCAGCTGATGTACTTCGTCCGCTGACAGGGAAGGGGTGTGATTGTGATGCTCAACCAGCTCGCCAAATGCTTTGCTGGGTGAGTTCACATCGATAAACAGTTCACCGCCTGCCGCCTGCCAACCGGCTAAATCATCGGCCAGCAGAGCAACGTTGCTGTAACCCTGTGCGGCAATGCGTTCAGCGGCGGTTTGCGCCAGGCCTTCGCCATTGTCATATAGCGTGATAGCGGTGGTGCGCTGCGGAATACGATCCAGCAGCTCAAGCTCCAGCTTGGAAAGCGGAATATTCACCGCAAACAGCGGATGCGCGGTGGCAAACAGCGCTTCATCACGCACATCAATCAGCGCCACTTCCTGCTGCTGACGCAGGGCATCAATAATTTCCGCCGCCTGGCGTAAAGGAAAAACGGCTTTAGTCATGTGAAAGGTCCCAAATGTTCGGTAAGTAACGGTTGCTGTAACCGGAGATAAACGTTTTTTCGCTGCCGTCTTCGCGATAGACCGCGCGTTTTACTGCACCAATGTTGGCGCCATAAACGTGAATGCTAATGGAGACGCGGTCGTCATAGGCATTGCTGACGCGATGAATATCGCCAACCGTCGGCGATACCGCTTCGACGCTGCCGGGATCGAGTCGCACGGGAGCACCTTCCGGCTTTAAACCGTTGGGTCCAGGCTGCCACGATTGTGAAATTTCCGCGCCGCGCAGCATGCCAATTAATCCCCACACGCGATGGTCGTGAATGGGCGTTTGCTGGCCCGGTCCCCAGACGAAGCTCACCACCGAGAAGCGCTGCTGGGCATCAGCGTGCAGCAGATATTGTTGATAGTGTTCCGGATGGGGCTGTGTGAAGGCGTCGTCCAGCCAGTCGTCATGACGAATCAACTCGCCGAGCCATTCGCTGCCACGCTGCAAAATCGTGGTTTCCTCGGGCTGGGTATCTAACAAATTGGCCAGATTAGCGACGAAGTCGCGCAGGCGGTGATGCTGATAATGGCTCATGAGGCTCAGGCGCTCCTTTTATCAGCGGCAGAGAGCGCAGCGACTTTCTCGCGCGTCAAAGGAATCAGCTCGCGCCCATACTCCACCGCATCGTTAAGCGGGTCGAAGCCGCGAATCAGCACGCTATGAATGCCAAGGCGATAGTATTCCAGCAGCGCATCGGACACTTGCTCTGGCGTTCCCACCAATGCGGTGGAGTTGTAGCCGCCCTGAACCAGCTTCGCCACGCCGGTCCACAACACTTTATCCAGGCGATCGCCTTCGTTGGCGGCAGCGAGTAAACGCTGCGCCCCGACGCTCTGCGGCTTGGCCTTACCAAAAGCAAAGCCGCTTTCCGTAAGCTGTTTCTCGGCGGTGGCGCGGATATGTTCAGCACGTTCCCAGGCTTCTTTTTCCGTTTTGCCAAGAATCGGGCGGAACGAGATATTAAAGTTAATCTCGCGCCCCTGTTTGGCGGCAGCGGCACGCACGTTGCGCACGGTTTCTTCGGCTCCTTTCAACGGTTCACCCCATAGCGCGAACACATCGGCATGGCGTGCCGCCACCTCAATCGCCTCCTGCGACGATCCGCCAAAATAGACCGGCAGTTTTTTCTGCAGTGGTTTGATGGCGGAGAACGCCTGTTCAGCCTGATAAAACGCACCTTGATGATCGTAAGGCTGCGAGGACTCCAGGCTCTGCTTCAGCACGGTGAGGAACTCATCGCTGCGCGCATAGCGCTCGGCTTTATTCAGGAAGTCACCATCGCGCCGCTGCTCGACATCGCTGCCGCCGCTGATGATGTGCACGGCTAAACGGCCGTCGGTTAAGTGGTCGAGCGAGGCCAGTTTGCGTGCTGCCAGGGTTGGCGCGACAAAGCCTGGACGATGCGCCAGCAGAAACTTCAGCGTCGAGGTATGCGCAGCGGCGTGGGCAGTAACCAGAAAACCATCCGGTTGATCTGACCAATAGCCGACCAGAATGCGATCAAAGCCGGCTTCTTCATGCGCGCGTGCAAAGCGGGCAATATATTCTTTATCGAACAGCGGGCCGCTGGCCGGGATGATTTCGGAAGCGAGGCGGTGGCCAATCATGCCAAGGAATTGAATGCTCATGCGGTTCTCCTGAAGTGACGTCATGGAGAAAAACTACGGGCGCAGGCGGTATGAACGGAAATTCAATATTGTGCAAAGGTTTTGCATTTAACGGTGAAGCGGGTGATAGCGCGGGGAAAGTTGCGGAGCGACGAGATAGAACCGATTGAAATAATTAAGAAGAGAAGGGCGAGCCGCAGCTCGCCCAGACCATCAGAAGGCCAACACTAAACCGGCGATGGCGGCAGACAGCACGCTCACCAGGGTTGAGCCGTACAGCAGTTTCAGGCCGAAGCGCGAAACCACGTTACCCTGCTCTTCGTGCAAACCTTTAATCGCACCCGCCACAATTCCGATAGAAGAGAAGTTAGCAAAGGAGACGAGGAATACAGACAGAATACCTTCCGCATGTGGCGAAAGCTGACCGGCGATTTTCTGCAGATCCATCATCGCCACGAATTCGTTGGACACCAGTTTGGTCGCCATGATGCTGCCAACCTGCAGCGCTTCGTGTGAAGGAACGCCCATCACCCAGGCAAACGGATAGAACACATAACCCAGCACGCCCTGGAAACTGATACCGAAGATCAAATCGAACAAGGCGTTCAGACCAGAAATCAGCGCGATAAAACCAATCAGCATCGCCGCCACGATAATCGCTACTTTGAAACCGGCGAGAATGTATTCGCCCAGCATTTCGAAGAAGCTCTGACCTTTATGCAGATCCTGCAGCTGCAGGTCTTCTTCGCTATCAACGCGGTACGGGTTAATCAGCGACAGCACAATAAAGGTGCTGAACATATTCAGTACCAGCGCAGCCACCACATATTTTGGCTGGAGCATGGTCATATAGGCGCCGACAATCGACATGGAAACGGTCGACATTGCGGTCGCTGCCATGGTGTACATGCGGCGCTGCGACATCTTGCCGAGGATATCCTTATAGGCGATAAAGTTTTCTGACTGTCCCAAAATCAGAGAGCTAACGGCGTTGAAGGATTCCAGTTTGCCCATACCGTTAACTTTTGACAGCACGGTACCGATGCCACGAATCACCCACGGTAAGATGCGGAAATGTTGCAGAATACCGATTAATGCGGAGATGAACACAATCGGGCACAGAACATTAAGGAAGAAGAAGGCGAGGCCTTTTTCGTTCATGTTGCCGAACACGAAGTTGGTCCCTTCGGCCGCATACTTGAGCAGATGATCAAAGACGCCGGCGAAACCCTGTACGAAACCGAGGCCGACTGATGAGTTGAGGAAGAACCACGCCAGCAGTACTTCGATCACCAAAAGTTGGACGATATAGCGAATGCGAATGCTTTTACGATCGTGACTGACCAGCAAGGCCAGCACGGCTACCACCACCAGTGCTAAAATAAAATGCAAAACATGGGACATGTCGGCTCCAAATTTGAGGAGGGTTGTATTTTGTTGCGTATTCTATGTAACGCGTTACTTAAAAACGAGATCAAAACCACATTATAAGTATTCGCTATCGCGATTTTTCTCAGATAAGTCTGACCGCTCACAACCCCGTTACAATTCTCTCACAAGAAATATCCACAAAAACATTGTCTATAAAATGACCCAAGCGTAGAGTCAATTCCGTTGTCCTGGTTTTGGCAAGAACCACCTTTACCAAAATGTATAGCAATGGCTATACTTCATAGCACCATCTATTAATACGATAACTATAACCATATTTCATCTGCCTTGTTCACCTCTTAAGCTGCTCAGGTCAACAAGCATTAAGACAGGGTAAAACTATGCTAGAAAGCCGCACCGCTGAGCGCGCCGCTCGCGGAGCCAGAAAGATTAAGCTTGCGTTGCTGGGCCCCGCCTTTATCGCGGCGATTGGTTATATCGATCCCGGCAATTTTGCTACCAATATTCAGGCCGGCGCCGCCTACGGCTACAAGCTGTTATGGGTGGTGGTGTGGGCCAACGTGATGGCGATGCTGATTCAGCTGATGTCGGCCAAACTCGGCATTGCCACCGGCAAAAACTTAGCGGAGCACATTCGCGATCGCTTTCCGCGCCCGGCGGTATGGTTCTATTGGGTGCAGGCGGAAATCATCGCCATGGCTACCGATCTCGCCGAGTTTATCGGCGCAGCGCTCGGCTTTAAGCTATTACTGGGTATTTCGCTGCTGCAGGGCGCGGTGCTGACGGGGATCGCAACCTATCTGATTCTGATGCTGCAAAGTCGCGGGCAGAAGCCGCTGGAGCTGGTGATTGGCGGCCTGCTGCTGTTTGTTGCGGCGGCCTATATTGTCGAGCTGTTTTTCTCCCAGCCGAACGTCAGCGAGCTGGTGGTTGGCATGGCGCTTCCTTCGCTGCCGACTTCCGATGCGGTTTTCCTGGCTGCCGGCGTGTTAGGCGCCACCATTATGCCGCACGTGATTTATCTGCACTCGGCGCTGACGCAGCACGGTAATAAAGGCAGCAAAGCTGAGCGCTACTCCTCGACAAAGCTGGATGTGGCGATTGCGATGACCATCGCGGGCTTTGTCAATCTGGCGATGATGGCCACCGCAGCGGCGGCGTTCCACTTTAGCGGCCACTCTAAAATTGTCGATCTCGACCAGGCCTACTTAACGCTGCAACCGCTGCTGGGTCAGGCTGCCGCCATTGTGTTTGGTTTAAGCCTGGTTGCCGCCGGTCTCTCTTCTACGGTGGTGGGAACGCTGGCAGGACAAGTGGTTATGCAGGGCTTTATCCGCTTCCACATCCCGCTGTGGTTCCGCCGTACCATCACCATGTTGCCGTCCTTTATTGTGATTTGGGCCGGCTGGGATCCAACGCGTATTCTGGTGATGAGCCAAGTGCTGTTGAGTTTTGGTATTGCACTGGCGCTGATTCCGCTGCTGTCATTCACCGGCAACCGTGAATTGATGGGCGATGAGATGGTGAACTCGCGTCTGATGCAGAATGCCGGGCGCTTGATTGTGGTGCTGGTGATCGCCCTCAATCTCTACCTGCTGGTCGGCGAAGCGCTCGGTTGGTAAGCGCGCGATAAACAAAAAATCCCGCTATCAAGCGGGATTTTTTGTTTAGTGATGATGATGATCGTGGTGGCCACGACGATCGTCATGGCGGTGATCGTGACGATGATGTTCACGACGTTCACGTTCATGCCAGCGACGTTCGCGCTCACGTTCATAGGCGCGATGACGTTTCCACTCTTCATGACGCCACCAGCGATTATCATTGTACTGGTAGCGATCGTTCCACCAGCGCGGCTCGCGCCAGCGGCCGCCATCCCAGTAATTACCGTGACGATCGCGATCGCCAAGATGCAGCGTGACGCCGGGACCCAAATTGATGGTGGCGCTATTAGCTTCTGCTGTGTGTGTGGCTAATGGGGATAAAGTTGCCAGCAAGGCGGCAAACAAAATTGCACGTTTCATAACTTCTCCTTTTCAGTAGCTTATCTCTGCCACCGTTGCGCTAGTTTGCCACATCGGACCAGGTAAGCCTTGAGAATCAGTCTGAAAACGCTGAGGGAAATCTGAATTGAGAATTTTCTGCTGCGAAGAACGCCCGACAAATGCCGGGCGGGTAAACGTTTACACCAAGATATTATGGATGGCGCTAATTTCGTCTGTGCTTAGCTCTGGCTGGCTCAACATCTCCACGGCGTCATCAATCTGCGCAGTTTTACTGGCACCAATTAATACCGAAGTGACGCGCGCGTCGCGCAGCACCCAGCTCAGCGCCATTTGTGCCAGCTTCTGACCGCGCTGTTGGGCAATCGCCTGCAGCTGACGCACTTTTTCCATCTTCTCTTGCGTCAGCTGGTTCTCATTGAGGAACTTACTGCCGCTGGCGATGCGTGAATCTTCTGGAATGCCCTGCAAATAGCGGTCGGTTAACACGCCACCTGCCAGCGGAGAGAAGGCGATGCAGCCGACGCCGTTTTCGCCCAGCACATCCAGCAAACCCTGCTCTGGCGCGCGTTCAAACATCGAATAACGCGGCTGATGGATCAGGCACGGCGTGCCGAGATCGCGTAGAATCGCAATCGCTTCGGCGGCTTTCTCTGCTGGATAGTTGGAGATGGCGGCATACAGCGCTTTACCCTGACGCACCACCTGGTCCAACGCGCGCATGGTTTCTTCCAGCGGCGTTTCGGGATCCGGTCGGTGATGATAGAAGATATCCACGTACTCCAGCCCCATGCGTTTCAGGCTTTGATCGAGACTGGAAATCAGATATTTGCGTGAACCCCAATCGCCGTAAGGCCCGTCCCACATGGTGTAACCGGCTTTTGTCGAGATCACCAACTCATCGCGTAGCCCATGAAAATCCTCGCGCAGGATACGACCAAAGTTGGATTCTGCCGATCCCGGCGGTGGGCCGTAGTTATTGGCGAGGTCGAAATGGGTAATGCCGCGATCAAAGGCGTGACGTAGCAATTCACGGCTGTTATCCACGCGCGTACTGTCGCCAAAGTTGTGCCACAAGCCCAGCGAAATAGCCGGTAACTTCAGGCCGCTACGGCCACTACGACGATATTGCATTTGTTGGTAACGTTCGGGATGGGGAAAAGCAGTCATGCAGCGTTCCTGTCTCAAAGGGGAGAAAGTGACATCAGCATAGCAGTGTATGCGTTTACACTAAGGCGAAACGCGCCGAAGATCGCAACTTACAGAATTATCTGTCGTCGTAACGATAGCTTGCCACAAATCCCCGTTTCACGACGGTGAAAATCTCGCCAATTCAGCCACATCGCTAATACTCCTGATCATCCCCTTAACAAGGAGTTGTCGATGAAAACCCTCAATGTTGGCGAGTACTTACTGCACCGTTTACACCAAAGCGGCATCCGCCATCTGTTCGGCGTACCCGGCGATTACAACCTGCAATTTCTCGACAGCGTCATTGCGCATCCGGAAATCGCCTGGGTTGGTTGTGCCAATGAACTCAATGCCGCCTATGCGGCAGATGGTTACGGGCGCTGTAACGGCGCAGCCGCGCTGCTAACCACCTTTGGCGTCGGCGAGCTCAGCGCCATTAATGGCATTGCCGGCAGTTATGCCGAGTATGTACCAGTGATTCATATCGTGGGCGCGCCGGCGAGCAAAGTGCAACAGCAGGGCGACTGCGTACATCATTCGTTGGGAGACGGCGATTTTGGCCACTTTTTGCGTATGGCGCAGGAAGTGAGTGCCGCCTCTGCAGTGCTGACGGCGGACAATGCGGTGGCGGAGATTGATCGGGTGATTGACGAGGCGTTGCAGCAACATCGTCCGGGCTATCTCTTGCTGGCCGTGGATGTGGCCGCCGCAGAAGTGGCGATGCCCGCGGTTAAATCCGATGCGCAATCCCGTCATCATCATATTGCCGCTGCGTTTGCCGACGCGGCAGAACGCTTGCTGGCACCGGCGCAGCGAGTCGCGCTATTAGCAGATTTCCTCGCCTCGCGCTGGCAATTGCAGCCGCAGTTGGAGACGCTGCGCCAACTGCGCGCGATTCCTGCCGCCACGTTATTGATGGGAAAAGGGGTGCTGAACGAGCAGCAGCCGGGTTATGTCGGCACCTATGCGGCTGAAGGCAGCAGCGATGCCGTACGCCAGGCCATTGAAGATACCGATGTCACGCTGTGCGTCGGCGTACGTTTCACCGATACCTTAACCGCCGGTTTTACGCAAAACTTGCCGGAAACGCGGGTCATCGATTTACAGCCGTTTCAGGCGACGGTTGGCGGCGAGGTGTTCGCTCCGCTGAGCATGGAGCAGGCGCTGGATGCACTGCTGCCCATTTACCAGCGTCACTGCGCGCATTGGCAGCTCGCGGCAGAGATAGAGTGCGAGGAAAATGAGCAAATCGATGCGGCGGTAATCAGTCAGCACGCATTCTGGCAGGCGATGCAGCGCTTCCTGCAGCCGGGTGATATTATCCTTGCCGATCAAGGCACCGCCGCCTTTGGTGCCGCAGCGCTGCGTTTACCGCAGGATGCACAACTGCTGGTACAACCGCTGTGGGGATCGATTGGCTATACTTTACCCGCCACTTTTGGTGCGCAAACGGCGCAGCCCGATCGCCGCGTGATTCTGATTATTGGTGATGGCTCCGCTCAGCTTACGATTCAGGAGCTGGGCTCCATGCAGCGCGATGGGCAGCAGCCGATCATCTTCTTACTGAATAATGATGGCTACACGGTTGAGCGCGCGATTCACGGCGCTGAGCAACGTTACAATGATATCGCCCAGTGGAACTGGACTGCGCTGCCGCAGGCGATGAGCCTGCAGTGCGCGGCGCAGAGTTGGCGCATCAGCGAAACGGTACAGCTGGACGCGGTAATGGCACAATTAATGCGTAATCGTCGCCTGTCGCTGGTGGAAGTGGTGATGGACAAACAGGACTTGCCGCCGCTGCTGCGTAAGGTTACCGCTGCGCTGCATCAGCGTAATAGCCGCTAAATTTCGGATAGTTGCCGCTGTGCAGTGAGGCAGGCGATCGGTAGGCTGTGCAGCATCTTTGAATGGATTACGCCCATCGTGCAGGTGGGCGTTGTTGTTTTATTGGCAGGCTTTTATAGTGTCCTGCAATTGTTTATGACCCAAGCGGAGCAGCAGAAGAATGACAACATACGCCCTGGTCGGCGATGTGGGCGGTACCAATGCCCGTCTCGCATTGTGTGAGGTGGAAAATGGCGCCATCTCGCAAGCCCAAACCTTCTCAACATCAGACTACGACAATCTCGAAGCGGTGATTCGCCACTATCTCGACGAGCAAAAGCAGGACATCAAGCACGCCTGTATCGCCATTGCTTGTCCGATCACCGGCGATTGGGTGGAGATGACCAACCACGATTGGGCATTTTCCACTAAAGCGATGAAACAGAATCTGGCGCTGGAAAGCCTGGAGATCATCAACGATTTCACCGCCGTTTCCATGGCGATTCCAATGCTGAGCGAAAAGGAAGTGATTCAGTTTGGCGGCAAAGTGCCGGTTGAAGGCAAACCTATTGCGATTTATGGCGCTGGCACCGGCCTTGGCGTTAGCCACTTAGTCCACGTGGACAAGCGCTGGATTAGCTTGCCGGGCGAAGGCGGACACGTTGACTTCGCGCCTAACAGCGAAGAAGAGGGTGAGATTCTCGAGGTGCTGCGCGCGGAGATCGGTCACGTCTCGGCTGAGCGCGTGTTGTCAGGTGCTGGATTAGTCAATCTGTATCGCGCCATCGTCAAATCTGATGAGCGTGAGCCAGAAAACCTCAAGCCAAAAGATGTCACCGAGCGCGCGTTGAAAGACAGCTGCATCGATTGCCGCCGTGCGCTGTCGCTGTTCTGCGTCATCATGGGTCGCTTTGGCGGTAACCTGGCGCTCAACCTCGGCACCTTTGGCGGCGTGTACATTGCCGGTGGCATCGTGCCGCGCTTCCTCGACTTCTTCAAAGCCTCCGGTTTCCGCGCGGCGTTTGAAGATAAAGGCCGCTTCCGCGACTATCTGGTGGATATTCCGGTGTATATGATTACCCACGATCAACCGGGCTTGCTGGGTGCCGGTGCACATCTGCGCCAGGTGCTGGGCCGCGAGCTGTAATCTTTGCAGGCGAGCGGCTTGCGCCGTTCGCCTTATAACCTCATCAACTGCCGAAAGGCTTTCACCTTGCTGCGACTCACCGGCACCTGCGCATCCAAATCGCGCAGCTTCAGCAAATAGGTATTGTTAAACCACGGCTCGATTTCACGAATTTTGCTCAGATTGACGCAGTAAGATCGATGGCAGCGGAAGAACTGCTGTTCCGGCAAGCGGCTGCAAAACTCACTGATCACCATCGACATCACATAGGCTTCGCGCCGCGTATAGACAAACGTCAGCTTCTCGTGCGCTTCAACATAGTAGATCTCGTTGATATCGGTGACGATGATGCGCTCATCTTTCAGCAAATTAACGGTTTGGGGTGAGCTGGCAGGCGCGTTCTGCGGTTGCGATTGTTGCTGGGCGCTGGCTTCCAGTTTACGCAACATGGTGACGATGCGAGATTCATGATACGGCTTAAGGATGTAGTCAAACGCGTCCAGTTCAAACGCCTCAACCGCATGCTCTTTCCACGCGGTAATAAATACGATCAATGGCTTATGGGCAAATTGATTGATGTTTTGGGCCAGCAGCATGCCATCCAGCGAAGGAATGTTGATGTCGAGAAAAATGACGTCCACCCGATGGTTTTGCAGATATTTCAGCACCTCCAGCCCATCATCAAAACAGGCCTCAACGCTGATTTGGCTGTGCTGCTGGATCATCCAGCTCAACTCTTGCTGGGCGAGAAACTCGTCTTCAACGATGATGGCTTTCACGCAGAGGTTTCCGTGGTGTGGCGCAGCGGCACAGGCAGTTGCTGACCATTCTTGCTAAGAGTAAAGGCGATTTCGGTGCCCGGATAATGGCGGGTGATGTTCAGGCCCTGGCCGGAGAGCAATTTCACCCGATGATGCACATTTAGCAGGCCAATTTTGTTACCAGGCATCTCATTACGCGCCACGCGGTTCATCACATCCTCACTGATGCCGTCGCCAGTATCACGTACTGCAACGCGCACGCGATCGCCTAAATCTTTCACGCTCAAAGTGACCACGCCTTTGCCGCGACAGGGTTGAATACCGTGTACGATGGCATTTTCCACCAGCGGCTGAATCAGCAGGCTGGGCAGCGTAAAATGCAGATCCTCATCCACGTCATAAATCATTGTCAGCTTATCGCCGAAGCGCGCCTGCTCAATCGCGATGTAATCTTTCACCTGCCACAGCTCTTTCTTAATATCGATCAACTCGTCATCGTTGAGTTCCAGGTTGTAACGCAGATAGCGCGACAGGTTGATCACCAGCTGGCGCGCGGTGTCCGGATTGAGGCGAATTGAGGCCGAGATAGCATTCAGCGCATTAAACAGGAAGTGCGGGTTGATTTTACTTTGCAGTGCGCGCAGCTCAGCCTTGTTGGCCATCTCGCGAAGCTGCTCAGCGCGTGACACTTCCAGCTGCGTTGAGATGATTTGCGACAGACCAATGGCCATCTCTTTGAGCGATCCGGTGATACGATGCGCGCGGCGATAATAGATTTTTAGCGTGCCGGTGACTTCCCCTTTTTCCCAAAGGGGAATAACCAGCATCGAGTGAATATCTTTGGTGCGATGCGCCTCATCGTTATTCTTGATAATGATTTTGCCGCTAGCGATAGCCTGCGCGGTGGTGGGGCTAATGGCGTCATCACCGTTGTGATAGTTTTGCTCGCCGTAGCCAACATAAGCGAGGATCTGTTTGTTGTTGGTGATGGCGACCGCATCGGCATGGATATCAGTACGAATGATGTCACACACTTTATGCAGCGACTGGCTATCAATCTGGCGGAACAGCGGCAGGGTCTTGTTGGCGATCTCCAGTGCCAGCTTGGCCTGACGCGCCGCAATCGCCTCTTTTTCACCTTCCACGCTCTGCACCAGCAGCACGATTAACCCAATGCTCGATGCGCCGAGGATCATCGGGAGCGCAATTTCATAAACAATCGACATGCCCAGCGCCATCGGCTTGGCCCACAGCACAATCAGTAGCATGGTCAGGCTTTCGCACAGCATGCCGCCGAGAATACCGGCGCGCCAGCGCTGCTCTTTCGTGACGCGGCGGTTAATGACGCCAGAAGCGATGCCAGCGATGATGCTGGTGATCAGACAGGGCACCGCCGTGACGCCATCGATATCAATCAGATAGCGATGCAAACCTGCAATTACGCCGGTGGCAATACCTACCCACGGGCCAAACAGGATGCCGCCAGACATCACTGCAATCACGCGTACATTGAGCAGCGAACCATCAACGTTAATGCCGGACCAGGTGCTGAATAGCGCAAACAGCGAGAAAATCGCGGTCACGGCCACTTTTTCACGCACTGAATGCTCATCTTTTTGCAACAGCTGACGGAACACCCGCATGCGAGTGAGGAAAAACAGGCAAATCAGCATTAGCGCCGCGCGGTCAAATACCGCCAGCAGCATGTCGAAGTGGGAAGGCAAGGGCATCTCTCAGGTCATGCTCGGGAAGCCATGATAAAAAATGTGATCGCGATCCGCCAGCGCCATAACAGTCTGCAGCTGTTTCTTATAGCCAGGATCAATTTTCATCATGGCGACCGAGCCATCCCGGCTAAAAGAGGAAAGCTTGAGTAACAAAAAGAGGATTAGCGAAACCGTGCGCCGATCGCTGGTTGTGGCTCTGCCGGTTTGCTATGTTGCCGTATGCAAAATAGCGGAGCCCAGCAATGCAATTACTCACCCCCCGTTTGTCCCTCAGTCGCTTACAGCCGGAAGACTGGCAGATTTTCAAAGCGGTGCATCAGGATGCCGCGACGATGACGTGGGTGAGTGAAATTCCGGACGAAAATGATATCCGCCAGCGCTTTACCGAGCGTCTGGCGCCATGGCAGGCGAGCAGTTTTCACATGCTGTGTCTGGTGGCGCGTATCCGCGAAACCGGCGAGCCGATTGGTCTATTTGGCTGCAGCGCCGAATGGCATCCGTATCGCCAGGCGGAAGTGGGATACATGTTGCGCGATGCGTTTACCGGTCTGGGTTATGGCAGCGAAGCACTTAATGCGCTCTGTGAGTTTTTGCTACAGGCAGAGTTTCATAAGCTAAAAGCGATGGTGATTGAGGGAAATTGGCCGTCGCGCCGCATTCTGGAGAAGAATGGTTTCGCGCTTGAGGGCACGCTGCGGGATAATTATCTGCTAAATGGCCAATGGGTAAGCGATTGGGTGTTTGGCCGCCTGAATCCAAATAATTAAAATTATTTTATTCCGCTCTCGACAATCTTGTTATCAGCACGTTATGTTCTTGGTGCGGTCACCTCATGTGACCCACGTCGCTCGGACGGTCCGGGCGCTTACGTAATCCAGAGGACATCATGGCTGATAACAGCACACCCCGTCGTTTCTCGCGTATTGAACGCCTCCCCCCGTATGTTTTTAACATTACCGCTGAATTGAAGATGGCTGCGCGTCGGCGCGGCGAAGACATCATCGATTTTTCGATGGGAAATCCAGATGGCCCCACGCCGCCGCACATCGTAGAAAAACTCTGCCAGGTGGCGCAGCGCGAAGACACGCACGGTTACTCAACCTCGAAAGGCATTCCCCGTTTGCGTCGCGCTATTTCACGCTGGTACGCAGATCGTTATCAGGTGGAGATTGATCCGGAATCGGAAGCGATCGTCACTATTGGTTCCAAAGAGGGTTTGGCGCACTTAATGCTGGCCACGCTCGATCACGGCGACACCGTGCTGGTGCCTAATCCAAGCTACCCCATTCACATTTACGGCGCGGTGATTGCCGGGGCGCAGGTGCGTTCGGTACCACTGGTGGCGGGCGTGGATTTCTTCAACGAACTGGAACGCGCGATCCGTGAAAGCTATCCGAAGCCGAAAATGATGATCCTCGGCTTCCCGTCAAACCCTACGTCACAATGCGTTGAGCTGGACTTTTTCGAGCGCGTGATTGCGCTGGCGAAGCAGTACAACGTGCTGGTAATCCACGATCTCGCCTACGCTGACATTACCTATGACGGCTGGAAAGCACCGTCAATTATGCAGGTGCCGGGCGCGCGCGATGTGGCGGTTGAATTCTTTACCCTGTCGAAAAGCTACAACATGGCGGGCTGGCGCATCGGCTTTATGGTGGGTAACAAAGAGCTGGTGGCCGCGCTGGCGCGTATCAAGAGCTACCACGATTACGGTACCTTTACCCCGCTGCAGGTGGCGGCGATTGCCGCGCTGGAAGGCGATCAACAGTGCGTGCGCGATATCGCTGAGCAGTATAAACGTCGTCGCAACGTGCTGGTGAAAGGCCTGCACGAAGCGGGCTGGATGGTCGATTTGCCGAAGGCATCGATGTACGTCTGGGCGAAAATTCCCGATCACTACGCGCATCTCGGCTCGCTGGAGTTCGCCAAGCTACTGCTGCAGGAAGCCAAAGTGTGCGTCTCGCCGGGCATTGGTTTTGGTGATTACGGTGATACCCATGTGCGCTTTGCGCTGATTGAAAATAGCGATCGTATTCGTCAGGCGGTGCGGGGGATTAAAGCGATGTTCCGTGCCGATGGTATCTTGCCGGGAACGGTTAAGGCGCTGGAAGAAGAGGAGTAAGGATTAAGTGGGGCGACAAACGGTCGCCCCGCCTGGCGATTCTACAGCATCAGTACGAAGGTACCGACCCAAAGCAACAGGAAGAAAGAAATTCCCATCAAGGCGTATCTCACAAAACAACTCCTCTGAGCGGTTACCCGGCGGGTGATCCCAAACCCGCGTAACCCGAACAGAATAAGAGAAAGGTGGAGTTCATCATCGCTACACGCTTTCTTCTCAGGTCGCTCCAGGCAAGCCCAGAACAGGATCGAGCGCTAATTTACGCGGATTTGTCTCAAAAATAAATAGGCCACAACTGAGATGTTGCTCACATTTTCAGCGGGTCTCAATTTCCGGTATCGCCGACATGCCTACCCGCAGTTTTGCCAGATCCGGCTGGTTGGCATCCAGCACAATTTTCACCGGTAAACGCTGTACTACTTTGGTGTAATTGCCGGTGGCGTTGTCCGGTGAAATAGCGGAGAACGTCGCGCCGGTGGCTGGCGCAATGCTGTCAACGCGACCGGTAAACACCTTGCCCGGCAACGCATCTACCTTCACGCTGACTCTCTGCCCTTGCTGCACATCTGCCAGCTGCGTTTCCAGATAGTTAGCGGTGATATAGGTTTGCTGCAGTGGCACCACCGCCAGCAAACGTGTGCCGGCACTGACGTAGGCACCAAGGCGCACCGAACGCTGACCGACCATGCCATCGACCGGCGCCACGATGCGCGTATAGGAAAGATTAAGCTGCGCCTGGTCGACGCTGGCCTGCGCGGCGGCCACATCGGCAGCGGCCTGACGCACAGCAGCCTGTAACACACCAACTTGCTTGATCGCCGCAGCCAGCGCCGCTTCGCTTTGACGCACGGTGGCCGAAGCCGAACGCTGCGTCGAGCTGGCTTTTTGCTGATCGTCTGCCGCAATGGTGCCATTTTTATACAGCTGGTTGTAACGCGCGGCACTCTGCCCGGCGTACTGCGCGGAAGCCTGGTTTGCCGCCACGGTCGCTTTCGCCTGGTCAATGGTGGATTGTTGCTGTTCCAACTGCGCCTGGCTGCTCAGGCGTTTGGCTTCGCTGACCTGCAAATTGGCCTGCGCGGTTTCCAGCGCAACGCGGTAATCGCGGTCGTCGAGCGTCGCCAGCAGTTCTCCGGCCTTAACGCGCTGGTTATCCTGCACCTTGACGCTGGCGATATAACCGGAAACTTTCGGCGCCACCAGCGTGTAATCGGCATTTACATAAGCATCGGTGGTGCGGCCATCGTTGCCGGTCATGGTGGACCAGACAAAAAAGGCTATCGCCAGCAATACCAGTAATAGGGCACTCAGCAGCACCGTTCTTTTCATAGCAGAAGCTTGCATATCAATTATCTCGACGTCGTCGTAACAGGTTGAATCAGAGTTTGTGGCGGCCACACGCGTTTCGGCAGCCAGGCGGTTAACAGTAAAAGCAGGGCGGCGAACGCAATCAGCATCTGATAGCAATCACTCAGGCTCAGCACCATCGCCTGATGTTTCAATAAGGTGGCAAAGCCGCTGAGGTTTTCCGCGCTGCTGACGCTGCCATCGGGCAGCAATGGCAAACTGCTGCTGGACTGGGCGCTGTTGGGAGCCGTCATCAACCACGAACGGCTGGCCGCGTTATCGACCAGCACGTTGGAGTGAAATTTTTCGCGGTGGCTAATAAACCACTCCACCAGCGTGCTGGCGGTGATGCTGGAGAAGCCGCGCACGGTGTTAAACATCGCTGAAGCGAACGGCCCTTCCGGCGGTGCGACCACGCTGGTGGCGCTCATCAACACCGGTAAAATCACCATCGGCTGGCCGAAAGCCTGCAGGATTTGCATCAGCCAGAAATTCTGGCGCGCCCAATCGGTGGTGATATGCATGCCCATCAGGCAGGACGTTACCAGCAGCGCGACGCCCGCCGTCAACATCCAGCGGCAATCGACCCAACGAATATTCAGCAGTGCGGCGATAAGAGGTGCGATCAATAACTGCGGTAAGCCGACGGTTAACGCCAGCGGCGCGAATTGCAGGGTGCGGAAGCCCTGCACCTGTGCCAGATAGGCCGAGGGCAACGCCGAACCCGACAGCGACAGAATCAACACGCCCGCCAGCACCAGCAATCCATGCGCCAGGTTGCGCCTGCTTAGCATCTGCAATTTGAACAGCGGCAGCGGGTGAAACCATTCATTAATAAAGAACACAGTCAGCAACGCCAGCGCGCTGAATAATAGGCCGGCAAATAACGGTGATTCGAGCCAGTCGAGCCGCTCGCCCTGGGTTAGCGCCAGAATTAACAGCGCCATACCGGAGCATCCTGTGAGCATGCCAAATAGGTCTATCTGCTTAAATCGTTCGAGGCGCAGCGGGTCCTGTGGCAAGCCCCAGCTAATCAGCAGCATGGCAATCAACATGGCGGGAACCACTTGCCAGAATACAAACAGCCAGCTGACATCGTCGGTCCAGAATGCCGCCAGTGAAGCGGCCATATTCGGGCCAAAGGTGGCGGTCAGCGCATAGCCCGCCAGGCCGTACAATTTTATCGGCGGTGGCAGGAAGCGCAGCGCGACGGTCATCAGCATTGGCGGCAGCGCGCCGCCAAACACTCCCTGCAGCACGCGCAGGGCGATAAACAAGGTGGCGTTTGGCATCAGCGGTAACAGCAGGCCGCTCAGCATAAAGCCCGCAGAGACGCAGAGCGCAAAACGGCGCAGGGAAAAGGTGACGGCGAACCACGGCGCAATCATCATTGCCGCCACTTCAGCGGCCTGATAGGCGGAAATGATCCAGCTGCCTTGATCGTAACTGATGCCGATGGCGGCGCGGATATCCGCTAACGCAATGTCGGTGACGCGATCGTTTAATCCCGACGTGAGCGCGGCAATCAGCACGCCAACCAGTCCCAACGCCAGGCGCAGAGTAAACGGGTGGGGCGCCGGGGCCGCAGTGGGCTGGGCGTTCATAGCAGGCTTCTCGTTATATTGTTGATGCAGTGTATTGCAATGTGATACAGGTGGCATATTACATATCGATATGCTGTATTGCAATGTGATACAGGGTGTAAAAGTGCGATCATTCGCGCTAAAGTAGGGCAGGCCAAAAAGGAACGCATCATGGTTGAACTCCCCTCAAGCCGTGAGGATGAAAAAGCGGGTGGCATTCAGGTCATCGCGCGTGCGGCAAAAATTCTGAATGCGTTGGGTGAACATCCCGGCGGCATGAGTTTGGGTGAAATTGCGCAGGTGGTGGATCTGCCACGATCCACGGTGCAGCGTATTGTCGCCGCGTTGGACAATGCGCAACTGGTACGCAGCAGCGGGGCAGGCGGTTTACGCCTTGGTCCGGCGTTGCTTAAGCTGATCTCCAGCGTGCACAGCGATGTGGTGGAGATCGTGCGTCCCTTCCTCGAGCAGCTCTCTGCAGAGATCAATGAAACGGTGTCGCTGTCGCGTGCCAGTGGAACGCAGCTCGCCATCGTGCATTATGTGGTGGCATCGCGCGAACTGCGCGTGGTGCCGCGCATCGGATTAAATCTGCCGCTTTACAGCACGTCTGGCGGCCGCGCGCTGCTGGCGCTGGAGAGCGATGAAGATGTGCGCGTGATGGTAGGCGAAGCCTATAAAGAGTTGACCGAGATGACGGTGAAAACGCTGCCACAATTACTGGAATTGATCGCTGAGGTTCGCGTCAGCGGATTGGCAATCGATCGCGGTGAAACGCTGGAGGGCATTTCGACCATGGCGGTGGCCATCGATACGCTGTTTGGCCGCTTCTCCATCTCGTTACTGGTGCCGACGGCGCGTTTTCATAAGCAGGAAACGCACTATCGTGAGCAAATCATCAAATGCAAAGACGCATTGATTCGTGAAATTGGCAAAATGACCGCTGTGGAAGGATAACAACTGATGAAAACCTTGCTGATGGCCATCGATAACTCCCCGGTGGCGGAAAAAGTGATTGCGCTAACCATTGAACAAGCGCTGGCACATCAGGCGCAGGTTACGGTGCTGTGCTGCGTCGATCCGGCTTACTCCTCCTGCAATCAACCGATTGAAATTGATGCGGGTGAAGATCCCGATGATTTTGTCGCGGCCAAAGATGAGCAGAACACCGCGGAAATGGTGGTGCGTCATGCGCTGGCGCCGCTGCTGCGCGCTGGCGTGGCTGCGAAAGGATTGATTCTGGCAGGTGAAGCGGCGGAAACCATTGTCGCGCAATCCACTCAGCTGCAGGTCAGTATGATCATCATGGGGCGCCGTCATTTGTCGCCGTTTAACCGACTGTTAAAAGGGTCGGTCAGTGCTGCGGTCATTGAACGTGCTAACTGCCCCGTTTTGATTGATGTACGTAAGGATTAATCGCGTTCGATGCTCTCGCTTGTTCCCATTACGCTAGCGGCGTTTGCGCTGCTGGCGCTGCTTATTATTCTGCTGCTGCGCACCACTTCTCTGCGACTTTGGCAAGGCGTGCTGCTGTTTCTGCTGCCGCTGATGGTGGCAAATCTGCTGTGGTTCAGCTGGCTGCATCCGCGTCAGGAGCGGCAGGCGCTGGCGGCGGAAGTCTCAACCCAGCTTAGCCTTGCGCCAGGGTACCGCTTGCTGAAAATTCAGGAGCCTGCGTTATGGCAGCTGTTAAATCGCGAACTGCTGCATAAGCGGCTGGAAGGGATGCCGGCCGATCAGGCGCTGGGCGACATGCGTGGCTGGTTGATGGATTTGATCAATCAACGCTTAACGCGTGCCACCGATGAGGCGATCCTCAACTATGTGCGCGTATCGGTACAGGAAATGCAGGCGCTGCAGCAGCAGGAGCCGCAGCGCTGCTTCCGCTTTCTCTATCCGCAGGTGAATGGCGGCATCAATCTGCAACAGGTGTTGTCACCTGAGTTAAATCAGCGTGATGCTCAAGCGCTTGAAGCCTTGCTTCAGCAGAGTACCGGAAATGAGCAGCCACTGGATCACGCGGTAGCGCAGCGTGATTTGCAAAGCGTAGTGGAAAAACTGTATGGAAAGTGGGGCGATCGGCTGCAACAGCTGAATATGCCCGCGGATACCGCCGTCGATCGCGGCGCGATGTGCGCCATGTCGATTGATCTCTACAACGGTATTCTCGCATTGCCTGACAAACAAGCGGCCAATCTTTTACGTAAGATGGTCAGCCTCACCGGTTAGCGGGCAAAAAAAAGCCCGCTCAGCGCGGGCATGAAGGTCACTATCAGTATGTTTTTATGTAATTCACCTGGTGTGGTGCAGACTTCGTTTTGTCTGAAAGCATCATGTCATTGATGGTTTGATAAGAGAAGCCGTTTGGTTTTATCGATTTAATCGGCAAAAACTTGCTTAAAGCAGACATTTCGCGCTTTATTCTTATAGAAGAGCGCTGCGTTGCCATTTAAACTGCGACGCTGAAGAGGACACCCTAATGAATAAAATGCTTATTAGCGCAGTCGCGCTTTTTATGCTGGCCGGTTGTAGCGTCAGTAAACCCGGGGGATTTGAACGCGTGGATGAAGACACCAGTTCAAATACCGTGCAGTACCGTTACGATCCACAAACGCTCAATAAAGATGCGTTGGATATCGACCTGGCGAATTATTGTAGTCAGCGTGGGTTCGATAAGGTGGAATCATTGCCGTCGCAAAACAGTAATTTGCCTGGATTAAAGAAAGCCTGGTATCAATGTAATTACGCGGTAAAAAGCTAAAAAAATAGGGCGGGATATATTCCCGCCCTTTTTATATTTTCTTATTATGTGCTGTGTGTGTTCTTTGCCCAACTATCTGCGGTGTCCATAACCGCCATGCCCATGGTGCCAACCTCCTCCACCATGATGGCCCCAACCTGGGCCTCCTCCACGATGATGATCGATAATACAGCCACTCAACATCGTCATAATGGCGACAACCGATGCGACCTTAATAAGCTTCTTCATGGAGAGTCCTCCTCTGTTCCAATGTAGCCAGATTACAGGGGAATAGTGGAGTGAAGATGCAGGAAATGTAGATTTATTACTGGATGTATTACGGAGTATTTCAATTAAATGCTAAAAAAATCGGCGAGTAAAATAAGCCAATCAGAATAAGCTGAATGCCTGATTATAATAACGCGAATACTCTGAAAGACAAGGCTTGATAATAGTGGTTCTCAATTAAATACGTTTTATGGAGGAATTGTGTAGAGAGGATGCCGCAAATAAATGCGGCATCCAGAGAGGTCAATTATGCAGTAAAGGTTCTGCTACGTTTTGACGATTTGGCAGACGGATGCTGAGCGACAGCACCAGCGAGATCACCAGCAAGGTCATAATCAGGCTGAAGGTGACGGTAAAGCCACCAAAGGCTGAGGCAACCAATGAACCCAGTACGCTACCAATCCCGAAGCCAAGGTAAATCAGTCCATAATTCTTAGTGAGATTGTTCAGACCAAAGAAATCACTCACCAGCGATGGGAACACGGTAATCGTACCGCCAAAGCTGAAGGCAACGCAGGCCAGGGACAGGAAGAAGGTGGATTCACTCATATGGGTAAAGAGCAGAATGCTCATGCCGGCCAGCGAGACAATCTGCGCCAGGGTGATGACACGAATACGCGCCATTTTATCCGACAGTACACCGAGAATGAGGCGGCCACTGAGATTGGCAATCGCAATTACCGTAACTGCATTCGCTGCCGTTTGCGCACTAAGATGAACCATGCCTTCGCCGATATCTTTCGCCACACCAATGACATACAAGCCGCTCATGCAAGCGGTCAGGAACATCAGCGCCAGCATCCAGTACTGCGGTAAACGTACCGATTGCGCTAACGTGTAATCCTTCGCCTCCAACTGGCTATTACCACTGCTCTTTTGCATCGGGGCATCACGCATCAGCAAAGCGCCGAGAATGATCATGCTCATCGCCAGCACGCCCCAAATCATGAAGGTATTCTCCAGACCTTGCGCGCTAAGCAGTGCACCACAGATAAATTTAAAACCAAGACTGCCCAAACCGTAAGCGCCAATGGAACAGGCGGAAATTAATCCTTTGCGCTCCGGGAACCACTTCACACAGTTGGAGAGCGTCATTAGATAACCGGCTCCATCCGCAAGGCCGACCAAAATACCGGCGCTGAGGTAAAGCATCATCAGATTATCGGCATGAGCAGTTAACCAGAATCCCACTGCCATTAAAATGCCCGCGCCGATGGTCACGTTGCGCACGCCAAAGCGCTCCTGCAGTTTTCCGGCTAGCGATGAAGCGATCGCCAGGCCCAGGCTGAGTAAACCGAACGAGAATGCCACCTCGCTGATTGGCGCATCCAGCTTATTGGCCAGCGGGCCATTAAACAGGCTCCAGGTATAAACCGAGCCCAAAGCAAACTGCGTAATAATGGTGCCGATAAGCGTCAGCGTGCGGGTACGTTGATAATTCGCGGTCAAAGCTGTTTTCATTTTTTATCTCTCATGCGAGAAAGCGGAATCTGTGGAGATAATAAGCGCCTCGCGCACGGGCGAGTGAAGTGCGGGCGTGAAAGCACCGGATGACGGAATGAAATGCAGCGAAGCGGGTATGAATGACATAACGATGACAATGCGGGATTTCAGCATAAGCGTAGCGGTTACTGCGGGTAACCTTGTGTAACCAGGTGTATCTATGGCGCCTTTATGCCTGCAAAGCTCGGGATGTTTGCCAGGCTTAGAGTTCATTCAAGAGGAGGAAATATGAAAGACCGAGCATATGAATCCGCGTCAAGCGAGGATGAGGTTTGCTGCATTATCGGTCAGGCGGTGATCGAGTTAAGTGATGAGCATCAACCAGTGAATAAATCCACATTGTCGCTGAAATTACTGGCAATGGCCGACCGCGACAAAGATGATGAACGCGTCCTGCTTTACTGGATTGCCAGAAAAGCCATAACTAAACCTCACCAGCTCAATATCGGCGTTCAGGGCTGGCGCTAGAGGAACAAAAGAGCGGGCGCAATGCCCGCTCTCGTTATGTCAGGCGGTGCGCAAGCGTCCCAGAGTCGGACGGCGTACAAACATCACCATATTTCCCGCCAGTATCATTACCAATCCCACAATCGCATTGCTGTGCCAGTGATAACCCTCATAAAGCGTTGAGAGCGTCAGCGCCACCAGCGGGAACAGCAAGGTGCTATAAGCGGCCTGGCTAGCGCCAATCCGACCCACCAGCGTGAAATAAGCACCAAATCCCAGCACCGATCCGAAAATCGCCAAATAACTCATGGCACCCAACCACTGGACGTTTAGCGCGGGCGCAAGTGAATCGCCGTTTAGCAAAGCCAGCGCGGCCATGATGATGGCGCCATAAAACATGGCATAGCTGTTGGTGGTCAGCACATCACGTTGACGTCGCTGATGGCGTAAAGAGATCATATTGCCGAACGAGAAACCTAAAGTGCCGAGCGCGCTCAGGCCAACGCCCCATAATAATTGCGGCGCCGGATGTGCCGCCTGAATATCATTCCAGAACAGCGCGACGATGCCGCCAAGGCCCAGTACCGCAGCGGGCAGCAGGCGAAATGACGGTCGTTGGCGGAAGAAAATCCAGCTATTCAGCGCGTTGTAGAGCACGGCCATGGAAAAAATGACCGACTCCAATCCACTGCTGATCCAGGCGGCGGCGTGATAGAAGCAGACGAAGTTGAAGCCAAATACGCAGCAGCCTTGAAGCAAACAGAATAGATGATCGCGTTTGTCCAGCGTTCTCAGGCGACGCAGCACTTTAAGGAGTGCCAGCATCACCAGCGAAGCCAGTAAAAAGCGCCAAAATACCGCCACCAGCACCGGCGTCTCAGCGGCTTCCTGCTGCAGGAAAATGGCGATCCAGGTGGTGCCCCAAATCATGACCACGGCAAGGTACAACATCACATTCATAACGCGATCTCCAACATAATCCGGCTCGCAGTGTGGCGTGAAAAGCACAGCGCAACTTGCACGCTTTTGCGCGGCAATTGCAAAATCTTGCGCTTTTTCTCCTCGCGTCCTGCTGTGACCTGTTTTCTGTCCGCCGAGATCCGTACACTGTGCGCTAATGAACTGCGAGTGATAGCTACCATGGCCGATTACCAGACCTTCAACATGCTACAGCGCCACAAAGCGCAATTGCGCGACAGCGTGCAGCTGTCGGGCGGCATTAAGCTGGCGGCTTGGTTTAACAGCGGCGATCGCGTCACCAATCTTAGCAATCATCACACGCTTAGCCTGTATACCGCTGACGGCTACGAAACCTGGCATAAAACCCAGCATGGCTGGCGCAACGGCGGCGGGCCGGATCGCTTTTGCCTGATGCCTAGCGGCGTGGAATCGGTGTGGGATATTCGCGCTGATTTGTCGTTTGTGCATCTCTATTGCACCGACGAACATTTGCGCCATCTTGGCGAACAGATCTGGGATCGCAGCCCGTCGCAGCTCAATCTGCATGAAAAGATCTTTGCCGCGGACGATCGCATTACGCAGCTTTATCGCCATTTCCTGCTCAGCACTGATTGGCAACAGCCAGCCAACCAACTGATGCTCAGTAGCGCATCAACCTTATTGATGACACATCTTTTGCAGCGTTATAGCGACGTGCAATGGCAGGTGCCACAAGTACGCGGCGGACTGGCACCGGCGGTTTTGCGACGAGTCATGGCCTATATTGATGCGCAGTTAGATCAACCGTTAACGCTGGCACATTTAGCTGGCGAAGCGGCGTTGAGCGAATATCATTTTGCACGCATGTTCCGAAGCAGTGTCGGGGAAGCTCCGCATCAATATGTGATGCGCCGCCGCATGGACGCCGCATTACAGTTACTGAAATTCAGCCCTTTACCGCTAACCGAAATCGCATTGCGCTGCGGTTTTCACTCCTCCAGCCACTTCAGCAACCGCTTCCGTCAATTGCATGGCGTCACGCCTTCCACATGGCGGCGAGACCTGAAAAAATAACGAGCTGACCCTAAAGCGCTGTAATCCACTGCAAGTAAGCCAATTCTTTTCTGAACTTATCTCTCATAAAACCATTTTCGCCACTCTGCAACGTGAAATATTCAATGGTTTTGGAGTAGGATGCCTGGCAGGAAGATCATGCATTGCATTGATTAAGTTGGAATATTAGAGGAAAGCGTAATTATGGAAAATCGCGTTTCAAAGCTGGAAGCTGATATCGACAACATCAAAACTGATATGTCGTCGATGAAAGTGGATATTGCAGTCATTAAATCCAATTACGCCACCAAAAGTGATCTTCACCAGGAGGTTGGCAAGATTCATCAGGAGATCGGAAAAATTCATCAGGAGCTGAGCAAACAGACCAAATGGATTGTGGCGGGCATGATGAGTACCGCTGGTATGACGCTTGCTTTGGCAAGATGGCTATTTTAAGCGGGATAATGATTAAAATCTGGTGCCCCAGTTTGCCTTCCAACGATTACAAGCAAAACGCCGACCGGGTGCACTGTTTTGGTTACTCATGTTTTAGGAGCAGCCGGTTCTGGCGCTGTTTAGTAAAGGCAAAAATCAGGCCGTAATCAAATGGAATACATTAGATGCGAATAACGGTGCGCATGTGAAGCGCTCCGTTATTAATCAGTGGAATATCTCCGAGCTAACGCATTGAGATAAAAGCTTGGTGCGTTGATTAGCCCCGCTGGCGTTGAGGTGATACGTTGAGTCTAGGAATAGATCTGGTGAAAGGTTTGCGTAGAAGTGATCGCAGATTGTATTCAACCCTATACGTTTCAAGTTGGAATCCAGTGATTCAGCAAATAATGACGATTCTGCATCATCCGCATTGAAATATTCGGTTTTCATTGATGCGGGCCAGGTAATGTACAGCTCAGCGCCTTTAGCTTTAATCATATCCCGTATCTTAATAAGCTCACCCTCTGAATATTTTTCAATCACCAAATCCTTCTTCCCATAGCTGAGTGATTCAGAGTAATAACCCTTATGATTCATGGTGTTTTCAACAAAACCCATGCCTTTAGGATCGATGTTCATATCACCGGTTGAATTCAGTGATGTATAGCGATACCCGTAATTCCTGCCGTTCGGATTGCCTTTATAGGCGTCAATATAGATGACAGGGGTCGTTAATCTCTTTGTGGTAGATAATGCGCCTTCCATTACTCTCTCGAACGTAGTGTACGTCACTAACACCGCTTTTCCGTACATGCTTAAAGAATCAATATAGTCACTACCCCATGCAAGCATGTTGTTAACGAACCAGTCTGAATACATATCCTTCCTGAAATAGAAGCCGTATTCTAACGGCATGATAACTATATCTCCCTTTCTGACAGTCCTGTCAAGCAGTTTTCGGTAATAGGAAATATCAAGAGAGCCGTGCATAGCCATATTTACAACAGGTCTTGCAGTTAGCTCAGACATCAATTTGCTATTTATTCCAAATAAGCCATTCGACCCGGAAGCAATTATGATTCTGTTCTCTCCGACATTTTTTGCCAGAGACTCTTTCTTGTGTTGCACATCAACAAGCCACCACTCAGCTTTAACCGATCTGCCAATCTGGAATGAATACAATTTATAATAACCTGCCATGGTAGATAAAAATACCACAAAGTAGATTAAAAACATCCATTTATTTTTCATTTAAATTCTCAAAACGATGAGTAAATAAATTGTGCGGCACTAGCTCCGCCAAACATAAATATTACTGAGGCGGCCATCGCCAAGGATGACAGCGAAACCCTAATTATTCCAATGTGGCTTCCATTAATAATTTCACTTGTGTTTTTTACGGTGAAAACAAAAAGAAGAACAATGGCTATATAAATTGCAGCATGCGCATTGATAACTTCTGGGGAAAATACCGATTTGAATGCAGCCCATGTTTCAAGATTAACTACCTCATGCCAGCCTGATAGAGCAACATTTGTTGGTAATAACATCGCACTAAATATATCGTAAGCAGACTGCACGCTATCTGCGCGGAAAGGAATCCATGAAAAATTAATAAACAGGGTCGTTACTAACCACCCGGCCAGAGCTGGCATACGCATCCCAGCCTTCTCCCAAAGGACATTTACGGCTGTGGCAATACCATGAAGCGCACCCCAAATAATGAAATTCAGTGCACTTCCATGCCAAGCCCCGCTTATCAGGAATGTGACCAGCAAGTTTAACAGTGTGCGTGGTAGTCCTTTTCTACTTCCGCCTAGCGGTATATAAACGTAATCACGCAACCATGTAGAAAGCGAAATGTGCCAACGATTCCAGAAGTCTCGAATGTTTACCGCTTTATAGGGTGAGTTAAAGTTGTCTGGCAAACGAATTCCCAGCAATAGTGCTGCACCTATAGCTATATCCGAGTATCCGGAGAAATCGAAATATATTTGGGCGGTATATGAAAAGCTTGTAATCCATGCTTCGGAAAAATTTAGCGTTGCAGTATTTGCATATCCAACATCTGCGTAACGGGAAAACAATCCGGACAAAACAACCTTTTTGAATAATCCAATTGAAATCACCGCCATGGCGACGAGCACCATTGATGACTTAACTAACTCACGTGAATTAGTTTGAGGCATTAATGCCTGCCAGCGGGTTATAGGGCCTGCGATCATCTTCGGGAAGAAAAGTATGTAATACAGGTAATCCAAAATACTGACTTGGACAATTTTCCCCTTATAAGCATCAACCAAAAATGATATTTGCTGAAAAGTGAAAAAGCTTATGGCAAGAGGCATCCCATAAGCACGAAGCCAGTCAGTCGCGTAAAATGCACCATCAGGTATGAAATGGTTATACTTCAGCGAGCACAGAAAAATCACGTTGGATGAGACGCCAATAATCATCGCCAACTTGCGATGAGATGACTTCATAATAAAATGGTAAGCCAAGTAACTGACTAAGCATGATGCAGCCAAAACAGGTGCGCCACCATATGTGATGTAGACGTAAAAGTAAGCCGAAACAAGGATCATGAAAATCTTGCCAACTTTGACATTGCAGCGCCTGATTAAATTGTAGGCGAAGGTGGTTAGTGGCAGGAACAGCAAGATAAAAGCCAGTGAATTGAAAAGCATTTGTTAAGCCGTGTAATTTCTTATGAGAGCAATCTTAAATCCCAAACTAATGGTTAACAAGGTTTTGGCGAGAAAGATGTGAGATTATGTCACTAACATGAACTTTATACAGTAATTAAACTTATAAAATAGCCCCTATGCAGGGGAATGTTTTACAAAGTGCATGTCTAGTCATAGCCAGCTGAGGTGTTTCGAAAGGCCAATGATAAGCGTAATGACAGCGACGATGTTTAAGGCAATCACAAACCTTGGTGAAACGTCCATATTCTCCTAAGAAGCAAAAAATATTGTGAGCCTGAGAGTAGTCAAAATCCCTCATCCAGAACAGCGCAACCATAAACAAAAATTCATTTCCTCATCAATCCCTTCCCGAAAACCACCATCAATCGACTTGATCGATCCCATCGACCGACATTGATATCGACTGGAAGCGGGCAGTATATGACCAATCCTTTACGCTCGGATCGGCCGCAATGGATATATTGAACTGGCCGGATGGTGGCTTTGAAGACGTAAACTATGATGTTGCCATTGAGGTGGATACGGCATCAACAGAAGCTCCGTTATGCATTCCTGTCGTTAGAGTAAAATCGCCGACAAGCTACACAATAAGGGTTACTCCAGTGGCTGGCTCTACAGGAACTGGTGTATTATCTGTAATTGCTAAGCGCAGACCATAAAGCGCAGCCACCCAAAAACACCCGAGACAAAATTGATATTTCGTAAGGAAAGTGTAAAAATCATTACAAACTGCACAATAGAGAAAATGTAATGGTCAAGGAAAGGGTGCACTGGTTAGACAACCTTAAATTTCTAGGAATTTTTTACATCTACATTGGTCATCTTGGAGCAGCAGCAGGAAAGATCTATCCATTTGTTTTCACCTTTCATGTGCCGCTCTTTTTTTTTATATCTGGCTTGTTATTTAAAAAGTGTGTTTCGGTAAATGACTTTTTAGGGGTTGCTAAAACGAGCTTTAAGAGAATAATTATTCCATACATAGTTTTCTCTGCTATTGGAATCACTGTGTATGCAGTAAAATCAACCCTGTCAACTTCAGTTATAATTGATATGATAATTAATGCATTTTATGGCATAAGAAATCAAGTGCCGATAACATCACTATGGTTTTTGCCATGTTTGTTTGTAGTGATTATTTACCATTCCGCATTGCAGTATGTCTTTAAATCAAAATGGGTTGTGTTTTTTGTTTCTTTTGTGCTCTACCAACTAAAGCCTTACTGGGGGGCATCAATGCCGTCAGTAATATTTAATGTTGATAGCGCTCTTTATTATCTTTCATTTTATTCTTTTGGGGCGGCGCTTTCAAGTTCAATAATTAAAGATTGGATTTCGATAGAATCATACAACAAGAAACTTATATGCTCTATTGTTATTTTTTCACTGGCTTTGTTTTATTATAGTTATCAGTACGGTGCTTATACATTGATTAACTGGATAAGCAGTTATCAGATCAAATCAGCGTTGCTTTTCATTATCACATGCGCTTTATTTATTCCTAGTATAGCATTGTCATGTATTTTGAATATTGATGCGCTCAGGTGCCTAGGTAGAAACAGCCTGGTATTATGCGGGACAGAACAAATATTGAAGGTTATGGTGCCTACGATTCTTCTTGCTTTTGGAATTAAAATACAAATTAAGGATCCACTTCAAGCAGTTCTTTACACTGCAATTCTGATGGCAATCTCTTATTTCACAATCGTGAAAATATATAATTCATTCTCACTCAGTCGGCGGGCTAAGTTAGCGGCGGATGCCAATGAAAAGATAAATAGTTCAAGCGCGTAGCTGTGGATTAAGCCATATGTAGAGTACGTAATACTTTTTGACCCTTACAAACATATTGCGTCCATAATCAATCGCCCTGACATTAAGAAAAAAGTCCCGGCGACGGGGCAGCTTAGAACCGCGTCCATCTTCATGCAGGCTGCGGATGTAAATCTGAGGTTAGACTATTTGAGCCGTTTCTTATCCCATTACTCCAGAGCAGGCGTACGGTAAACCTCCTTAAAAGGAGGATGCACGGACATTAAAGTTTGTGACCTTGCCATTGATGTAGCCCGTACCGTAATTGGCCAGGCGGTAATTTTCATGCTGGAAAAGGGAATTCCAATTACCAATGATACACTGGTCGAACACCTTGCGGGCATGTTTGAAGATACAGATAAGAGTTGTGTGCCAGAGCTTGCGATGTATCTCTTTGGGGTCAGCAAGCACTGATTAGCGCCTGCTGTAATTTAATTATGCCTGTGGTTGCCCAACCGGACCTTTGCTCATTGGACCGCCCGGTATGGGCTGATCGGTTTGCACATTAGGGCGCCCGTCCGGTCCAATCGGTCGCTCTGAGTGATGGCATCCTGATAACGTCAAGAGGCTGACGACGATAAGCATCCCACCAAAAACTCTTTTCATACAATTACATCCCCTGTAATGGCAACCAAGCGTTGCTATCTAAACGTAGATATCCTTTCCGTGTTGTCAAAAAACTAGCAGTCAGAAAAATAAAATTCGTTATCCACCAATCGCTTTACAAAAAACTCTCCCGTCCCGCCTTGATCCATTCCATCGATCGATATTGCTGTCTTTATATACAGTATCTATCAGGGAGGGAGATGACCATGCCCCGCGACTACGAAATCATGATGGCATTTAAGTAGGCTATGAAGCGAGATGCATTAGGGCGCTTCATCATCAGCACGCTGGACTTTGTGAGCGAACTTGAGCGTCTTAACTGGCATTACACGCTTCGCGCAGCCAATAGCTGGATCGAGACACACACCACGAGATTCCGCGATATTTCGACTACAGATGGCGATGAGCGCACATTTCAGGTGTTCAATTAGACATGTCGGGAATGTATGAGTGGACGATGATCATGATTCAGCCACGTCGCATCATTACCGAAGATGCCGTGTTCCTGATGGATGACCTGCTGAAAGATATTGCAGTGGTGGGAGTGGTGACGCATGAAATCTCGACCATGCATGAGGATGAGAGGCCGACAATCGCCCCATTTCCTTCCAGATAATCCGCCCACCATTGCATCATCTTCCTGCATCTTTCCAGGTACTGTGCGTGGTTATAGATGCCGCGGATATTGTTGCGATCGACGTGAGCCAACTGTCGTTTTATCGCATCATGCGGCCATCCATGCTCGTTCAGGATGGTGCTGAACTGGTGGCGGAATCCATGCCCGCTTGCAAGGCCTTCATAGCCAACCTGCGAATAACCAGTAGAACGGCGGCGTCGCTGATTGATTTTCCTTTGTCATTGCGACCCGGAAATACGAAAGCAGAATTAGATGTGATTGGCTGCAGGAATTTAAGCAGCGCCTTAACCTGACGCGACATCGGAACCACGTGTGCCTTGCGGTTCTTCATCACATCTGCGGCGATCGTAATCAGGTCGTTCTCAAAATCGACGTCTGTCCATTGCATGCTA
Organism: Pantoea nemavictus; assembly: GCF_037479095.1. Taxonomy (NCBI): domain Bacteria; kingdom Pseudomonadati; phylum Pseudomonadota; class Gammaproteobacteria; order Enterobacterales; family Erwiniaceae; genus Pantoea; species Pantoea nemavictus. Next base: position 760,323 of record NZ_JBBGZW010000001.1, on the reverse strand, counting down.
CGCATCTCTTTAGTGCGTAGGGCGGTGTACTGAAGAATTTGGGTAGCAACACGGGAAATAACGCTGCCGGAGTAGGTGGCGAGAGCAGCGTTAAACGCTGGTATCTGGTCGGCCGGCAGGAATGGGTAGTTCTGTTTGCGATAGCCTTTCATCGCATCAGCCAGGTCAGGCGCCGGATTATATTTGCACCGGCCAGTCACGACTGCGTAACGGAAAACTTCACCGCACCGGCGCCGTGCTTTATTGGCTCGCTCCATCGCACCCCGATCCTCGAACCTCCGCAACACCTTCAGCAGAGCCATCGGCTCAATGTCATCCATCTGCATCTTGCCGATATAAGGAAGGATGTCATCATCAAATATGCGCCTGAGCTCACTGGCGTACCTCTCAGACCAAACCTGCTTCTTGTGCTTATACCATTCCTCGAAAATCGAACCTAACGAATCAGGCTCCTTTTCATTCTGCTTTTTCTTCACGGACGGATTGAGAACCAAGTGCTAAGTCGCGCTTCAGTTCAAACGCCATGCTTCTGGCATCAGCTGGGCCAATATCCGGATATTGGCCGATGGTGTGTACTTTCTCTTTCCCGTTGAACTGGTAGCGTACCTGCCAGACCTCCTTTCCAGAAGCTGGCACACAGAGGAAGAGTCCATTTCCGTCTGCAAGCCTGTAAGGCTTCTCTTTGGGTTTTGCAGCATATATCTGCTTTGGTGAGCATCGAGTAAAATCCGGGTGGTAAAATTGATTTATCCAGAATTTACCCAAGCTATCATCTGGCTTTCAACGAACTATGGCGAACGGTTGTTTGGGTGTTCGCTTGGCGCGATGGGGTTTTTACGAAAGTAGAAGGATGGTTGCGAACTGCTATATGGTGTCCCCTGCAGGAATCGAACCTGCAACTAGCCCTTAGGAGGGGCTCGTTATATCCATTTAACTAAGGAGACGCCGGGCGCGCAGTATAGCGCACCGCGCGCCTGATTTTAACTATGCCGAGCTTGTTTGCTTAATCTATCAGCAATTTAAGACCAAACTCACGCCTGTTTTTGCTTCTCTTTACGCTTCTGCTCCGCTCGTGCTTTGGCTTTCGCCGCTTCACTCATGTCATTACGAATCTGTGCATGGCTGATCAGCGCAAAAATCAGCGTACCGCCGGTGATATTGCCGAGCAGCGTTGGCAGGGCAAATGGCCAGAAGAATTCATACCACGGCAGCGTTCCTGCAAACACCAGATACAGCACTTCCACTGAACCCACCACGATATGCGCCAAATCGCCTAACGCCACCAGCCAGGTCATCATCACGATCACCACAATTTTCGCCGCGCCGGCATACGGGAACATCCACACCATCGTGGCGATAATCCAGCCGGAGATCACTGCATTAGCAAACATTTCGCTCGGTGGATTAACCATCACTTTTTCGCTGATAGCGGTAAAAGCCTGACGGGTAGCATCGTCAAATATCGGCATATGATTGAAGGCCAATGCGCCGAGCGCAGTACCAATCAGATTGCCGAGCAGCACCACACACCATAAACGCAACAGCAGTGCAAAATTGCTACCAGTAGGTTTGTGCATCACCGGCAAAACGGCGGTGACGGTATTCTCGGTAAACAGCTGCTGGCGCGCCATAATCACAATGACAAAACCAAAGGTATAACCCAGGTTCTCCAATAAAAACGCGCCGGGCACGCCTTTTAAATGGACCTGAAAAATGCCTTTCGCCATCAGCGAGGCGCTCATCGATAGTCCCGCCGCCACCGCAGACCAAAGCAGCGCCATGCCATCGCGCTCTAACTCCTTTTCACCGTCGTGGCGAATCTCCTCATGAATCGCCGCCGCCTGCGAGGGCAGGGCATCTTCATCGACTTCAATCTCCTTGCCCTGATCTTTTTCGTCGCTCTCTACATCGTTGTCACTGTTTGAAATCGATGGTGAATGTTTCATGTTTTCCCCTGGTGATAATGCCAATGCGTAATAAGCGTAGCCGGTTTTATCAAGGGCGATTTGTTACGAAGATTCAAATTAAGAGTAACGAAGTTTTAACGAAGGTGGTTTTTTGAGCGATTTATTGATCTGATGCGCACGAATACCCCATTTGGGGTAAGTGGGAGCCAGCTCACAGACTTCGGCCCACAGATTCAATGTGGTATTATCGCCGCCTCATTCATTGCTGTGATTCTCCCTTCTATGCTCGAAGTCATTAATCTTTCATGTGTTCGTGATGAGCGAACGCTTTTTCATGGATTGAGCTTCCGTGTGCAACCGGGTGACATTGTGCAAATCGAAGGGCCGAACGGGGCTGGAAAAACCTCGTTACTGCGTCTGCTGGCCGGATTAAGCCGCGCAGAAGAGGGCGAAGTTTTGTGGCAGGCACGGCCAATTCGGCAACAGCGTGAAAGATGGCAACAAAATCTGCTCTATCTCGGTCATCACCCGGGGGTGAAATCGGTACTCTCTCCGCTTGAGAATCTGCGCTTCTGGCATGGTGGCAGCGATGAAAACGCGATTTTTGACGCCCTTGAGCAGGTGGATTTACTGGGTTTTGAAGAGGTGCCGGTGGCGCAACTTTCCGCCGGACAGCAGCGGCGCGTGGCACTGGCGCGACTGTGGCTCAGCCCGGTGTCTGTGTGGATCCTCGACGAGCCGTTGACCGCCATTGATAAAGGCGGCGTAGAAAAATTAATGGCGCGATTCGCCGCACATGCCGATAACGGTGGGGCGGTGATTCTGACTACGCATCAGGATCTGCCCGCAAGCCACGCTCGGGTGCGTAAAATTCGACTTACTGCGGAGTGGGCTTGATGCTTGGCCGGGTTATTCAGCGTGAATTAAAAATCGCTTTTCGCAGTGGCGCAGAAGTGATCAATCCGCTGTGGTTTTTCCTGATTGTTATCACACTGTTTCCGTTAGGTATCGGGCCGGAACCGCAACAGCTGGCGCGCATCGCGCCGGGCATCGCGTGGGTTGCCGCGCTATTGGCCTCCTTGCTGGCGCTGGAACGGCTGTTTCGTGATGATTTTCTTGATGGTTCGCTTGAGCAACTACTTCTGTTGCCGACGCCGCTACCGGTCACCGTGCTGGGCAAAGTGATTGCTCACTGGCTGATTACCGGTCTGCCGTTGATTTTATTATCACCGCTGGCTGCATTACTGCTGTCGCTCGATTTTGCCGGCTGGCGCGCCATGGCGCTGACGCTATTACTCGGTACGCCAACGCTGAGTTTCCTTGGTGCAATCGGCACCGGATTGACCGTTGGGCTGCGCCGCGGCGGTGTACTACTCAGTTTGCTGGTGTTGCCCTTATCGATACCGGTTTTAATTTTTGCCAGCGCTGCGATTGATGCCGCCGGCATGGGATTGCCGATTGGTGGTTATCTGGCGATTCTGGGCGCGATGCTGGCGCTAAGCGCCACGCTAGCGCCCTTTGCGACGGCGGCGGCCTTGCGTATTAGTCTGCATTAATTCGTGTCGCCCCAGAGCGGCCGAAACCTGAATTCTGTTTATTGTGAGCGATGCAAAAATGTGGAAATGGTTACATCAGTGGGCAAAGCCTGAACGGCTTTACCAGCTATGCGGGCGCTTGATTCCCTGGTTCGCGGTGCTGGGCGTTGCTTCGCTGCTGCTCGGTTGGGTGTGGGGCTTCGGCTTTGCGCCAGCGGATTATCAGCAAGGCAACAGCTTCCGAATTATGTACATTCACGTGCCCGCGGCGATGTGGTCGATGGGCGTCTATGCGTCGATGGCAATCGCCGCGTTTATCGGCCTGGTGTGGCAGATGAAGATGGCCGATCTGGTGTCGGCGGCCATGGCGCCCATCGGTGCCGTGTTTACCTTTATCGCGCTCGTCACGGGTTCCGCCTGGGGTAAACCGATGTGGGGCACCTGGTGGATCTGGGATGCGCGTCTGACATCGGAGCTGGTGCTGCTGTTCCTGTATATGGGCGTCATCGCGCTCTACCACTCGTTTGAAGATCGTCGCACTGCCGGTCGTGCTGCGGGGATCTTGATCCTGGTTGGCGTGGTTAATCTGCCAATCATTCACTTTTCGGTGCAGTGGTGGAACACCTTGCATCAGGGCTCTTCGGGCATTCTGCAGCAGGCGATTGACCCAAGCATGCGCACCCCGCTGCGCTGGTCGATTCTCGGCTATTTGCTGGTGTTCGGCGCGCTCACCTTGATGCGCCTGCGTAACCTGATTCTGTTTACCGAGCGCCATCGTCCGTGGGCGATTGACGTCGCACAGGGAGGACGCCAGTCATGACACCAGCTTTCGCATCATGGAGTGATTTCTTTGCCATGGGCGGCTATGCCTTTTACGTCTGGCTCGCCGTCATCCTCACCTTGATTCCTTTATGCGGTCTGGTACTGCACACCGTGCTGTTCCGTCGCCGACTGCTGGCCGATATTCGCCAGCGCCAGGCCAGGGAGCGCCGCATTCGCGCGGCGAAATCGAAAAAAGCTGCCAGTGAAGCAGCGGGAGAATCCGTGTGAATATCCGTCGTCGTAACCGCCTGTATGTCGCGCTAGCGGTGTTGATTGGCCTTGGCCTGGCGACATCGCTGGTCATGTATGCGCTGCGTTCCAACATCGACCTGTTTTATACCCCGAGTGAAATTCTTTACGGCAAGGGCGAAGATCATCAGAAGCCTGAGCCGGGCCAGCGTCTGCGCATCGGTGGCATGGTGATGCCGGGCAGCGTCAAGCGCGATCCCAACACGCTGGCGGTCTCTTTCAAACTGTATGATGCCAATGGCGTGGTCAGCGTCAGTTACGAAGGCATCCTGCCGGATCTGTTCCGTGAAGGGCAGGGCGTCGTCGCGCAAGGTGTGCTGGCAGAGGGCAACCAGGTGAACGCCAAAGAGGTGCTGGCCAAGCACGATGAGAAATACACGCCGCCGGAAATTGAAGACGCGATGAAGAAGAATCACACCGGACCAGCAGCAGCCTATCAGCAGGCGGGAGCGCAATCATGATGCCGGAAATTGGCAGCTTCTTGCTGTGCCTGGCGCTAGGGCTGGCGCTACTGCTGAGTGTTTATCCGCTGTGGGGCGCTGCGCGTCAGGATGCGCGATTGATGGCGATGGCGCGTCCGCTGACGTGGGGCATGTTCGCCTGCGTCGCTGCCGCCTTCCTGGTACTGGTTCACGCTTTTATCGTAAATGATTTCACCGTCGGCTATGTCGCCACCAACTCCAACACCTTGTTGCCGGTTTACTATCGCATCGCTGCAACCTGGGGCGCGCACGAAGGTTCACTGCTGCTGTGGGTGCTGCTGCTAAGTACCTGGACGCTGGCGGTGGCGATTTTCAGTCGCGGTATGCCGCAGGATGCGCTGGCACGCGTGCTGGCGGTGATGGGCATGATTAACCTCGGTTTCCTGCTGTTTATCATCCTCACCTCGAATCCGTTTACCCGTACTTTGCCAAACTTCCCGATTGATGGGCGCGATCTCAACCCGATGTTGCAGGATATCGGGCTGATCTTCCATCCACCGCTGCTGTATATGGGATACGTTGGCTTCTCGGTGGCGTTCGCTTTTGCTATCGCTTCTCTGATGGCTGGTCGACTGGATACCGCATGGGCGCGCTGGTCACGTCCGTGGACCACCGCTGCATGGGTGTTTCTGACCATTGGCATCGTGCTCGGTTCCGCATGGGCCTATTACGAACTCGGCTGGGGCGGCTGGTGGTTCTGGGATCCGGTCGAAAACGCCTCCTTTATGCCGTGGCTGGCCGGCACGGCGCTGATGCACTCGCTGGCGGTGACGGAAAAACGCGGCAGCTTTAAGTCGTGGACGGTGCTGCTGGCGATTACCGCGTTCTCGTTAAGTCTGCTCGGCACTTTCCTCGTGCGTTCTGGCGTGCTGGTTTCGGTGCACTCGTTCGCGTCCGACCCGGCGCGCGGCATGTTTATTCTCGCGTTCCTGGTGATCGTGATTGGCAGTTCGCTGCTGCTGTACGCGTTGAAAGGTGGTCAGGTGCGCAGCCGCGTGCAGAGTGAAATCTGGTCACGCGAATCCTTCCTGCTGGGCAACAACGTGCTGCTGATTGCGGCGATGCTGGTGGTGTTGCTGGGTACGCTGTTACCGCTGGTGCACAAGCAGCTCGGTCTGGGCAGTATCTCGGTGGGCGAGCCGTTCTTTAATACCATGTTCACCTGGCTGATGGCGCCGTTTGCCCTGATGCTCGGCATTGGTCCGCTGGTGCGTTGGCGTCGCGATCAGCCGCAAAAATTGTGGAAACGCCTTGGCGTTGGCTTGTTGGTCACGCTGATTCTTTCGATCGCGCTGCCGTGGCTGCTGCAGGATCGTATCGAAGCAATGACGGTGATCGGGCTGCTGATGTCTATCTGGGTGATCATGCTGACATTGATGGAGCTGCACGAGCGCGCCACCCATCGTCACTCCTTCTTCAAAGGCCTGCGCCATCTGACGCGCAGCCATTGGGGCATGGTGCTGGGCCATCTTGGCGTGGCGGTGACGGTGGTGGGTATCGCGTTTAGCACCCAATACAGTGTTGAGCGTGATGTACGCATGAAGGCCGGTGATAGCGTCGATATTCACAGTTATCACTTCATTTTCCATGGCGTTCGTAACCTGCAGGGCCCGAACTACAGCGGCGGTGAGGCGATTATTGAAGTGACGCGCAACGGCAAGCCGGAAGCGGTGATGCAGGCGGAGAAACGCTTCTATGCAGCCGCGCGTACCATGATGACCGAAGCGGCGATCAGCGGAGGTTTCACGCGCGATCTTTATGCGGCACTCGGAGAAGAGCTGGATGACGGCTCGTGGGCAGTACGCATTTACTACAAACCTTTTGTGCGCTGGATCTGGTACGGCGGGGTGTTTATGGCGGTCGGCGGCTTATTCTGTTTGTTCGATCCGCGCTATCGCTCGCGTAAAAAAGCGCAACGCGAGGAGCTGGCATGAATAAAAAAATCCTGTTTATCCCGTTAGTTCTGTTTCTGCTGCTGGCGACGGCGCTGCTGTGGCAGCTGTCGCGCAATGCTAATGGCGATGATCCAACGCGTCTCGAATCAGCGCTGATCGGCAAACCTGTGCCGGTGTTTAAACTTGAAGCGCTCGATCAACCGGGCAAAATCTACGATCAACAGGTGCTGAATGACGGCAAACCGATTCTGCTGAATGTCTGGGCGACGTGGTGTCCCACCTGCCGCGCGGAGCATCAATACCTCAATACGCTGGCGGAAAAAGGCATTCGCGTGGTGGGGCTGAACTACAAGGACGACCGCAGCAAAGCGGTGACCTGGCTAAACACGCTGGGCAATCCTTACGCGCTCAGCCTGTATGATGGCAACGGCATGTTGGGCTTGGATCTTGGGGTTTACGGTGCGCCGGAAACCTTCCTCATCGATGGCAAAGGCATTATCCGCTATCGCCACGCCGGCGACATGAACGATCGCGTCTGGCTGGAAGAAGTGAAACCGCTGTGGGACAAATACAACAAGGAGGCGGGTGCGTGAAACGACTGCTTCTTTTATTGGCGGGCATTCTGCTCAGTACCAGCCTGTGGGCAGCGATTGATACCTATCAGTTCGATTCGGTACAGCAGGAAGAGCAATACCGCGAGCTCACCGCATCCTTACGTTGTCCGAAATGCCAGAACAACAGCATTGCCGACTCCAATGCCATGATCGCCGCAGATATGCGTCTCAAAGTCTACGAATTGATGAAGCAGGGCGAAAACCGTCAGCAGATCATCGACTACATGGTGGCGCGTTACGGCAACTTCGTCACCTATGAGCCGCCGGTCACACCGTCCACGTTGATTTTGTGGGTTGGTCCGGCGCTGTTCGTGGTACTGGGCGCGGTGATTATTATCCTGCGCAATCGGCGCGGCAAAGCGCGGAACGAATTAGACGACAATGAACAACAGCGCCTTGCGGCGTTACTCAAGCGTGACGGGAAGCCGTAATGACTGGATTCTGGATTACCCTGATTATTTTGCTGCTGGCGGCCATCGCGCTGTTTCTGCGTGCAGGCTGGCGTCAGCGCGAAGCCGTAACCGGCGATCGCGATCGCCTCAATACCGATTTCTATCAACAGCGTCTGCGCGAGCTGGAGCATGATGAAGAAGAGGGCGTGGTGGCTGAGCGCCCGGAAATGGTGCGTGAACTGCAACAAACGCTGTTAACCGACGTTCCTCAGCAGGATGCTGCCACTATTCATCGCAGCAGCCGCTGGGTATTGCTGCCGGGCGTCATCGTGCTGTTGGTGGTGTCGGTGGGGATGTATTTGAAAACTGGTGGCTTAACGCAGCAGACGGCATTTGTCAGCGTACAGCAGGAGTATCCTGCCTTGCGGGCGCGCGTCATGGATCCTAAAGCCCAGCCGTTAACCATGGAAGAGCTGGCGCGCTTGCAGCTCGGGCTGCGCAACTCGCTGCAGAACGACGCAAATAATCTCAATGACTGGGCGATGCTCGGTCGTCTTGGCATGGTGCTGAATAATGCTACCGATGCCAGCCAGGCTTTTGAACACGCGCTCCAGCTGGCGCCAGACAATCTGGAGTTGCAGCAGGATTACGCCGAAGTGCTGACGCGCTCCAGCGATCCGCAGGACAACCGCCAGGCCAACGTGATGCTTAAAGAGCTGCTGAAACGCGATCACAGCGATGTGCGCACGTTGAGTCTGCTGGCATTTAACGCCTTTGAGCAGCAGCAGTACAATGAAGCGATTGGCGCCTGGCAGGTGATGTTGAAACTGTTACCGCCGGGCGATCGACGCATCACCATGATCGAACGCAGCATTGAACAAGCGAAAACCGATGCGGGGCAGCAAAATAGCCAGCTGGCATTGACGGTGAGTTTGACGCCGCAGGCAGAAAAAATGTTACCGCAAGGCGGAGTGATGTATATTTCTGTGTCTGACGGTGTTTCACCGGTGCCTGTGGCTGTGAAGCGTTTACCGCTGAGCCACTTCCCGTTATCGCTTACGCTAGATGACAGCAATGCCATGATGCCCGATCGCCTGCTTTCGGCGCAGCATCAGGTGCAGGTCAGGGTGCGCATTTCGCGCGACGGCAGTGCCAATCCCCAGTCTGGCGACTGGTTTGGTTTAAGCGCGGTCACACCCTGGGATGGTCATCAGCAATTGGCTGTGGAAATTAATCAACAGCAGCCCTGAAGCGATACCTTACTGATCCGCACAGGGAGAGAAGAATGAATAACCGCCTGACCGGTTTGGCGTTGGCCAGTTTATTGTTGGTAGGTTGCGCCAGTTCTAAACCGGCCGACAATACGGAGCCTGCTCAGCGCAGCGATCCGTTGGAAGGCTTCAACCGCACGATGTTTAACTTCAACTACAACGTGCTGGATCCGTATGTGCTGCGCCCGGTGGCGGTCGCCTGGCGTGATTATGTGCCGGTACCGGCACGTAGCGGCCTGAGCAATGTGCTCGGTAACCTGGAAGAACCTGCCAGCATGGTCAACGCCATTTTGGTTGGGGAACCGCGCCAGGCGGGCATCCACTTCACCCGCTTCTTCCTTAACACTGTTTTAGGGCTGGGTGGCTTCATTGACGTGGCAGGTAAAGCCAATCCGGAACTGGCACGTGAAGTGCCACACCGCTTTGGTAGCACGCTCGGTCGTTATGGCGTGGGTTACGGCCCGTATGTTGAATTACCTGCGTACGGCAGTTTTACCATTCGTGAAGATGGTGGTGACTTCGTCGATACGCTCTATCCGGTGCTGAGCTGGCTGAGCTGGCCGATTTCGGTGGGTAAATGGACGCTGGAAGGTATTGAAACGCGCGCGCAATTGTTGGATTCCGATGCCATCCTGCGCCAGCAACAAGATCCTTACGCCTTTATTCGTAATGCCTACTTCCAGCGGCATGACTTTATCGCCAACGGCGGTAAGCTGAAGCCGGAAGATAATCCGAACGCCAGCGCGATTCAGGATGATCTTAAGGACATCGATTCTCAATAATCGATTCTTAATAAAAAACGGCGACATGATAGTCGCCGTTTTTTTCATATCTATTTAGACATCAGAACTTGTAGTTAAAGTTCGCGCCGTAGAGCCATGCCTTACCTTCAGAGTTAAAGGTATAGGGGCCCTCTTTGACGGTAACTTTCTGTCCGTGCATGTAAGAAACACCCACGTCTACCGAGGCATCTTCATTAAATGCGTAAGATGCACCGGCGCTCAGCCATAGACGATCCTGATCCGGGATGGAGATGGAACGCTTATCGGCAGGAACCGGGCTGTCATCGAAGGCGATACCGGTACGGAAGGTCCAGTTGTCGTCATAGAAGTAAGAGGTACCCAATGCGATACGATAGGCATCGTGGAACCCTTCATCTTTATAGAACAACGTCTGACCGTTGCTGCCGGTGGCTTTCAGCTCCTGGAATTGGCTCCAGCTGGTGTACGCCAGGCTGTAGTGAACCGCCCACTGCGGTGCGACTTTGTGGTAGCCGGAGACTTCCCACATCTCTGGCAGATTCAGCGTCAGAGAGCCTGGGATGGTTGAGCCGCCAGTGCCGTAAGGCAGGCCGAGCAGCTGCGCCTGCGGCAGAGAGTTTACGTAGGTTGGCAGGCTGCTTTTGTAATCACCATCAAAGTCGATTTTAACTTCTGAGCGATAGGTAAAGCCGAAGCGGTTGTCTTTATCCACTTCATACAGAATGCCGGCATTCCAGCCGTAGCCCCATTCATCACCCTTTAAATGGGCAATTTGGGTATTGGCGGGAATGCCCAGCGCGGCACCTGATTCACCGGCATAACGCTCAATTTTGGCTTTTGCATACACCGCATCAAATCCAATACCGAAGCTGAAGTGTTCATTCAGTCGATAAGCGGTGCTGATATTAAAATTGCCGGTCATCAGGTCGGTTTTACCGCCGTAACCGCCCGCGGTATAGCCATCATTAAATTCGGTTGCCAGACCATAATTGGAAGTGGCCGAAGCGCCAATCCACCACTGATCGTTAATTGGCTGAACATAGTGGATATTGGGAATCCACTGGTTTGGGGCAATATTTTTTGAATCAAGGCTGCGACCAGATGGGCTCTGACCGGTGATGTCTACTTCGGGATCAATATAAACCGCGCCGATGGAAAAAGAGGGGCGATCCATTAATGCCATGGTTGCCGGGTTACGGCTGGCAGAGGCGGCGGTATCACCCATCGCACCTTCACCCGAATAAGCACGACCTAAACCAATTGCTGAAAATTCATTAAGCTGAAAGCCTGCGGCGTAAACATGGGAACAGACGAGCGTTACTGCAGCTGCCACAGCTGACTTTGCAAACAGGTTTTTATGGTTCATGACCACAACCTCATCTAGATTTATTATTTAACGTTGTTACGTCGCGTAACAAAGAGCGGCGAATTGTAGGGACTGATGGCAAAACCACATATCAGACCAGTGCGACGAGTATAGGTCTGACCTGTGTATTTGTTGCAATAATGTTTTTTAGATATTTCTAATTTGATCGATAAAATCAGATCTGCTTAACAAAATCTTAGCGGTTCGCCTTCAACATAGCTTTCAATTTTGTTATGGATCAATTTTTAGTGTGATATTCGTCACTTAGCGGCGTGATCGTGGATGTGAAAACGCAGCAGGCGTACACTTTGCGACAGAAAATGATCCGATTGTGTTGAATTTATCGTCAGGAGAGAACCATGACTGATGCCATTAATAAATGTAGTGCGAATGAAACGGCCGCCTGCTGCTGCGTAGATGTCGGTACCGTGATGGATAACACCGATTGCACCGCAAGCTGGTCTGGCGTATTTGCCGATCGCCATGCGGCGGATGCGATGCTCGCGTACCTGACTGAACGCGCGCGTCAGGTAGAATCCGATCCCTGTGACATTCACGCTGAATTTGCTGAAGAGGGCGACGCGGTGCGCCTGACCATCGACTTCACCTTTGCCTGCCAGGCCGAAACCCTGATTTTCCAGCTCGGCTTACGCTAATTCCACCGCTGCCGGAACCCCGTTCGGCAGCGTTAACTCTTTTTCGTGTATTCCCTCGCACTTTTTTCCTCTGGTTATTGGCTACTTAGCAACACCTGGTTAACACTGATGATCAGGTCAGACCTGTTTGGCAATGATGCCTTGGTCGAAAATTACAGGTGATTGCAATGAGCAAAGCGCAGCCGCTGCTGACGCGTCAGGGTGAACGTATCGCCATAACCCATGGATTGCGCACGCCTTTTGTCCGCCAGGCGACAGATTTTCACGGTATTCCCGCGCTTGAGTTAGGGCGCATGGTGGTGAGTGAACTGATGGCGCGCAGTGAATTGCCGGTGGAGGTGATCGATCAATTGGTGTTTGGCCAGGTGGTGCAGATGCCGGAAGCGCCTAATATCGCGCGTGAAATTGTCCTGAGCAGCGGATTAAGCGTACACACCGATGCTTATAGCGTCAGTCGTGCCTGCGCCACCAGCTTCCAGGCGGTGGCAAACGTGGCGGAGAGCCTGATGGCAGGCACCATTGATGCCGCGATTGCCGGTGGCGCGGACTCTTCTTCAGTGTTACCGATTGGCGTCAGCAAAACTCTGGCGCGTGCCCTGGTCGATCTTAATAAAGCGCGCAGCTTTAGCCAGAAACTCAGTATTCTTCGTCGTTTACGTCCGCGCGATTTGTTGCCGGTGCCACCGGCGGTGGCGGAGTACTCCACCGGGCTGCGTATGGGCGATACCGCCGAGCAGATGGCGAAAAGCCACGGCATCACGCGCCAACAGCAGGACGCGTTAGCGCTGCGTTCGCACCAGCATGCGGCGCGCGCCTGGCAATCCGGTGTGCTGGCGCAGGAGGTGATGCCCGCTTTTGTGCCACCGTGGAAAGCCCCTATCGAGCAGGACAACAATATTCGTTTCAACGCTAGCGCTGCAGATTACGCCAAACTACGCCCGGCGTTTGATCGTCGCCACGGGTCGGTTACGGCTGCTAACAGCACGCCGCTGACCGATGGCGCGGCGGCGGTGATTCTGATGCGTGAAGGCCGAGCGCGCGAGCTTGGCATCAAACCGCTGGGCTATCTGCGCAGCTACGCTTTCACCGCCATTGATGTCTGGCAGGATATGCTGCTTGGTCCGGCGTATGCCTCACCGCTGGCGCTGGATCGTGCCGGTATCACGCTAAATGATCTGACGCTGATTGATATGCACGAAGCCTTTGCTGCGCAGACGCTGGCGAACCTGAAGATGTTCCGCGATGAACGTTTTGCGCGCGAGGTGTTGAATCGCTCCCATGCGTTAGGCGAAGTGAATGAAGAGCGTTTTAATGTGCTCGGCGGATCAATTGCTTATGGCCATCCCTTTGCCGCGACCGGCGCGCGCATGATCACACAAACGCTGCATGAACTGCAGCGGCGCGGCGGTGGTTTAGGGTTAGTCACCGCCTGTGCGGCGGGGGGCTTAGGCTCGGCAATGGTTCTGGAGGCTGAATAATGAGTGAATCTGCTTTTCATTTACAGATGCGTCTTGACCACGTCGGTGTGATTACCATCGATGTGCCGGGCGAGAAGATGAACACGCTGAAGGCCGAGTTTGTGCCACAGATTAAAGCGGTGCTGGATGAAGCACGCAGCCATAAGGATTTGGCGGGATTGGTGTTGATCTCCGGCAAGCGCGATAACTTTGTTGCCGGTGCGGATATCAGCATGATTGCCAGCTGCAAAACGGCGGAAGAAGCCGAAGCGCTGGCGAGGCAGGGCCAGGATGTGATGGCGATGATTGCCGCGTTGCCGTTTCCGGTGGTGGCGGCGATTCACGGTGCCTGCCTTGGCGGCGGCCTGGAACTGGCGTTAGCCTGCGATGCGCGCATCTGTTCACTGGATGACAAAACGCGTCTCGGTTTGCCGGAAGTACAGCTCGGTTTACTGCCAGGTTCCGGCGGCACGCAGCGTTTGCCACGGCTGATTGGCGTGCAGCAGGCGCTGCCGTTAATCCTTACGGGCAAACAGTTGCGGGCTAAACAGGCACTCAAGCTCGGCATTGTTGACGATGCGGTGCCGCAATCGATTCTGCTGGATACAGCGATTGCACGCGTACATAAAGGAAAAGGCGCACGCCGGGAGCTATCGCGCCGTGATCGCCTGCTGCAGGGACCGATTGCGCGTCAGGTGCTGTTTTCCCTAGCCCAGCGTCAAACCCACAGCAAAACCCAGGGTAACTATCCGGCAGCCGAGCGCATTCTGCAGGTGGTGCGCATCGGTCTGGAGCAGGGCAGCGCCGCCGGGCATGAAGCAGAAGCACGCGCCTTTGGCCAGTTGGCGATGACACCTGAATCGGCGGCGCTGCGCAGCCTGTTTTTCGCCTCAACCGCTTTAAAGAAAGAGGCGATGGCGAGTGTCGAACCGCAAACGCTAAAACAGATTGGCGTACTGGGCGGCGGGTTGATGGGCGGCGGCATTGCCAGCGTTACGGCGTTGAAAGCCGGGTTACCGGTGCGCATTAAAGACATCAATCTCAGCGGCGTGAATCATGCTCTTGAGTACAGCTGGGATCTGCTGAGTAAAAAGGTGAAACGGCGCCAGCTGAAAGCAGCCGAACGTCAGCAGCACATGGCGCGCATTAGCGGCGGTATTGATTACCAGGGTTTTAGTCAGCGCGATTTGGTGATTGAAGCGGTGTTTGAGGATTTAGCGCTTAAGCAGCAGATGGTTAGCGAAATTGAAAGTCATTGCCAGCCGCATACGATTTTTGCCTCCAACACCTCGTCATTACCGATTGGCGATATCGCTGCCAATGCGCAGCGTCCCGAAAATGTTATCGGCCTGCATTACTTTAGTCCGGTAGACAAAATGCCGCTGGTTGAGGTGATTCCGCATGCCAACACCTCGGCACAAACGCTGGCGAATACGGTGCAGCTGGCACGGCAGCAGGGAAAAACTGCGGTGGTTGTAGCCGATCGTCCTGGCTTTTACGTCAACCGCATCCTTACGCCGTATATAAATGAAGCACTGCACTGTTTGCAGGAAGGTGAGCCGATCGAGCATATCGACCGTGCGCTGGTCAAATTCGGTTTCCCGGTCGGGCCGCTGCAGCTGCTGGATGAAGTGGGAATTGATGTCGGCAGTAAAATCAGCCCGATTCTCGAGCAGGCTTATGGCGCACGTTTTAGCGCACCCGCCGCTGCGAACGCGATTCTCGCTGACGGCAGGAAAGGGCGCAAAAACCACAAAGGTTTCTATCTCTATCAACGCTCGCGCTGGCCGGGTAAACGCAAAGCGGATGCGTCCATCTACAGCTTGTTGAACACCAAGCCGCAGGCGAGGCAGAGCGAAACACAAATTGCCGAACGCTGCGTCATGATGCTGCTAAATGAGGCGGCACGTTGCCTGGATGAAGCGGTGATCCGCAACGCGCGTGACGGGGATATCGCTGCCGTGTTTGGCATCGGTTTCCCGCCATTTCTCGGTGGGCCGTTCCGCTATATGGATCAGCGCGGAGTTGGCGATATCGTTAAAGCATTAAGGTCATTAATGCAGCAATACGGCGAACGTTTTACGCCTTGTGAGGCGCTGATTGCATTGTCAGAAGAACAAACGAATTTTTACACTTCTGCACAATCATGAATAGGCGCACAGATTCAGCGGGTTAGTATGGTGGACGCGCAGCGGCTTGTGCGGCACCATTCTGAGATATGCTTATTTAATAAACAACCGGTTGACTATACTGAAGCCATTGGGGTAAAACACACCGTTCATTCGCAGAATGAAGCGTCTGGTGCTGTGGTACCGGGCGATATCGACAAACAACAGCGGTGCTTTATGCAAGTTTTTATCATGCGTCATGGCGACGCAGCTCTGGAAGCAGCGAGTGATTCAGTTCGTCCTCTCACCCTCTGTGGCTGTGACGAATCGCGTCAAATGGCGAGCTGGCTCAACGGCAAAACGCCAGAAATCGATCGGGTTTTAGTCAGTCCCTATTTGCGTGCCGAGCAAACGCTCGCAACGGTACGTGAAACGCTGAAGTTGCCGGAAGGGCAGGATGTGTTACCGGAACTGACGCCGGGTGGCGATCCAGGCATGGTGGCCTGTTATCTGCAGGCGCTGGCGCAGAAAGGCGTTAAGTCAGCATTGGTGATTTCGCATCTGCCGCTGGTGGGTTATCTGGTGTCTGAACTTTGCCCGCAGGAAGCGCCGCCAATGTTCGCCACCTCAGCGATAGCCTGCGTAAACTTTGATGCAGATGCCTGCGAAGGTAAGCTGGAGTGGCAGGTCAGCCCGTCAAAATTGGCTAAAGCAATTTAATCTCTCTGTGGGCCGCAAATGCGGCCCTATCCTGATATACCGCAGCCTTTACGGCAGTTCTGGCGGTTGCCACTCTTCCACTTCTATCAGCACCAGCAGCGCCGCGTCGCCGCCGAACATTTTCGGTGCCTGATGAAATGCCATCACGTGCGGATGCTGCGCCAGCCATAGCGGCGTTTGCTGCTTGAGAATGTGTTTGCCGTGCCCGGTCATCACGCTGGCGCAGAACAGATGCTCACGGCGACAGGCGGCGATCAACGCGCCGAGTTCCTGTTTAGCCTGCATTTGCGTTAAGCCATGTAAATCGAGAAAAATTTCCGGCGTGTAATCGCCGCGACGCAATTTCTTCTGCTCGTAATGGCTGACGTCAGCACGCACATAACGCACCGGTCCTTCGCTGGATAACAGCGGCTGAAACTCGTCAGAGAAGTAATGGCTATTATCTGCTTGTTCTGAAATCAGACGTTTCAACGGCCGTTCGCGCGTTTTCACCACCGGTTTATGTACGATAGTGTCCTGTTTCAATTTGCGGGTTCCACTCATCAACTGGCGGAACATCTCCTGGTCGTCCTGGCTTAGCGGCGTTTTCTTACTCATGGCTCGGTTATGGGTTCAGAAAAGGCTGGTTAACAGCCGGTGGCATACCTTAACCGTTAGCGTTAACAAATGTCAGCTTTTTCACCTCGCCGCGCTGAATTCTGCCCGGCTTCGTGGCACACTATCGGCCGATTGATTTTATGGCCTGCGGAGGGCTACGTGGACAAGATATTCGTCGATGAGGCAGTGAATGAACTGCACACCATTCAGGACATGCTGCGCTGGGCTGTCAGCCGTTTTTCGGCGGCTGGCATTTGGTACGGTCACGGCACGGATAATCCCTGGGACGAAGCAGTCCAACTGGTTCTGCCGACGCTGTGGCTGCCGCTGGATATTCCAGAAGATATGCGCAACGCGCGCCTGACCGCTAGCGAGCGGCATCGCATTGTCGAGCGCGTAATTCGCCGCGTTAACGAGCGCATTCCGGTGGCTTATCTCACCAATAAAGCCTGGTTCTGTGGCCACGAATTTTACGTTGATGAGCGCGTATTAGTGCCGCGTTCACCGATTGGTGAGCTGATTGAGAACCGTTTTGCCGGTTTGATCAGTGATTCGCCTAATCACATCCTTGATATGTGTACCGGCAGCGGCTGCATCGCCATTGCCTGTGCTTATGCTTTCCCGGAAGCGGAAGTGGATGCAGTGGATATCTCCACCGATGCGCTGGCCGTCGCCGAGCAGAACATTGAAGAGCATGGCTTGCTGAACCACGTCACGCCGATTCGTGCCGATCTGTTCCGCAACTTGCCGCCGGTAAAATACGATCTGATCGTCACCAATCCACCTTACGTGGATGCGGAAGATATGGACGATCTGCCGAACGAATACCGCCACGAGCCGGAGCTTGGCCTGGCTGCGGGTAGCGACGGCCTGAAACTGGTGCGTCGTATTCTGGCCTGTGCGCCAGAATACCTCACCGAGCAGGGCGTGCTGATTTGCGAAGTCGGCAACAGCATGGTGCACATGATCGATCAATATCCAGATGTGCCGTTTACCTGGCTGGAGTTCGATAACGGCGGTGACGGCGTGTTTATGCTGACGCGTGAGCAAATTGTCGCAGCACAGCATCACTTCTCATTCTTTAAAGACTAAATACGCGGGCGAGTGCTCGCCCGCAACATCGCAACAAGGAACCAGCATGGCCGGAAACAGCATCGGACAAGTTTTTCGCGTAACCACTTTTGGCGAGTCGCATGGTATTGCGCTGGGCTGCATCGTTGATGGCGTGCCACCCGGCATTCCGCTCACCGAAGCCGATATTCAGCACGATCTCGATCGCCGTCGTCCTGGCACCTCGCGCTACACCACCCAGCGCCGCGAGCCGGATCAGGTGAAAATTTTGTCCGGCGTGTTTGAGGGCGTCACCACCGGCACCTCGATCGGCCTGCTGATTGAAAACACCGATCAGCGTTCGCAGGATTACGGCACCATCAAAGATCTGTTCCGTCCGGGTCATGCCGATTACACCTACGAGCAGAAATATGGCCTGCGCGACTATCGCGGCGGCGGACGCTCTTCCGCACGTGAAACCGCGATGCGCGTAGCGGCAGGTGCAATTGCCAAGAAGTATCTGCAGATGAAGCACGGTATTGTGGTGCGCGGCTATCTGGCACAGATTGGCGACGTGGCCTGCGAGTTGAAAGACTGGAGCATCGTGGAAGAGAACCCGTTCTTCTGCCCGGATGCGTCCAAGCTGGAGGCGCTGGATGAACTGATGCGCGGCCTGAAAAAAGAGGGCGATTCCATTGGCGCCAAAGTCACCGTGCTGGCCGAAAACGTGCCGCCGGGCTTAGGCGAGCCGGTGTTTGATCGTCTGGATGCGGATCTGGCGCATGCGCTGATGAGCATCAACGCGGTGAAAGGCGTGGAGATCGGCGACGGTTTCGCGGTGATCAACCAGCGTGGCAGCCAGCATCGCGATGAAATTCGTGCGAACGGTTTCCAGAGCAACCACGCGGGCGGCATTTTAGGCGGCATCAGCAGCGGCCAAACCATCAGTGCCAATCTGGCGATGAAGCCAACGTCGAGCATTACCGTGCCAGGCAACACCATCACACGTGACGGCGAAGAAGTGGAGATGATCACTAAAGGTCGTCACGATCCTTGCGTCGGCATCCGTGCGGTACCGATTGCCGAAGCGATGATGGCGATCGTGTTGATGGATCACCTGCTGCGCCAGCGCGCGCAAAACGGTGACGTCAACAGCAGCGTTCCGCGCTGGTAAGCCCGATGATGCGTCGTCTGCTCATCACCTGTGCCGCGCTGTTGTGCAGTGCGGCCGCCGTTGCCGCGACGCCGTGGCAGCAAATCCATCAGCCGATTGCCGGCACTCCCCAGTCGATTGGCGGTTTTGCCAACGGCTGTATTGTGGGTGCGCAACAGCTGCCGCTTAACTCAGCAAATTATCAGGTGATGCGCCAGGATCAGCGCCGCTATTTCGGTCATCCCGATCTCATCGCCTTTATCCAGCGCCTCAGTACCCAGGTTCATCAGCTGCAGCTGGGACAAGTGCTGATTGGTGATATGGGTATGGCAGCAGGTGGACGTTTCAGCAGCGGCCATGCCAGCCATCAAACCGGTCTCGACGTTGATATCTGGCTGCAGCTACCGAAAACCCGCTGGACGGCGCAGCAATTGCTGAAGCCGCAGCCGCTCGATCTGGTCTCTGCGGATGATAAGCAGGTCATTGCGCGTCACTGGCAACCCCAAATTGATAGCCTGATTAAACTGGCGGCGAAAGATGAGGAAGTCACGCGTATCTTCGTCAACCCGGCGATTAAACGGCAGCTGTGTGCCGATGCGGGTAGCGATCGCGCGTGGTTAAATAAAGTGCGTCCGTGGTTTGCCCATCGCGCGCATATGCACGTGCGTCTGCGCTGTCCGGCCGGCAGTCTGGAGTGCGAGGATCAAGCCGCACAGCCGCCAGGCGATGGCTGTGGTGCCGAGCTGGATAGCTGGTTCCTGCCGAAAAAGCCCGGCAGCACGCCGCCGGTGAAAAAGACGCCGCCGCCATTGCCGCCGTCATGTCAGGCTCTTCTTGATAAGCATCTTTTGTAGGTACTTCAATGGATTGGTTTGTTGTCAGCCCGCTGGTCATCGGCGTGCTGTTTTTTGTGGCGATGCTGGCGGCATTTATCGACTCCATCGCCGGTGGCGGTGGTTTGCTCACCGTGCCGTCGTTGCTGGCAGCCGGGCTTTCTCCCGCGCAGGCGCTAGCCACCAATAAGCTGCAATCGGTCGGCGGATCCTTCTCCGCCAGCCTCTATTTCATCCGTCGCGGTGCGGTGAAGCTGAATGAGCAGTGGCTGAATATCGCCATGACCTTTCTCGGCGCCGTCGGCGGCACCGTTCTGATTCAGCATTTGCAAGCGGATGTGCTGCGCCAAATCTTGCCGCTGCTGCTGATCTGCATTGGTTTGTGGTTCCTGCTGATGCCACGTTTGGGAGAAGCGGATCGCGAACGTCGCCTGCACGGTTTGCCCTATGCGCTGGTCGGCGGCGGCTGCGTCGGTTTCTACGACGGATTCTTTGGTCCAGGCGCAGGTTCCTTTTACGCGCTGGCCTTCGTCACGCTGTGCGGCTTTAATCTGGCGAAAGCCACCGCCCACGCCAAAATCCTAAATTTCACTTCGAATTTTGGCAGTTTGCTGTTCTTTATGTTCGGCGGAAAAGTAGTGTGGGGCACCGGCGCGATTATGCTGCTTGGGGCCTTTATCGGCGCGCGCCTCGGCGCCAGGCTGGTGCTGAGCCGCGGCCAGAAGCTGATCCGCCCGATGGTGGTGACGGTTTCTGCGGTGATGAGCGCCAAATTATTGTGGGATAGCCACGGCAGCGAAGTGATGGCCTGGCTAGCAACGCTGTAATCCAATACTCGTCAAGACCGGCTGCCAATGCGACAATGGCGCCGTTTTTTTTAAAGATTAAAAATTATGAGTACAACACACCATTACGATCAGCTGATTGCCATCTTTGATGGCTGCTTTGTTGACGATTTTCAGACCCGTCTAATTAAAGGCGACGACGAACCTATTTATCTTCCAGCGGATGAAACCTCACCGTGGAATTGCGTGGTATTCGCGCACGGCTACTATGCCAGCGGGCTGCACGAAATTTCCCACTGGTGCATTGCCGGTGAAGCACGCCGCAAACTGGTGGATTTTGGCTATTGGTACTGCCCGGACGGCCGCGATGCGCAAACGCAGAGCCAGTTTGAAGCGGTGGAAGTTAAACCGCAGGCGCTGGAGTGGTTGTTCTGCGTTGCGGCGGGCTTTCCCTTCAATGTAAGTTGTGACAATCTCGAAGGCGATTGTGAGCCAGATCGCATAGCGTTTCAGCGCAAGGTTCATGCACAGGTGATGACTTATCTGGAGCAGGGCATTCCGCCGCGACCGGCACGTTTTATCGAGGCGTTAATCCAGTATTACGGCACGCCAGCACTGACGGCGGCACAATTCCCTTGGCCGGAAGATCTATAATCCGCGAAGGATATAAGAAGAGAGGAAGAGATGATCGTAGAATTTGAGACCCGCATTCTGGCCCTGATTGATGACATGGTCGATCACGCCAGCGATGATGAGCTGTTTGCTGGCGGCTATCTGCGTGGTCATCTGACCCTGGCAGTGGCGGAGATTGAGCTGAGTGGCGAACACACGCCGGAAGCGCTGCAAACTCACGTCACCAACAGCCTGCAAAAAGCCATTGCTGCTGGTGAGTTGTCGCCACGCGATCAGGCCTTAGTCACTGGCATGTGGGACAATCTGTTCCTGCAGGCGCGCCAGAGCGCTTAACCTCTCGGGGCGATCGCTCGCCCCGCAGATTATCGACCCGCCTTTTTGCCCTTCAGCAGTTTACGTACCCAGTAGCGATTTGGATGCATGGCCGCCAGCGTCGCTGCATCCAGCGGCTGCGGTTCACCGCTCATCTGTGCCGCCAGCACTTCGGCTGCTAAAGGTGCGCTGCACAAGCCGCGCGATCCCAACGCCCCCAGCACAAATAACCCTGCATGCACTGGCGCCTCGGCCACGGTTGCACCGTGCGCTCGCTGCTTCGGAAGATCCGCATACTGCGCCAAAGTGGCGTCGTAATCCGGCGCGCTGCCGCTCATCGGCAGATGATCGCGCGTGGCGCAACGCACGCCGCAGCGCGCCTGATTGTCACTGATATCTACCTGCTGTGGCCATGCGCTTTCTGGTAGGCAGTTGATTAGCCGCTGACGATTTTCTTGCTGGTCGTCGGCGCGAAAATCAGTCGCGGTATCGCCACGGTGATAGCTGGCACCCATGCAATGGGTAGCGAAAGTGGGGCTGACCGGCGTGAGATAGCCGTCATAACACAGCACGGTGCGCAGTTCGCCGAGCGACGGATTCGTGGGTACGTGACTCACCTGACCCGCGACAGCATAGACCGGCAGCGCTTTACTCTGCTCAATCTCTAGCAGCGCATGTCCATTCGCCAGCACCACCTGCTGATGCTGCACCGGCGGCTGCTGGCTAAAGTGCAACGTCCAGCGCTCTCCATCAGGTGTTAACTGAGTAAGACGATGCTGCCAGTGAAGGCGTAACCCCAGCGATTGCGCATGTTCCAGCAGATTGCTGGTCAGCTGCGAAGGTGAAAGCCAGCCACCTTGCGGATAGAAAATGCCGCCGAAACCGAGTTCGACGCCCGCCAGCTGCTCCGCTTCTTCTTTATTAACGCCGCAGGCGATTTCGTGCGGCAGATCCATACTGAGCATCTGCGCGATTTTCTCGGCGCTTTTTGCATCCCAGCCGAGCTGCAGCACGCCGCTCCAGTCATGTTCAAACATCACCGGCAGGCGATCGTAAAGACGACGGGCGAAGCCAAAGGCGGCCGGGAAAAAGGTGGCCAGCGCCGGATCGTGCTGATTCAGCAGCGGATAGAGTGCGCCCTGACGATTGCCGGATGCGCCCAATGCTGGCGCATCATCAGCGCAATATAAGGTGACGCGCCAGCCACGACGCAGCAACGCCAATGCCAGCACCGCGCTGGCGACGCCGCCGCCAATCAACGCCACATCCTGGCTGGCTGCTTGCTGTCGCGCGTACCACGGCTGGCTGTGGGGCAATGCAACCCCGTGCTGCAGTGAGCCGATTAGCATTTCACGCTTGTGGCCGAATCCTTTGCGTTTCTGCATGCTGAAACCCGCGTCCTGCAAGCCGCGGCGTACAAAGCCAGACGCGGTAAAGGTTGCCAGCGTGCCGCCCGGACGCGCCAGGCGTGCCATCGCGGCGAACAGCTCGGGCGTCCACATCTCTGGATTTTTCGCCGGTGCGAAGCCATCAAGGAACCAGGCATCCACCTGACGATTCAGACTGTCATCAAAGGTGTGAATTAGCGCGTTAATATCACCAAACCAGACATCAAGCGTCACTTCGCCGCCGTTAAACAGCAGGCGCTGACAGCCCGGTAACGCCTGTGGCCACTGCTGTTGCAGCTGTGCGGCCCACTGCTGCAGCTCTGGCCAATGCGCGTGGGCGGCGATCAAATCCGCGTGCGTCAGTGGGAATTTTTCACAGCTGATAAAGTGCAGGCGCTTTAGCGGGGCATTAGGATGCGCGGCGCGGAAGCGATCGAAGGCTTGCCACAGGGTGAGAAAGTTCAGACCAGTCCCAAAACCGCTCTCGGCAACAATAAATAAATCGCGCGCATGATCGGTAAAACGTTGCGGAATCTGGTTGCCATCGAGGAACACATAGCGCGTTTCCTCCAGTCCATTATCATTGGAGAAATAGACGTCACCAAACACTCGAGACACAGGTGTACCCTGTTCATTCCAGTTTATTTGGGCATGTTCAACCGGGGTTATTTTCACGGGGAAAGGCTCATATTTCAGGCAGTGGCGCGAGTTTAGCGACAGACGTCACATGACGCAAATTTACAAAATGAAATGGCTGATCGGACTTGTTCGGCTTACAACTGTACGCTAGAGTGCACGTCAATCCAAAAGAGTGGAACGAGGACTATTGAATGAAACGTGCAGTGATTACTGGCCTGGGTATTGTTTCCAGCATTGGTAATAACCAGCAAGAAGTGCTGGCTTCTCTGCGTGAAGGCCGTTCGGGTATTACTTTCTCTGAAGAGATGAGAGATGCCGGTATGCGCAGCCACGTATGGGGCAACGTCAAACTGGATACCAACGGGCTCATCGATCGCAAAATCGTGCGTTTTATGAGTGATGCTTCGATCTACGCTTACCTGTCTATGGCTGAAGCTATCAAAGATTCTGGCCTGACTGACGAACAGTATCAGCAAAATCCACGCGTTGGCCTGATTGCCGGCTCTGGCGGCGGTTCTCCGCGTTATCAGGTGTTTGGTGCGGACGCGATGCGTAGCCCACGCGGCCTGAAAGCGGTGGGTCCTTATGTGGTAACCAAAGCGATGGGTTCAGGCGTTTCGGCTTGCCTGGCAACCCCGTTTAAAATCCACGGCGTTAACTACTCAATCAGTTCAGCTTGTGCGACTTCTGCACACTGCATCGGTAACGCCGTTGAGCAGATTCAGCTGGGCAAACAGGACATCGTATTTGCTGGCGGCGGCGAAGAGCTGAGCTGGGAAATGGCTTGTGAGTTCGATGCGATGGGCGCGCTGTCGACCAAATACAACGAATCACCTGAAAAAGCGTCACGCACTTACGATGCCAACCGCGACGGTTTCGTCATCGCAGGCGGCGGCGGTATGGTGGTAGTGGAAGAGTTGGAACACGCTCTGGCACGTGGTGCACACATCTACGCTGAAATCGTGGGCTACGGCGCCACTTCAGATGGCGCAGATATGGTTGCTCCTTCAGGCGAAGGCGCCGTGCGCTGCATGAAAATGGCAATGCAAGGCCTGGATACCCCAATTGATTACCTCAACACGCACGGCACCTCAACGCCAGTGGGTGATGTGAAAGAGCTGGGTGCAATTCGCGAAGTGTTCGGCGACAACTCACCGTCCATCTCTGCCACCAAAGCCATGACCGGTCACTCTCTGGGTGCGGCGGGCGTGCAGGAAGCGATCTACACCTTGCTGATGCTGGAGCACGGTTTTATCGCGCCAAGCATTAACATTGAAGAGCTGGATGAAGCCGGTAAAGGTCTGAACATTGTGACCAAGCCGACCGAAAAAGCGTTGACTACCGTGATGTCGAACAGCTTCGGCTTTGGCGGCACCAACGCCACGCTGACTATGCGCAAACTATAACCCATCATACTTCGAGCCGTGGGTGCGTTGGCTGCTTATGCTCACCCCAGTCACTTACTTCAGTAAGCTCCTGGGGATTTACATACTTGCCGCCTTCCCACAACTCGAATTATTTAGGGTTATCTTCCAGAATATACCTAAGGGCCGGCTAATCCGGCCCTTGTTGTTTTTGACAACTCACCTCCTGCTTGCCTACACTCTCTTTCCATCCGAAACAAAATTATCACTTCCTGCTAAATGTGAACCAAATATCCCGTTTCTGTTATGGCAGCAAGCGTGAGTCTGGTTATTACAAGGAGTTCGACCGATCATGACCACGACTGCTGACGCGCAGGCGCAATCCGTTTTGCCCTTAGCCTGCACCTCCTTTGCGGTGTTTCTGACTTATCTGACCGCCGGCCTGGCGCTGCCGGTGATCCCGCTGTATGTCCATCAGGAACTCGGCATGAGCAATCTGATGGTCGGCGTAGCGGTGGGTATTCAGTTCTTTGCCACGCTGTTGACGCGTAGCTTTGCCGGCCGTCGTGCCGATCAACACGGCGCGAAGCTGACTACGCAGCACGGCATGATTGCCATTGCATTGGTGGGCGTGGCTTATCTGGCTGCCGCGCTGTTGCCGGTTTCACCCTGGGCGAAATTTGGTTTGCTGGCGCTGGGGCGCCTGATGTTGGGATTTGGTGAAAGCTTACTGCTGACCGGAAACCTCACCTGGGGGATGGGGCTGGTGGGCAGTAAACGCTCTGGCCTGGTGATGTCGTGGAACGGCATGGCGATTTACGGATCGCTGGCGGCTGGCGCTCCGCTGGGCTTGCTGATTAATCAGCATGGCGGTTTTGCCGCACTCGGCGCGGTTGCGCTGCTGTTGCCATTGTTGTCACTGGCGATCAATTGCTGGATTCGCAAGGTGCCGGTTGTTGGCGGCGAGCGGCCCTCGCTGTTCAGCGTGGTAAAAACCATCTTCCAGCCGGGACTGGCGCTGGCGCTGCAGGGCACTGGTTTTGCCGTCATCGGTACTTTCACTTCACTCTATTTTGCGGCGGAAAACTGGGGCAATGCCGGTTTCGCACTCACCGCCTTTGGCTGCGCATTTGTATTGGTGCGCGTGTTCTTTGGCGGCTTGCCGGATCGGCACGGTGGCGTAAAAGTGGCGATGGTGTCATTGCTGGTAGAAACTGCCGGCTTACTGCTGCTGGCGTTTGCTAGTTCCGGCTGGATGGCGCTGATTGGCGCGGCATTGACCGGCTGCGGTTGCTCGCTGATCTTCCCCGCGCTGGGCGTCGAAGTGATTAAGCGCGTATCGCCGCAGATTCGTGGCACCGCGCTCGGTGGCTTCTCCGCTTTTCAGGATATCGCTTACGGTGCCAGCGGCCCCTTAACCGGTTTACTGGCGACGGCGCTGGGTTACGGTTCGGTGTATGTTGCCGGTGCCTGCTGCGCCGCGCTGGGAATTTTGGTTACCTGGACGTTTGCGCGTGGAGCGACAACAGCGTAACCAATTTATCGCAGGCGCTGACAATTTCTCCGGGCGTCAGCGCCGCAAACCCCAGCAACCAACCTGATTGCCTTGCATCATTGGCATAAAGCGGTGACAGGCGCGGCAGCAACAATCCCGTCTCTTTAGCCCGTGCGGTTAAGTGCGCTTCATCACCCTGGATTAGCTGCACCGTCAACTGTAAGCCTCCCGCCGCCGGTAGTGGTTGTAGCCAGGGTTGCAGACGCGTTTCGATTTGTTCGAGCAAGCAGTCTCGTCGACTGCGATACAGCTGACGCATCAGGCGCAGATGGCTGGCAAAATGGCCTTGTTGCAGAAACTCTGCGGTGATCGCCTGTGGCAGCAGTGCGCTGTGGCCATCCATCACGCTGCGCGCGCGGCCCAGCGCCTCAACCAACTGCGGTGGCACGACCATCCATGCCAGCCGCAGCGAGGGGAACAGCGTTTTGGAAAAGGTGCCGAGGCAAATCACCCGACCATCCGCTTCTAATCCTTGCAACGCCGGGGCTGGGCGATCCTCATAGTGAAATTCGCTGTCGTAATCATCCTCAATCAACCAGCTATCATGCTGCTGCGCCCACGCCAGCCACTGTAACCGGCGCGCCAGGCTCATTGGCGTGCCGGTTGGATAGTGGTGCGCGGGCGTCAGATACACCAACTTCGCGCTGCCGTTGAGGGGAACGGCACCTTCTGCATCCAGCGGCATAGCGCGACAGTTCGCCCCGGCGGCGAGAAACGCGTTGCGTGCGCCGGGATAACCCGGCTCCTCCAGCCACACTTCATCGCCTGCATCGAGGAACATCAGCGCCAGTAACTGCAGCGCCTGCTGTGAACTGGTGAGCATCATCACCTGTTCTGCCGAGCAGCGTACGCCGCGTGAAAGTGCCAGATAGTCGGCCACCGCCCGCCGCAGCGATGGCAGCCCGAGCGGATCGCCGTAGCCCATCACTTTGCTGCCCAGCGAACGCTGCACCTGATTGCTGATGCGACGCCACTGCGCGTGCGGGAAGGCGCGTAACTCTGGCGAACCCGCGGCAAACGCATGTGGAAAGGGCGGATCCTGACAGCCACCGGTTGCCAGCACCTGCTGGCCGCGCTGGGAAAAGTGCGGTGAGCGGTCGATAGGTGCTTTCACTGCGGGCGGCACCATCTTAATGGAGACAAACGTGCCGCGCCCGCCGTGGCGCTGCAGATAGCCTTCGCTTTCCAGCTGCGCGTAAGCGGCTTCCACCGTCACGCGCGACAGCGATAAATCTTGGGCCAGCTGGCGGCTGGAAGGCAGTCTCTGCGCGTGTCGCAGATGTCCGCTGGCAATCGCCTGGCGCAAGGTATTGCACAAGCGCTGACGTAAACCACCTTGTGGCTGATGGCTAAACAGGGCCAAAAATGACGTGTTCATCGCGGTCTTATCGCATCGCTAAAAGTGGTATCAGGATGCAGACCACTTTGCCGTAAACTGAGGGAAAATCACAACAGGAGAATGCGATGTCAGCGGTATTGAACGTTGCTCCAGCCAGCGCGAATGAAAGCGTGGCCTATTTGCAACATAAACTGGCGTACTACACCGATGCGTGGGATTTGGCGGAAGATCTGGCGCAGGGTATCACAGCGATTGTGGTGATCGACGCGCGCTCCAGCGAGGTTTATCAGGCGGGACACCTTTGTGGCGCGATATCGTTTCCGCATCGCACTATGAATGCGCAATCCACGGCGCATCTCGATCGCAGCAAAGTGTATGTCACCTATTGCGACGGCATCGGCTGTAACGGCTCAACCAAAGCCGCACTCAAGCTGGCTTCGCTGGGTTTTCAGGTAAAAGAGTTAATTGGTGGGCTGGATTTCTGGAAGCGCGATGGTCATCCGCTGGCGTGGGGTGCGGCAGCGGGCGAATGGCCGCACGCCACGCCCGCTGCCAACTGCGGCTGCTAGATAAACAGCCACAACAGGAAGATGAACACGAAAATCGCAACAATCAACGTGAGGGCGGGGCGCTGAGCCAGCGGCTGCGGCAGCATCTGAATAAACGGCGACCAAATGGGCTGCGGGCGAATTTCATTATCCGCCAGCGGCTGTTCATGCAGTTTTTCAGCGCGGCGGCTAAACAGCAGATTCAGCAAATCCTGCGTCTGCGCCGGCGTTAACACGGTATTCGGCAGCGCCTGGAAACGCTGCTGGCTGTAATCCTCCAGCAGTCGCTGTTCATCATGGGTGAGCGGCTGCTTCAATGAGGTTTCCAGCATCTGCAAGGTCGGCGCGCTATGCTGCGCCAGCGTTTGACGTACCTGTAAATACTGAGTGAGCAGCGGGAAGTGGCGTGAAGGGATTGGATCGCCACTTTTCAGATTCACCAGCTTCAGCGTATCGGCCAGCAGCTTCACCGGCGATTCGCCGGTGGTAGCCGCAAGGCGCGTCACCTGCTGATTCAGCGATTGCTGCTCTGCCGGAAGCAGGCTGCGGTCAGAAATGCGCGTCTGCTGCGGCTGCGGAATCGCCATCTGGCCATTTTGCAGCATGGTCAGCACCTGACGCAGCTGATCCTGCGACAGCGCACTCAATACCGTTTGGTTAAACTGCTGACGAATAAAGTCGCTTACCGCCTGGCGATTGTTGCCCTGCGGCAGTTTTTCCAGCAGCTGCTGCAATAACTGGCGCGTGGCGAGGCTATTTTGCACCTGGGTTAAGCGACCATTGAGATGCTGTTCCGCCGCCGGGAAGTGGCGTGATTGCAGCTCGGCTTCACTCTTTACGCCGACTTCGTGGCGGACACCGGCCCACAACTCTGGCGCTTTAAGCGTGCTCAGCGACATGATGCGCACAATCAGGCGCTCCAGCGTGGTGCGCTGGGCAGGAGACAAGGGCTGTTCACCGGCTGGACCACCCGGACGTGTCGGGCCAGTTGCTTGAGATAAAGGGGAACGATCGCCCGCGGGCACACCGGGACCGCTGAGAGGTTGCATGGCGGAATCCTTGAAAACGGGTCAGATCCGGGTGCGCCGGAAAAAAGAGGCCACATGATAGCAAAAGCCCCCAGGAAATCCACGGGGGCTGCGGCCTTTCCGGATAATAAAATCAGGCGGCGGGGTCGGGAAGGGTGGCGTTGCGCGGCTTGCGTAACGGGGTTTTCAGACGTTGCGCCAGAATTACGCCCACTAACGTCATGCCACCACCAATCCAGTGATAGGCATGCAGTTGCTCATGCAGGAACATCACCGCAATAATCGCCGTAAACGCCGGAACGAAATTCATAAAAATGCTGGTGGTGCTGGCACCCAGACGTTGCACGCCCAGAATCCACAGGAACGGCGCAATAATCGACGCAAACAGTCCGGCATACAGCACCAGCGGCACATTATGCATATTAAGCGTCACGTCCGGCGCGCGCAGGAAACCGGGCAGCAGCAGCAGCACGCCGAAGAAAATCTGCACGTACAGGCTTTGCCAGGTCGGCAGCGGAATGGCCCAGCGCTTGGTCAGCACGCCGTACAAGGCGTAGGAGGTTGATGCCGCCAGCATCATCAGTTCGCCATTGCCGAGACGCTGATTGAGCAGCTGCGCCGGATTGCCTTCGCTCACCAGCCACACTAAACCGGCGAACGACAGCAGGCCGCCAATCAAAATACCGCGGGTTGGCGCGAGGCGCAGCACCACCAGGCTAAGCAGAATGGTCAACAGCGGAATGGTCGCGCCGAGAATTCCCATCATCACCGCCGAAACACTGTGCGCCGCGTAATAGGCGAGACTTTGATACAGCACCATGCCGAGCAGCCCGAGGATCAGCAAGCGCCAGCCGTTGGCTTTAATTGTCTGACGATGGCGCCATACGCCCGGCAGGCAAAACGGTGCCAGCACCACCAGCGCCAATAACCAGCGATAGAAGGAGATCGCCGCAGGATCAATACTTCCTGCCGAGAGTTTGCTGACGATAGTGTTGATCGACCAGATCAGCACCGCGATCAGCGGAAACAGTAAATTCATGATACAGCTCCTCAAATAATCGCGAATAGTTTACGTTTGACCGGTTTAAAGTAGATAGTTAAAATCGGACAATATTCGTTAGTGACCGGACAGAATGAATCTTCAAGTTGAATACCAGCC
This sequence comes from Pantoea nemavictus, assembly GCF_037479095.1. Taxonomy (NCBI): domain Bacteria; kingdom Pseudomonadati; phylum Pseudomonadota; class Gammaproteobacteria; order Enterobacterales; family Erwiniaceae; genus Pantoea; species Pantoea nemavictus. Next base: position 729,705 of record NZ_JBBGZW010000001.1, on the reverse strand, counting down.
GCCGATTGATGCGCCTTTACTGCGCTACTTTATGCGTTACGACGAAGTCAACGCGAAGACCGAATACCTGGCCCACGCGCACGATTGGGGGCAGGTAATTTTCGTCACTAGCCATGTGCTGGAGATGGAAGTGGAGGGAGAGCGTCTGCTGACGCCCGCAGATATCCCGATCTGGATCCCGGCCGGTCATCGCCACAGCAGCTATAACCACAACGATGCGCGTTTTCGCACCTTCAATCTTGCCGCCGATCTCTGCGCAGGCCTGCCGGAAAAAGCCTGCTTGTTGCATGTCGATGCCATCGCGCACGCCATCATGAATGATTTTGCCCATCGTGAATTGGCGCAGCCGCAAACGCAGGCCGACTGGCGTTTGTGCGAGGTGTTGATTGATCGCCTGCGGCAGGCGCCGGTGCATAACAGCTATTTACCGATGACGGATGACAAATTTCTTGCGCCAATTTTACGGGCGCTGGAAGCCCATCCCGGCGATAACACCACGCTGGCACAATGGGCGAAGCGCGTGTTTACCACCGAGCGTACGCTAGCGCGACGCTGTCAGCAGCAGCTGAATATGTCGTTCAGCGAGTGGCGGCAGCGTTTACGCTTTCTGCGCGCGATTGCGCTGCTTGAGCAGGGCTGCAGCGTGCAGGGCATCGCCCATGAGCTGGGTTACAGCTCGGCTTCGGCGCTGATTGTGATGTTCCAGCAGCAGGCCGGAACCACGCCCGATCGCTATCGCAGTCGGTTAGGTTAATCCCCGGCTTTATGCCAAAATATGCCCCGTTGATTTCAACCAGACTGGACCGCCGCAGTGAAAATTCTCGTCGATGAAAATATGCCTTATGCCCGTGAACTGTTCAGCCGCACCGGCGATGTGTTAGCGGTGCCGGGACGTCCGTTGCCGGAAGCGGAGCTGCAGGATGCCAGCGGATTGATGGTCCGTTCGGTTACCAAAGTGAACGCGGCGCTGCTGGCTGGCACGCCGGTGAAGTTTGTCGGCACCGCGACCGCGGGAACCGATCATATTGATGAGGCGTCGCTGGCGGCGGCAGGTATCACCTTCTCTGCTGCGCCAGGTTGTAACGCCATTGCAGTGGTGGAATATGTTTTCTCCTCGCTGCTGCTGCTGGCGGAGCGCGATGGCTTTGAACTGCGCGATCGCACGGTGGGTATTGTTGGCGTGGGTAATGTGGGTGGTCGTCTGCAAAAGCGTCTTGCGGCGTGGGGTGTGAAAACCTTGCTATGCGATCCTCCGCGCGCCGATCGCGGCGATGAGGAAACCTTCCATTCTCTCGATGAGCTGGTGGCGCAGGCCGATATCCTGACCTTCCACACGCCACTGTTTAAAGATGGCCCGTATAAGAGCTGGCATCTGGCCGATGCGGCACTGCTGATGGCGCTTAAACCCAACACTATTTTAATCAACGCCTGTCGCGGTCCGGTGGTAGACAACGCCGCGCTGCTTGAAGTGCTGAAGATGCGTCACGATCTTAGCGTGGTGCTGGATGTGTGGGAGCCGGAGCCGGACTTGTCGCTCGACCTGCTGGATAAAGTCGATATCGCCACTGCACATATCGCCGGTTACACGCTGGAAGGTAAAGCGCGCGGTACCACGCAGGTGTTTGAAGCCTGGTGCGACTTTATCGGTCAGCCGCAGCAAGTTGCACTTGAGAGTCTGCTGCCTGCGCCCGAATTTGGCGCGATTACCCTGCGCGGTAAGCTCGATCAGCCAACGCTAAAACGCTTAGTGCATCTGGTGTATGATGTGCGCCGCGACGATGCGCCACTGCGCAAAGTGGCAGCAAAGCCGGGCGAGTTTGATCGCCTGCGCAAGCAGTATGAAGAGCGTCGCGAGTGGTCATCGCTGCAGGTGAATTGCGATGATGCCGAAACGGCGGCGATGCTCAATCAACTGGGCTTTCGCGCCAGTTTGTAAAGATATTTCAATCACCTGCAAAAATGCGGGGGATAATTCCTAAATCTCGGGCGATGTTTTCATCGCCTTCTGTTTTTGTGTCATTGTCTGGAGTAAACCAACATGTCTGACGGCTGGAATATCGCGCTACTGGGCGCAACAGGCGCAGTAGGGAACGCTGTACTGGAACTGCTGGCGGAACGCCAGTTCCCGGTTGGTGAGTTGTATTTACTGGCGAGTGAAAACGGTGCCGGTGAGAACAAACGTTTTGAGGGGCGTACCGTGCTGGTGCAGGATGCGGCCGAGTTTGACTGGACGCAGGTGCAGCTGGCGTTTTTCACCGCCGGACGTGAAGCTTCGGCTCGCTATGCCGAAGAAGCAGCGAGCCAGGGTTGTCTGGTGATTGATAGCAGCGATCTGTTTGCGCTTGAACCGGATGTGCCGCTGGTGGTGCCAGATGTGAACCCACAGGTGCTGGCGGATTATCGCAACCGTAACATCATTACCGTGGCCGACAGCCTGGTGAGCCAGCTGCTGTGCTCCATTAAACCGCTGGTGGATCTGGCTGGTCTGAGCCGTTTGCAGGTGACCAACCTGATTGCCGCTTCCAGCCACGGTAAAGCGGCGGTTGATGGTCTGGCCGGTGAAAGTGCGCGCTTGCTGAACGGCGTGCCTGCCGAGCAGCACTATTTTGGTCGCCAACTGGCGTTCAACATTCTGCCGCTGCTGGCTGACAACAACGGCAGCGTGGAGAGTGAGCGTCGCGTGGTTGAGCAGGTGCGTAAGGTGCTGCAGGACGAAGGTTTGCCGATTGCGGTCAGCAGCGTGCAGGCACCTGTGTTCTACGGCAATGCGCAGATTGTGCATGTGGAGAATCTGCGTCCGCTGTCGGCAGAAGAAGCGCGCGATGAACTCGGCCGCTCTGGTGATATCAACCTGAGTGAAGAGAGCGATTATCCAACGCAAGTGGGCGATGCATCTGGCAGCGACGTGCTGAGCATTGGCTGCGTACGCAATGATTACGGCATTCCGGAGCTGCTGCAGTTCTGGTCTGTAGCAGACAACATCCGCTTTGGCGGCGCACTGATGGCGGTGAAAACGGCCGAGAAGCTGGTGCAGGAGTATTTCTATTAATGTTGCCTGAAGGTAAGACGCTTAAGCTGGCGTTGGGTATTGAGTACGATGGCAGCCGTTACTACGGCTGGCAGCGACAAAATGAAGTGCGCAGCGTGCAGGAAAAGCTTGAAAAGGCGCTGTCGAAGGTGGCGGATCATCCGGTAGTGGTGTTCTGCGCCGGCCGCACCGATGCGGGTGTGCACGGTACCGGGCAGGTGGTGCATTTCGAAACCACCTCGCCGCGCGCTGATGCAGCCTGGACGCTCGGTGTTAACGCCAATCTGCCCGATGACATCGCGGTACGTTGGGTGAAAGCGGTGCCGGACGATTTCCATGCGCGCTTTAGCGCTACCGCGCGTCGCTATCGCTACGTGATTTATAACCATCGGCTGCGTCCGGCGATTTTAGGTAATGGCATCACCCATTATTACCACCCGCTGGATGTGGAGAAGATGCAGCGCGCTGGCCAGGCGCTGATTGGTGAGAACGATTTCACCTCGTTCCGTGCGGTGCAGTGCCAGTCACGCACCCCGTGGCGCAACGTGATGCATCTCAACGTTTCGCGTCATGGACCGTACGTGGTGGTCGACATCAAAGCCAATGCGTTTGTGCACCATATGGTACGCAATATTGTGGGCAGCCTGATGGAAATCGGCACGGGCAATCAGCCGGAAGAGTGGATGGCGACCTTGCTGGCAGCCAAAGATCGTAAGCTGGCGGCGGCGACGGCCAAAGCCGAGGGACTTTATCTGGTGGCGGTGGATTATCCATCCCACTTTGCATTACCTCAGCCTGCGTTGGGACCGTTGTTCCTCGCGGATTAACCATTAATCTAGGATGTATACCCTAAATAATTCGAGCGGCAGCAAGGCGGCAAGTGGGTGAATCCTCGGGCGCTTACTCCAGTAAGTGATTGAGGTGAGCGCCCGCAGCTAACGAAGCTGCGGCTTAAAGTATGACGGGTATCGGGGAGTTGTCGTTATATGGAGTTTATCCACTTTTTGGTCGATTTTATTCTGCATATTGATGTGCATTTGGCCGAGCTGGTGGCGCAGTACGGCGTGTGGATTTACGCCATTCTGTTCCTGATTCTGTTCTGTGAAACCGGTTTGGTGGTCACGCCATTCCTGCCCGGCGATTCGCTGCTATTCGTGGCAGGTGCATTGGCGGCCTTGCCGGGTAACGATCTCAACGTGCATCTGATGGTAACGCTGCTGGTGATCGCCGCCATCCTCGGTGATGCGGTGAACTACACTATTGGGCGTCTGTTTGGTGAGAAGCTGTTCAGTAACCCGAACTCGAAAATTTTCCGTCGCAGCTACCTCGATAAAACCCATGCGTTCTACGATCGCCACGGCGGCAAAACCATTATACTTGCGCGCTTTGTACCAATCGTGCGAACCTTTGCCCCCTTTGTGGCGGGGATGGGACACATGTCTTATCGCCACTTCGCGCTCTATAACGTAACGGGTGCACTGCTGTGGGTACTGCTCTTCTCTTACGCCGGTTACCTGTTTGGCGACTTGCCGATTGTGCAGGAGAACCTGAAGCTACTGATTGTCGGCATCATCGTGGTTTCAATACTGCCAGGCGTAATTGAAGTGTGGCGTCATCGCCGCCAGCAGAAGTCACAGTAAGCTCGTTACCAGATTTTTATCCACAGCGTGAACGGGTTGTGGTTTAATGAGCGACATTTACGGCCTGCTGAAGGTGATTTCAGCAGCAATGAGAAGACTGGACCAGGTCAGCATTAAATAGAAAGGTCATCAATGAGCTGGATTGAACGCATACTGAATAAAAGCACTGCCACGCCAACGCGCAAAGCCAGCATCCCGGAAGGGGTGTGGACCAAGTGCGATAGCTGTGGGCAGGTGCTGTACCGCGCCGAGCTGGAGCGTAACCTCGAGGTCTGCCCGAAGTGCGACCATCACATGCGCATGCACGCCCGTGAGCGTCTGCATAGCATGCTGGATGAAGGTTCGCTGGTTGAGCTGGGTAGCGAGCTGGAACCGAAGGATCTGCTGAAGTTCCGCGATTCCAAGAAGTACAAAGACCGTTTGGTTGCCGCGCAAAAAGACACTGGCGAGAAAGATGCGCTGGTGGCGATGAAAGGCACGCTGCACGGTATGCCGATTGTCGCGGTCGCGTTTGAGTTCTCCTTTATGGGCGGCTCAATGGGTTCCGTAGTGGGTGCGCGCTTTGTGCGTGGCGTTGAGCAGGCGTTGGAAGACAACTGCCCACTGATCTGCTTCTCCGCGTCAGGCGGTGCACGTATGCAGGAAGCACTGCAGTCGCTGATGCAGATGGCGAAAACCAGTGCTGCACTGGCGAAAATGCAGGAGCGCGGCTTGCCGTACATCTCCGTGCTGACCGACCCAACGATGGGCGGCGTTTCTGCCAGCTTCGCGATGCTAGGCGATCTCAACGTGGCGGAACCGAAAGCGCTGATTGGCTTTGCCGGTCCACGCGTTATCGAGCAGACCGTGCGCGAAAAGCTGCCGCCGGGCTTCCAGCGCAGTGAGTTCCTGATTGAGAAAGGCGCGATCGACATGATCATCCGTCGTCCGGAAATGCGCTTTAAGCTGGCAAGTCTGCTGGCGAAAATGATGAACCTGCCAGCGCCGCTGCAGGATGGTAATCAGCCTGATGTGGCTGAGCCGGAGAGCAACGAAGCCTGACAGGCAGCGGAAAGGTGCAGCGATGTTTCTTTCCTCCAATGCACCGTCTACACGAAATCATTCGAGCTGCAGCAAGGCGGCAAGTGAATACATCCCCGGGAGCTTACATCAGTAAGTGACCGGGGTGGATGAACGCAGCCAACGCCGCTGCAGCTTGAAGGATGATGTGTATTAATTAAGAACGGGACACATGGATAATTCTCTTCCTCAAGCCACGTCGCCTTTGGCCACGTGGCTTCATTATCTTGAGCATCTGCACTCGCAGGCCATTGAACTCGGTCTGGATCGTATTCAACGCGTTGCTGAACGCCTCGACCTGCTCAAACCTGCTCCGTTTGTCTTCACCGTTGCCGGTACTAACGGCAAAGGCACCACCTGTCGCACCCTGGAAACGCTGCTAATCGCTGCCGGTTATCGCGTGGGCGTCTACAGCTCGCCGCATCTGGTGCGTTACACCGAACGCGTACGTGTGCAGGGCGCAGAACTGGATGAAGCGCAGCACAGCGCCAGTTTTGCCGCGATTGAAGCCGGGCGCGGTGACATTTCTCTCACTTATTTTGAGTTCGGCACGTTGTCGGCTTTCAATCTGTTCCGCGCGGCGAATCTCGATGTGGTGATTCTCGAAGTTGGCCTTGGCGGACGTCTTGATGCCACCAACATTGTCGATGCCGATGTTTCGGTGATCACCAGCATCGCGCTGGATCACACCGATTGGCTGGGTTCGGATCGCGAAAGCATCGGTCGTGAAAAAGCCGGCGTGTTCCGTGCAGGCAAACCGGCGATAGTCGGTGAAGGTGATATGCCGGGCACTATTGCGGATGTCGCGGCCGAGAAGGGCGCATTGCTGCTGCAGCGCAATCTCGACTGGCAGTGGCAGCAAACCGGCAATAGCTGGATGTTGCAGGATGCAAAGGGTGAACTGCGCGATTTACCGTTACCGCAGGTACCTCTGCCCAATGCCGCAACCGCACTTGTCGCGTTACGTGCATCGGGCTTGAAGGTCAGCGAAGCGATTATCCGTCAGCATCTGCCGCTGGCGATTCTGCCAGGGCGTTTCCAAACGGTGAGCGAAGCGCCGCGCGTGATTCTGGATGTGGCACACAATCCTCATGCTGCTTATTATCTGGCTTCACGTCTGGCCGCTGAGCCGTTAAGTGGTCAGGTGCATGCGGTGGTAGGCATGCTGCATGATAAGGATATTGCCGGTACGCTGGCCGCGTTGGCACCTCAGGTGGATTGCTGGTACTGCGCGCCGCTCGAAGGGCCGCGAGGTGCCTCGGCCGACGAACTGTTGGCTCATCTGGAAAGCGGCATTGCTTACCGCAACGTTGAGGCGGCGTGGCAGGCAGCGCGTCAGCAGGCGCGTCCCGAAGATGTGATTCTGGTGTGTGGTTCTTTCCACACCGTAGCGCAGGTTATGGAATCGATGGCAGCGGAGAACGGCAGTGGCAAGTAAGTTTCAAAATCGCTTAGTCGGCACGGTTATTCTGGTGGCGATTGGCGTCATCGTTTTGCCGGGCCTGCTGGACGGCCAGAAAAAGCATTATAAAGAGGAGTTCGCCGCCATCCCGCTGGTGCCAAAACCGGACGATCAGCAGGATAGCGAAATGGTGCCGCCGGTGACGCAACCGCTGCCTTCGCAGCCACCGGAAGGGGCTGGCGCGGCGCAGAACCCGGAGAGCGGTAAAACCGCCACCAACGGGAGCGCACAGCCGACGCAGAACAGCGAGCCCAGCGTCGTCACGCCGCCGCCGGTGCATCAACAGGTGCAGCCGAAACCGGTGGAACAGCCGAAGCCAAAACCGGTTGAGCAGCCGAAACCGAAACCGGTGGAACAGCCGAAGCCGAAACCGGTGGAACAGCCGAAGCCGAAGCCAGTCGAACAGCCGAAGCCGGTTGAGCAGCCAAAACCGGTAGAAACACCGAAGCAAAGTGAGCCCGCAGCGCCAGCCGGTCAGGCGTTTGTGGTACAGCTCGGTGCCCTGAAGAACGCGGCGAAAGTGAGTGAAATTGTCGCGCAACTGCGTCTCTCGGGCTATCGCGCCTTTACCGTGCCGTCAACGCCGGTGCAGGGGCAAATCACTCGCATTTATGTCGGTCCGGATGCGAATAAGGCCAAGCTACAAGGTTCATTGAGTGAGCTGCAAAGCATCTCCGGCCTCGGTGGTGTGGTGAAACCGTATAGCGCGCGATAAAGCGTTGATAAGCCGCGCCGATGGCAGAAAAAGGCGCGGCTTTATAAAACTTTTGTAGCGAAGCGCGGCCATAAAATCATTGAATATCAGTGGATTAAATCGCTGGTAATACACAGGGCGAGGAAAGTTTTTTTCATCGCCCTTTTTACGGAAACAGAACCGGAAAACCCTACGCAAACGTTTTCTTTTTCTGTTAGAATGCGCCCCGAACTGGATGCAGGGGTGCAATAGCACTGGGCTGGAAGAGTTCATGATCTGGATTGATTACGTCATTATTGCGGTAGTTGGTTTTTCGGCTCTGGTCAGCCTGATTCGTGGGTTTGTCCGGGAAGCCTTATCTCTCGTTACCTGGGGATGTGCGTTTTTTGTCGCCAGTCATTATTACGCCTACCTTGCAGTCTGGTTTACAGGTTTTGACGACGAACTGGTTCGCAACGGCATCGCCATCGCGGTGTTATTTGTTGCCACTCTGATTGTGGGTGCCATCGTGAACTATGTGATCGGCTCGCTGGTTGAAAAAACCGGCTTGTCAGGAACCGACAGGGTGTTGGGGGTCTGTTTTGGGGCGTTGCGTGGCGTACTGATCGTGTCTGCTATGCTGTTCTTCCTCGATACATTCACCGGCTTTTCCAAAAGCCCCGACTGGCAACAGTCGCAACTTATTCCCGAGTTCAGTTACATCATCAGGTGGTTTTTCGATTACCTGAAAAGCACGTCGAGTTTTTTACCCCGGTGACACCATCGGGAGTGCGGCTAATGAGGAAATGACAATATGTGCGGTATTGTTGGTATCACCGGTTTTATGCCAGTAAACCAGTCAATCTATGACGCGTTAACGGTGCTTCAGCACCGCGGGCAGGATGCCGCCGGCATTTGTACCATCGATGCTATTAACTGCTTCCGTTTGCGTAAAGCCAACGGTCTGGTAAGCGATGTGTTCGAAGCGCGTCACATGCAGCGTTTACAGGGCAACATCGGGATTGGTCATGTGCGCTACCCAACGGCAGGCAGCTCCAGCGCCTCTGAAGCGCAACCTTTCTACGTGAACTCCCCTTATGGCATCACCCTGGCGCATAACGGTAACCTGACCAACGCGCACGAACTGCGTAAACAGCTGTTCGAAACGGGCCGCCGTCACGTTAATACCACCTCTGATTCCGAAATCCTGCTGAACATTTTTGCGCAGGAGCTGGACCGTTTTCAGCACTATCCGCTGGAAGCTGACAACATTTTTGCTGCGGTGGCGGCGGTGCATCAGCAGGTGCGCGGCGCTTACGCGGTCGTTTCTATGATTATCGGCCACGGTATGGTCGCTTTCCGCGATCCCAACGGTATTCGTCCGCTGGTGCTGGGCAAACGCGTCATTGCCGACGGCCGCACGGAATACATGGTTGCGTCTGAAAGCGTTGCGCTCGACACGCTGGGCTTCGAGTTCATTCGTGACGTAGCGCCGGGCGAAGCGGTATACATCACCGAGCAGGGCCAACTCTCTACCCGTCAGTGTGCGGAAAACCCGAAAACCAATCCTTGCCTGTTCGAGTACGTCTATTTTGCGCGTCCGGACTCATTCCTCGACAAAATCTCGGTGTACAGCGCCCGTGTGCGTATGGGCACCAAGCTGGGTGATAAAATTGCCCGCGAGTGGGAAGATCTGGATATCGACGTGGTGATTCCGATTCCGGAAACCTCAACCGATATCGCGCTGGAAATCGCCCGCATCCTCGATAAACCTTATCGTCAGGGATTCGTGAAAAACCGCTATGTTGGCCGCACCTTTATCATGCCGGGCCAGCAGCTGCGTCGCAGCGCGGTTCGCCGCAAGCTGAATGCCAACCGTGCCGAGTTCCGCGATAAAAACGTGCTGTTGGTGGATGACTCCATCGTCCGTGGCACCACTTCGGAGCAAATTATCGAGATGGCGCGTGAAGCGGGTGCGAAGCGGGTTTACCTGGCTTCTGCAGCGCCGGAAATTCGTTTCCCGAACGTGTACGGCATTGATATGCCTAGCGCTACTGAGCTGATCGCGCACGGTCGTGAAGTGGAAGAGATTCGTCAGCTGATTAAAGCCGATGCGTTGATTTTCCAGGACCTGAACGATCTGATCGAAGCGGTGCGTGAAGAGAATCCGGATATCGCGCAGTTCGAGTGCTCGGTATTCAACGGCATTTACGTCACCAAGGATGTCGACCAGCAGTACCTTGAGTATCTGCAGTCGCTGCGTAATGACGACTCTAAAGCCATTGCACGTCAGACAGAAGTTGAAGGTCTGGAACTGCACAACGAAGGCTAAGCTCACCGTTGTGGCAGAATGAAAAGCAGGGCGGGCGCAATCCCGCCCTGTTTGTTTTTGTATTTTTGTTCAGCGAGCCGCTATCATTGCCGCAATCTGAACCAGCAAGGCTAAATTATGAAACGACTGATCATTGGCATTTCCGGCGCCAGCGGCGCAATTTACGGCGTGCGGATGTTGCAGGTACTGCAACCGCTGACGGAAGTGGAAACCCATTTGGTGATCAGTCCCGCCGCACGCCAAACCTTGGCGCTGGAAACCGATTTCAGCCTGCGTGAGGTGCAAGCGATGGCCGATGTGGTGCACGACGTGCGCGATATTGCCGCCAGCATCTCCTCCGGCTCCTACAAAACCCTCGGCATGGCGATTGCACCGTGCTCGATGAAAACGCTCTCCGGTATTGTGCATAGCTACAGCGATAGCCTGCTGACGCGCGCCGCGGATGTGGTGCTGAAAGAGCAGCGTAAGCTGGTGCTGTGCGTGCGCGAAACGCCGCTGCATCTGGGGCATCTGCGCATGATGACCACGGCAGCTGAACTCGGTGCGCTAATTATGCCGCCGGTACCGGCGTTTTATCACCGTCCCCAATCAATTGGCGATTTGGTCGATCAAACCGTCAATCGCGTACTCGATCAGTTTGATATCGAACTGCCGGAAGATCTTTTCACTCGCTGGAGCGGCGCATAATGGTGCAGTGATGCACTGACTGTGTGCAAATTCGGGGGCGCGATCACTGTTCGTGCATCTTGTGCACCAAAAGTTAACAATGTCGCTTTTTCTTCCTCACACCGCTGTTATATTTCCCTCACAAACTAAGTGCTTGCGCCGCTTATCGGCGCGGTATTTAGTGCGCCTGTGCAGCGTTTAGCCGATTCGCATAACTGGCATGAAACGTGCACATCTTACTGCGCAAACCAACACATCACGCACTACATAACAATAAGCACTTCACTTGAGGGTTACCTATGAAAAAGCGAGTTTTGGCTCTTTCTCTGATGCTGGCAATGGCAAGTAGCGCGAGTGTCTTCGCCGCTGTGCCGCAGTCGCTGCGTATCGGAACTGACCCGACTTATCCGCCATTCGAATCCAAGAACGCGCAGGGCCAGCTGGTTGGCTTTGATATCGATCTGGCCAACGAAATTTGTAAGCGTATCAAGACAAAATGTACTTATGTAGAAAGTGATTTCGATGCGCTGATTCCTTCGCTGAAGGCGAAGAAAATTGACGCCATCATCTCTTCTCTCTCTATTACCGAGAAGCGTCAGGAAGAGATCAACTTCTCTGAAAAACTGTACGCGGCAAATGCTCGCTTAGTGGCGCCGAAAGGCTCAACGCTGCAGCCAACCATTGAATCACTGAAAGGCAAAAACATCGGTCTGTTGCAGGGCACCACCCAGGAAACTTATGCAAAAGAGTACTGGCAGCCGAAAGGCGTCACCGTTACGCCATACGCTAACCAGGACCTGGTATATCAGGACCTGAATGCGGGTCGTATCGATGCCGCGTTTCAGGATGAAGTTCAAGCGAGCGAAGGCTTCCTCAAGCAGCCGGTCGGCGCAAAATATGCATTTGCTGGTCCAGCGGTTAAAGACGATAAAATCTTTGGCGTCGGTACCGGTATGGGCTTGCGTAAAGATGACGCGGATCTGAAGGCAGCGATCGATAAAGCCTTTGGCGAAATGCGTAAAGACGGTACTTACGACAAGATTGCGAAAAAGTATTTCGACTTTAACGTGTACGGCGACTAACAATTCTGTTCCTGACCCTGTTCTTTGAGTTGCAGCAAGGTTGGTCATAAGTATTCACTCCGGGCGCTTACTTATGTAAACTGCCCGGCTTCATACGCTTGCCGCCATCCATCCTGCGATTCAAATTTCCTGGTTAGGACTGTCCGTCAGTTGGGCAGCGTTTGTAATTTACCCTCACGACAGGATTGAACTCATGTTGTATGGCTATTCCGAAGTAATCCTCAAGGGCACCCTTGTGACGCTGGAGCTGGCACTCAGCTCGGTGCTGCTGGCGGTGGTGCTCGGCCTGGTTGGCGCGGGCGCCAAACTCTCCCGCAATCGCCCGCTGGCGATGCTGTTCGAAGGCTACACCACCTTAATTCGTGGTGTTCCCGACTTAGTATTGATGCTGCTGATCTTCTACGGTCTGCAGATCGCCCTGAATACCCTCACCGATGCGCTGGGACTGGCCCAGTTTGATATCGACCCGATGGTCGCCGGTATCATTACGCTTGGCTTTATCTACGGCGCCTACTTTACCGAAACCTTCCGTGGTGCCTTTCTCGCCGTGCCTCGAGGACAGATCGAAGCGGCAACCGCCTTCGGTTTTACTGGCTCTCAGACCTTCCGGCGTATTCTATTCCCGGCGATGATGCGCTTTGCACTGCCGGGCATCGGCAACAACTGGCAGGTCATTCTGAAAGCGACTGCGCTGGTGTCGCTGCTGGGGCTGGAAGATGTGGTGAAAGCCACGCAGCTGGCAGGTAAAAGTACCTGGCAGCCGTTCTACTTCGCCATTGTGGCGGGCGTGATTTATCTGGTATTTACCACGCTGTCGAACGGCGTGCTGTGGTGGCTTGAACGTCGCTACACGGTGGGTGTGAAAAGGGCAGAGCTATGATTGAGATTATTCAGGAGTATTGGAAACAGCTGCTCTGGACCGATGGTTATCGTTTTACCGGTATCGCGATTACCTTGTGGTTGTTGATCCTTTCAGTGGTGATCGGCGGTTCTTTGGCGGTGTTGCTGGCGATTGCGCGCGTCTCCTCCAATCGCTTTATCTCCACACCAGTGTGGCTATTCACTTACGTGTTTCGCGGCACGCCGCTGTATGTGCAGCTGCTGGTGTTCTACTCCGGCATGTACACGCTGGAAGTGGTGAAAGGCACTGAGTTGCTGAATGCCTTCTTCCGCAGCGGACTGAACTGTACGCTGCTGGCGTTTACGCTCAATACCTGCGCTTATACCACCGAAATCTTTGCTGGCGCGATTCGTTCGGTGCCGCACGGTGAAATTGAAGCGGCACGCGCCTATGGCTTCTCGCCGTTTAAACTCTATCGCTGCATCATTCTGCCTTCGGCACTGCGCACGGCGCTGCCGGCGTACAGCAATGAAGTGATCCTGATGCTGCACTCCACTGCGCTGGCGTTCACTGCCACGGTGCCGGATCTGTTAAAAATTGCGCGCGATATCAACTCGGCCACCTATCAGCCGTTTACCGCGTTTGGCATTGCAGCGGTGCTGTATCTGATAATCTCTTACGGGTTGATTAGCTTGTTCCGCAAAGCCGAACAACGCTTCCTGGCACACGTAAAACCTTCTTCATCGCACTGAGTATCACTATGGCTGACAATAAATTAAGCGTTACCGAACTGCACAAACGTTACGGTGAGCATGAAGTTCTAAAAGGCGTATCACTGCAGGCCAACGCCGGCGATGTGATCAGCATTATTGGCTCGTCCGGTTCCGGGAAAAGTACCTTTTTACGCTGCATTAACTTCCTCGAGAAACCGAGCGAAGGCACCATTACCGTTAACAATCAGCAGATCAACCTGGTGCGCGACACCGATGGTCAGCTCAAAGTTGCGAACAAAGAGCAGCTGCGTATGCTGCGTACCCGTCTGACGATGGTGTTTCAGCACTTCAACCTGTGGAGCCACATGACGGTGCTGGATAACGTCACCGAAGCGCCGATTCAGGTGCTGGGGCTCAGCAAGACCGAAGCGCGCGAACGGGCGATTAAGTATCTGGATAAGGTTGGTATTGATGCGCGTGCGCGCGCCAAATATCCGGTGCATCTCTCTGGCGGTCAGCAGCAGCGCGTGTCGATTGCGCGTGCTCTGGCGATGGAGCCTGAAGTGTTGCTGTTTGACGAACCGACCTCGGCGCTCGATCCAGAGTTAGTCGGTGAAGTGCTGCGCATTATGCAGAAGCTGGCCGAAGAGGGGAAAACCATGGTGGTGGTGACGCACGAGATGGAGTTTGCTCGTCACGTCTCTAATCATGTGATCTTCCTGCATCAGGGCAAAATCGAAGAGCAGGGCACGCCGGATGAGCTGTTCGGTAACCCGAAAAGCCCGCGCCTGCAGCAGTTTTTGAAGGGATCGTTAAAGTAGTTTTGGAATAGGGCTGGCTGGTCTGTGCTCGCTGCCCCCCACCTCGGTCCTCCCCCATAAATGGAAAAGGAAGATGCTGCAATATGTGCGTACTGATGCTGCATGTGGCAGCGTCTCCTTCCCCCGCTAGCGGGGGAAGGCCGGGATGGGGGACAGCCAGCACGTTCTAATCCCGCAACAATCTCAGCGCCGTATCCTCATCGGTCACCAAACCTGACACCCAGCCGCCCTGCAGCGCGGCGCGAATCGCTGGATACTTACGTTCACTGCCGGCAAAGCCGATAATCTGGCGCTGCGTCTGGCTTTCCAGCAAGACGCTGGTGAGCAGCTCATCGGTTTCACCCAACACGCGTTCGCCTTGCTGATTGAAAAAGTGCCCGAGCATTTCGCCAACCACGCCGCGTGCGTTGAGTGCAGCCACTTGCGCATCGGTAATAAAGCCTTCGGCATGTAGCGGGCAACCTGGCTGTACTTCGCCAATGCCGACGAAGGCCACATCTGCCTGCAACGCGCGTAACGTGACGCGTTGATAGACCTGATGCTGAATCCACATCGCCTTGTCTTCGGGGGTATCGGCATACAGCGGTGCAGGGATGAAAAAATACTTACCCTGCATCTTCTCCGCCATCTTCAGCGGCACGTCATAACGCGTACCTGAATCGTCTCGCGCAATCGCGCCAATCATCGAAACGCACTGATGCTGTGGTCGTTCAACCCAGGGAAGCGCATCGATCATTGAACGCAATGTCTTGCCTGAACCGATGCCAAATACCTGCGGTTGCTCTTCGCTAATGTATTGCGCCATCACCGCTGCGCCTTCCACGGCCAACATCTGTTGGATGGCCTCATCATCAAGGTTGGCTGAAGGCACGACACGGCACAGCTGCAGAGCAAACCTCTCCTGCACTTCGCGCGCCAGTTGCAAGCAATGGGTGACGGGATGCTCAATCTTCACGCTCACCATGCCCATTTCCCGTGCGTTGGACACCAGACGTTGCGCCACCTGACGCGACAATCCCAACGCACGCGCAATCTCCTGCTGTGTCACCCCAGCGACGTAATACATCCAGGCCGCACGTGCTGCCAGTTCTTGTTTTTTCTCTTCTCTGCTCATCGCGCTGTTCCGTCAAAACCGGTGCGCCATGTTAACGCGAGAAGGCCACTAAGTGTTAACTGAGCAAAAGCCCTAAAAAAGAGCAAAAGTATTAATTGTGATTCAGTTCGCAGAACCTGGCTTACCGCACACACTATGCTACACGGCATCGGGCAAATGCCCTTAATCGTGGCAAATGTTTATTTTGAGGTGGCTATGACAAATAATTCAGTGTGGATGCACATTGGCGCAGGTTCATTTCACCGTGCACATCAGGCGTGGTATCTGCATAAATTACGCCAGCAGGGCGATGAGTGCTGGGGCATTGCACTCGGTAATATCCGCAGCGACGCTGCGCCGCTGCTACAGCAACTCGCCGCGCAGAGTGGCGAGTACGTACTGGAAACCGTTACCCCTGAAGGCGAACGCGCCTATGAAACCATCACTTCACTGCGCAAAATTCTGCCTTGGGACAGCGACATCAGCGCGTTAGTAGAGCAGGGTGCTAAAACAGAAACCCGCGTAATCAGCTTCACCGTCACCGAAGCCGGTTACTATTTGACGCCGGAACATGAACTTGATCTTGAACAGGCGGATGTGCAGGCCGATGTGAAAGGCGATATCCGCACCATTTATGGCGCTCTGGCGCGCATTCTCTCCCAGCGACTGGCAAAGGGCGGCGCGCCCGTCACGCTGCTCAACTGCGATAACCTGCGCCATAACGGCGAACGTTTCCGCCACGGCTTCCTCGCGTTTCTCGCAGCGCAGGGCGATCGGGCACTGGCAGATTGGGTGCGCACCAGCACGACGTCACCCAACACAATGGTCGATCGCATCACGCCACGCCCGACGCCAGATGTGGCTGAGCGGGTAAAAGCTGCCACCGGCAAAGACGATGGCGCGGCGGTAATGGCCGAATCCTTTATTCAGTGGGTGATTGAGGATGATTTCATTGCCGGTCGTCCGCCGCTGGAAAAGGTGGGCGTTGAGCTGGTTGAGTCAGTATTGCCGTGGGAAGAGGCAAAAATCCGCATCCTCAACGCTACGCATGCCGCAATTGCCTGGGCAGGCACGCTGATTGGCCTCAATTACATTGACGACAGCACGCGTCAGCCGGCGATTTATCAATTGGCGTATGACTATGTGACGCAGGACGTCATGCCTTCGCTGTCGCCGAGCCCGTTGAATTTGGCGGATTATCGCGATGTGGTTCTGGCGCGCTTCAGTAATCCCTACATCAAAGACACTAATCAGCGCGTTGGCGCCGATGGTCTGTCGAAAATTCCTGGCATGGTGACGCCAACGCTGCGCGAATGCTATCAGCGCGGCGCTGAACCGGCTGCCACCGCCGTGCTGCCTGCGCTGTTCTTCCTGTTCCTGCAACGTTGGGCTGATGATGATTTGCCTTACACCTATCAGGATGGCGTGCTGCAGGCCGATGTGCTGCGTCAGCAGTTTAGCCGGTCCGATGCCCTTACTGCATTCCTCAGCGACAGCGCGTTGTTTGGCGAACTGGCGCAGGACAAAGCGTTCCATGCGCTGGTGACCCGCACCGTTGCTGACCTGCAGAATTGGCTGAAACAGCCGCAACCTGCGCTGGCTGAAGGGTAAGGAGCGCGTCATGTATCTCGGAATCGATATTGGTACTTCTGAACTCAAAGCGCTGCTCATCAATGCGCAGGGCGACATCGTCGCGACTCATCACGCCGCGCTTAGCGTGCAGCGTCCGCATGCCCACTGGGCCGAGCAGGATCCTGAACGCTGGTGGCAGGCCTGCGGTGAAGTGTTGGCCGGATTGCGCCAACAGGCCGCAGCAGCGTGGAGCGAGATTCGTGCTATTGGCTTGTCGGGGCAAATGCACGGCGCGGTGCTGCTGGATAACCAGGGCGAGGTGTTGCGTCCTTGCATCCTGTGGAATGACACGCGCAGCGCAGCGCAATGTGCAGCACTCAGCGCGCAACATCCGGAAATGATGCAGCTGAGCGGCAACATGATCATGCCGGGCTTTACCGCACCAAAGCTGCGTTGGGTAGCGGAACATGAGCCGGAGATTTTTCAGCGCATCAATAAGGTGCTGCTGCCAAAAGATTATCTGCGCTGGCGTTTGACCGGACGCTTTGTCAGCGAACCTTCGGACGCGGCGGGTACGCTGTGGCTTGATGTCGCCAAACGCGACTGGTCCGACGAACTGTTAGCCATTAGCGGATTGACGCGCACCCACATGCCCGAACTGGTGGAAGGCAGTGCAGTTAGCGCCACGCTGAAAGCCGAACTGGCAAGCCAGTGGGGCATATCGGCCTCGGTTAGCGTGGCGGGCGGCGGCGGCGATAACGCGGCATCGGCGGTGGGAGTCGGCGCGGTCAATCCGGGAGATGCCTTTATCTCTCTGGGTACTTCCGGCGTGATTTTCGTGGTTAACGATCGCCTGCTGGCCGATCCACAATCTGGCGTGCATGCCTTTTGCCACGCCTTGCCTGGGCGCTGGCACCAGATGAGCGTAATGCTCAGCGCCGCCAGCTGTCTGCGCTGGCTATGCAATCTGTTGTCGGTCACGGAAAGCCAGCTGATGGACGAGATGGCACCGCTCAGCGAGGAACAACGGCGTCATGCGCCGCTGTTCCTGCCCTATCTTTCTGGCGAACGCACGCCGCACAACGATCCTGATGCCTGCGGCTCCTTCTTCAATCTGCGCCATGAAACGCCGCGTGCGCTGCTGGGTTACGCGGTGATTGAAGGCGTGGCTTTTGGTCTGGCCGATGGATTGGCGGTGCTGGGTGATGCGCAGCAGCTGATTCGTCAATGCAGCCTGACCGGCGGCGGGGCACGCAGCACGCTGTGGGCCCAGCTGATTGCGGATGTGCTGCAACTGCCCATCGTCACGCATCCCGCCAGCGCCTCCGGCGCATTGGGCGCCGCACGTCTGGCGTGGTTGGCCGATGGTGGTGCCGAGCGCGATGTCTGTCTTAAGCCGCCGGTGCAGGCGCGCTATCAGCCGGATGCCGGGCGCGGCGAGGTGCTGCACCAGCGATTGCATCTGTTCCGCACACTCTACGAACAGCAACAGCAGGCGCGGGCGCTGTTGACTGCCTAACTCCAGACAGAGGATGAATGAGATGCAATCGAATGAATACTGGTTTGGCTTACCGAAAAAGATGTTCTGGGGCTTCCTCGCCATCGCCATTTTTATGGCAGGTGACGGCTTTGAGATGGCGTTTTTATCGCGTCATATCACCGATATGGGCTTCACCCCTGCGCAGTCGGCGGTGGTGTTTACCTTCTATGGACTTGCCGCTGCGCTGGCTGCGTGGGCCTCGGGCGTGGTGGCGGAGCTGATTACCCCGCAGCGCGCCATGATGATTGGCTTCGTATTGTGGATCGTGATGCACACGCTGTTTATGTCGCTTGGTCTGGGGATGCGTAACTATCCGCTGATGGTGCTGTTCTATGGCATTCGCGGCCTGGCGTATCCGTTATTCATCTATTCGTTCATGATGATGCTGGTGCAGGTGCTGCCGCGGGAAAAACTGGCGGCCGCGACCGGTTGGTTCTGGGCGATGTACTCGGTTGGTATTGGTGTGGTTGGCAGCTATTTACCGAGCCTCACCATTCCCATGCTGGGCGAAACCGGTACGCTGTGGCTGGCGATCGTATGGGTGGCGTGTGGCGGTGTGCTGGCTTACTTTAGCTTGCGCCACGTGCCGGTTGACCGTTCGCGCGTCAATCTGCCGATGCGCGACAAAATGACCGAAATGTCGCGGGCCGTCACCATTCTGTTCACCAATCAGCACGTGTTTTATGCCTGTCTGATTCGCATCATTAACACGCTGTCGCTGTTTGGCTTCGCCATTATCATGCCGCTGCTGTTCGTTGATCGCCTTGGCTTTACCATTTCCGAATGGCTGCAGATCTGGGCGGTTTTCTTCTTTGTCACCATCTTTACTAACATCTTCTGGGGCATCACCGGCGAGAAACTGGGATGGATTCGTCAGGTGCGCTGGTTTGGCTGTGTCGGCATGGCAATTTCCAGCCTGGCATTCTATTACCTGCCAGTGTATGCCGGGCATAACTTTTGGGTGGCGCTGATTCCGGCGGTGATGTTGGGGATTTTTGTCGCGGCCTTTGTGCCAATGACGGCCGTGTTCCCGACGCTGGAGCCGCATCACAAAGGGGCTGCCGTATCGATTTACAACCTGTCGGCGGGATTGAGTAACTTCGTGGCACCCGCGATTGCTTCGGTGATGCTACCGTTCTTCGACATCGTGGGCGTGGTGTGGGCGTATACCGGATTGTATGTGTTTGCCGGCGTGCTGACCTTTATCATTCGCGTACCGCAGCCGGGTCATACGCGTGAACCTGTGGCGTTGAAATCTCGCGTCGCGCAACAGCGCAGTTAATACCTCAGGGCGGCCGACGTGCCGCCCTGATTATTTAACCGGCGACATCCTGCAGCGCTTGCTCTAAATCGTACCAGCGGAAACCAAATCCCGACTCTTCCAGCCGCTTTGGCAAAACATGTTGCCCGCCCAGCACCAGCACCGCCGATTCCCCCATCATCAGCTTGATGGCGCTGGCCGGCGTGCGCATAAAGGCCGGACGATGCATCACATGCCCCAGCGTGGCGGCGAACTGCTCATTACGCACCGCATAAGGTGCAACCATGTTGAAAGGCCCGCGCAGTTCCGGGTGATCGATCAGCCACAACAGCGCGTTCACCAGATCGTCGATATGAATCCACGGTAAATACTGTTTGCCGCTGCCAATCGGACCGCCCACACCCAGTTTGAACGGCAGCTTCATCTTCGCCAGGGCGCCGCCTTCTTTTGCCAGCACCACGCCGGTACGCAGCAAACAGACGCGGGTGCGGTCACTTTGCGCGGTTAACGCCAGTTGCTCCCAGCGTGCGCACAGCGCATGGGTAAATTCATCGTGGCCCGGATCGTCTTCGGTCAATACCAGATCGCCGGTATCGCCATAAAAGCCGGTGGCCGAGCCAGAGATCAAAAATTGGGGAGGATGGCTGCTGGCGTGGATCAGCGAGACCAGCTGTTCGGTAATCTGCCAGCGACTTTCGCAAAGCCGCTGTTTCTGTTGCTCGGTCCAGCGTTTATCCGCTATCGGTTCGCCTGCCAGATTGATCACGCCATCAATGCCGTTTAAATCGGATTGCTGATTAATGCCGGACCACAGCGCCACGTTGGGATTGAGTTTCTCTCGCGCGGCGGCGACATCGCGGGTGACAACGCTGACCTGATGCCCGAGCTGCAATAAGCGCGGGATCAGATGACGGCCAATCAGGCCGGTGCCGCCGGTGATAAGTAAATGCATGTTGAGCCTCCTTGTAATTTTTTCTCTGCTCAGATTCAGCATAGAAGAGAAGCACCCGTGCGGCGTGACTGGGCTTACGCTTATGAATAAAAAGGCGTAGTCAGCGCTGGCCTTAGCACCTAAACATCCGACCAGCGCACCATTGCCTTAACAAATAAAAATCGGTAAACATGATGCACACCTGACGCTTTCCTGAGGCAGCCAATGAATTATCCAACCATTACCTTGTGGTCCGATTCTTCCTTTTTCAGCCCTTACGCCATGTCGGTTTATGTTGCGCTAACCGAGAAGGGGATTCCCTTTACCCTCAAGCGCGTCGATTTATCACAGAACGCGCAGTGGGATGATGATTATCGTGCACTCTCTCTTACCTGCCGCGTACCCACGTTGCAAATCGATGAGGTGGTTCTGACGGAGTCTTCAGCGATTGCTGAGTATCTGGAGGAGCGTTTTCCAGCGCCAGAGTTCGAGCGACTCTATCCACGCGACCGCGAAAAACGGGCGCATGCACGTGAAGTGCAGGCGTGGCTGCGCAGCGATCTGATGCCGCTGCGATCGGAACGTCCCACCGAAGTGCTGTTTGCCGGTGAGCGCTTTGCACCGCTCACGCCTGCGGGTGAGCAGGCCGCAAATAAACTGATTGCTGCGGTGCAGCGTCTGCTGCCGGAGGGACAGCAAAACCTGTTTGGTGAATGGTCGATTGCGGATACTGATTTAGCGGTGATGATTAATCGTCTGGCGCTGCACGGTGACGCGCTGCCAGTGAAGTTGCAGCACTATGCCGAGTTCCAGTGGCAGCGTGCTTCGGTACAGTTGTGGTTGGCTGAATCCGGTAAAACACGCTAAGCACGATGCGCCTTGCGATGGCGAAAAGAACGCATTACCTTACCGCAGATTCTAATAAAGCGTGGCAATCAGGCGCGTGCTGGGCACGCCGAAAACAGAAAAGGGTTATGGATGGTGGATCAAACGGCAGGTGATGGTATCGAGTGGGTTGATATCGTTAACGAAGAGAACGAAGTCATTGCGCAGGCCAGCCGTGCGCAGATGCGTGCGCAGTGTCTACGTCATCGCGCCACCTATATCGTGGTGCATGATGGCATGGGCAAAATTCTGGTGCAGCGTCGTACTGAAATTAAAGACTTTATGCCGGGTATGCTTGATGCCACCGCCGGCGGCGTGGTGCAGAGCGGTGAAGACCTGCTGGAATCTGCTCGTCGTGAAGCGGAAGAGGAATTAGGTATCGCGGCCGTTCCGTTTGCTGAGCACGGACAATTTTACTTCGAAGATCAGCATTGTCGCGTGTGGGGCGGGCTGTTTAGCTGCGTCTCGCATGGTCCGTTTGCGATGCAAGAGGAAGAAGTGGATGAGATTTTCTGGATGACGCCGGAAGAGATCACCGCGCGCTGTGATGAGTTCACTGATGATTCGCTGAAAGCACTGTCACTGTGGCTGAGCCGCAACAGTGATGCCGCACGCCGCAAGCAGAGCAGTGAAGCATAATTACGCTGCGATAAAAAAGGCGCCCATCGGGCGCCTTTTTGCTTTTTAAGCGAGCAGGAAAGCGATTAGCCTTCGGCTTGCTGTGACTGAATCGCCGTCAGTGCGATGGTATAGACGATGTCATCCACCAGTGCGCCACGCGACAAATCGTTTACCGGCTTACGCATGCCTTGCAGCATCGGTCCGATTGAGATCAGGTCGGCAGAACGCTGTACCGCTTTGTAAGTGGTATTACCGGTGTTCAGATCCGGGAAGATGAACACCGTAGCGCGACCAGCAACCGCTGAGTTTGGCGCTTTGGATTTGGCAACATCTTCCATAATCGCGGCGTCATACTGCAGCGGACCATCAATCACCAGATCCGGGCGTTTTTCCTGCGCGATGCGCGTTGCTTCACGTACTTTCTCTACGTCGCTACCGGCACCGGAGTTACCGGTGGAGTAAGAGATCATCGCAACGCGTGGATCGATACCGAAAGCTTTGGCTGAATCGGCAGACTGAATGGCGATTTCCGCCAGCTGTTCTGGGTTCGGATCCGGGTTGATGGCGCAGTCGCCATACACCAGAACCTGTTCCGGCAGCAGCATGAAGAACACGGAAGAGACCAGCGAGCTGTTTGGCGCGGTCTTGATCAGCTGCAGCGGTGGGCGAATGGTGTTCGCGGTGGTATGAACCGCACCTGATACCAGGCCATCAACTTCGCCACTCTCCAGCATCATGGTGCCCAGCACCACGTTGTCTTCCAGCTGCTCTTGCGCCACCACTTCGGTCATGCCTTTGCTCTTACGCAGCTCAACCAAACGCGGCACATAGTTTTCGCGTACCACTTCTGGATCGACGATGACGATGCCTTTGCCCAGTTCAACACCCTGAGCGGCAGCAACGCGCTGAATCTCTTCCGGATTACCCAGCAACACGCAGGTAGCGATGCCGCGTTCGGCACAAATTGCCGCCGCTTTAACCGTGCGCGGCTCGTCGCCTTCTGGCAGTACGATGCGTTTGCCGGCTTTACGCGCCAATTCGGTAAGCTGATAACGGAATGCCGGCGGTGACAGACGACGACTGCGCTCAGAGGTGGCGGTCAGCGATTCAACCCAATCGGCATTGATGAAGCTGGCTACGTATTCCTGCACTTTCTCAATACGCTGAATATCATCAGTAGGAACTTCCAGGTTGAAGCTCTGCAGGCTGAGTGAGGTTTGCCAGGTATTGGTTTTCACCATAAATACCGGCAGGCCAGTCTGGAACGCACGCTCGCACAGGCGCGCGATCGGCGCTTCAATCTGATAACCGCCGGTCAGCAACACCGCACCGATTTCCACGCCGTTCATCGCGGCCAAACATGCAGCCACCAGCACATCAGGACGATCGGCAGAAGTGACCAGCAGTGAGCCTGGACGGAAGTGCTCCAGCATGTGCGGAATACTGCGCGCGCAGAAGGTCACTGATTTAACACGACGCGTCTGGATTTCACCTTCGTTAATGATATCGGCATTCAGATGACGGCACATGTCGATGGCGCGGGTAGCGATCAGATCAAAGCTCCACGGCACACAGCCCAGCACCGGCAGCGGGCTGTTGGCAAACAGCTGCTTAGGATCGATGTTGGCGATGCTCGCTTTGGAAGAGTCATCAAAAATCTCTGACAGATCCGGGCGCGTGCGGCCTTGTTCATCCACTGGCGCATTCAGTTTGTTGATGATAACGCCAGTGATGTTTTTGTTTTTGCTGCCGCCGAAGCTGCTTTGCGTCAGTTCGATACGCTCTTTCAGCTGGGCCGGCGAATCGTTACCCAACGCCATCACGAAGACGATTTCTGCGTTCAGGGTTTTGGCGATTTCATAGTTCAGCGCCGAGGCGAACTGATGTTTACGCGTGGGGACCAGACCTTCAACCAGCACGACTTCGGCATCTTTGGCGTTCGCGTGGTAGTTGGCAATGATCTCTTCCATCAGCACGTCTTGCTGGTTAGAACCCAGCAGCGACTCAACGCGTGACATCTGCAGCGGTTCAGCAGCAGGAATCGCGGAGCTTTTACGGATAATGCTGGTGGTCTGATCTGGCGCATCGCCGCCCGCACGTGGCTGGGCAATGGGCTTGAATACGCTCAGGCGCACGCCTTTGCGCTCCATAGCACGGATCACGCCGAGGCTGACGCTGGTCAGGCCGACGCTGGTGCCGGTAGGAATGAGCATGATTGTACGTGACACGATAGAAACCTCTCAGGTGTTGCAGACTGTCTAAAACAACTCCGTCAGCCTAAGCTGACGGAGAGAAGTGTTTTTATGCGGTGAGACGCGCGGCATCTTGAGCAATCACCAACTCTTCGTTGGTTGGGATCACCACGGCTGGGCGAGTGCCTTCTTTATTGATGAAGCCAGATTTACCGAAGCGGGCTGCCAGGTTGCGCTCGTGATCGACCTCGAAGCCGAGCAGGCCCAGTTTCTGCAGCGCCAGTTCACGTACCATTGCTGCATTCTCACCGATGCCACCGGTGAAGATCACCGCATCCAGACGACCTTCCATCAGCGCAGTGTAGCTGCCGATGTACTTCGCCAGACGATGACAGAATACATCCATCGCACGTTTGGCATCCTCTTTGGTCGCGTAGTTATCTTCAACATAGCGGCAGTCGCTGGTGACTTCGGTCAAACCTAACAGGCCAGACTCTTTGGTCAGTAGTTTGTTAATGGCATCAACGCTCATGCCCAGTGCATCATGCAGGAAGAAGATGATGGCAGGATCGATATCACCGCTACGGGTACCCATCACTAAACCTTCCAGCGGGGTCAAACCCATTGAGGTGTCAACACACTGGCCGTTGCGGATTGCGGAAACTGAACCGCCGTTGCCAAGATGGCAAGTGATGATATTCAATTCACTCACCGGCTTGTTCAGCATTTTTGCGGCTTCCTGCGTCACATAGTAGTGGCTGGTGCCGTGTGCGCCGTAGCGGCGAACGCCGTGCTCTTTGTACAACTTGTAGGGCAGAGCATAGAGATAGGACTCTTCCGGCATTGTCTGATGGAATGCCGTGTCAAAAACCGCCACATTTTTATCGGAAAGATGCGGGAAGTTTTTCAGCGCTTCATCAATACCGATCAGATGCGCGGGATTGTGCAGCGGTGCAAATGAAGACGCATCTTTGATGCCCTGAATGACAGACTCGTCGATAATGACAGATTTCGTCAGCTGCTCGCCGCCATGAACAATACGGTGGCCGATTGCAGCGATTTGTGCCGAAAGCTCTGGTTTTTGTGCCAGAATAGATTTAACGATGAAGTTGAGCGCTTCGCTATGAGCAGCGCCTGCACCCAATGGGGCTTCTTGTTTGCTGCCTTCCAGCTTCCATTTGATACGCGCTTCAGGTAAATGGAAACATTCAGCCAGACCCGACAAATATTCGTCGCCAGTGGCTGGGTTGAGGATGGCAAACTTAAGAGAGGAGCTGCCGCAGTTTAGAACCAGTACTAACTTCGTCGACATGGAAGTACCTATTTTGTTAAATAGTGGCTAAAAATAACGCAATCAGACTAACAGCGTAGCCCATGAAAGCTGGTAGGTTAATGATAAACATCATGTGCTAGTCAAAAATTGAGTGACATGCAAAAAATTTTGGTGATTTTACGCTTATTTTTGATAGGCGTTTAGTGAAACATGGCTCTGGCCGCTCTTTTATTGAGCTAAAGCTTCCGGTAATGTTGCTTAAACGGCGTCAGAATACTCACTGTCACCCACAAAGACAAAAACTTTTGAAGGATGTCACGTAAAGTTGTGTAGTTATCGGTTTATTTTAAATATTGCAGATTTTGTTGAGGTCTATCATGGCGAATGAGACAGACAATCCCGGCTGGTTCAGCTTGTTCCAGCGCGGACAGCGATACATGAAGACCTGGCCTGCCGATAAACGCCTGGCGCCGGTGTTTCCCGAGAATCGTGTTGTTAATACCACCCGCTTTGCTATCCGTTTTATGCCGCCGCTGGCAATTTTCACGCTGACGTGGCAAATCGCCCTTGGTGGACAGCTCGGCCCAGCGATTGCAACGGCGCTTTTTGCCTGTAGCCTGCCGATGCAAGGTTTGTGGTGGTTGGGTAAACGCTCTGTGACGCCTTTGCCGCCAACCCTGCTGCAGTGGTTTCATGAGGTGCGCACTAAGCTGGAAGAAGCGGGTCAGGCGATTGCGCCTGTGGACGGTAAGCCGACTTACCAATCGCTCGCTGACGTATTAAAGCGCGCTTTTAAACAGCTTGATCGCACTTTCCTCGACGATCTTTGATCTGCTGACGCTTTTACCGGGCAGAGAATTTGAGCCAAATCCCGGTTCAAATCAAAGAAAAGTGATGCGGACACACACGCATCACTCTCCTTGTGTAATCATTTCTTAATTGTTTAAATCTTAAGCGGCCTTGCCGGCCCGGGAGCAAACTATGGAAATGACCCACGCGCAACGACTCATCCTTTCCAACCAATATAAAATGATGGCAATGCTCGAGCCCGATAACGCCGAGCGCTATCGCCGCTATCAAACCATTATTGAGCGCGGCTACGGCCTGCAGTTACGCGAACTGGACAAGGAGTTCGGCGAGTTAACGGAAGCCACTTGTCGCCAGCTCATCGATATTATGGAAATGCACCATGCGCTGCATGTTTCCTGGTCGAACCTGAAAGATGGCAATTCTATTGACGAGCGTCGCCTGGCGTTTCTTGGATTTGATGCCGCCACGGAAGCGCGTTACCTCGGTTATGTACGATTTATGGTGAATGTTGAGGGACGCTACACCCACTTTGATTCCGGCACGCACGGTTTCAATGCGCAAACACCGATGTGGGAAAAATACCAACGTATGCTAACGGTGTGGCAAACTTGTCCACGTCAGTATCATCTCAGCGCGAATGAGATCGCGCAGATTATCAATGCCTGAATAAGGAGCGATGTGTGAAGTACAGGGGTTTTCTGTTTGATTTAGACGGCACGCTGGTGGATTCACTGCCTGCAGTGATTCGCGCATGGTCACTGTGGGGCGAGCGCCACGGCCTATCGGCGGATGAGGTCCTGAGCTACATACATGGAAAGCCTGCTATCAATTCGCTGCGCCATTTCATGGCGGGACAATCGGAAGAGGCAATCCAGGCGGAGTTCCTCTGGCTTGAACGCTTAGAGGCTGAGGATACGCAAGGGGTGAAAGCCATTCCGGGTGCGTTAGCGTTACTCGATACGCTGAACGAGTTACAGATTCCCTGGGCAATTGTGACGTCCGGTTCGATTCCGGTCGCGCACGCGCGCCATAAAGCGGCAAATCTACCGATGCCAGAAGTCTTTATCACCGCTGAGAATATTAAGCATGGCAAGCCGAATCCAGAGCCTTATTTGCTGGGCGCGGAACGTTTAGGGCTTTCGGCGACACACTGCGTTGTAGTTGAGGATGCGCCAGCGGGCATCATTTCAGGTTTAGAGGCGGGCAGCGCGGTCGTTGCTGTGAATGCACCAGCAGATTCGCCGCGTCTCAACGACGTGGCGTTTCGCGTTACGACGCTGGAACCTGTAAAGGTGACGAAAGAGAGTAGCGGCGAGTTTACGCTCTCAGTTAATGCATAATGAAACGGGCCTGAACGGCCCGTTTTTTATAATGGGGTATCTTGCGAAATCTCATCCAATGACAGGCTAAAGCTGGGGATAAACACCTCAACGAAATAGTCCATCTCCGGCGAGCGACGCTGTGAGAGCGTTTTTTCCAGACGCGCTTTCGCCAGCAGAAACTCGTTATTGCCCGCCGACAACTCTTCCAGACATTTTACGTAGGCGCAAAGTGCATCCGCTTGCTTCACCACCGATTGCTCACTTTCAGTATGCAAGTGTTCATCGATCAACGGGCGATAGGCGTCCTGTAGTTCAGCTGGCAACATATCTATTAGCTTCTGCTGGGCGATCTTCTCAATTTTTTTGTATTCGTGCGCGATCTGCGCGTTGTAATACTTCACTGGCGTAGGTAAATCACCGGTAAGCACCTCGCTGGCATCATGATACAGCGCCAGCATCGCGATACGCTCAGCATTAAGGTTGCCGTTAAACTTTTTGTTTTTAATGATGGCGAGTGCATGAGCGACCATCGCCACCTGCAAGCTATGTTCGGAGACGTTTTCGGTGCGCACATTGCGCATCAGCGGCCAGCGATTGATCAGTTTGAGGCGAGAGAGATGGGCAAAAAAATGGCTACGAGTCATGGGCGGTTCCTGTTCGCATGGCGGGGAGAGCGAAGCGAACGCTCTCCCCGAAATACGATCACTATACCCTAAATAATTCAAGTCCCCATGAGGGTGACTTGAATATCCACGGATACACACGTGTCACCGATTACTGGCGATACCCTTGCAGGAAGCGACCAAACTTACTTACGGCCATTTCCAGATCGTCCACGCGCGGCAGCGTAACAATGCGCACGTGATCCGGCCACGGCCAGTTGAAAGCGGTACCCTGAACCAGCAGCACTTTCTCTTGCAACAGGAAATCCAGTACCATCTTTTGATCGTCGAAGATGTTGAATTTCTTGGCATCAATACGCGGGAACATGTACAGCGCTCCCTGCGGTTTAACGCAGCTGACGCCTGGAATATCGTTGATTAACTCCCACGCACGCTGACGCTGTTCATACAAACGACCGCCTGGGGCGATGAATTCGCTGATGCTCTGATAGCCGCCGAGCGCCGTTTGAATTGCGTGCTGTGCCGGAACGTTGGCACACAGACGCATCGAGGCCAGCATTTCCAGCCCTTCAATATAACCCTTGGCATGTTTCTTCGGCCCATTCAATACCATCCAGCCTTGACGGAAACCCGCCACGCGATAGGTTTTGGACAAGCCGTTAAACGTTACGGTCAGCAGGTCTGGCGCCAGTGCTGCAATCGAATGATGTTGAGCTTCGTCGTACAAAATTTTGTCGTAGATTTCGTCGGCGAAAATAATCAGGTTGTGCTGGCGTGCAATCTCAACAACCTCCAGCAATAGCTCTTTGCTATAAACCGCGCCGGTCGGATTATTGGGGTTGATGATGACAATGCCACGCGTGCGCGGCGTAATCTTGCTGCGAATATCATCCAGGTCTGGGAACCAGCCAGCCGATTCATCACACAGGTAATGCACCGCTTTACCGCTCGACAGCGAAACTGCAGCCGTCCAAAGCGGATAGTCGGGTGCGGGCACTAACATTTCGTCGCCACTGTTAAGCAATGCCTGCATGGCTTGCACAATCAGTTCCGATACACCGTTACCGATATAAATGTCTTCGACAGTAACGTCGCGCATATCGCGCGCCTGATAGTGCTGCATGATCGCTTTACGCGCCGAATACAGACCTTTTGAGTCGCAGTAACCTTGCGAGCTCGGCAGATTACGAATGACATCCACCAAAATTTCATCAGGCGCTTCAAAACCAAACGGGGCGGGGTTACCGATGTTCAGTTTGAGAACTTTGTTGCCTTCTTCTTCGAGACGTTTAGCCTCTTTCAGTACCGGACCACGGATGTCATAACAGACATTTTCCAGCTTGCCGGATTTATCAATTTGAAAATTCATCATTACCGCCTTTAAGGGCAGAGTCCTTTAACCTGCCACCAAAAATCAAACTTGCCCAATTTACTCTTCTCACCTTAACAAAAGAAGGGCAGCGCTTGGTTTTGGCGCATTTGCCATTTTTTCCCGCGCCGCATGGCGTAAAAGTCATTGGAATTCTATTAATCTGGTTCATTAATTCAGGGATGCAGTAATTGGTAAGATTAAACACTGCTTAGCTATGGCAGACGTGTAAATGCCTTCTTCCATCAGCATGGCGGACTATTCAGAAATTTTTCAGTCACAATTGGCTTATAAAAACATTAGCGACCTAATGAAATAGTTAAGTGATTCTTGTTAGATGGCGAAAAAACGTCGGTTAATGGTTAAGCTCTAACTGGTGTTACAAAATGCAGTTCATTCTCATTCAGTTTTCAGGGATAGGATTAAGCTCCAGCAATGAGACAAATGTGGTGTAAAACACGGGTAAAATAGCATTTGTGCTGTAACTTTAACGCAAGTGTTTAAGATTCAGAACCTGGGGGGCTTAAAATAAGAGCAGCGTTATGGCAGGATGTGTGCGAAAAGGCTTTTGGTCAAAAATTGCAATGTTTTGAACAAAAACATTTCCATTTATAGCGTAAAAATGATTAAGTATAATTTATTATTTGATGCACTTTATCGCTTCGCATCTGCTTAACATGATGTTATTTCTTTTTGACCCGCAAGGACTTTACGCGGGATACATAGACAACTACGCAGCTTCCAGCACCTGTACGACATACGTTTCCGGCCCAGAAGTTCTGCTGTCTATAATGACGACGCTGCTCTGATCTCAGAGTGGTGCGATCGTCGGCATCCGCATAACAAAATTTTTTCGTGGCAGCCTCAACACAGGGCTGTCATTAAGCACCATTGCCTCTTATCTCTTTGATAAGTCGGGTAATACACCAGGGTAGTAGTTTTAAAAAATCTTATAAGTGAAGAAAAAAACATGACTAATGCAAATCGTCCGATACTGAATCTCGACCTCGATCTGCTGCGTACATTTGTTGCCGTTGCCGATCTGAATACTTTTGCAGCGGCCGCTGCCGCGGTATGCAGAACGCAGTCAGCAGTGAGCCAGCAGATGCAACGTCTGGAACAATTGGTAGGTAAAGAGCTGTTTGCCAGACATGGACGTAATAAATTGCTGACGGAGCATGGCATTCAACTGCTGGGTTACGCCAGGAAAATCCTTCGTTTTAACGACGAAGCTTGCACCTCTTTAATGTACAGCAACATCCAGGGCGTTCTTACCATTGGCGCTTCAGATGATACCTCAGATACCATTCTGCCGTTCCTGCTTAATCGCGTAACGTCGGTTTATCCGAAGCTGGCCATTGATGTTCGTGTCAAACGCAACCCGTTCATGATGGAAATGCTCAATCAAGGTGAAGTTGATCTGGTTGTGACCACGTCCAGCCCAGGCAATTTTACCCATCAGGTACTGCGAACTTCACCCACGTTGTGGTACTGCGCGGCGGATTATATCTTCCAGCGCGGTGAAGCCATTCCTTTGGTTCTGTTGGATGAGCCAAGCCCTTATCGCGATATGGCGATTGATCACCTCAACGAAGCTGGAATTCCGTGGCGCATCTCTTATGTCGCGTCTACGTTAGCTGCGGTACGTGCAGCTGTTAAGGCCGGTTTGGGTGTGACAGCGCGTCCAGTTGAAATGATGAGCCCAGAGCTGCGAGTGATGGGAGCGGCGGAAGGTTTGCCAGTGCTGCCGGATACCCAGTATTTGCTGTGCCGTAATCCAGACAGCGATAACGAACTGGCGCTGGCTATTTTCAATGCCATGCAGTCCACCAACGATCCGTACAATTTGAGTGCTAATCCAGACGGTACATTGTTGTTGGATGATGAAGAGTAAGTACTGCAGTAACTGATAATTCCTCCTAAATGGAATACCGGTTAATTGTTAAAACTTAGATAAATGAGCCTTAGCGAATTAATTACCCGCTAAGGCTTTTTTTATGCCCGTTTGTTGACCTTTTTTGACCAATTATCCTGCCGAAGATTTCCCCATCATCTTAAAATATGGAATGCGTTCCATTCTTCTTCAGGATGGAATGATTTTATCAATTCGTGCCCTCTTTCCCAGGGCATTTGCCCGTCTGTAACGCTGTTTTTTGCATCATAAAACCCATTTATGTGCTTTGGATCAAAAAAATACCCCTGATAAGGGGGGGGAATCTTCGACAAGACCTGTCAAAATATGATTGTTAAATGCACGATCCATGCATGTGAATACCCGCTACACTAAAATTAACCTCACAAACTGAAGCGATTTAGCTGGCGATCGCAGAGGTGAATGTTAATAATATGCTGCAGCTGTAAAATAATGTTTGGATACTTTTGTCAAAGTTGACAAAAGGTTATAGAAAGGAGTAAAAACCCCTATAAAATTGCTGCTTTATTGCTAATGACAGCAAACTTTATAAGGTTTTTTATCCTTCCCTTGAATCGATGTGGTGTGTTTGCTGCAACAGTGCAGGATGCCATCACCACTTTTGATGAGTAAGCAAAGAGTATGTCGACAACTACAGAAGTGATCGCTCATCACTGGGCATTTATTGTTTTTATCGTTATCGCATTTGGCCTGTGTGCCTTCATGTTGACCGGTGGATGGTTGTTGGGTGGACGTGCGCGTGCGCGACACAAAGACACCCCGTTCGAATCGGGTATTGAGTCGGTCGGTGACACTCATATTCGCCTCTCTGCAAAATTCTATTTGGTTGCGATGTTCTTCGTCATCTTCGACGTCGAAGCCCTCTATTTATACGCATGGTCGACTTCTATTCGCGAAAGCGGTTGGGTCGGCTTTGTCGAAGCCGCAATTTTCATTTTGGTGCTCTTGGCAGGCCTGGTTTATCTGGTGCGCATCGGTGCGCTGGATTGGGCTCCTGCGCGTCGTCGCGTAGTAGTCAAATCTGTCCCGGTCAGTCACAGCCACACCAACCCTCATAAGCAGTAAAAGCGAGGCAATAAGATGGACTACACGCTGACACGCGTAGACCCGAACGGGGGCGGCGATAACGATCGTTATCCTCTGCAGAAACAGGAAATTGTTACCGATCCGCTGGAGCAGCACGTTCACCGCAGCGTCTATATGGGCAAGCTCGAACACGCTCTGCATGACATGGTGAACTGGGGACGTAAAAACTCTCTGTGGCCATATAACTTCGGTCTCTCCTGCTGCTACGTGGAGATGACCACGTCATTCACTGCGGTGCATGATGTGGCACGTTTTGGTGCGGAAGTTATGCGCGCCTCACCACGTCAGGCTGACTTCATGGTGATTGCCGGAACGCCATTTACCAAAATGGCGCCGGTTATTCAGCGTTTGTATGACCAAATGCTGGAGCCGAAATGGGTGATCTCCATGGGCGCGTGCGCTAACTCCGGTGGTATGTACGACATCTACTCGGTAGTGCAGGGCGTAGATAAATTCCTGCCGGTGGATGTGTATATCCCAGGCTGCCCACCGCGTCCTGAAGCGTATATGCAAGCGCTGCTGCTGCTGCGTGAGTCGATTGGTAAAGAGCGTCGTCCACTGTCGTGGGTGGTTGGCGATCAAGGTGTTTACCGCGCCAATATGCAGCCAGAGCGTGAAAGGAAACGTGGTGAGCGTATTGCCGTCACCAACCTGAGAACGCCAGACGAAGTTTAAGCTTCCCGTTCACGGATGGAGCCACGGCCGCAGCAGAACATCACAATTTAATGTGCGCCGCCATCCTGACGCCTTCTTTTGAGCGCCTGATTACAGGCCGGAATGGTGAGTAACGTATGACTGATTTAACCACGCAAGATCTCGCACAGCCTTCATGGCAAACCCGCGATCATCTGGATGATCCAGTGGTCGGCGAGCTGCGTAACCGTTTTGGGCCGGATGCCTTTACCGTTCAGGCCACCCGCACCGGCATTCCGGTAGTTTGGGTGAAGCGTGAACAGCTATTGGAAATCGTTGAATTCCTGCGCAAGCTGCCAAAGCCGTATGTCATGCTCTATGACTTACATGGTTTTGATGAACGTTTACGCACTAACCGCGCCGGATTGCCCGCCGCGGATTTTTCCGTTTTCTATCACCTGCTGTCGATTGAACGCAACCGCGACATCATGCTCAAGGTGGCGCTGTCTGAAAACGATCTGAATGTGCCAACCATCACCAAAATTTTCGCCAACGCCAACTGGTATGAGCGCGAAACATGGGAGATGTTCGGTATTACCTTCAATGGTCACCCGCACCTGACGCGCATCATGATGCCGCAGACCTGGGAAGGCCATCCGCTGCGTAAAGATTATCCGGCGCGTGCCACCGAGTTCGATCCCTTCGAACTGACCAAACAGAAAGAAGATCTGGAGATGGAGGCGCTGACCTTCAAGCCTGAAGATTGGGGCATGAAGCGTAGCACCACCAACGAGGACTTCATGTTCCTCAACCTCGGCCCAAACCACCCGTCTGCGCACGGTGCCTTCCGCATCATTCTGCAACTCGATGGTGAAGAGATTGTCGATTGCGTTCCCGATGTTGGCTACCACCATCGTGGCGCTGAAAAAATGGGCGAGCGCCAATCCTGGCACAGCTACATTCCGTACACCGACCGTATCGAGTATCTCGGCGGCTGTGTCAACGAAATGCCGTATGTGCTGGCAGTAGAAAAACTGGCGGGCATCACCGTACCGGATCGCGTCAATGTGATTCGCGTGATGCTGTCCGAGCTGTTCCGCATCAACAGCCATCTGCTCTATATCTCCACCTTTATTCAGGACGTCGGCGCCATGACGCCAGTGTTCTTCGCCTTCACCGATCGTCAGAAAATCTATGACGTGGTTGAAGCGATCACCGGTTTCCGTATGCACCCAGCGTGGTTCCGTATTGGCGGCGTCGCGCATGATCTGCCGAAAGGCTGGGAGCGCCTGTTGCGCGACTTCCTCGACTGGATGCCGAAACGTCTGAAAGAGTACGACAAAGCTGCGCTGCGCAATACCGTGTTGATGGGCCGTTCGCAGGGCGTTGCGGCGTACAACATGGATGAAGCGCTGGCATGGGGCACCACCGGTGCCGGTCTGCGCGCTACCGGTTTGGATTTTGACGTGCGTAAATGGCGTCCGTATTCAGGCTACGAAAACTTCGATTTCGAAATTCCCGTTGGCGCAGGCATCAGTGATGCGTACACCCGCGTTCAGCTGAAAATGGAAGAGATGTGGCAGTCACTGCGTATCCTGGAGCAGTGCCTGAACAACATGCCTGAAGGCCCGTTCAAAGCGGATCATCCGCTGACCACACCGCCACCGAAAGAGCGCACGCTGCAGCACATTGAAACCCTGATCACCCACTTCCTGCAGGTTTCGTGGGGCCCGGTGATGCCGGCCAACGAATCCTTCCAGATGATTGAGGCGACCAAAGGGATCAACAGTTACTACCTGACCAGCGATGGTAGCACCATGAGCTATCGCACCCGCGTGCGTACGCCGAGCTTCCCGCACCTGCAGCAGATCCCATCGGTGATCCGCGGCAGCCTGGTATCCGACTTGATCGTTTACCTCGGTAGTATCGATTTTGTTATGTCAGACGTGGACCGCTAATTATGCACGATCAAAAGATTGCTATTCACACCATCGACCCGACTGAGGTCTTCGTGCTGAGTGAGGCCGAGCACCACGCTATCGAGCACGAAAAACACCATTACGAAGATGCGCGTGCGGCTTCGATTGAAGCGTTGAAGATCGTGCAGAAACAGCGCGGTTGGGTGCCGGATGGCGCGATTAACGCTATCGCAGAAGTACTCGGAATTCCCGCCAGTGATGTGGAAGGTGTTGCCACTTTCTATAGCCAGATCTACCGCACGCCGGTTGGCCGTCACGTGATTCGCTACTGCGACAGCGTAGTGTGCCATATCACCGGTTATCAGGGCATTCAGGACGCACTTGAGCAGAAGCTGAATATTAAGCCTGGTCAAACCACGGCGGATGGTCGCTTTACGCTCTTGCCTACCTGCTGCCTCGGTAATTGCGATAAAGGGCCAACCATGATGGTGGACGAAGATACGCATGTTCATCTGACGCCTGAAGGCATCGCCAACTTGCTGGAGCAGTATCAATGACCATTAAACAGATCATTCGTACTGCCGAAACACATCCTCTGACCTGGCGTCTGCGTGACGACAAGCAGCCAATTTGGATTGATGAATACCGCAGTAAAAACGGTTACGTCGGTGCTGAAAAAGCGCTGAAAGATTTCAGCCAGGACGAAATTGTCGCGGCGGTAAAAGACTCTGGCCTGAAAGGCCGCGGTGGCGCCGGCTTTAATACCGGCCTGAAGTGGAGCCTGATGCCGAAAGACGAATCCATGAACATCCGTTACCTGCTGTGTAACGCCGATGAAATGGAGCCGGGAACCTATAAAGACCGCTTGCTGATGGAGCAACTGCCGCACCAATTGGTGGAAGGCATGTTGATCAGCGCGTTCGCGCTGAAAGCCTATCGTGGCTACATCTTCTTACGCGGTGAATATATCGAAGCGGCAGTCAATCTGCGTCGCGCGATTGCTGAAGCCACCGAAGCGGGCTATCTCGGTAAAAATATTCTCGGCACCGGTTTTGATTTCGAGCTGATCGTTCACACCGGCGCAGGACGTTATATCTGTGGTGAAGAGACGGCGCTGATCAACTCGCTGGAAGGTCGCCGCGCCAATCCGCGCTCTAAACCACCGTTCCCGGCAAGTGCTGGCGTATGGGGCAAGCCGACCTGCGTCAACAACGTGGAAACGTTGTCGAACGTGCCGGCCATCTTCCTTAACGGCGTCGATTGGTACAAAAACATCTCTACCAGTGAAGATACCGGCACCAAGATGATGGGCTTCTCAGGCCGCGTGAAAAATCCCGGCGTCTGGGAGCTGCCGTTCGGTACTACCGCACGTGAAATCCTGGAAGATTACGCAGGCGGCATGCGCGATGGCTTGAAATTCAAAGCCTGGCAGCCCGGCGGCGCAGGAACCGACTTCCTTACCGATCAGCACCTCGATCTGCCAATGGAATTTGCCAGCATTGGTAAAGCCGGCAGCCGTTTAGGTACCGCGCTGGCGATGGCGGTCGATCACGAAATCAATATGGTTTCGCTGGTACGTAATCTGGAAGAGTTCTTTGCGCGTGAATCTTGCGGCTGGTGTACGCCGTGCCGTGACGGATTGCCGTGGAGCGTGAAGATCCTGCGTGCGCTGGAGCAGAAGAAAGGTCAGCCGGGTGATATCGAAACCCTGCAGCAACTCTGCCGCCAGCTCGGCCCAGGTAAAACCTTCTGTGCCCACGCACCGGGTGCCGTCGAGCCATTGCAGAGCGCGATTAAATATTTCCGTGAAGAGTTTGAAGCCGGCATTGCGCCGCAGGTGTTTGGTAATACCCGAGCCATCGGTGGTATTCAGCCGAACCTGCTGAAAGCGCGCTGGTAATCGGCCGCCGTACACGGAACTCGCCTCGCGCCGTAATAGCGTGAGGAAAGAATTAGATGTTTAACGCTCGTCTTAGGGCGAGCCTTACGGAAGCATGTTCACTATGGCTACAATCCATGTAGACGGTAAAGAATATGATGTGAACGGAGCGGACAACCTGCTACAGGCATGTCTTTCTCTGGGCCTTGATATTCCTTATTTTTGCTGGCATCCGGCGCTGGGAAGCGTAGGGGCCTGCCGCCAGTGCGCGGTGAAGCAATTCCAGAATGCCGAAGATACCCGCGGTCGCCTCGTCATGTCCTGCATGACGCCAGCGTCAGACGGCACCTTTATTTCCATCGACGATGGCGAAGCGAAAGAGTTTCGTGAAAGCGTGGTGGAATGGCTGATGACCAACCATCCGCACGACTGTCCAGTGTGCGAAGAGGGCGGTAACTGCCACCTGCAAGATATGACGGTAATGACCGGACACAGCTTCCGTCGCTACCGCTTCACCAAGCGCACCCACCAGAATCAGGACCTCGGCCCGTTTATTTCACACGAAATGAACCGCTGCATCGCCTGTTATCGTTGCGTGCGTTACTACAAAGATTATGCTGACGGCAAAGATCTCGGCGTCTATGGCGCTCATGACAACGTCTACTTTGGTCGTCCGGAAGATGGCACGCTGGAAAGCGAATTCTCCGGCAACCTGGTGGAAATCTGTCCGACCGGCGTATTCACCGATAAAACGCACTCTGAGCGCTATAACCGTAAATGGGATATGCAGTTCGCGCCAAGCATCTGTCAGCAGTGCAGCGTGGGTTGTAATACCAGCCCAGGCGAGCGTTATGGTGAATTGCGTCGGATTGAAAACCGTTACAACGGCAGCGTAAACCACTATTTTCTCTGCGATCGCGGTCGTTTTGGTTATGGCTACGTCAATCGCAAAGATCGTCCACGTCATCCGGTACAGCAACGCGGTAATGATTGGGTCAGCCTGAATGCTGAACAAGCGGTGAATGCGGCGGCGGATGTGCTGCGTCGGGCGAAAAAAGTGATCGGTATCGGCTCTCCGCGCGCCAGCATTGAAAGCAACTTCGCGTTGCGTGAGCTGGTTGGCGCAGAAAACTTCTCCACCGGTATGCCAGCAAGTGAGCAGGCGC
Source organism: Pantoea nemavictus (assembly GCF_037479095.1). Lineage (NCBI taxonomy): Bacteria > Pseudomonadati > Pseudomonadota > Gammaproteobacteria > Enterobacterales > Erwiniaceae > Pantoea > Pantoea nemavictus. The sequence continues at coordinate 691,280 of NZ_JBBGZW010000001.1, read as the reverse complement.
GCGTGGAACTGATGTTGAAAGTGCTGCAGGACGGCGGCGTTTACACGCCATCACTGCGCGAAATCGAAAGCTATGATGCGGTGCTGGTGCTGGGTGAAGATTTGACTCAGGTTGGCGCGCGCGTAGCGCTGTCTGTACGTCAGGCGGTAAAAGGTAAAGCACGTGAGATGGCAGCCGCACAGAAAGTGGCTGACTGGCAAATCGCGGCAATCCTCAATATCGGTCAGCATGCCAAACATCCGCTGTTCGTGACCAACGTTGACGAAACCCGACTGGATGATATCGCGGCATGGAGCTATCGCGCACCGGTTGAAGATCAGGCACGTCTCGGCTTTGCCATCGCCAATGCGTTGGATGAGAGCGCACCAGCGGTAAGCGGCTTCGACAGCAAACTGAACGGCAAATTAGATGTCGTGGTTCAGGCTCTGGCGGGGGCGAAAAAACCGCTGATCATCTCCGGTACGCATTCCGGTAGCATCGCGATGATTGAAGCCGCCGCGAACGTGGCGAAAGCCTTGAAAGCGCGCGGAGCCGATGTCGGCATTACTTTGCTAGCCGGTGCGGCGAACAGCTTCGGCCTGGGCCTGATGGGCGGTCAGTCGCTGGATAGCGCACTGGAACAGCTGAGCAAAGGCGAAGCCGATGCGCTGGTGGTGCTGGAAAACGATCTCTATCGTCATGCGCCAAAGGCCGACGTAGATGCGGCGCTAGATACCACCGCTAACGTGATTGTGGTTGATCATCAGCGTACCGCAACGCTGGAAAAAGCCGGTTTGGTGCTCTCTACCGCCAGCTTCGCCGAAAGCGATGGTACATCTATCAACCATGAAGGTCGTGCTCAGCGCTTCTTCCAGGTTTACGATCCGTCTTATTACGATGACAGCGTCGTGATGCTGGAAAGCTGGCGCTGGTTGCGCTCGCTGCACAGCGCGGTTGAAAGCCGTCACATTGACTGGACACAGCTCGATCACGTGATTGATGCCACCGTTGCGGCGCTGCCACAGCTGAAAGGCATTAAAGATGCCGCGCCAGACGCAAGCTTCCGTATCCGTGGTCAAAAATTGGCGCGTTCCCCGCATCGTAACAGTGGCCGTACCGCGATGCGTGCCAACATCAGCGTGCATGAACCGCGCCAGCCGCAGGATAAAGACACCATGTTTGCCTTCTCGATGGAAGGTAACAACCAACCAAGTGCACCTCGTTCGCAGATTCCATTTGCCTGGGCGCCGGGCTGGAACTCACCGCAAGCATGGAACAAGTTCCAGGCGGAAGTCGGCGGCAAACTGCGTCATGGCGATCCAGGCGTACGTCTGTTTGAAGCCAGCGATCGCTCTTTGCCGTGGTTTACTGCGATTCCGGAAAGCTTCGTTGAGGGCAGCCAGTGGCGTGTCGCTCCTTACTACCAGCTGTTTGGCAGTGAAGAGATGACGCAGCGCTCAACCACCTTCCAGAAACGCATGTCACCGGCCACGCTGGTGATTAACCCGGCTGATGCTGAGAAACTGGGCGTTAACAACGGTTCCTCTGTCGAGCTGGTCTGTGCCGGAGAAACGTTACGTTTGCCGGTACGTTTCTCTGCGTCGCTGCAAGCGGGGCAGGTGGGTTTACCGCTCGGTATGCCAGGTGTGCCGCCGTTCCTCTCAGGTGCGCAAATTGACAAACTGCAGGAGGCCGCGCAATGAGTTGGCTGACACCGGACGTTATTGAAATCCTGATCAACATTGGCAAAGCGCTGGTCATCCTGTTGGTCGTGGTGGGTTGCGGTGCTTTCATGAGTTTCGCCGAGCGTCGTCTGCTCGGCTTGTGGCAAAACCGCTACGGACCGAACCGTGTAGGGTGGGGCGGATCGCTGCAGCTGGCTGCAGATATGATCAAAATGTTCTTTAAAGAGGACTGGGTTCCGCCGTTTACCGACCGCTTCATCTTTACACTGGCACCGGTTATCGCCTTTGTATCGCTGCTGCTGGCCTTTGCCATTGTACCGGTTTCGCCAACGTGGATGGTCACCGACCTGAACATCGGTTTGCTGTTCTTCCTGATGATGGCGGGTCTGGCGGTCTATGCGGTGCTGTTCGCTGGCTGGTCGAGTAATAACAAATACTCGCTGCTGGGTGCGATGCGTGCCTCGGCGCAGACGCTGAGCTACGAAGTGTTCCTTGGTCTGTCGCTGATGGGTGTTGTGGCGCAAGCCGGTTCATTCAATATGAATGCCATCGTCGAAAGTCAGGCGCATCTGTGGAACATCATTCCGCAGTTCTTCGGCTTCCTCACCTTCTGCATCGCCGGCGTTGCGGTCTGCCACCGCCACCCGTTTGACCAACCAGAAGCGGAGCAGGAGTTGGCGGATGGTTACCACATTGAATATGCCGGTATGAAATTCGGCCTGTTCTTCGTCGGTGAATACGTGGCGATCACTACTGTATCAGCGCTGATTGTCACGCTGTTCTTCGGTGGCTGGCACGGTCCGTTCCTGCCGCCATTCATCTGGTTCGCTTTGAAAACAGCGTTCTTTATGGTGATGTTTATCCTGATTCGTGCTGCGCTGCCGCGTCCACGCTATGACCAGGTGCTGTCGTTCGGCTGGAAAGTGTGTCTGCCGTTGACGCTGTTGAACCTGCTGGCGACCGCCGCAGTGATTCTGTCCACCGCGCAGTAAGGGACAATGAAATGACTTTAAAAGATATTGTCGTTGGCTTCGGCACGACAGTGCGCAGTATCTGGATGATAGGCATGCATGCCTTCGCCAAGCGCGAAACCCAAATGTATCCGGAAGAGCCGGTTTATCTGCCGCCGCGTTACCGTGGACGTATTGTGCTGACGCGCGATCCGGACGGTGCAGAGCGCTGCGTTGCCTGTAACTTGTGTGCGGTAGCGTGCCCTGTCGGCTGTATCTCGCTGCAGAAAGCTGAAACGCAGGATGGACGCTGGTATCCAGAGTTTTTCCGCATCAACTTCTCACGCTGCATCTTCTGTGGTCTGTGCGAAGAAGCGTGCCCAACCACCGCGATCCAGCTGACGCCCGATTTTGAATTGGGTGAGTTTAAGCGTCAGGATCTGGTGTATGAGAAGGAAGACCTGCTGATTTCCGGTCCGGGTAAGTACCCGGAATACAACTTCTATCGTATGGCTGGTATGGCGATCGACGGAAAAGAGAAGGGCGAAGCGGAAAACGAAGCCAAGCCGATCGACGTCAAAGGGCTGTTACCTTAAGGAGCCAGGTATGGAATTTGCGTTTTATCTTTGCGGACTGGTCGCGGTGTTGACGACGTTGCGCGTTATCACTCACACCAATCCGGTACATGCGCTGCTGTACCTGATTGTTTCGCTGCTGTCGATTGCCGGCGTGTTCTTCTCAATGGGCGCCTACTTTGCGGGTGCCCTGGAAATCATCGTTTACGCCGGCGCTATCATGGTGCTGTTCGTCTTCGTGGTGATGATGCTGAACCTGGGCAAAACCCAGCAGGATCAAGAGCGCGAGTGGCTGAAGCCTTCACTGTGGATTGGTCCCGGCATCGTCTCGTTACTGCTGCTGGCGGTAATGATTTATGCCATTAGCACTGCACAGGATCAGGGCATTGATGGCACCGTCATCGACGCCAAAGCGGTCGGTATCAGCTTGTTTGGTCCTTATGTTCTGGCTGTTGAGCTGGCATCAATGCTGCTGCTCGCCGGTCTGGTAGTGGCCTTCCATATTGGACGTGAAGAGCGTCACGGCGAAGTGCTGAGCAATCGTCAAGCGGATGCGCAAGCAAATAAGGAGGATCACGCATGATCCCGTTACAACACGGTCTAATGCTGGCCGCTGTGCTGTTTGTTCTCGGCCTGACCTCGGTGGTGCTGCGTCGTAACATCCTGTTTATGCTGATTGGTCTGGAAATTATGATCAATGCCTCGGCGTTAGCGCTGGTGGTTGCAGGCAGCTATTGGGGACAAGCTGACGGCCAGGTGATGTACATTCTGGCAATCAGCCTTGCGGCGGCGGAAGCGAGTATTGGTCTGGCGCTGTTGCTCCAGCTTTATCGTCGTCGTCAGACGCTGAACATTGACACAGTGAGCGAGATGCGCGGATGAATCTTCTCTATTTAACCGTATTATTTCCGCTGATTGGCTTTCTGCTATTAGCGTTTTCACGCGGTCGCTGGTCGGAGAACCTGTCGGCTGCAATCGGAATGGGATCGGTTGGTCTGGCAGCATTGACCACTATTTATGCCGGTTTTGACTTCTTCAATCAGGGACAGCAGCCGTTTACACAAGCGCTGTGGACCTGGATTCACGTTGGCAATTTTGACATCAAAGTAAATCTGGTGCTGGACGGCTTATCGCTGACCATGCTGTCAGTCGTTACCGGTGTCGGATTCTTCATCCACATGTTCGCTTCATGGTACATGCGTGGTGAAGAAGGTTATTCGCGCTTCTTCGCTTACACCAACCTGTTTATTGCGAGCATGGTGGTGTTAGTACTGGCCGATAACCTGATGCTGATGTATCTCGGTTGGGAAGGTGTGGGCCTGTGTTCTTATCTGCTGATTGGCTTCTACTACAGCAATCCAGAGAACGGCAAAGCGGCGATGAAAGCCTTTATCATCACCCGTGTCGGTGATGTGTTCCTCGCTTTCGCCTTGTTCATCCTTTACAACGAACTGGGTACGCTGAACTTCCGCGAACTGGTTGAGCTGGCACCAGCGCACTTTGCTGCTGACAACCATATGCTGCAGTGGGCAACCCTGATGCTGTTGGGTGGCGCGGTGGGTAAATCTGCACAGCTGCCGTTACAAACGTGGCTGGCGGATGCGATGGCGGGTCCAACCCCGGTTTCGGCGCTGATTCACGCCGCCACCATGGTAACCGCCGGTGTCTACCTGATTGCACGTACCCACGGTCTGTTCCTGTTAACGCCGGAAGTGTTGCACCTGGTCGGAATCATTGGTGCGATTACCTTGGTGCTGGCAGGTTTTGCTGCGCTGGTGCAAACCGACATCAAACGCGTGCTGGCTTACTCCACCATGAGTCAGATTGGTTATATGTTCCTCGCGCTTGGCGTGCAGGCATGGGACGCGGCGATTTTCCACCTGATGACGCATGCATTCTTTAAAGCCTTGCTGTTCCTCTCTTCAGGCTCGGTCATTCTTGCCTGCCACCATGAGCAAAACATCTTCAAGATGGGCGGCCTGCGTAAGAGCATCCCACTGGTTTATGTCTGCTTCCTGGTGGGTGGCGCTGCGCTAGCGGCACTGCCGCTGATTACCGCAGGTTTCTACAGTAAAGATGAAATCCTGTTTGGTGCGCTGGCGAATGGTCACATCAATCTGATGGTTGCGGGTCTGGTGGGTGCATTCCTCACCTCAATCTACACCTTCCGCATGATCTTCATCGTGTTCCACGGTGAAGAGAAAATTCATGCTCACGCTGGCAAAGGCATTACTCATCATCTGCCGCTGATTGTGCTGATGGTGCTCTCCACCTTTATTGGTGCGCTGATTACTCCACCGCTGGCGGGCGTCTTGCCGCAGAACGAATTTGGTGAAGGCGGCAAAGTGATGCTGGAAATCACCTCAGGCGTAGTGGCAATCGTCGGAATCCTGATTGCTGCAGCGCTGTGGCTGGGTAAACGTCAGCTGGTTACCAGCATCGCCAACAGCGCGCCGGGTCGTTTCTTTGGCACCTGGTGGTTCGCGGCCTGGGGCTTCGATTGGCTGTATGACAAGGTGTTCGTGAAACCTTATCTCGGCATTGCCTGGCTGCTGAAGCGCGACCCGCTTAATTCACTGATGAACCTGCCTGCGCTGCTGTCGCGTATTGGTAATAAAGGGTTGGTAGTGAGTGAGAACGGTTATCTGCGCTGGTACGTGGCCTCGATGAGCGTTGGCGCCGTGGTGGTGCTGGCGCTGCTGCTGGTGATTTAAAGATTGATGAGCGGGGCGGGTAAGTTTTCTCACCCCAGTAGCGAATGTAAAAGTTGCCTGAATGACGAAGCGTAATCGGCGCAGCCAGTTTCGTTACCGCCAGCGCACAGCAACCGGAGCGTACTTAGGTACGTGAGGATTGCGGGCACTGCCGGGAACGAAAATGGCAAGTAAGATAGCTCGAAATCAGGCTGAAAAAAGGGAAGTATGCCGTGTTATTACCTTGGCTAATAATCATACCTTTTGTCGGTGGCTTGCTCTGCTGGCTTGCGGAGCGTCTTGGCGCAAAAGTTCCGCGATGGATTGCCATGATCACCATGGGCCTGACGCTGGCGCTTGGCCTGCAACTGTGGTTGCAGGGAGGCTATTCACTGACGCAGGCTGCGGGCATTCCGCAATGGCAATCGACGTTCTCGGTACCGTGGATTCCGCGTTTTGGTATCAACTTCCATCTGGCGATTGATGGTCTGTCGCTGCTGATGGTGGTGCTAACCGGTCTGCTCGGCCTGATGGCAGTGCTATGTTCCTGGAATGAAATTGAGAAGTATCAGGGCTTCTTCCACCTCAACCTGATGTGGATTCTTGGTGGTGTGATTGGCGTGTTCCTCTCCATCGACATGTTCCTGTTCTTCTTCTTCTGGGAAATGATGCTGGTGCCGATGTACTTCCTCATCGCACTTTGGGGTCATAAAGCATCAGACGGTAAAACACGCATTAGTGCGGCGACCAAGTTCTTCATCTATACCCAGGCTTCCGGTCTGATTATGTTGGTGTCGATTCTGGCGCTGGTCTTTGTGCACTACAACGCAACCGGCGTCTGGACCTTCAGCTATGAAGAGCTGCTGAAAACCCCGATGTCGCACACCGTTGAGTATCTGCTGATGCTGGGCTTCTTCATCGCCTTTGCGGTGAAAATGCCGGTAGTGCCACTGCACGGTTGGTTGCCCGACGCACACAGCCAGGCACCTACCGCGGGTTCGGTTGACCTCGCCGGTATTCTGTTGAAAACCGCGGCCTATGGTCTGCTGCGCTTCAGCTTGCCGCTGTTCCCAAATGCGTCTGCGGAGTTTGCTCCGATTGCGATGTGGCTCGGTATCCTCGGCATCTTCTACGGTGCGTGGATGGCTTTCTCGCAAACCGATATCAAACGCCTGATTGCTTACACCTCCGTTTCGCACATGGGCTTCGTACTGATCGCCATCTACACCGGCAGCCAGCTGGCCTTCCAGGGCGCGGTAATTCAGATGATTGCGCACGGCCTTTCGGCAGCAGCACTGTTCATTCTGTGTGGTCAGCTGTATGAGCGTCTGCATACGCGCGACCTGCGTCAGATGGGCGGTTTGTGGTCGCGGATTAAATGGATTCCGGGTCTGTCGCTGTTCTTCGCGGTTGCAAACCTCGGTATGCCGGGCACCGGTAACTTTGTCGGCGAATTTATGATTCTGACCGGCAGTTTCCAGGTGGTGCCGGTGATTATCGTCATTGCGACTTTTGGTCTGGTGTTTGCGTCGGTTTACTCGCTGATCATGATGCAGCGCGCTTACTTCGGCGAAGCGAAGTCAAAAGATCCGCTGCCAGGCATGTCACCGCGTGAGTTCATGACTATCGGCGTATTGGTGGTGTTGCTGGTGCTGCTGGGGATTTATCCGCAGCCAATCCTCGACACATCCCATGCTGCGATGAGCAATATTCAGCAGTGGTTTACCGCTTCAATTTCAACTACAAGGCCGTAATTCGCCATGACAATAACTCCTCAACATCTGATCGCGTTACTGCCGCTGTTGATCGTCGGATTGACGGTGGTGGTGGTGATGCTATCCATTGCGTGGCGACGCAATCACTTTGTTAATGCCACGCTGACCGTGATCGGACTTAACATTGCGCTGTTTTCTCTGTGGTTTGTCGGCCAGGCGGGGGCGATGGATGTCACGCCGCTGCTGCGTGTTGATGGCTATTCGATGTTCTACACCGCGCTGGTGGTGTTAGCGAGCCTGGCCACCTGCACCTTTGCTTATCCATGGTTGGCCGGTTTCCCAGACAACAAAGATGAGTTCTATCTGCTGGTGCTGATTGCGGCTCTCGGTGGTATTGTGCTGGCGAGCGCTAACCATCTGGCGGCGTTGTTCATCGGCATCGAACTGCTCTCTCTGCCGCTGTTTGGTTTGATTGGTTACGCCTTCCGCCAGAAACGTTCGCTGGAAGCGTCACTGAAATACACCATTCTGTCAGCTGCAGCGTCATCCTTCCTGCTGTTCGGTATCGCCCTGATTTATGCAGACTCCGGCAGCCTGAGCTTTGTGCAGTTGGGCAAAAGCCTGAGCGATAGCATGATTCAGGAGCCGCTGCTGCTGCTGGGTCTGGGCATGATGATTATCGGTCTGGGCTTTAAACTGTCGCTGGTGCCGTTCCACCTGTGGACGCCAGACGTTTATCAGGGTGCGCCTGCGCCGGTTTCAACCTTCCTCGCCACCGCCAGTAAGATTGCGATTTTCGCCGTGATTATGCGTCTATTCATGTACGCGCCAGTCACTGACAGCGAAGCCGTTCGAACCGTGCTGGGTATCATTGCCTTCGCGTCGATTCTGTTCGGTAACCTGATGGCGATTTCTCAGAGCAACATCAAGCGTCTGCTGGGTTACTCCTCCATTGCGCATCTGGGATATTTACTGGTAGCGCTGATTGCGGTGAAAACGCATCAACTGTCGCTAGAAACCGCCGGTGTTTATCTGGCTGGTTATCTGTTCAGCAGCCTTGGTGCGTTCGGTGTGGTTAGCCTGATGTCGAGCCCATATCGTGGTCCGGATGCCGATACGCTCTACTCTTATCGTGGCCTGTTCTGGCATCGTCCGATTCTGTCAGCAGTAATGACGGTGATGATGTTGTCACTGGCGGGTATCCCGATGACGCTCGGCTTCATCGGTAAATTCTACGTGATCGCTTCAAGTGTGAACGCACATCTGTGGTGGTTGAGTGGTGCCGTGGTAGCCGGTAGTGCGATTGGTCTTTACTATTATCTGCGCGTAACGGTGAGCTTGTATCTGAGTCCGCCAGAACTGCATAACCGCGACACCCAAGCCAACTGGGCGTTTACGGCGGGTGGTGTTGTGGTGCTGATCTCTGCGATTCTGGTACTGCTGCTCGGTGTTTATCCGCAGCCGCTGATCACGCTGGTGCAGATGGCTCAGCCATTGATGTAAGCCAAACCCATGTCATCACTGAATCAGGCCTGCGGGCCTGATTTTTTTTGCCTGAAATCTGACAATCCCTGCTGACGTTGCTAATTTTTAAGCAGTGTTAATTCCTCCGCAGAGGCGACATGATCAAATTGATCTTCCTGCTTACCGGCGCGCAGATATTGCGTCGACGCTGGTATTGGCTCGCGCTGGGTGGCATCGCGTTAATCCTGCTCTCCGCAATGATTCTTTATGATATTGGCAGCGATGGCGTGTTGTCGGTACCGCTGGATATGCTCGCCATCCTGTTCGTCGTGGAAGGTGCGGTGCAACTGTTCTTCGCCATCAGCAAAGAGCTACGCATTGACTGGTTAACGCTGCTGAAAGCGCTGGGTTTTCTCTTCATCGCCTTCCTGATATTCAACATTCCTGCAGACAATAACGACGTATCAGCGGTGTTATTTGGATTGATGTTCCTGTTCGATGGCCTGTTTCGCATCTCGGCGGCGTGGGTATTACGCGGCGTACGTTGGCGCAAGCACTGCTTCACCGGCATCGTCGAGCTCGGTCTGAGTATTGTGATCATCAGCAACTGGCCGTTTCATCATCACATTGCGGTGCCGCTCTGTTTCGCACTGTTGCTACTGAGTATCGGCACCAATCTGCTCCTCATGGCGCGTCAGGCGCATCTATTAACCGACAATAGCTCGGTAACCGCGTTGCCGCTGTTCAAGGCGGCAGGATTACGCCGCTGGCACAGTAGCCGCTATGCGCATCCTCCCTTTCCGGCGGAGTTGGCCGCGGCCCCGTTGACCGTGTATATCTGGACGCCGGTTGGCGCCTGTGTGGTGCGCGAACGCTATCCGTTGATCAATCGCTATATTGCAGCGGTCGATAACAATGGCGTGGTGTCGACCGGGCACGCGGCGCTCGAAGTCGGCAGCGATCTCTATATCAGTCACTATCCGCTGGACAACATCGATCGCGATTCGGGTAATTTCCGCGCCATTCTCCGTTCGGGGGAAAGTAATGATGTTGCCGGGCGCTTCTTGCCGTCGCTGGCGGAGGAAGTGGCAGATTGGTGTGCGCCTGATAAACAGATCATTTTTCAACGCTACAATCGGGTAGCGCTGGAAAATTACTGGCGCAGCTATCGTACTGACAATACTTATAACCTCACGGCACGTAACTGCTCATCCACCATGATTCAGGCGTTGGATGTGGCGATAGAAGGGATTCTGGCGCAGCAACCTTTTGCCGGTCTGCGCTTGTTTATCGATCCGAATTTCTGGTTACTTGGCGTCATCCGCGGCAGGGCAGAAGAGATGACGTGGACGCCAGGATTGGCGCTGGATTATGTCTGGTTGTTAAAACGCGTGATTGAACCCCAGTCGAGCCAGCTGTGGCCGCTCCGGTTATGGCAAGGTGTTAAATTGCGCCATGAGCTTTGGCAGCAAAAGCGGACGCCATCACGCAGCATTGTGAAATAACAGTGCAGGGTGCGTCACGTTGGTCGTACGAACTCGCGGCAGGCACTGCGTTTACTTAGGCTGCTGTGATACGCTGGCGGAATTCACTTTTTTCGCTCAGACAAGGAAGCACCATGGAAATGCTTTGGCTTGATTGCCATCACAGTGAACTGACGGCAAAACAACTCTATACCCTGTTGGCGCTGCGCAATCACGTCTTCATCGTGGAGCAAAACTGCCCCTATCAGGATATTGATGGACAGGATTTGGCTGCCGATAACCGCCATATTCTCGGATTTCTCGACGGCAAACTGCTGGCCTATGCGCGCGTACTGACGCCAGCGTTAGAGTCTGCGCCTGTGCTGATAGGACGCGTCATCGTCTCTGAAGAGGCTCGCGGTTTAAAGCTGGGATACCGTTTGATGGAGAAGGCGCTGGAGAGCTGCGAAAAGAATTGGCCACAGCGCGCGATTTATCTCTCAGCGCAGGCGCATCTGGAAGGTTTTTACGGTCGGTTGGGCTTTAAAGCGGTTACTGACGTATACATGGAAGATGATATTCCGCACATCGGCATGCAGAAAGCATAACGGCGAGGATCGCTCCTCGCCGTTATCATCAGCCCGGCGTCATCTGCCGGTCGTCAACATACTTACGTTGATCCGGCGGTGGCGGGAAGTACTGATAAAGCCAGGTTTCACTCAGCGTCTCATCTTTAGTACGCAGGAACAGGCGCATATCAACCGGTTTAGTTGAATCGCTGTTTGGATACCAGTCAAACAGGATGCGGTAACCGTTCAGCGGCTCGACGTAGAGAATCTCCACCTGCTTGAAGGTGCCGTCAGAAACGGTAATCACCGGCTCAATGCCTTTCGGTGCAGCGGCTTTCAGATCGCCACCGACAAAATCAATGGCAAAGCGACGGCACCACGTATCCGGGAAGTGTTCGCCAGGCGCCCAACCTTCCGGGAAGCCACCAATTCCGGTGCGTGTTGCATCGACACGTGCTAAACCACTGCGCACTGGCGGCAACTGGCTCCAGTAGAGTTTGTACTGGAAGTTGAACTCGCTGCCGGCTTTCACCGGTTCTGACGGCTGCCAGAAGCAGACGATGTTATCCAGCGTTTCACCGGTGGTAGGAATCTCCATCACATTAATGGCGCCTTTGCCCCATTTGCCAATCGGTTCCACCCACAGACTTGGACGTTTGTCGTACCAGCCAATCACATCCTGATAATTCTTGAAGTCATGATCGAGCTGCAGCAGGCCGAATCCACGCGGGTTCTCGTCTTGATAGGCGTTGAACTGCAAGCGCTGCGGGTTATTGAGCGGGCGCGCAATCCATTCACCTTCACCGGTCCACATCGCCAAACGATCGGAGTCGTGAATTTGCGGATGGTAAGTGTTGCACATGCGGCGCTCATTGGTGCCGCAGCTGAACATGCTGGTCATTGGCGCGATGCCGAGCTGGCGGATTTCATTACGGGCAAACAGGTGGTTTTCTACATCCATTACCACGCGTTTCTCTTCGCAGTGAATGGTGAACTTGTAGGCACCGGTGATGCTGGCGCCGTCCAGCAGCGCATACACGACAAATGTGGTGTCATCGGCTTTTGGCGTTTCGAACCAGAAGGCAGTGAAGTCCGGGAACTCCTCTTTGCCGTTGCTGAAGGTGTTGACCGCCACGCCGCGTGCCGACAAGCCGTACTGGAACGTCTCATCTACCGCACGGAAATAGCTGGCGCCCAGGAACGAGACGATATCGCGACGTGCCAGCTCTGGCTTTTTGAACGCACGGAAACCGGCGAAGCCGAGATCGGTTTTACCGACCAGCTGTTTGGTATCAACGTTGGCATTGTGATAGTTGAACAGCTCCGGGCGGAAGTGAATCTCGCGCGCTTCACGGCTGTCAGCATCCACCGAGAACATGCGGATGCGGCGTTTGAAACCCATCCCCACGTGGAAGAACTGCACATCAAGCTCGCGATCGGCGATGTTGTTCCACAATGAGTGATTGGCGTCGTACTGAATTTCGTTATAGGCCTGAGGAGTCAGATTGGCCAGCGTGTCGGGCAGGGGGCCGGGTGCGCCGCCCCAGGGCTGTTTTGCCAAAGCGGAGGCTTTCTTTTTCAGGGAATCGAAATCGAAGCGAACTGCGGTACCGTCGGCGATACCCTCATCGGCCCAGGCGGATTGTGCAAACAGCGTGGAGAGGCCCGTCATGCCGCTAACGGCGGAGAGGGCCATGGACGCTTTCATAAATTTTCTACGATTCATGCCGGAAATCTAATCCTTAGCTGCTCGGGTGTATTGTGGCTGTCGTGCGTGCTTCACACATGTGTGACGCTGAGCGTCAGGCTACAGGGGGTTACGACAGTCGCGAAATTAAAAAATTCAGTCTGCGGAAAATTTATCAGATTAATCAAATAAGCGAAGCAGATTTCGCGCCGCTACGCCGCTGATAACATAACTTTGCATTGAGAGCGGTGAAACTCGGTAAATTCCTGGAGGCTTGCCGCCAGCAAAAATGGAATTTAGGACTATAGTTAAACCACAACGAGTTAGGAACATGGAGGAACTACATAGTGTCATCATCAGACCAATTTGAAACCCGCCTTGACGACGATCTGGCGCTGCTAACCGAAACGCTGGAAGAAGTATTACGCGCTTCGGGTGACCCGGCCGATCAGAAATACATCGAACTGAAACTCAAAGCTGAACAAGCGCTGGAAGACGTGAAATCACGCGTTAGCCAGGCGTCAGACAGCTATTACTATCGTGCCAAAAATGCGGCCTATCGCGCCGATGATTATGTGCATGAAAAACCGTGGCAGGGGATTGGCATCGGTGCCGCCGCTGGCCTGTTTGTCGGTTTACTGCTGGCACGACGCTAAGTTCTGCCGGGCGCGACTCGCTTCGCGCCCGATTTCTGCTCTTCCTGACCCCATTCCCTACCAAATCCTCTTTTCGCATCATCCGCGATTGTGTTTCGCCTGCGCGCTTCCTACAGTAAAGCGACAGGGATAAGGAGAACGCAACGTGATACGTGTAGAAATGCTCTCAACGGGCGATGAAGTGTTACATGGGCAAATAGTTGATACCAACGCCGCATGGTTAGCCGATGTGCTGTTCCAGCACGGATTACCGATGACCAGCCGCAGCACCGTCGGTGATGCGATGACGTCGCTGATCGAAGCGCTGCAAAGCCGCAGCCAGATTGCCGACGTGCTGATTGTCAATGGCGGTTTAGGGCCGACCAGCGACGATCTCAGCGCACAGGCCGCCGCCACCGCCAGCGGTAGTGAATTAGTGATTCAACAAGCCTGGCTGGAGAAAATGGAAGCCTGGTTTGCCAGTCGCGGACGCGTTATGGCGCCGAGCAATCGCAAGCAGGCAGAAATTCCGGCAAATGCTGAGATGCTGGATAACCCGGTCGGCACCGCATGTGGCTTTGCATTGCAGCTCAATCGCTGCTGGATTTTCTTCACGCCGGGTGTACCGTCGGAATTTAAGGTGATGGTCGAGCAGGAGATCATTCCGCGTCTCAAAGCGCGCTTTGCGTTGCCTGAGCCGCCGCTGTGTTTACGCCTCACCACTTTTGGGCGCGGAGAAAGTGACATTGCCGCCGAGCTCGAGCCATTACCGCTGCCGGAAGGTGTGGTGATGGGGTATCGCTCATCAATGCCGATTATCGAGATCAAACTCACCGGGCCAGCCGATCAGCGCGTGGCGATGGAGCAGGTGTGGCAGCAGGTAAAACTGTTGCTGGCTGAATGCACTATCTTTGAGGGCACCGAAGGTTTGCCGGCGCTGCTGGCGCGCGAACTGCAGGATCGTGGCTTCCGTCTGGCGCTGAGCGAGCAGTTCACCGCAGGTTTACTTCACTGGCAATTGGCGGCCGCGGACGTAGCGCTCAGCAAGGCGGAGATCCTGCCAGCTCAGGATGAAGATCTGGAATCGCAAGTTGCGCGCACACGTGATTGGGCGCAGCAACAGGGTTGCGCGCTGGCGTTATCTGTCGGAAATCTGGAAGAGGGTGAAGTGTCAATCGCACTGCACACGCCGGAAGCGAGCTGGGGCCAACGCGTCAAGTTCATGCATGGTCGTCATAACGCAGAGACGCGACAAAAAGTGGTGGCGATGATGGCGATGAATATGCTGCGTCGCTGGCTGCACGGCAGCGAAGTCAGCACCGGACACGGCTGGATTGATGTGCTGGAAACAGTGAAACGTTGATTCGAAGGGTCGCCATTCATGGCGACCAACAACTCAAAACTCGATCTCAATCTCCCCTTTAGCGCGACAGCAGCACGGCAAAATCTCGCCTTGCTGCACAAACGCCAACGGGGTCTCCGCATAATCCACTTCGCCTTTCAGCAAGCGCAGGCGGCAAGAACCGCAATAGCCTTCACGACACTGAAACTCCACGCAAAGATTATTCGCTTCCAGCGTGGCCAGCAGATTAGGGTGATCTTCTGCGCACTCCAGCCGGGAGCCGGAGCTGCGCAGAATAACAACAGAACGACTCATAATTACAGCTGGAAACCGTCGAAATCGTCTTCGCCTACTTCAGAATCAATCTGACCGACCAAATACGAGCTCACTTCGACTTCCTGCGGTGCAACCTGCACGTTGTCCGATACCAGCCATGAATTGATCCATGGAATGGGGTTCGAACGCGTCTGGAACGGCAGGTCCAGGCCAACGGCCTGCATACGGATGTTAGTGATGTACTCGATGTACTGGCAAAGAATATCTTTATTCAGGCCGATCATCGAACCGCCGCTGAACAGATACTCTGCCCACTCTTTTTCCTGCTCGGCTGCTTTCTTGAACAGGTCGTAACATTCGTCGCGGCACTCGGCGGCAATCGCTTTCATCTCTGGATCATCTTCACCGGTACGCAGCAGGTTCAACATATGCTGGGTGCCAGTCAGGTGCAGCGCTTCGTCGCGAGCAATCAGCTTAATGATTTTGGCGTTACCTTCCATCAGCTCACGCTCGGCGAAAGCAAATGAACAGGCGAAGCTCACATAGAAGCGAATCGCTTCCAGCGCATTGACACTCATCAGGCAGATATAGAGCTGTTTTTTCAGATCGCGCAGATTAACGGTGACGGTTTTACCGTTCACCTGATGCGTGCCTTCGCCCAGCAGATGCCAGTAGCTGGTCATCTCGATCAGGTCATCGTAGTACTTCGAGATATCTTCCGCGCGCGCCAGAATCTGTTCATTGGTGACGATATCGTCAAACACCACCGCCGGATCGTTCACGATATTACGGATGATGTGGGTGTAAGAGCGCGAGTGAATGGTCTCGGAGAACGCCCAGGTTTCAATCCAGGTTTCCAGCTCAGGGATGGAAATCAGCGGCAGCAGCGCCACGTTCGGGCTACGTCCCTGAATCGAATCTAGCAGCGTTTGATACTTCAGGTTGCTGATAAAGATGTGCTTTTCATGCTCTGGCAGCGCCTGGTAATCGATACGATCGCGCGACACGTCGACTTCTTCCGGACGCCAGAAGAAGGAGAGCTGCTTCTCAATCAGCTTTTCAAAGATGTCATATTTCTGCTGATCGAAACGGGCAACGTTGACGGACTGGCCAAAGAACATCGGCTCTTTTAGCTGGTCATTTTTGTTCTGCGAGAATGTGGTGTAAGCCATTTTGAGTCCAAATGTGAAGAGGGCCGACCGTTGCCGGCCCTGACAAGATGAGATTAGATCTTACATGCGCCGCTTTCGCAGCCATCATCCTGAATGGAAGGGGCCAGATCGTCCTGTGCATCTTCCGCACCATCACGGGTGTTTTGGTAGTACAGGGTTTTCACGCCAAATTTGTAGGCGGTCAGCAGATCTTTCAGCAACTGTTTCATCGGCACTTTGCCATTGGCAAAACGGCTCGGGTCGTAGTTGGTATTCGACGAAATTGCCTGATCGATAAACTTCTGCATCACGCCAACCAGCTGCAGATAACCGTCGTTGGACGGCATTTCCCACAGCAGTTCGTACTGATCTTTCAGACGCTCATACTCTGGCACCACCTGACGCAGAATGCCGTCTTTTGATGCTTTGATGCTGATGTGTCCGCGCGGTGGTTCGATACCGTTAGTCGCGTTCGAAATCTGTGAAGAGGTTTCGGATGGCATCAGCGCAGAGAGCGTAGAGTTGCGCAGCCCGTGCGTGGTGATCGACTCACGCAGACCTTCCCAATCCAGATGCAGCGGCTCGTTGCACACCACATCGAGATCCTTTTTATAGGTATCGATTGGCAGAATGCCCTGCGAATAAGTGGTCTCTTTGAACCACGGGCAAGCACCTTGCTCTTTCGCCAGTTCGTTCGAGGCTTTCAGCAGGTAATACTGAATCGCTTCGAAGGTTTTGTGCGTCAGATTGTTGGCGCTGCCATCAGAATAACGCACGCCGTTTTTCGCCAGGTAGTAGGCGTAGTTGATCACGCCGATGCCCAGCGTACGACGGCCCATGGCGCCGCGTTGGGCTGCCGGGATGGGGTAATCCTGATAATCCAGCAGCGCATCAAGGGCACGCACTGCGAGGGTCGCCAGCTCTTCCAGATCGTCTAGGCTGTTAATCGCGCCCAGGTTGAAGGCCGACAGCGTACACAAGGCGATTTCGCCGCTTTCGTCATTTACATCGTTGAGCGGTTTGGTCGGCAGCGCGATTTCCAGGCACAGGTTCGACTGACGAACCGGCGCGATGCTCGGATCAAACGGGCTGTGGGTGTTGCAGTGATCGACGTTCTGAATGTAGATACGGCCAGTTGAAGCACGTTCCTGCATCATCAGTGAGAACAACTCAACCGCTTTCACGCGCTGCTTGCGGATGCTGTCGTCTTTCTCATATTTGGTGTACAGACGCTCGAACTCGTCCTGATCGGCGAAGAACGCGTCGTACAGGCCAGGCACGTCAGACGGGCTGAACAGGGTGATGTCTTCGCCTTTCAGCAAGCGGGTGTACATCAGCTTGTTGATCTGTACGCCGTAATCCATGTGACGCACGCGGTTGCCTTCAACGCCACGGTTGTTTTTCAGCACCAGCAGGCTTTCCACTTCCAGATGCCACATTGGGTAGAACAGCGTAGCGGCACCGCCACGCACGCCGCCCTGCGAGCAGGACTTCACTGCAGTCTGGAAATGCTTATAGAACGGAATACAGCCGGTGTGGAACGCTTCGCCGCCGCGGATTGGGCTACCCAGCGCACGGATGCGGCCAGCGTTGATGCCGATACCGGCGCGCTGTGAAACGTATTTCACAATGGCGCTGGAGGTGGCATTGATAGAGTCAAGGCTATCGCCGCACTCGATCAGCACGCAAGAGCTGAACTGACGGGTTGGGGTGCGCACGCCGGACATGATCGGCGTCGGCAACGAGATCTTGAACGTCGAGATCGCATCATAGAAGCGCTTCACGTAATCCATACGGGTTTCGCGCGGGTAGCCCGAGAACAGGCAAGCCGCCACCAGAATGTAGAGGAACTGGGCGCTTTCGTAGATTTCACCGCTGACGCGGTTCTGCACCAGATATTTCCCTTCCAGCTGCTTAACCGCGGCGTAGGAGAAATTCATGTCGCGCCAATGGTCGATGAACTCGTCCATCTGCTCGAACTCTTCGGTGCTGTAATCTTCCAGCAGATGACGGTCATATTTGCCCATCTCAACCATCTTCACCACCTGATCGTACAGCTTCGGCGGTTCAAACTGGCCGTAAGCTTTTTTACGCAGGTGGAAGATAGCCAGACGCGCGGCCAGGTACTGGTAATCTGGCGCATCACGGGAGATCAGGTCTGCGGCAGCCTTGATGATGGTCTCATGAATATCAGAGGTTCTGATGCCATCGTAGAACTGAATGTGTGAGCGCAGTTCAACCTGTGAAACTGAAACGTTGTTCAGCCCTTCGGCTGCCCAATCCAGTACACGGTGAATTTTGTCGAGATCAATGCGCTCCTGGCGGCCATCGCGTTTAGTAACGAGCAGACTTTGGTTCATGTCGCGTTTTTACCTGTCCATGCATGAATGACGTATTTATCCCCCATCTATGCACAAGGTCTATGCACAAGCCGCTCGTTGTGAGTAAGCCTGTGGATAAACACTATATATAGGGGGTGCGGGAAGTTTGAACAACAATATGGTGAGTATTCTAGTCAGCAATCTCTTCTTAACAAGAGTTGATTTTCACTAAAAAATCGTCCTTAGCGGCTGGCTAAAATCCTGGATCCGCGTGCCGCAAGGCCTGCACTTAGTGTCAACCGTTAAGCACTTTTTTTTCACTTTATGATCGGACGCGTGTTTCTTGTGCAACAACTGCGGTTCAGGAATTTTCTTAGGCCAAAAAAGCCCTGACAAGGCCGCCAGCAGCGAACTTATCTAAAATTGCTTATGAATTTTTTGTGACTTGTTCAGCCTATAAAAAAGGCCGGGGCGCGTCTAAAAGGAAATTGATCTGGATAGCAGGTCGCCCTATACGACGACCTGACAATAGCAGCGAGAATTTTCGCAGGGTACGCACTGATGCGCACCCGGCTGGTTAATCCTGACGGTGGGTATGAATCATGTAATTTACATCAACGCCACGACCGAGTCGGAACTGGTTGGTAAGTGGGTTGTAGTGCAGGCCAATCATATTTCTCTCACGCAGTGGCGTCTCATCCACCCAGTTCAGCAATTCAGCAGGGCGGATAAACTTCTTCACGTCATGGGTGCCGCGCGGCACCATGCGCAGCACGTATTCGGCGCCAAAAACCGCCAGCAGCCAGGCTTTGGGATTACGGTTAATGGTGGAGAAGAACACTTCACCACCCGGTTTTACCAGTTGCGCGCAGGCTAATACCACGGAACGCGGATCCGGTACGTGCTCCAGCATCTCCATGCAGGTCACCACATCATATTGACCGGCGTGACTTGTGGCGTGGTCTTCCACGGTTTGCTGCACGTAATTGACGCTAACGCCGCTCTCCAGCGCGTGCAAACGCGCCACTTCCAGCGGCTCCGCACCCATATCCAGGCCGGTTACCTCAGCCCCTTCGCGCGCCATGCTTTCAGCCAGAATGCCGCCGCCGCAGCCGACATCCAGCACTTTCTTACCAAACAGGCCATGGCTGTGCTGCGCAATCCAGCCAAGCCGCAGGGGATTGATACGGTGCAACGGCTTAAATTCACCTTCTAAATCCCACCAGCGGGATGCCACGGCCTCAAACTTAGCAATCTCGGCGTGGTCCACGTTCTGGCGGCTTTCCTGCGGTTGTTCACTCATTGAATCATTACTCCAGACAAAATATTCCCTCAGTATAAACGCTTAAGCGCTGTGAGCGCATCTCTGACGGCGAAGGAAAAGCGGGATTAAGCCCTGGTTTACGTTCACCGAAGGGAAGCGATGTGATATACTTTCGCACCTTTAAATCCGGGATTATGTAGAGGGATAGCGGCTCCATGAGCGACCTTGCGAGAGAAATTACACCGGTCAATATCGAAGAAGAGTTAAAAAACTCCTACCTCGATTACGCCATGTCGGTCATTGTTGGCCGAGCCTTACCCGATGTGCGTGATGGTCTGAAGCCGGTACACCGCCGTGTGCTTTTTGCCATGAGCGAACTGGGTAACGACTGGAATAAACCCTATAAAAAATCCGCCCGTGTGGTCGGTGACGTCATCGGTAAATATCACCCGCACGGCGATTCCGCGGTATACGAAAGTATTGTACGTATGGCCCAGCCGTTCTCCCTGCGCTACATGCTGGTTGACGGTCAGGGTAACTTTGGTTCGGTCGACGGCGACTCCGCTGCAGCGATGCGTTATACCGAAGTGCGTATGGCGAAGATCTCCTCGGAGCTGCTGGCTGACCTGGAAAAGGAAACCGTCGATTTCGTGCCGAACTATGACGGCACCGAGCAGATTCCTGAAGTCCTGCCAACCAAAATTCCTAACCTGCTGGTAAACGGTTCTTCCGGTATCGCGGTAGGTATGGCGACCAACATTCCGCCTCACAACCTCACGGAAGTGATCAACGGCTGTCTGGCTTTCATCGAAGATGAAGACATCACCGTTGAAGGCTTAATGGAGCACATCACCGGGCCAGACTTCCCGACGGCGGCGTTTATCAATGGTCGTCGCGGCATCGAAGAGGCTTATCGCACCGGGCGCGGCAAGATTTACATCCGCGCACGTGGCGAAGTAGAAACCGATGCCAAGACCGGCCGTGAAACCATCATCGTTCACGAACTGCCGTATCAGGTGAATAAAGCGCGCCTGATCGAGAAGATTGCTGAGCTGGTGAAAGAGAAGCGTGTTGAAGGCATCAGCGCATTGCGTGATGAATCTGACAAAGACGGCATGCGTGTTGTCATTGAGATCAAACGCGATGCGGTCGGTGAAGTGGTTCTCAACAACCTCTACTCACTGACGCAGCTGCAGGTCTCTTTCGGTATCAACATGGTGGCGCTGCATCAGGGCCAGCCGAAGATCATGACGCTGAAGGGCATCATTGAAGCCTTCGTGCGCCATCGTCGTGAAGTCGTGACGCGCCGTACCATTTTCGAACTGCGCAAAGCGCGCGATCGTGCCCACATCCTTGAAGGCCTGGCAATTGCGCTGGCGAACATCGATCCGATTATCGAACTGATTCGTCGTGCTCCAACGCCTGCGGAAGCGAAACTGGGCCTTCTGGCACAGTCGTGGGATCTCGGTAACGTTGCCGCCATGCTGGAACGTGCCGGTAACGATGCCGCGCGTCCGGAGTGGCTGGAAGCCGAGTTTGGTATCCGCGATGGTCAATATTATCTGACCGAGCAGCAAGCCCAGGCGATTCTGGATCTGCGCCTGCAGAAACTGACCGGCCTGGAGCACGAAAAACTGCTCGACGAGTACAAAGAGCTGCTGGATCAGATCGCTGAGCTGCTTTACATCCTGCAGAGCGCTGAGCGCCTGATGGAAGTGATCCGTGAAGAGCTGGAGCTGATGCGCGATCAATTCGGCGACGCACGTCGTACTGAAATCACCGCTAATAGCGCCGATATCAACATCGAAGACCTGATTAATCAGGAAGATGTGGTGGTAACGCTGTCGCATCAGGGTTATGTCAAATATCAACCGTTGACCGACTACGAAGCCCAGCGCCGCGGTGGCAAAGGCAAATCAGCCGCACGTATTAAAGAAGAAGACTTTATCGATCGTCTGCTGGTGGCCAACACCCACGACACCATTCTGTGCTTCTCAAGCCGTGGCCGTCTCTACTGGATGAAAGTCTATCAGCTGCCGGAAGCCAGCCGTGGTGCGCGCGGTCGCCCAATCGTCAACCTGTTGCCGCTGGAAGCCAACGAACGTATCACCGCCATCCTGCCGGTGCGTGAATACACGGAAGGCTTCAACATCTTCATGGCAACCGCTAGCGGTACCGTGAAGAAAACGGCGCTGCAGGAGTTCAGCCGTCCGCGTAGCGCGGGCATCATCGCCATCAACCTGCGTGAGGATGATGAGCTGATTGGTGTGGCATTAACCAACGGTAGCGACGAAGCGATGCTGTTCTCTGCCGCCGGTAAAGTGGTGCGCTTCGCTGAAACTGCAGTACGTGCGATGGGCCGTTCGGCCTCTGGCGTACGCGGTATCAAGCTCTCCGCCAACGACAAAGTGGTGTCGCTGATTGTGCCACGTGAAGAGGGCGCGATCCTCACCGTGACGCAGAACGGTTACGGTAAACGTACCGCCAACAGCGAGTATCCAACCAAGTCGCGTGCGACGCAGGGCGTCATCTCGATTAAAGTCACCGAACGTAACGGCCCGGTTATCGGCGCGGTACAGGTGGTGGACGGCGATCAGATTATGATGATCACCGATGCCGGTACGCTGGTGCGTACCCGCGTGTCGGAAGTCAGCGTGGTTGGCCGTAACACCCAAGGCGTGATTCTGATCCGTACCGCGGAAGATGAAAACGTTGTGGGTCTGCAACGTGTTGCTGAGCCGGTGGAAGAGGAAGAACTCGACGCCATCGACGGCAGCGTAGCGGAAGGCGAAGAAGATATCGCGCCGGAAGTGGACAGCGATGACGAAGCGCCGGAAGCGGACGACGAAGAGTAATCCGTAAGGTTGTTGAAAACGGCAGGTCAGTAAATTGACCTGCCGTTTTTTTATCTGAGTTTTACGCTAACGGCGCACGCCAACTGGCTTTTTAGGGCCGATAAAGCTAGTGTATGAGAGTTTTTCAACATCCTGATAACCCCTTGCCGCCAGTGAGTCTCTTTTGAAATATCTCGTCTCCTTTCGCACCACGCTCCGTATTTCGCGCTATCTGTTTCGTGCGCTGGCGTTGCTGCTCTGGGCGCTGGGTGCGCTGCTGACCACTTTCTACATCATTAACGTGCTGCATGAGAAAGAAAACGCGGTTCGTCAGGAGTTTGCCACCAATTACGGGCAGATGGAGTGGTATATACGCCACTCGGCGGATGTGATGCGCGAACTGAAATACATCACCGAAAATCGCCTGAGCAGCAGCGCTAACGGTCTGGATGTGATCAACGGTTTACCGCCAGGCAAAGGGACGCTGCCGCAGTTCACGCCGCTATTTTCCGATGGCGACTGCACCTCAATGAGCAACACCTGGCGCAATTCGCTGGATTCGCTCAGCTACTACATCAATTACTGGAAAAGCAATTTCGCCTCGGCGTATGAATTGAACCGCGTGTTCTTCATCGGTGGCGAAAATCAGTGTCTGGCAGATTTCACCATCGGCAGCAACAATACGGTCGATCGCGAACGCAGTCTGAAAGCGCTGCGCGAGCGCGTGCTGCACTATCGCAACGGCAATGAAGAAGAGCGCCGCCAACCAATGTACTGGATTACCAGCAGTGCGCAGCCGGGCGTAGGCAACTTCTATATGGTGATGCCGGTGTATGTGGCCAACAAGCTGCAGGCGCTGCTGGGCGTAGAGCAGAATATCCGTCTGGATGAGTTTATTCAGCCTGGCGGTTTACCGCTGGTGGCGACCATCACCGATGAAAACTATCGTCCACTGATCAGCTCGCGTCGCGGCGGGCCGGGTTATTCGCTGGACGATCTGCCGGATAACAACACCTGGTTTGGCTATCTCGACAGCTATCGCCAGCTGGTGCTGAAAAAACCGTTGCCGCCGTCGAATCTCAATGTGGTGTGGTCACTGTCGACCAACGTATTGATGGATCAGCTTAAGCTGATGCTGATTAACGCGCTGCTGCTTAACATCTTCACGGCAGTGATTTTATTCACCCTGGCGTGGATATTTGAGCGCCGTATGTTCCTGCCGGCAGAAGAGAATGCGCATCGGTTGGAAGAGCATGAACAGTTTAACCGCAAGATTGTCGCTTCTGCGCCGGTAGGAATTTGCATTCTGCGCACCAGCGACGGCACCAACATTTTGAGTAATGAGCTGGCGCACAACTATCTGACGCTGCTAACGCAGGAAGATCGCCAGCGGCTGAACGAAATTATCGGCGGTCAGCAGGTCAACTTTGTTGATGTGCTGACCGGCAGCAACACCAACCTGCAAATTAGCTTCGTGCATTCACGCTACCGTAATGAAAACGTAGCGATTTGCGTGCTGGTGGATGTCTCGGCGCGCGTACGCATGGAGCAATCGCTACAGGAGATGGCGCACTCTGCCGAGCAGGCAAGCCAGTCGAAATCGATGTTCCTTGCCACCGTCAGCCACGAGTTGCGTACCCCGCTGTACGGCATCATCGGTAACCTCGATCTGCTGCAGACAAAAGTGTTGCCGAAAGGAGTGGATTCGCTGGTGACAGCGATGAATAACTCGTCAAGCCTGCTGTTAAAAATCATCAGCGACATTCTCGACTTCTCAAAAATCGAATCTGAACAGCTGAAAATCGAACCGCATCCGTTCTCTCCACGCGAGGTGGTCAATCACATCGCCAGCAACTATCTCTCATTGGTGGTACGCAAGCGGCTGACGCTGTATGTGTTTATTGAGAACGATGTGCCGCTGACGATGGATGGCGATGCCATGCGTCTGCAGCAGGTGATTTCTAACCTGCTAAACAATGCCATCAAGTTCACGCACACCGGCTGCATCATTCTGCATGCATACGTGAAAGAGGGCTATCTGGCGTTCCGCGTGCGTGACACTGGCGTAGGCATCCCGGCCAAAGAGGTGACGCGTCTGTTCGATCCGTTCTTCCAGGTGGGATCGGGCGTGCAGCGTAATTTCCAGGGAACCGGGCTGGGCCTGGCGATCTGTGAAAAACTCATCAACATGATGGATGGTGATATCGAAGTTGATTCGGAACCGGGCATGGGCAGCCAGTTTGTGGTGCGGATTCCCATCTATTCCGGTCAACTCGCGGCGCCACCGCTGCTGGATGGCTTGCAGGAAAAAGCTATCTGGCTGGATATGCGCAATGAGTATCTCGCCAGCTTCCTGCTGCGCTTGCTGCAGCAGCAGGGTATTCAGGTGGCTTATTACCACGGCCAGGCGGCAAGCGATGATGTGATCATCAGCGATCATGATGAGCTTCCCGCACCAAGCGGGCGCGCGCGTATTCGCATCTGTGGTGAGCACATCGATATGCCGCATGAAACGGAGCCCGGTCGCTGGATTCAAAGCAGCGCGATGTTACACGATTTGCCACAGCTACTGGGCCGCATCTATCGCATCAACATCAATAGCGAAACCGCCGCGCCGCTGCAGCTGGTGGCAGCAAAAGAGGCGGCGACCTTTGAAGATATTATCGTGCTGATCGTGGATGACCATCCTATCAACCGTATGCTGCTGTCAGAGCAGCTGGGTACCGTCGGGTATCAGACCAAAACGGCGCAGGATGGGGTGGATGCACTGAATGTGCTGAGCCGCAACCACATCGATATTGTGCTAAGCGACGTCAATATGCCGAATATGGATGGTTATCGCCTGACACAACGTCTGCGTCAGTTAGGACATACGTTCCCGGTGATTGGCGTAACGGCGAATGCATTGGCGGAAGAGAAGCAGCGCTGTATGGAAGCAGGAATGGATAACTGCTTGTCGAAACCCGTGACGCTGGATGTACTGATAAGCACGCTGGCGGTATACGCGGAACGCGTCAGGAAAGGCAGGGAAGGGTAAAGCGAAAAACAGGCGGAGCCGAAGCGCCGCCTGTGCCTGTTGAGGATTACTCTTTGTCGACCTGAGTAGCGCTAACAGAAGAGAGATAGTTCAGCAGCGCAATATCGTTTTCCACGCCCAGTTTCATCATCGCTGATTTCTTCTGGCTACTGATGGTTTTGATACTGCGGTTCAGCTTCTTGGCAATCTCAGTTACCAGGAAACCTTCGGCGAACAGACGCAGCACTTCGCTCTCTTTCGGCGACAAACGCTTGTCACCGTAACCACCGGCGCTGATGCGCTCCAGCAGTTTTGCCACGCTTTCCGGCGTATATTTTTTACCTTTCTGTAAAGCAGCCAGTGCTTTAGGCAGATCGGTTGGTGCACCTTGTTTCAGGACAATCCCTTCAATATCCAGATCCAACACCGCGCTCAGGATCGCTGGGTTATTGTTCATGGTAAGAACGATAATCGAGAGATCCGGATAGTGACGTTTGATGTATTTGATCAGGGTGATACCGTCACCGTATTTCTCGCCTGGCATCGAGAGGTCGGTAATCAGGACATTGGCGTCCAATTTGGGCAAGCTGTTTACTAATGCTGTTGAGTCTTCAAACTCACCTACAACGTTAACCCATTCGATCTGTTCCAGCGACTTACGGATACCGAACAAAACGATCGGATGGTCATCGGCAATAATTACGTTCAAGTTATTCATCTTATTGGTTACCTTGCTGCAGCAGTTGGCTGACGTAAGCGTCAATTTCACTGGTGGTATTTTTAATGGTTAAATCGTCACATACTTTAATGTGTTGTTCTAACGCTTCACAAAGCTGTTTACCTGACACCAGATTGAGCATGGCAAACACGCCTTTCAGGCGATGTGCTGTCTGAGCAAGCGAGGGATAATCCTTTTCCGCCGCTTCAGTATACAGTCTCTTCACATCTGGCGGTACTGTCTCGGTAAACAGCTGGAAATAGCCTCCGCTCATCAGCGGCGTGGCTGCTTCATCTTCGCTACTCTCCTCCATCAAGTCATGAGAAAGTTGCTTTTCAATCAGGGCCAGTAGCGCATCAAGCAGCGCATTACTGAGATTGAAGTTGACCCGGAACTGCCGATCGTTCAACGCGTGATGGCCCATCTCGTCACCGGCCAGTAACAGCGCCCAGCCGTTCAGGCGCGCGGGATCGTCGGTCACCAGCACATCATGATCCTGACCGGTCAAACGTTCGTCCGAAGTCAGGCATTTGGCGCCCCAGTTTTCCAGGTGGCGACACACAATTTTGTGTACGTCTTCAACGGCGATATCCACCAGCGCGGTGACGCCTTCCAGCAGCTTCTCTTCCTGCTCACCTTGCTGTTCTTCTAATGCCAGCGGCAGTTGAATATTGTAGCGCGTACCGATATCGGGTTTGGCGATGATCTCGAGCTGCCCGCCCATCTGTTTACACAGCTGCTTACACAGGAAAAATGCCATGCCAGATGCCTGACCGAAGCGGTCCTGCGTGGTTTCGCCCAGATAGGGGAAATCGACATTCGCCAGTTCGTCGACGCTCAAGCCGGCGCCGGTATCCACCAGTTGCAGCAGCACCTGATTCGGCTTCTCTTCGCTGGACTTAATCTCCAGCGTAATTTTGCCCCAGCGGGTGGTGGTGAGCGAGTAATGCATCAGCGTGGTCAGCACTTTGCGCAGCGCACGACGATCGCCAAAGCGCATTTCGTCGTTGGCTAAATGGTTGTTCATTACCAGCGCCAGGCCTTTGCGGCGCAACAGCGGCAGGCTTTCCAGCGCGATCTCATCCAGCATATCCTGCAGATTGAACACGCTGGCATCCGGCGACCAATCATGCGCTTCAAGGCGATTGAGCAGCACGATGTCATCGACCAGGCGCGCCAGGCCCTGGCTTTCGTCGAGCAGATCAAGCACGCTCTCGTCATCATCACGCTGGCTAAGTTGCACCAGCTGCGTGACCATACTTTGCAGCGGACGATTCAGTGCGTGTCCAAGGTTATGCATCAGCTGCTGGCGCATCTGGTGGTTGCGATCTAACACCTGCTGCGCCTTCTGCAGCTTCTTATTGACCAGCAATTCGCGGTCCTGATCGCGCATCATAAACAGCTGCGTATGCGGCGATAACACGCTGCGCGCGTGGCGGATCTCATACACTTCATTATTGATGGTCGCCTGCAGCACGCCCTGATGCTGATCGGACATATTGATGATTTTCTGCAGATTGAGGTGCGGCAACAGATGCTCCGCGATCTTATTGCTGAGCAGCGTGCGGTTGGTGGCGAAGTCATACACCAGCAGGCCAACCGGCAAACTGGCAACAATCTCTTCGTTCAGCATGCGCAGGGAATCGAGCTCGGCGCTTTGGTTCTCATTCGGGCGCAGCGATTGCTGACGCAGCAGCGTAATGCCAGCAATCGAAAGTAAAAACAGCACAAGGTTGATCAGCAACGGCCACATCAGGTTATGCAGCGTATCCAGCGCCAGGCTAGTGAGCGGCACGCGATACACCAGCTGTAATGAGGTGCTCGGCAGCGAAGCGGCGATCTCCAGATTGGGATTAACCAGCGCTACGTGCGTGGTTTCACTGCTGGTATCGTCGCTATTGGTGGTGGTTGAGGTTTGCGTGGCGTCCTGCCGCAACTGGAAGTTCTCCAGCGGCATATTACGCGGAATCAAATCGTTAACCGGCAGATCGAACGCCACCACCGTGGCTAAATGGCCCGGCTGATTAAAGGTGGTGCGCAGCGTAAAGTAGTGATCGTTTTGCCAGGCAAAATGGCGCAGCGGCGAGAAGCTTTCACGTTCATCCAGCGCATTGGCCTGCTGCAACATCTCCGCGCGGCGGCTATCAACCATGGTATTGATCGCGCTCTCTTTATAGCGCGTTGCCATATCTTTCAGCGGCAACGTTGAGATCATGATCAGGCTATTGTCCTGACCATTAAGGAAGTACATCGACCAGGTCGGATTTTCTGCGCCCCACAGCGTATCCAGATAGTTGGACATGCGCATGGTCATATCCAGCGTGCTGCCGTCGTGCGAACCGAAGATCAGCGCTTCCGTTTTGCGTCGGGTTTTTTCCAGATAGTAGACATCCGGGCGCAGGCGGGTTTCCTGAAGATTGCTGTTCGGCGACGAACCGGCGGCGCTGGTGGCGAGGTTTTCATAGATCTGCCAGGTAGCAAAGCGCGACGCATCGATGCGTTTCTGCATGGCGCGCGCCAAATCAGTCATCGCATAGCGCTTCTCAGTAATCCAGGCATTGACGCTGTTATGCACCATCGCGCCGAGCGCCAGAAAAAGCACCAGATTAAACACCACGAAAAAGCGCGTTACATTGCCGGATGTCAGAGGAAATTTATAAGGCAGCATAGTGTCTCAGGACCATGGAATTAGCGCGCAACCCGTCGGGCACTGGCCGCGACGGCCAGCAGCAGCAGAGCGATAAGTAAAAATGCGCCACTCAGGCTGATCCACTGGGAAATTAATCCGATTAAAGCCGGACCTGAAAGAATACCCGCATAGCCTAACGTTGTCATGGCCGAAATCGCCAGATTCGACGGCATATCGTGTTGATTCCCGGCAGCATTGAACAACATCGGCACCGTATTGGCGAGGCCAAAGCCCACCAGCAGGAAAGCCAGCAGCGCGATTTGTGGCCACGGCAGCAACACCGCCAGCGTCATCCCCGCTGCCGCAGCCAATGCACCGGTCAACATCACCGGATAGCGGCCAAAGCGCTGAATCACTTTATCGCCGGTTAAGCGACCAATGGTCATCGCCACCGAGAACACTGCGTAACCCAAACCGGCGTGCGCAGGGCTCATCTCCGGGCTTTGCAGCAGGAGCAGCGCGCCCCAATCCAGCACCGCGCCTTCGGCAAGAAACAGAATAAAGCACAGCAAGCCGAGGAAGGCGACCCAGCCGCGCGGGATCACCAGCCATGGTTGATCGGGCTGATGCAGGCGCTCGGTCATCAACGTCGGCAGGCTCCACAGCAGCAGCAACACAATCAGCACCATCACCACGCCAACCGCCTGCAATGGCGTCAGACCCGCGCCAAGCAGCAGGCTGACGGAGCCCGCGCCAATAATGCCGCCCAGGCTGAAGAAACCGTGGAAACCCGACATCATCGGTTTATCTGCCGCTTTTTCCACTTCAACAGCCTGCACGTTCATGGCGACGTCCAGCATACCGAGCCCGGCGCCAAACACCATCAGCGTTGCGGCCATCTGCCACATCACATTAAGCGTGGCCAGCAGCGGCAGAACTGCCAACACCACGAGCGTGGAGCACAGCATCACCCGACGACCACCAAAACGCGCGATTAAACCACCGGTAACTGGCATCGCCGCCAAAGAGCCAATGCCAAGGCACAGCAGCAATCCTCCGAGCGATGCACCGCTCAGCGCCAGACGCTGGCTGGCAAACGGCACCAACGGTGCCCAGGCGGACATAGCCAGTCCGGCGATAAGGAAAACGATACGTGTTCCTGCATTGACACGGTGGTGCAATTTATTCTGCTGCGCGGCGTCCAGTGCTGTCATAAAGAGTGTTTTTCATTAGCGGATGAAGCGACGAAGTTTAGCATTAAAGCCGGCGTCAAACCTGGCATCCCACACGAATGGTGCGTGAGGTTTAGCGCCTGAAACAGGCATATTACCGATTTTTTACCTGACGCTACGCTTTTCCAGAACTTTCCTGGCATGTACCAACCAAAACTAGAGTGACTTAAGTAAAATTTTTTCTGGCGATTGTTGCAGTATACTGATGAAAGTTTCCGCGCCACCCGCGGCTTACACGTCATTATCCTGGCGCTGTCGCAAAGCGCCTATTTCCGGATTTTCGCCAATAGGCAGCGACCACCTAAAACCGATATGTTAGTCATCCCATCGGCTCCCGATGCGGAATATAGCGAGATCGATATTATTTCTCCTCTTTGGGAGAATTTTGCTGTGGTTTACTTTCATCCTTGTTACCTGCTGGTAACCCGTTTTCATCAGGCGAAGCGGGCCGTTTATTAACGGCCTGTATGGCGCACCGGTTCGCTTAAAGCATTAATAAGCATAATGACTGCTGCAACGCATTTCCTGTAACGAGGTTATCTATGTCTTCACATCAATCTGAACAACAATTAGCGGCAATTTTGCAATCCGCGGTCAGCCTTTATCCGGTGACGGACGATGCCGCCAGTCTGCAAACCCGCAGTGTCGACACCACACCGCCCGCGCCTCTGCGCCCGTATGAGCCGATTGCGCAGGATGGCGTGATTGCCGCCTGGGAAGCGGGTAAAAATATTCATCTGCGCGGCCGCGCGGAGTCCGAGCCGGGCGCCATGGTCACCCTGACGTTCAACGGTGAAAGCTGGCACAGCACGGTAAATAAGTGGGGTTACTGGAATGCCTCCATGCCGCCTTCAGTGCTGCACGGATTGGCCGACGGGGCTTACTCACTTACGCTCACCATCACCGACAAAGCCGGTAACAGCACCGATACTCAGGTTGGCTTTGGTGTGTACGTGGATAAAACCGTAAAACCGACGCTTAGCGTGGATACCATCAGCGGTGACAATGCCGTCAGCGTTGCCGAAGGGATTTATGGCGTAGAGATACATGGCAACGTCACACATATGCCGGTGAATAGCGCCATTACGCTCACCTTAGCCGGGAAAAAATACCTCGGTGGCGTTAATGAGAAGGGCGAATGGACCGCCACTATTCATGAGCAGGATCTGCAGGCACTCAAGGATGGCGTGTACAGCCTCAAAATCAGCGCTACCGATCCCAACGGCAAAACCACCTCCACGTACCAGGACATCACGCTAATTACCCACGTTAGCAGCTTGCCGCATATCAGCTTCGACAAGGTCACGGCAGATAACGTCATCAATAAAGAGGAAAGCCTTAACGATCTCACCTTTAGCGGCGCGCTCTCGGTGGTGGTGCCGGGCCAGCAGCTGTTACTGTGCAGCGGTGATGCGGTTTATCACGCGCAGATTGGCAGCGATGGTCATTGGCAGGTGACAATTCCGGCCAGTGAAGTGGCGAGCTTTATCTCTTTGGGTGAAGTCCGCGTTTATGCACTGGACGGCGCCGGTAACAGCACCGACTCTTTGCTGGAGCTGAATGTGGTCACCCAGCTGCCAGCCATCTACTACGAAATTAATATCGGCGGCGATACCACGCTCAACCAGCAGGAAGCTCAGCACGATCTTAGCTTCTATCTGGAAGGCGTAAATCAGCTTACGCTCAATGGTAAAAATTACACGCCGGTCGCGGGCATGGTGACCATCAGCGCCGAGGATCTTCAGGCCTTGCCGGATGGTGAAGTATCGCCGATCGCCACGCGCTGGGATCAGTACGGCAATCATGACACCCAGGTCATTGAGAATCTGTTCAACGTTGCTACCCATCAATTGCCAACCATCACGCTAAACCAACCGTTTGGCGATGGCGTGCTGGATGCGGCCGAGGTGAATAACTGGCATCTGATTCAGGGCAGCAGCAGCCACCTTGAGCAGGGCAGTTTGGTCACGTTAACGCTCGGCGATCAAAGTTATAGCGCTACGGTTAAAGCCGATGGCAACTGGGCGCTGACCATTCTGGCCGGCCAACTTGCCCCGCTGGATGATGGCAGCTATCAGATGAAAGTCAGCGCGCAAGATAAAGCGGGCAATATCGCGACGGCGACGCGACCGGTGACCGTCGATAGCCACGAAGCGGTGGCGCAGGTTAGCAGCGAGCAGCTGGACACGCTGCTGGTGAATGTTACTGATAGCAACGTCAGCCAACACGATCAGCACAGCGATGCCACCGCCAGCCGCGTGGTGGAAAGCCACTACAGCGCCAGCGACAGCAGTTACACCCTCGCCGATCATGTGCAACAGCAACATCAGGTGCAGACATTGGTGTAATCCGCATACCAACCGCTAGCGCCTGCTAGCGGTTGCCTGCCTACTTTACTTTTACGGGACTCCAGGGATGACTGCACAACCCTTCAACAGCGACAACGGCATCGCGGCGATGCTGCGCGTGGCGGCACGCTTTGGTAAGCCGGCTGAGGGCAATACGCTACGCCAGCAAATGCGCTGGTTTCAACATCTGGCCCCTGCGCAACAGTTAGCCCGTTTGGCTGGGCTGCTGGGCCTGCATTTGATGCTGGTTCCTCACCAGACGCTGCGCTGGCGTCAGGAGATTGTGCCGGTGTTACTGTTGCTGGAAAACGGCAGCGTGGCGCTGATCGAAGAAGTTGATAGCGACGGTGGCGCGCGCTACTGGCTGAGTGAAAGTGGTGATGTGATCCGCGCAGCACAATTAAGTGATCTACTTGCGCAGGCACAGACGGAAGTAGGTGTGATTGGCGTGGCGGCGCGGGCGCGTGATGCGCGTATCGATGAATTTGTGCAGCCGTATCAGCCACACTGGTTCTGGCACAATTTTCGCGGCATGCAGCGACGTATCGCGGAAATCAGTCTGGCCTCGCTGGTGGGAAACGTGCTGGCACTGGCTGGCATTCTGTTTTCGATGCAGGTTTACGATCGGGTCATTCCCGCGCAGTCACAGCCAACGTTATGGGTGCTGTTTGCGGGTGTGCTGCTGGCCGCGGCGGTGGAATATCTCATCCGCCTGATGCGCACTCAGGTCTCCGATTTGATGGGTAAACGCATCGACCTGAAAATATCGGCCATGTTATTCGCGCGGGCGATGAATATTCGTAACGAAGCGCGGCCGCGCTCGACCGGCTCCTTTATTGCTCAGCTGCGCGAGATTGATCAGGTGCGCGAACTGCTAACTTCAACCACCGTTAACGCTGCCGCCGATCTGCCGTTCGTTTTGTTGTTCCTGCTGATTATGGCGTCGATTGGCGGTTGGCTGGTGCTGATTCCGCTACTCGCCATACCGCTGATCGTCATTCCGGGTTTACTGGTGCAGATTCCGATGGCGCGATTGGCGCAGGAAGGCTTGCGTGAGAGCGCGCTGCGTCAGGCGGTATTGGTGGAAACCCTCGAAGGCGTGGAAGACATCAAGGCGCTGCAAGCCGAGCCCTACTTTCAGCGTCAGTGGGAGCAAACTCATGAAGTGAGCGCGGGTATCAGCAATCAGCAACGTTTGTGGGGCGCGCGGCTCACCGGTTGGTCAGCCAGCGTGCAGCAGCTGACCTACGCCGGCATGCTGGTGTTTGGCGTTTATCTGGTGCTCGACAATCAAATAACGACCGGCACGCTGGTGGCGTGCAGCTTGCTCTCATCACGCACCATTGCGCCGCTGATGCAGCTCACCATGGTGTTCTCGCGCTGGCAGCATGCCAAATCAGCCATGAAAGGGCTGGATGAACTGCTGAAAAAACCGCTCGATCAGCCCGATCACGCCACGCTGGCGCACTGTCCGGTGCTTAGCGGGCATTACCAACTGCAAAACGTGCACTATCGCTATGACGACGAGAGCGGCATTAGCGTGCTGAACATTCCACAGCTGCAGATTACGCCAGGCGAGCGCGTGGCGATTCTGGGGAAAGTCGGCGCGGGTAAATCCACGCTGCTAAAAATGCTGGCCGGCCAGGCGCGCGCCAGTCAGGGAAAAGTGCTGGTCGATGGCGTGGATCTCACCTGCATTGATCCGGTCGATCTGCGTCGTCAGCTTGGCTGGTTATCGCAGGATTCACGGCTATTCTTCGGCACGCTACGCCAGAACCTGCTGCTCGGTAATCCGCATGCCAGCGAACAGGAGATGCTGCAGGCGCTGCGCATCAGCGGCGCGTTGACCCTGGTGCAGCAGGATGCCGCCAGCCTTGATCGCATTATTCATGAAGGCGGGCGCGGTTTATCCGGCGGCCAACGGCAAATGGTGCTGCTAAGTCGGCTGATTCTGCGTCAGCCGCAGGTGGTGCTGCTGGATGAACCGACAGCGGCGATGGACGAACAGCTCGAAGCACAGGTCATTCGCCAACTGGCGCAGTGGGTAACGGGGCGCACGCTGGTGCTGGTCACGCATCGGCCGGCGTTGCTGCGTATGGTGGACCGCATCGTGGTGATGGATAACGGCCGCATTGTGGCGGATGGTGCGCGCGATGAGATTTTACGTCATGCCAGCAGCCACAAAGGAGATGCCGCATGAGTGTGGTCATGCTGGATAAAGA
The DNA here is from genome assembly GCF_037479095.1 of Pantoea nemavictus. Classification (NCBI taxonomy): domain Bacteria; kingdom Pseudomonadati; phylum Pseudomonadota; class Gammaproteobacteria; order Enterobacterales; family Erwiniaceae; genus Pantoea; species Pantoea nemavictus. The sequence goes on along the minus strand of NZ_JBBGZW010000001.1, from coordinate 656,512 downwards.
TCTGACGCGGCGCGAACGTCGCACCTCGGCAATCATTTGGCTATGCGTCGTCGCGTTGCTGCTGTTTCTACTGTGGGCGCACTTCGCTGTGCTGGATGAAGTCACGGTGGGCATTGGCAAGGTCACGCCCTCCAGCCGTGCGCAAATGATTGATAGCCTTGATGGCGGCATTGTGAAACAGCTCGACGTACATGAAGGCAATATCGTGCAGCGCGGCCAGGTGCTGGCAACGCTCGATCCCACACGTTTCCAAACCAATTTTGGTGAGGCGATAGCCCGCGTGCGCACGCTGCGCGCCTCGGCTGAGCGTTTACAGGCCGAGCTCAGCGATCGACCATTGATCTTCAGCGCCGATATTCTGCAGCATCCCGAGCTGGTCGCGCGCGAAACGCAGCTCTATCAAGCCAGACGGCAAAATTTTGTTGAGACCATTGCCAATCTGCAGCAATCGCTGGCGCTGGTGCAGGCGGAACTCAACGTGACGGAACCACTGATGCTGCGCGGTGCAGCGGGCAAGGTGGATGTTATTCGTCTGCGCCGCCAGGTTAGCGATCTACGCGGTAAAATCGACGAAGCGCGCAACGACTATTATGTGCGCGCCCATGAAGAGCAGGTGAAGAACAATGGTGAGCTGGATGCGCAGCTGCAGGTGGCGGCAGGTAAACAGGATCTGCTGACGCGCACCACGTTGCTGTCACCGGTACGCGGCATTGTGAAAGATGTGCGGGTCACCACCGTGGGCGGCGTGCTGGAGCCGGGTGGCAAGCTGATGGAGATTGTTCCGCTCGAAGATCAGCTGCTGATTGAAACGCGCATCAACCCGCGAGATATCGGCTACATTCGCCCAGGTTTGCCTGCGGTGGTGAAGATCACCGCTTACGACGCCTCAATTTATGGCGATCTGCATGGCGAGGTCGAAACCGTTTCGCCGGATACGCTGCAGGATGAGGTGCGGCATGAAGAATTTTACTATCGCGTGTATGTCCGTACGCAAAAAGCCGAGCTGACTAATAAAAGCGGCCGCAGGTTCGCCATCATGCCCGGTATGGTGGCAAATGTGGAGATTAAAACCGGTCAGAAAACCGTCATGGATTATTTGCTTAAGCCACTGAATAAAGCTAAAGAATCACTGCGTGAGCGCTAATATTACGCACCGGATAATATTCCAGCAATCTTTGTTGTACACGGAAATTAACATTGCCATTTTAAGGCTATACATTGAACAAAATGTGCGGAAAGCGGTAAATAATGCCTCGGAATTGTCTGGGTTAATTTGTCTCTCGTAATTAACTTTACGCAATATAATCGCTGGGGCTGAATTTTGGGCAAAAAAATGCCGGACAATCTTGTCCGGCGGGAAATTAGGGTAAATCAAATCATTCGGGGTGAATGAAGGTAATAATGAAATAAATGATGATAGCGAGATAATTGTATGCTCTGGATGACGATGAGTTTTGTCATTCAGTGCGAAAATGTAATTCATGTAATTTGCTGTTTTGTAGTGTTTTAAATCCATGTTGTCATTAAGTGCTATATTTTTTACCTATCTGTGCTGGTTATTAGTTCCCCAAAAATTACATCCTGAAATAACTTTTTAATACAATGAAACAGTTTTGGAAATTTAGTATCATTTTCGTGATAGATTATTGCCCAACATAAAATAACAATGGCTTGCCGGCTGAATTTTTAATCGTTCAGTTTGCAGTGGCATAAATAAAGGCACATTAAAAGAGGGTAATAAAATGAAACGTCGCGTTCTCTCCCTGATGATTCCTGCATTGCTGGTTGCAGGATCAGCAAGCGCAGCTGAAATTTACAACAAAGATGGCAACAAATTAGACCTCTACGGTAAAGTTGATGGTCTGCACTATTTCTCTGACGACTCTGGCTCGGACGGTGACCAGTCTTACCTGCGTTTTGGCTTCAAAGGTGAAACTCAGGTGACCGATCAGCTGACCGGTTACGGCCAGTGGGAATATCAGGCGGCACTCAACACCGCTGAAAGCGAAGGCACCGCTAACAGCTATACGCGCGTTGGCTTTGCCGGTCTGAAATTTGGTGATGCAGGTTCATTCGATTACGGTCGTAACTACGGCGTAATGTACGATCTCGGCGCATGGACTGACGTGTTGCCAGAGTTCGGTGGCGATACCTACGGCGCGGACAACTTCCTGTTCCAGCGCAGTAACGGCCTCGCAACCTATCGTAATACCAACTTCTTCGGTTTAGTCGATGGCTTGAACTTCGCAGTTCAGTATCAAGGCAAAAACGACAACCCAACCGAAGCGACGGGCTCTGGTCGTGATGTACTGGGTGAAAATGGCGACGGCTACGGTCTGAGCACCACCTATGACCTGGGTTCAGGCTTCGGTATTGGTGCGGCAATGTTCCAGTCGGATCGTACCAATAACCAGAATGGCAACAACCCACGTACCGCAGGCATCCTTGGTCGTGGTGATAAAGCCGAAGCTTACAGTGGCGCGCTGAAGTATGACGCGAACAACATCTACCTGGCCGCGATGTACAGCCGTTCTTATAACGCAACGCGCTTTGGTGCCAGCGATGATGGCTCGATTTACGGTTACGCCAACAAAGCGGATAACTGGGAATTGGTCGCACAGTATCAGTTCGATTTCGGCCTGCGTCCTTCTCTGGCCTTCGTTTCTTCTCGCGGCTCTGATATCGAAGGATACGGCAGCCAGAACCTGAAGAAATACATTGATGTAGGTGCGACTTACTACTTCAATAAAAACATGTCGACCTATGTTGATTATCAGATCAACCTGCTGGACGACAGTAACTTCACCGACGCAGCCGGAATCAACACCGATGACGTCGTAGCATTAGGTCTGGTTTACCAGTTCTAATCGTGATGGAGCGTGGCTTAGCGGTCACGCTCCCGTTTTTATCAGCGCATCCAGCGCGGCCTGTAGCACCTCGACCACCTGTTTCGCATCCTCCCCAATCTGCACCTGCACAATCGCCCCTTCTACCAACAACACAATCTGCGCTGTTTTTATTTGCTGTTCTGGCGTCAGCTTTTCGCTTATTGCTTGCGCCATCTCGTGCTTATGCTGGCGAATCAGTTCACTGGCTTCCGGCAACGTGGTGCCTAATTCGGCAGCGGTGTTAATAAATGCGCAGCCACGATAATCGGCATCGTTGAACCAACTCAGTAAGGCGGCGGGCAGGGCATTGATCAGCGCCACCTGCTGATCCAGCGCGACACGAAAAGCCGCCATCCAGCGCTGATGGCGCTGCTGCAAAAACGCGACCACCAATGCATTCTTCGCCGGAAAGTGGCGATAGAACGTCACCTTGGTGACGCCGGCCTCAGCAATCACTTTATCCACGCCGGTGGCGCGAATGCCTTGTTGGTAAAACAGCTGCTGGGCGCACAGCAAAATACGCTCGCGTGCGGAAGCCGTCGCATCAAAAACCAGGGGCTCAAGCATCAAAAAATCCTTTAAAGAAATGTAGACAGAATTGTCTACATACGGCAGGATGAATCAAGTAGACAGATCTGTCTACATAATCAGGAGATAAAAGATGCTGGTGCCACCGTTCAATCAACAAACGGCGTTACAGAAAGTCCGCATGGCGGAAGATGCCTGGAACAGTTGCGACGCGCAGCGTGTTTCATTGGTTTATAGCGAAGATACGCGCTGGCGCAATCGCAGCGAATTCGTGAATGGACGCGCGGAAGTGGTGACTTTCCTGCAGCGCAAGTGGGTTAAAGAGTTGGATTATCGGCTGATTAAAGAGTTGTGGGCGTGGCATGAAGATAAGCTAGCGGTGCGTTTTGCCTATGAATGGCATGACGACAGCGGTAACTGGTTCCGCAGCTATGGTAATGAAAACTGGCACTTCGGCGCCGATGGTTTAATGATCCAGCGTTTCGCCTGCATTAACGATCTGCCAATCAGCGCGCAAGCGCGTCTGTTTCATTGGCCGGCGGGCACGCGCCCGGACGATCATCCGGGCTTGAGTGAGTTGGGGCTGTAGCGGTTTACTGCACACCGCGCCATTTTTTGGCTTTTGGCGCCGGTTGCTGCGGTGGTTGGATGATGGACGTTACGCTGCCTTCCATCGCCACACCCGCCAGCGTAAAAGCGGAGAAGCTAAGCCAGTGCTGCCATTTACTGTTCTGCGTTTTGATATTTTCCATTCTGCACCTCGCTGATGTTCAACTCCCCATCAACAATGCAGAATTCATGCCATTCCACCGCTCTCAGCGCCACGCGCCTTGCCGCGACTTTGCTACACTGCGCCAGCGCTGATGCGGTGCAGGATGATGACTTTCTGGTGCAAAAATTTAACGTCTGCGTGAGGGATAATGCTGAATCAGACGATGGCGATAGTGCTGCCAGCATTTGAAGCTGCCAAAAATAAATAACCCGGTGGTCACTGCAATTATCATATAAATCATCTCATTCTCCTGAAGACATACCGTTGCAGGGACCGATTATCCTGGGCCAGCGCTTAACAAACATCAAGGGTCTTTAGACTGATTTACAAGATTTTATGCTTAGCAATGGGCTGAAGTGATGCGTTTCATAAGAGGAAAGTATGTGCCTTAAGAATATTCTGCTAATTGGCTTAATGGCATGCGCCCTGAGCGGTTGTGAAAAAAATGATAGTCAGCAGGCGATGGTACTGGAAGGCAAAACCATGGGCACCGTTTGGCGCGTTAGCGTCGCCGGCGTTGAGCCGCAACGTAAAGCGACGTTGCAGCAAATGATTCAGCAGCAGCTAGACCATGATGACGGTGAATTATCGACGTGGAAGCCTGATTCGGTGCTATCGCAATTTAATCAGTATCAAGGCACGGCAGCGCAGCCGGTGAGCGCGGATATGGCGGATATCGTCACTCTGGCGCTGCGTATTGGCAAAAAAACGGCGGGTGCGATGGATATCACCGTCGGGCCGCTGGTCAATTTATGGGGATTCGGCCCAACCCAACAGCCGTTGCATACGCCAACCGATGCCGAAATTGCCGCGGCCAAAGCGCTGAGCGGTTTACAGCACTTGCGTGTAATTCAGGGCGTTGCCGGTCAGTGGCTGCAGAAAGATCTGCCAGGCTTGTATGTTGATCTCTCTACCATGGGCGAAGGTTATGCCACCGATCACCTGGCGCGTCTGATGGAGCAGCAAGGCATCACCAACTATCTGGTCTCGGTGGGCGGCGCGGTGTTAAGCCGTGGCGTGAATGCTAACCAGCTGCCGTGGCGCGTAGCGATTCAGAAACCGACCGATCGCGAAAACGCGGTAGAAGCCCGTGTCGATCTGCAAGGGCATGGCATCAGCACCTCGGGCAGCTATCGCAACTATTATGAACTGGATGGCAAACGCATTTCGCACGTCATCGATCCCAGCACCGGCCGGCCGATTGAGCATAAACTGGTTTCGGCGACGGTGATTGCCACCACCGCGCTGGAAGCGGATGGCTGGGATACCGGCTTGATGGTGCTGGGCAGCGAACGTGCGCAGGCGCTAGCGCTGAAAGAGCATTTGGCCGTCTATTTGATCACTAAGCAGGGCGATGGTTTTAGCCACTGGATGTCGCCGCAGTTCAAATCTTTCCTGATCGATCAGAAATCACAGTAAAGGAGGCGCAGATGTTGGACTTATTCAGTGAAGAAGCCCCGTGGCAAGAGCCGCTGGCAGAGGGCGCCGTCATCCTGCGCCGTCGCGCTCGCGATCGGGCCGATGCGTTATTGGCCGCAATTCACGACATTTCCGCACAGAATCCCTTCGAGCATCGCATCACGCCCGGCGGCCATCGTATGTCGGTGGCGATGACTAACTGCGGCGATTTTGGTTGGTCAACCGATTCACGCGGCTATCAATACACCGAACAGGACGGCAACAGCGGGCACCATTGGCCACCGATGCCCGCGCTGTTCCGCGAGCTGGCGCAGCAGACGGCAGGCGAAGCCGGTTTTAGCGGTTACAATCCCGATGCGTGTCTGATTAATCGCTATGAACCCGGTGCGAAACTGACGCTGCATCAGGATAAGGATGAGAAGGATCTACGCCAGCCAATAGTTTCCGTGTCGCTAGGGCTGCCGGCGGTGTTCCAGTTCGGTGGCTTCGAACGCGGCGATGCTACCCAGCGTGTGCTATTGGAACATGGCGACATTGTGGTGTGGGGCGGGCCTTCACGCCTGCGCTATCACGGCATTTTGCCGCTTAAAGCGGGCATTCATCCGCAGGCGGGCGCTTTCCGCTACAACCTCACTTTCCGCCGGGCGTTTTAGCCGCGGCGGGATGAGAATTATTCTTGCTATCAGCGAGGGCGACATTAAACTGCAGGCTGCTTGATTGACCGCTGGAACCCTTTGATGGCATTGCTGCATGTAGTTTATCGCCAGTACCGCTGGCCTTTTATTGGCGTCATCCTGCTCACGCTGCTGAGCGCCGTGCTCGGTATAGGCCTGATTGCCTATATCAATAATGAGCTGATCGTGGCGGTGAACACCTCGATCTCTGTTTTACCGAGCTTTCTCGGGCAGCTGTTTCTGCTGATGGCGGTGACGCTCGGTTCACAGCTGGCGCTGACCCTGCTCGGCCACCACTTTGTCTGGCGTCTGCGCGGTGAATTCATCAAACGTATTCTTGATACGCGGGTGGAACGTCTTGAACAGATTGGCAATGCGCAGTTGCTGGCCGGTCTTACCAGCGATGTGCGCGCCATCACCATTGCCTTCGTACGTTTACCCGAGCTGATTCAGGGCATCATCATCACGCTGGGTTCGGCACTTTATCTCGCCTGGCTCTCGCCGAAAATGCTGCTGATTACCAGCTTGTGGCTGGTGGTAACGCTGGTCGGTGGCTGGCTGCTGGTATCGCGCGTTTATCAGCACATGGCAAAATTGCGCGAGACAGAAGATCAACTGTATCGCGACTTCCAGACCATTATTGAAGGGCGCAAAGAGCTGCAGCTGAACCGCGAACGCGCGCAGCTGATTTACGACAGCGTGTATCAGGAGAATGCCAAAAGTTATCGCCACCACATCGTGCGCGCCGATACTTTCCACCTCAGCGCGGTGAACTGGTCAAATATTATGATGCTGGGTGCGATTGGCATTGTGTTCTTTATGGCAAACGGGCTTGGCTGGGCCAATACTGCGGTGGCAGCAACCTATTCGCTGACGCTGCTATTCCTGCGCACGCCGCTGCTGGCGGCGGTCGGTGCCTTGCCCACGCTGCTTAGCGCGCAGGTCGCCTTCCGCAAACTCAATACCTTTGAACTGGCGCCGTACAACGAAGCATTTAAACCATTACCGAGCGTCAGTAACTGGCAAACGCTGGAGCTGCGCGATGTGAGTTTCCACTATGGCGAACGGGGTTTCCAGGTTGGACCGATCAATCTGACGCTGCGTCGTGGAGAACTGGTGTTTCTGATTGGCGGCAACGGCAGCGGTAAATCAACCCTGGCGATGCTGCTCACCGGGCTTTATCAGCCGCAATCGGGCAGCTTGCTGCTGGATGGCAAGGTGGTTGACTGGCACAATCTCGATGCGTATCGCCAACACTTCTCGGCGGTGTTTACCGATGTGCACCTGTTTGACCGTTTAATCGGCCAGCAAGGCCAGCCGGCCAATCCAGCGCTGGTGCAGCAGTGGCTGGAGCGCCTGAAGATGCAGGATAAGCTCAAGCTCGAAGGCAACAAAGTGCTCAATTTGCAACTGTCGAAAGGGCAGAGCAAACGCCTGGCGCTGCTGTTAGCCGCAGCCGAAGAGCGTGACATTTTGCTGCTCGACGAGTGGGCGGCGGATCAGGATCCCCATTTCCGCCGTATCTTCTATCGCGAGTTGCTGCCATGGTTACAGCAATCGGGTAAAACCGTTTTCGCCATTAGCCACGACGATCACTACTTTATTCATGCCGATCGCCTGCTTGAGATGCGTGAAGGACAGCTCATTGAGTTAACCGGCAAAGAGCGCGAGATGGCCACGCTGGATGCGGTACATCGCACCGATACCGGGCATTGATGCTAGCCGGGAAAGCTTAGCGAAAAGCCTTATTGGGCAAGGTGTTGCGCAGGAAGTAAAGTCATTCGCAGCAGAAATCCTCGTTTCTGCGTCCCTGGAACACTTCTGTCGTCTTGTGTTGTCACCGGCTCGGGTTTATTTCTGAGCCGGTTTTTTATTTTGCCGGCAGCGGATGGGTGAGCAACGTTATGACGTGCGCATCGCTCAGCCAGAAACGCGCCTGCAACGGCGTGTTGCCAGTAAAATCCGGCGCAAAATCCTGACACAGCCGCAACCGCGCATGGCCTTGCTTCACATCCAACTCCACTACTTCCGCCTGCAGAAAATCCATCGGCTGATGCAGCTGCGGCCACAGCGCTTTATACAGACTCTCTTTCAGCGAAAACAGCAGCGTTGCACTCTGCGCGAAAGGCAATGGTTGCGCCAGCAGGCGCTGCTTTTCCGCAGCGCTCATCAACAGCTCGGCCGTCTCATCGGCAGTCTCCTCTGCCATTATTTGCTCCACATCCACGCCAATGCATAACGGATCGCGCGTGGCGGCGAAGATCGCAATATTGCGCGTGTGCGACAACGACGCCTGAATGCCAGCAGGCCATAGCGGAGAGCGATCCGGCGCATTACGCAAGACAAAATCGGGTTCATCAAGCTGCGCCACTCTTTGCTGTACCAACCAGCGGCTGGCCAGAAACTCGGCTTTGCGCTTCGTTACGGCACCTTCCAGCGAGGTGGGCAGCGGCAGTTGCCACGAATGATGCAGTTCGGCATGCCAATGGTGCTGAACGAATTCACACCAGGCGATCGGCACGCTGTCCAGCGAGAGGCCAGCAGCATGAATAAAGGGGGAAGAGGGCAGAGCAAGCGGTGTCTGAGAGGCAAACATAAAAAATCACGGCCGACGGAAAACGTAGTTTTACCAGTCAGCCGGATGGAGAGCAAGCCAAAGGGGCTCACTCACTGTTAGTTATTCGGGGGAATTGCCATACCTTTAATCTGCACCACAAAGTGCTGATGGCCTTTGGTAATGCGAGCGCCCCGATCGCACCAACGACTGGCCAGGCGGAAGAAGTCGTCACTGTCGATATCGTAAGCCAGTTCAACTTTATTGATACCCGAGTGCAGCAGTTCTTCCGCGTCCTGCAGGTTTTTTGCTTTGATGACCATAACGGTTTCCATCGAAAAAACATGAGGCTTAAGAATAAGTGAAGTCTGTGACAGTTTTGTTTCAGTTTGATGAAGTGCCGTCACAATTATCCGAAAGTGTGATCTTGAACCGCTTAGGTTGCTTTCGGTAACTGACTGATTAAAAGCTGGTAATTGCTTTTTGCTTGGTACTATTCTGATAATATTAACGGGCTGAACCCAGGCCAGCCCGGTATGGCTAAATCTTCGCCTGATTAACCCGGGCTGAAAGCTGCTGGTGATTATCTTTTCTTTCGCTGTAACGATCCGCGAGATAGTCAGTATGGTCTTTTAGAATCAGCGTGATTTTGAACAGTTCCTCCACGACATCCACAATGCGATCGTAATAAGCAGAGGGTTTCATCCGTCCTTCTTCATCAAATTCCTGCCACGCTTTTGCCACCGATGATTGATTGGCAATGGTGAACATCCGCATCCAGCGCCCAAGCACGCGCATCTGATTGACGGCATTAAATGACTGCGAGCCACCACAAACCTGCATAACTGCCAGCGTTTTACCTTGAGAAGGGCGAATCGAACCTTCAGTCAGCGGAATCCAGTCAATCTGCGCTTTTAGGATGCTACTCATGGCTCCGTGCCTTTCTGGTGAACTCCACACCATGCCATCACACCACCTTACCAGGCTGCGTAACTCCTGCACTTTTGGATGTGTCTCGGGAGCATCATCAGGCAGAGGTAAACCAGAGGGATTAAATATCTTCACCTCTGCCCCCATTTTGCTGAGTAGTCGCCCGGCCTCCTCGGCAGAAAGTCGGCTAAACGAACGCTGGCGCACCGAGCCATAGAGGATGAGGAATTTGGGTGGTTGCTCAACACCACCGATCTTCTCAGCGATGGACGGATCAAAATGATGCGCATCAAGTGCGGGAAATGCCTGCATGTAAAATTCTCCAGTAATTAAACTCTTCCTTTACTTTTAACATATATGAATTAGCATATGTATTAAATTTCACTGGAATGTGTTCTGATGCTGCCTGTTCAACTTTTCAAACTGCTTGCCGACGAGACGCGCACCACCATTATCCTCCTGCTGCGAGAAGCGGGGGAGCTGTGTGTGTGCGACCTCTGTTCAGTCACTGACCAATCACAGCCAAAGATCTCCCGGCATATTGCCTTGCTTCGTGAGGCTGGGTTGCTACTGGATCGCCGTGAAGGTAAGTGGATTCACTATCGTCTCTCGCCACATATGCCCGCCTGGGCGGCGTCGATTATTGATACTGCCTGGAGCAGCCAGCGTGATGAGGTGCGCGAGTCATTGCAACGCGCCAATACCTCTGTTTGTAGTTGATAATTAAAATACATACACCAAAACGAATGTGTGTCATTGGGCAGGAGATGGGGATGTTACTGGCAGCAGCGATATTTATCGTCACGATTGTATTTGTCATCTGGCAACCTCGCGGCCTGGGGATTGGCTGGATTGCTTTGTTCGGCGCTGTTCTGGCATGGATAACCGGAGTTATACAGCTGGCAGATATTCCTGGTGTCTGGCATATCGTCTGGAATGCCACGGCGGCTTTCATTGCCGTTATTATCATCAGCCTTCTGCTGGACGAATCCGGTTTTTTTGAGTGGTGTGCTTTGCATGTAGCTCGTTGGGGGCATGGGCGAGGTCGATGGTTGTTCACTTACATCATACTTTTAGGGGCGACGGTCGCTGCGCTTTTCGCCAACGATGGGGCCGCACTGATACTGACGCCGATCGTGATAGCTATGCTGCTGGCGCTGGGATTGAGTAAAGGGACCACATTGGCTTTTGTTATGGCTGCTGGGTTTATTGCTGATACCGCAAGCTTACCGCTGGTGGTATCCAATCTGGTTAACATCGTTTCAGCTGACTTTTTCAACCTCGGATTCGTTGATTACGCTTCGGTAATGGTTCCAGTAGACATGGCGGCGATCGTTGCTACGCTGCTGGCACTTCACCTTTTTTTCCGCAAAGATATTCCTGACGCTTACGACCATGCCCTGCTGAAAAAGCCCGCGGAGGCGATTAAAGATTCTGCAACCTTTAGAGCAGGTTGGCTGGTGTTGAGCCTACTTCTGGTTGGATTTTTCCTGCTGGAACCGCTGGGTATTCCGGTGAGCGCGATTGCCGCGACGGCGGCTTTACTTCTGTTTATCGTGGCTAAACGCGGTGACGCTATCAACACCGGGAAAGTTTTACGCGGAGCTCCCTGGCAGATCGTCATTTTCTCGCTGGGAATGTACCTGGTGGTTTATGGACTGAAAAATGCGGGTTTAACGCAATATCTGACCGAGTTACTGAATATCTTCGCCCAGCAGGGTTTATGGTCGGCCACTTTTGGCACCGGCCTGGTTACGGCGCTGCTTTCATCGGTGATGAATAATATGCCGACGGTGCTGATTGGCGCGCTGTCTACAGATTCGAGCGCGGCACAAGGCGTTGTTAAGCAAGCGATGATTTACGCCAATGTGATTGGTTGCGACCTCGGTCCTAAAATTACTCCGATCGGTAGTCTGGCAACATTACTCTGGCTGCACGTGCTTGATCAGAAGAACATTAAAATTAGCTGGGGCTACTACTTTCGGGTAGGCGTGGTGATGACGCTGCCCGTACTACTTGTCACGCTAAGTGCGCTGGCATTACGCCTGACGTTGTCGAACTAACCTGAGGGAAGTCATGACTGATATCACTATTTATCATAATCCGGCTTGCGGAACTTCTCGCAACACCCTGGCGCTTATTCGCAATAGTGGTGTTGAACCTACCATCATTCTCTATCTTGAAACGCCGCCCAATCGTGAAACGTTAATGGCGTTGATCGGTGCGATGGGGATCAGCCCACGCTCCTTATTGCGTAAGAACGTAACACCGTATGAACAGCTAGGTTTAGCCGAAGAACGGTTTAGCGATGAACAGTTGCTCGAGGCGATGTTGAATAACCCGATTTTAATTAACCGCCCAATCGTGGTATCGCCTTTAGGCACGCGCTTATGCCGACCTTCAGAAGCGGTTATTGATATTCTGCCAGACGCGCAGCAAGGCAAATTCATTAAGGAGGATGGCGAGAGGGTGATAGATGATCAAGGTAATCGGATGATTTAAGGGGGATCTGGGGCAATAAAAAAGCAGCCTTAAAGGCTGCTTTTTTGGGAATTTGGTCGGCACGAGAGGATTTGAACCTCCGACCCCGGACACCCCATGACCGTGCGCTACCAGGCTGCGCTACGTGCCGAACGTGGGGGAATATTACTGTTTCCCCGCGCAATTGCAAGATGAGCGCTATTTAACTGCCTCATATTTAATCAGTTTGCGACAAAGCGCTTCTCTTCCGTCAGCACCTGCAACAACAATGCTAGCTGCGGTTTATGATCTTTCAGCGGCTTGCCGTGGACATCATAAGCGCTGTAGCTGCCATTATTATTTAGCACCAGCGTCAGGGTTGGCGTAGTGATCACCAGCTTGCCGTCTTCGCTGCTCGCTACCCAATTGTGGCTACGTTGCGCTGCAAACAGGTCTTCACCCTGCGAGTAGTTGACGGGATTGGTGCGCACGTGCAGCAGACGCTGCATCAGCGTGGTCATCACATCCTGCTGATTGGTCAGGCGATCGATGGTTTGTGCTGGCGTATTGGGCCAATGCACCACCAGCGGCACCTGCAGCGTCGCGCGATTGCCAGCATTGTCATCATTACTATCCAGATTGATGGCACGCTGCGCCGTAATCACCACCACGGTATTTTTCAGCAAATCGCGCTGCTGCAGCGTTTGCAGCACGGTATTGATCTGTTCATCAACACCACTTGCCTGACGCAAATAGCTGCGTTGACGCGCCTTCAGCGTGTCGCCATTGATGGTCACGCCGTTCAACGCCACCCATGAGAACCACGGCGCGCTATTGGCTTTCTGGCCGTTGAGCCAGTTTTGCCACTGCGTGACGGTGGTGCTATTGGGCTGTGAATCGGCCTGCGGTAGCGAATAATCGGCTAACAATGCCTGACGGTACAGCGGCTGACTAAAGCCATCCGATGAGAACAAACCGAACTGATAACCTTGCGCATTCAGCGCATTGAGCAGAGCGGAAGGCATGCGTGATGCCAGCACGCCATCCATATAGCTGGAGGAGATGCCATAGAACAGACCGAACAAGCCTTTTTCCGGCTGCAGTCCGGCGCTGTAATGCTGCGTGAAGCGCACGTTCTCGCTAGCAAATTGATTGAGCGACGGCAGCGCTTTGTCCACCGTGGCGTTATTCAGACCATCGACGGTCAGCACCAGCAGATTATGGCGTGTACCCGCATCGCGGAAAGTAATGTCACTCAACGGATACTGCACCGATAGCGCTTCCGGATCGCCCTGTTGTACCAGACGGCGCTGATACTCTTGCGCATCCAACAGGCCGTGGCGCTCCAGGAAGCGACGCGCGGTCATCGGATAAGAGAGCGGTAGATTGGCGCGCTGCATAGTGATTGGGCGATAGAAGTTGGCATCGGCCCAGATATACAGCAGATGGCTGGCGAAGAAGGCGCTGATAAACAGCGCGGCCAGCGGCTTACCGAATGAACGTCGGTTAAGGCTGCGCAGCTTTTGCCAGCTCCAGGTGGCGAACAACATCTCCACAAGAAAAATCAGCGGCACGCTGATAAACATCAGCTGCCAGTCGCGCGCCATCTCACTTTGATCGGGGTTAATCACCAACTCCCACACCACCGGATTAAGGTGCAGGTGGAAGCGGCTGAACACTGCGCTGTCGACCATAATCAGCGTCAGTCCAGCGGTGGCGATAATCGCCGACAACACCCTGAGCAATCGTTGAGACATCACCACAAAGGTGAGCGGGAAAATGATCAGCAGATAACCGGCGAAAACGATGAAGCTGAAGTGGCCAATCCAACTGGTAAAGGCATAGATGCGACCCGCAAGCGACGCGGGCCAATCGGCAACCAATAGATAGCGGCTGCCTAAAATAAACGCGAAAATAATATTAAACAGGGCAAACCAATGCCCCCAGCTGATCATCTGGGAGACTTTTTCGCGGTAGCGCTGCCGGTTGGTTACCATATTATGAGGTCAGATCTGCATTTTAATGAGCGTTATCGTCGCGGACGGAAGACTGCAACGCTTCCGCGAAAGATCGTGCCAGCGTGCGGCGCTGAGCCGGTGAAACGCTGGTATTGATCAAATTAGTTACCATATTACCCAATACCATAAGGGAAAGGTCGGTTGGCGCTTTGTCTTTCTCAAGAATTTGCGCCATCTCTGCGAGGAGCTTTTCCACGCGTTCGTCACTGTAACGGGATGATTGTGGCATATCGTCGTCTAATCAAGGGTGAAAAGGCGGTATATTACCGTAACAATGCACTTTTTTCCGCAATTTTATCGCAAGCAGAGCGATCAGTTTGTGCTGGCAGTTGAAAGCGGCTGCGGGCGGTGTTTGAATACGCGCCTGAGCTAAAAGGAGAGTCTACCATGAGTCTGGATATCGACCAGATTGCCCTGCACCAGTTAGTTAAACGTGATGAAAACCAGCTGGAACTGGTGCTGCGCGATACCTTGCTGCCGGCCACCCGCGCGGTTGAAGAGATGGCGGAAGAGCTGCACCGGGTTTATAGCGCGAAAAGCAAAGCCTACGGCCTGTTTAACGAGGATAGCGAGCTGGCCGATGCGCTGCGTAACTGCCGCAAAGGGGAAGATGACTTTCTGGCATTTAGCCGCGCGGCGACCGGCCGTTTGCGCGATGAACTGAGCAAATATACGTTTGCGGAAGGTGGCGTGGTGCTGTTCCTGCACTATCGCTATCTCGCCGTCGAATATTTGCTGATTGCGGTGTTGAACAGCCAGTCGAGCATGCGCGTCAACGAGCAGCTTGATATCAGCAGCACCCATTATCTCGACATCAACCATGCGGATATCGTGGCGCGTATCGATCTCACCGAATGGGAAACCAATCCAGAATCGACGCGTTATCTCACGTTCCTGCGCGGTCGCGTTGGCCGTAAAGTGGCTGACTTTTTTATGGATTTCCTTGGCGCCAGCGTAGGTTTGGACACCAAAGCGCAAAACCGCGGTCTGCTGCAAGCGGTGGATGATTACTGCGCCGAGTCGGAACTGGATAAAAACGAACGCCAGAATTATCGCCAGCAGGTTTACAGCTATTGCAACGAGCAGCTGCAGGCAGGCGAAGAGATCGCGCTGGAAGATCTGTCGAGCGAACTGCCGCCGCTGGGGGAAAAAACCTTCCAGGCTTTTACTCAGGAGCAGGGTTACGAGCTGGAAGAGAGCTTCCCTGCTGACCGCAGTACGCTGCGTCAGCTCACCAAGTTTGCCGGTAGCGGTGGCGGATTAACCCTGAATTTTGATGCGATGCTGTTTGGCGAACGTATTTTCTGGGATCCCACTACCGATACGCTGACCATTAAAGGCACGCCGCCTAATCTGCGCGATCAGCTACAGCGGCGCACCAGCAGTAAATAAATGAAAAAGCCGGGTAGAAGATTGCCCGGCTTTTTTATCAGAACCGCGATCCTCAGAAGGAATAGTTCAGCGCTCCGTTGAATGCGGTATCGGTCTGAAACTTCCCGCCAGCACTGTGCTTCGCGCCCACCTGCAGTGACCAGTTCTCGCTAATCTGACCTTCAAACCCGGCGTGCAGGCGATAGCGGTTATCGCTCCACGCATCGTATGTGCGGCTGGCGTGGCTGTCGGCGAGCGTCAGCGTTGAGCCGCTGCTGCCTGGTGAATACTGTTTGCTGATGCCGGCAAACAGCGATACGGCTGGCAACACTGAACCTAATCCGCGCTTTCTCAGCTCAATACCCGGCGACACCGACCACGGCGTGGCGCTGCTCAACGTGATACTGGCGTCGTAGCCCTGTAACCGATAGCCCGGCAGATAGCCCACGCGGGTTTCCACAAAGGGTGACAGAGTAAACGAATCGTCGAACAGCGGCATCTGGCGTCCGACTTTAGCACTCGCCGCCAGCATCTGGCTGCTACGCTGCGTCCCCTTCACTTCCAGCGCCGGGTCGAGCTTGAGGTCCTGGCGCAGATGCATATAGCGCGCTGCCAGATCGGCAAACCAGCCGCCGTCTGCCAGCCAGCTGGCGTAAGTGCCGAGCGTGCTGAGCTGATGGCTGATCGAGCCCATCCCTTTACCGCTGCCCTGGCCGTGGCTGGCCATCAGACCGACGCGCCATGCGCCGACCTGTTTATCCACGCCCAGTTCAAAGCTCTGCTGGCGGATGCTGACGTCAGCAATGCCGCCACGGTTATAGCTGTAGCCGCCCCAGACGCCGTGCATCTGCGCATCGCCGCGCAACGTCTGCGCGCGGTCGTTGAGTGACGCCGCCGTCTCGCTAAACAGATACTGACGCGAGGCCAGCAGCGCGCGGGTGCTGTGCAGCAGGCCGTCATTATCGCTGATGTTAAACCAGTCTTCCGGCTTGCCCGGTTCTGGCGCGGGATCGACAACCGGTTCTGGTTTTGGCTCCGGCGCTGGATCGACAATCGGATCCGGCTTCGGCTCCGGCGCGGGGTCAATCACCGGATCCGGCTTCGGCTCCGGCGTAGGGTCAACAATCGGATCAGGTTTCGGTTCAGGTGCCGGGTCAACAATCGGGTCTGGCTTCGGTTCAGGTGCCGGATCAACCACCGGCACCGGCGTTTTGGCGATCACCCACTTCACGCGGCCATCGGTTTCAATCACCTGATAGTCAGGAGAATAGATGGAAAAGCCCCGTTTGATCGGCGGCAGGGTGAAGTAGTCATGCGCGGTGCCAGCCGGCGTATCCAGCAGCACGATCTGGTTTGGCACCTTGTCCGGGAAGGTTTCGCCGAGCATAAAGCCGAGGTCGAGCGTGTTGCCGCTGCCCTGCGCCGATTTATCAACGTACAGGCTGTCGCTGATGCCGGTCTGCGGGGCGATACCAAATCCCAGCTGCAGATTACTGGCGTAAAGGTTTTCCACCCACAGCTGCTTTGGCGTCCAGTTTTTATCGTTGTCGGACAGCGCCGAGATGATACCGCCCTGCGGCGCGTTCAGGCGCTGCATGCGGCTGTCGCCGGTTAGATTCCAGAAGGTGTCGCCCGACATCGTTACCCGGGCCGCGTTGCGATCGGTGATGCGGCCGCGGAAGTCGACCTTGCCGAGATAAAGCTCCGCCTGATCGCCGAGGGTGATATCGCCGTGCACGGTGCTGGCGGGCAGGGCGCTTAACGCCGCGGCATCGCGCGAGGCGGTTTCACAGGAGGTGGCGGTGCTCTGCACTGGTGAGACGCAGCGTAAAATCTGTTGCTGAGCATCCGCGCCGGGCTGATAGCCGAGCAGGACCTGGCTGTTGTCACCGGCCTGAATGTTGGCCTTCACCTGCGCGTATTCGCCAACCTGCAGGCGCGTATTGCTGGCAGCAACGATGTTGTCGGCGATAAAGGTTGAGGTGGTCCAGTCGTCATCAATAATCAGGCCGCCGGCGTGCGGCACCGGCTGGCCGGAGAGCAGCAGCGTGCCGTTATTGAGGTTGATATTGCCGCTGAGATTGCTGCCGCCGGTCAGCGCCAGTTTCGTGGCGGCCAGTGCCGGAGAGAAGTTGAAATCAAATTTACCGTTGACGCCATCCGCAGAATCGGAGCCCAGGTAGCCGCGAAACACCAAGTCATTAAACTGCATGGCGCGATAGGTTTTCGCCTCTTCGGCGTCAAAGCCGATGTATTTCCAGTAGCTGTTATCCTGCTGATTGGTCGGGAAGTAGCTGTAGGTGCCGGTTTTCAGCTGGAAGTATTCGATGCGCTGCGAGCGGTCGTTCCAGTCTTCGTAAATATCGCCGACGCTGCCGCTGTGGGTGGCGGAGTTCCACTCCTGGATGGTGATGTCAGCGGGAGCGAAGCCGGTCAGCGTCAGGCTCGAGGCGCGATCGGCGCTCTGGTTCAGCAGCGTGGCGCCGGAGTCGGTGTGGTTAATTCGCTTCATCATCAGGTCGTGACCGTTGAGGTCCAGCCTGCCGCCGCGATAGCCGAAGAAGATATCGTCGCCCGCCACCTGGTTATCATTGTTGAGCACCACGGTCGGGCGGCCGCTGACGATCGTCACGCGCGAGAACGCCTGCTGGTTGCCCTGAGCGTCGGCCTGCTGATCGAGGATTACGGTGCCGTCGCCGACGTTGAGGCCGCCTTCGTTTTTACCTGAGGCGTTAACGTGCAGCGTACCGGCGCCGATTTTATGCAGGTCATCGTCTGCCAGGCCGTTGACCTGCCACAGCACCTTTTTGTCCGCATCCACTTCAATACCGCCGCCAACCCAGGTGGCGTCAGCGCCTGCGGCTGATTTTACCCTGTAGTTATTCGAGAACTGCAGCTTGCCGGCGCCGAGGTTAACGGCATCGCTGAGGATAATGTCGCCGCCCGCGCCGTTAAAGCGGATATCCTTGCTGGCATCGAGTTCTTCCAGCGAGGCTTTTCCGGGCGCGAGATGGCGATATTTTTCGGCGATGCCCTGCCAGCTCCACTGTTTATTGCCCTGGTCAATAGTGGCGGTATTCCAGAAAACATCTCCTGCACCAGCAATGTCGGTAACGTCAGGTGAGGTATTTGCTGACACAATGTTGTCGTAATAACCGTCAGGTATTAACGCTGCGAGCGATGTCAGGCCGTATTTTTCTATACCGCTGGTGCGTCCGCGCAGAGCAGCCATGAGCTTCCACTTTTTATCAACGGCATCGTATACATAAATTGGACTGCCGCTGTCACCTGATTGTGAGGCAAATGACAGCGGCGATGAACGGGGATCATCGGGGTTATATTGCGTCCAGTAGAAATAGTGGGCAGTGGACGAAGTTGCATCAGGATTTATGGTACCGCCAGCTAACCATTTGTAGTAACTCGCTACAGAATTAAAACCGTCTAGTTGATCGTTAATTTGACGCTGATAACCACCTCCCGCGCGAGCATAGGCAATATAACGTGTACCCCTACCAGCTTTCCACTCGCTATTTTCAACCGTTTCAGTAGGCGCAACTTCAGTTACCACTTTGCTCAGTCGTGGCAACATATAATCCTGGTCGATACTGTCATCAACGGCGTTACGATTAATAAAAATATATTTTCTGGAAAACTCTGAAGCCGCGCCAAAGTAAGCAAATCCTTCATGCACATGTCGCGCGCTCATTACATAAGATGGTGCCGTTAACGCAGCAAAACCTCGACGAGATATGCTGCTCATGTCCGGCATAGGAAAACTGATGTAAGCATCAAGCTCACCATTTTTCTTATAAACCGGAATATTACTTACCCCAACGCGGTATTTGCCCATATTTTCCGCAAAGTCGCGATAGTCCTGCACATTGATGTCATGGCGCATAACGCCAGCAGACGACGACAGGCAGATAAACAGCGTGCCGTAAGAAATGATGATGGCCTTTTTCACATGAATTCCCTTTCTGATAATTTCCTAAAAGCAGGAAGAAAGGCGGCATAATTTCATGTAACCGAACGAATGCTGACGCAGAAACGTCTCAAAGAATTTAAGTGCGGATAATTATTTTAACGCGGTGAGGGCGGAGGCAGGGATTAACGCTTAATCATGCAGACAAAATAAAAGGGCCGGTTTCGCAACCGACCCTTCTACCTTCAACTCATTCAGCGATTAAGCGCGAACGAAGTCGATGTGGTGCAGTTTTGGCTTGAACGGATGACGCTGTACCGCCTGAGCTTTAACTTTGATTTCTTTACCATCAACAGCGATGGTCAGCACTTCGCTGTAGAACTCAGGTTTAACCTGCACGTTCATCACAGCGTCGTGGTCCAGTTCGATAGCAACTGGTGCTTCATTACCGCCATAGATGATGGCTGGGAATTTGTTTGCTACACGCAGGCGGCGGCTCGCACCCTTACCCTGGTCTTTACGTACTTCAGCATTAATAGTGAACATTTGATATCTCTTCAATAATTCCTGCTACAGGCGACCCAGCAACAGGACGGTTATTCAAACTGCTTTTACGGATGCAAAAGCGGGCGGCATTATAGCGCCAATGGGGTGTCAGGGGCAAATGATTCCGCCGCTCAGCGCAGTTCGTTGGCGCGACGATAACGGCCTTGATAATCAAACATTTTTTCACGAATCTGCCAGAAGTGACCTTTTGCGCGCGCCACCACAAAGTCCGGATGACGCAGTAAAGGTTGCAGCGCAATGACATCAGCAGCGGTTTGCCAGCCGAGCTCCACGCCCGGCGCACGCTGATGCGGACGCATAAACAGCTGCTCGAAGGCTTTGCGCTGCGCCGGCGTTTGCAGGCGAAAGCGCTCGCTCACGCTGGTGCCATCTTCATCAAAATAGGTCGCTTTCAGCCACTCGCCTTTGTCGTCGCGCCCTTGTTCCAGCGTCATGCCTGCACAGCGCAGCACGCGTGCATCCTTCAGTTTCAACGCGGCTTTCAGCATGTCATCTGGATCGACAAGAATTTTGTCGCACTGCTGGCAGCGGCGTGCGGCGATGTCATTCTCGGCACCGCAATCCGGACAGCTTTTAAAGCGGAAGCGATAATCACACTGTTCGCGCTGGCCTTCATCATCTTCCAGCACGCCCTGACAGCGGCGACCAAAATGCTCGATGATGTGGCCATCTTCCGTTGCTTTGCCCCAGAAGGTATTGGCGAAACCGCAGGCAGGACAGAAAACCTGCACCGGCTGATTGTCGCTGGCGCCTTTTGGCGCGCCCACTTCCGGCGTTAAAAGGTCATGCGGATTGCCAGCATAATCCAGCACCAGACAATCGGTTTTTCCCGGCGACAGGCGTAAACCGCGCCCAACAATTTGTTGATACAGACTAACGGATTCGGTCGGACGCAGGATGGCAATCAAATCAACGTGAGGTGCGTCAAAACCGGTGGTTAGCACCGCGACGTTGACCAGAAACTTCAGCTGTTGCGCTTTGAATGCACCAATCAAGCGATCGCGATCTTTCACCGCCGTTTCGGCCGACACCAGCGCGCTGTTCTCTGGCAGCAGCGTCAGGATTTCGCGCGCATGTTCCACGGTTGAGGCAAACACCATCACGCCGCGGCGATCCTCAGCGAACTCAACGATCTGCCGGATAATATGCGGCGTCACGCGATGTTGTTGTTTCAGTTCGCGGTTTAGATCGGCCTCGCTAAACAGACCGTTATTTTGCGGGATCAACCGGCTGAAATCGTACTGCACCACCGGCATATCCAGCCGCTCCGGCGGCACCAGAAAGCCATGTTTAATCATGTAGCGCAGCGGCAGCTCGTAAATGCAGTCGCGAAACAGCGCGTTATCATCGCCACGCACCATGCCGTGGTAGTGGAACTGATAAATCCAGCCTTTGCCGAGGCGGAAGGGCGTGGCGGTTAATCCCAGCAGTCGCAGCTGTGGATTATGCTGGCGCAAATGGGCAAACAGCAGCTGATACTGGCTCTCTTCGTTATCGCTAATGCGATGGCACTCATCGACGATGACCAATGAAAAGGCGCTGTCGAAGCGTTCAAGATTACGCGCCACCGACTGTACGCTGCCAAATACCACTTTGCTGGCGCTCTGTTTGCGCTGCAAACCGGCGGCGAAGATATCCGCCTGCAAACCATACGCCTGATATTTGCTGTGGTTCTGCTCCACCAACTCTTTGACATGCGCCAGCACTAACACGCGGCCGCGCGCCAACCTGGCCAGTTCGGCAATCACCAGGCTTTTTCCGGCACCGGTCGGCAGCACAATTACCGCAGGCGTGGTATGACGGCGGAAATGGTTGAGGGTGGCGTCAACCGCCTCTTGTTGGTATGGGCGCAGGGTGAATGACATCGGGGCAAACTTTTTTCTGGAACGGACGCGCATTATGGCATGAAAGCCGCCGAAACGCAGGATCGCCTCTGTTAGCCGCAGCGGGTTCCAGCTATACTGCCCACACCTTATCCAGGGACAAAACACCGTTTCAGTTTCCCCGCAGTAACAGGCAAAACGAATTCATGCGACTCGAAAAATTCATATCTCAGCAGCTGGAAGTCAGCCGTGCTATCGCTGGACGCGAAATCCGCGCCAAAAAAGTCACCATCAATGGCGAAGTGGTCCGCGATGCGGCTTACAAAGTATTGCCAGATGATGAAGTCGAATACGACGGCAATCCGCTGGTGGTGCAGCAAGGCCCGCGCTATTTCATGCTGAATAAGCCGCAGGGTTACGTCTGTTCAACCGACGATCCTGATCATCCCACCGTGCTGTTCTTCATTGAGGAGCCGGCGGCGTTCAAGCTGCATGCCGCGGGACGTCTGGATATCGATACCACCGGTTTAGTGCTGCTAACCGATGATGGTCAATGGTCGCACCGCATTACTTCGCCGAAGCATCATCTGGAAAAAACCTATCTGGTG
This sequence comes from Pantoea nemavictus, assembly GCF_037479095.1. Lineage (NCBI taxonomy): Bacteria > Pseudomonadati > Pseudomonadota > Gammaproteobacteria > Enterobacterales > Erwiniaceae > Pantoea > Pantoea nemavictus. Next base: position 633,978 of record NZ_JBBGZW010000001.1, on the reverse strand, counting down.
GAAGTGGAAGAGCCGATCGATCCTGCGCTGGTTGAGAAGTTCGCTGCGGGCGTACAGCTGCACAATGAAAAAGATCTGACCAAACCGGCCGTGCTGGAGATTCTGGATGAGAAGGCTGCCCGTCTGACGATCAGTGAAGGGCGCTACCATCAGGTTAAACGCATGTTTGCTGCGATGGGTAACCATGTATCGGCGCTGCATCGCGAACGCATTGGTGACATCGAATTGGATGACGATCTCGGTGAAGGTGAATATCGCGAACTGACCCAGCAAGAGGTCGACAGCATCGGCCTGCCAGAAGAACTCAAACAACGTAAATAGCGGGAGAACGCGGTGCGCAAGGAAAAGAATTCACCGGTCGGTTTAGTGGTTATTCTCGGATTGCTGGCGATGCTGATGCCGCTCTCCATCGATATGTATCTGCCAGCTATGCCGCAAATCGCCCGCGAATTCGCGGTATCGGCGGGCAGCGTGCAGATGACGCTCAACCTTTACATCCTTGGCTTTGCCATTGGCCAGTTGGTATACGGTCCGTTGGCGGATAGCTACGGACGTAAACCGGTGATTGTGCTGGGAACGCTGATCTTTGCCTGTGCCGCCGCCGCTTGTGCGCTGTCCCAAACCATCGATCAACTGATCTTTATGCGCTTCCTGCACGGCTTGTCGGCCGCCGCGGCCAGCGTGGTGATCAACGCCCTGATGCGCGATACCTACTCGAAAGAGGACTTCTCGCGCATGATGTCATTCGTCATGCTGGTCACCACCATTGCACCGCTGCTGGCGCCGATCATTGGCGGTTGGCTGCTGCTGCTGTGGAACTGGCACGCCATCTTCTGGACGCTAGCCGGCGCCGCGCTCATCACCACCGTGCTGGTGGTGACGCAAATTCGTGAAACGTTGAAGCCCGAGCAGCGCCAGCGTTTCCATCTGCGCACTACCTTGGGTAACTTCGTGGCGTTAGTGCGCCATAAGCGCGCCTTTAGTTACATGCTGGCGAGCGGTTTCTCCTTTGCGGGTTTGTTCACCTTCCTCAACGCCGGCCCATTCGTGTATATCGAAGTCAATCACGTCTCGCCGCAAAACTTCGGCTACTACTTTGGTCTGAACGTGGTGTTTTTATTCGTGATGACGTTGATTAACAGCCGCGCGGTGCGCCGCTTTGGTCCGCTGAAAATGTTCCGTCTTGGATTAGTGATCCAGTTCGTGATGGGCGTTTGGCTGCTGATCTCCAGTGCGCTGGATCTCGGCTTCCTGTCGCTGGTGTTTGGCGTAGCGATGTTTATCGGCTGCGTATCGACGGTATCGTCGAATGCGATGGCGGTGATTCTTGATGAGTTCCCGCATATGGCCGGCACCGCTTCATCATTGGCTGGCACGCTGCGCTTTGGCGTGGGCGCATTGGTCGGCGCACTGCTGTCATTGGTGAGCATTAACAGTGCCTGGCCGATGGTGGCCACTATCGCACTGTGTGCCACCGTTTCGATTGTGTTGTTTACCTACGCTTCACGCCCGCATCATTCGGCATAAGATCTACCGGTCGCGATACAAGTCGATCCTACGTTGATGAAATCCAACACTTTTTCGTAGGGTCGCCATTTATGGCGACCCGCCCTCTGAACAAATTCCCACCCGCTACTCGCTAATCCCCATTCATTCGTTATGCTTAATGTTTCCATAATGTGAAAATTTAGAGATAAAAAAGTAACGAGATTGCGTCTAAAATGATTGTTAACAGCCGCTGAACACGGTAAACATAAGCATAAATGTGAGAAGCCTCGCAAATTATCAATTGGCTACACGCTTGGTGTTTAAAAAAATAAGGCAAACCACGTCCATATTCTGAGCTAACCAGGTTGGGATTCACTGCGTTGTGCCGTCGTCGTGAATAAAGTTAACGTCTCTGGGGGCCGTATAACTATGCTGCAACTTTCTGTTGTGCATCGCTTGCCACAACATTATCGCTGGTCAGTTGAACATGCGGGTGAAATTGAGCGTCAGGAAACTGCGGATGGCGTTCATGCTGGAGATCTGGTGGTGCTGCGTCTGCTCAGCCACGATGGTCATCCGGCGCTGGAAATTCTGCACCAGCTGCAAGAAACGCTGGCGCAGATTCAGGTCGAGTGCAAAATCGCTGAGTGTGAAGGGCAGCCTTGTCTGCTAATTCAACGCGATGATGAAAGCGCGACTAACTGCTGCCTGAAAAATCAGGGTGTCGCCATTGCCGAAACTTTCGACGGTCACTGACTGAGATCTCTCCCCTGAGCGGATGCCAATAGCTGACGTGTATAGTCGGCTGTTGGTGCGTTGAACAACGTATCGCAGTCACCTTGTTCCACCACCTCGCCCTCACGCAGCACAATCAGCTGGTGACACAGCGCACGCACCACCTGTAAATCATGGCTAATAAACAGATAAGCTAACTGGTGCTGCTGCTGTAAGCGGCGCAGCAGGGTGAGAATTTGCTTTTGCACTGAGCGATCCAGCGATGAGGTGGGTTCATCCAGCACGATCAGCTGCGGTTCGAGAATCAGCGCACGGGCGATAGCAATGCGCTGGCGCTGACCGCCTGAAAATTCTGCCGGATAGCGCGAACGGCTGTCGGCATCAAGTCCCACTTCCTGCATCACCGCAATCACCTTTGCTTCCTGCTCGCCAGCGCTGAGCTCAGGACGATGTACTGCCAATCCTTCAGCAATCACTTGTTGCACCGTCATCCGCGGATTGAGCGACGAATTTGGATCCTGAAACACCACCTGAATGCGCTGACGCAGCGGCAACAATTGTTTCGGTGACAGCTGATGCAGCGGCTGATCCTCAAACCAAATCTCACCGCGCGCGGCGATCAAACGCAGCAGTGCCAGTCCGGTGGTGCTTTTTCCAGAACCCGATTCCCCCACCAGCCCGAGACTTTCTCCGCGACGCAGGGTAAAGCTGAGATCTTGTAGCGCTATCTTTTCCGCCACGGTTCGCCGCAGCAATCCACGACGGATCGGGAAACCGACCTGCAAGTTTTTCACCTGCAGCAGCGGTGGCGCATCGCTTAGTGGCACCGGCTGGCCATCCGGCTCGGCGGCCAGTAATTCACGCGTGTACGGCTGCTGCGGCTGGCTTAACAGTAAATCACAGCGGTTGTGTTCGATGCCGCGTCCATTGCGCATCACGGTGACGCTATGCGCCAGCTGACGCACAATATTCAGGTTATGTGTGATGAACAACATGCCCATGTTCAGTTCACGCTGCAGTTCGCGCAGCAGTTGCAGAATCTGCGCCTGAACCGTGACATCCAATGCGGTGGTCGGCTCATCGGCGATCAGCAGCTTTGGCTGGGTGAGCAGCGCCATGGCGATCATCACGCGCTGGCGTTCGCCGCCGGAAAGCTGGTGTGGAAAATCCTGCAGACGCGATGCCGCATTACGAATGCCAACACGATCGAGGCAGCTCAGCATCTCTCCGCGTGCCGCTTCGCGCCGCATACCGCGATGCACCGACAGCACTTCGTACAGCTGCTTTTCCACGTTATGCAACGGATTGAGCGATACCATCGGTTCCTGAAAAATCATCGCCATCTGGTTACCACGCAGTCCGCGCATCGTGCGTTCGCTGGCCTGCAAAATATCCTGGCCGTTGAACAGAATTTCGCCGTGCGGATAGTTGACCGGCGGCTGCGGCAATAAGCGCATGATCGACAGCGCGGTCACGCTCTTACCGGATCCGGATTCGCCCACCAGCGCCAGCGTTTCACCGGCATCGATCTGCAGCGAAATCTCTTCCACCACGCAGCGATCCTGAAAGGTCACCGCCAGATGATTTACCGTTAACAGGCTCATTTAGCGTCCTCGACTCGGGTCAAAGGCATCGCGTACCGCTTCGCCAATAAAAATCAGTAGCGACAGCAGCAGAGCGAGGGCAAAAAAGCCGGCAAGGCCTAACCACGGTGCCTGTAAATTATTTTTCCCCTGCAGCAGCAGCTCACCCAGTGACGGCGATCCGATCGGTAAACCAAAGCCGAGGAAATCCAGCGATGTCAGGGTGGTGATTGAAGCGCAGAGAATAAAGGGTAGAAACGTCAGCGTTGCCACCATGGCGTTGGGCAGCATGTGACGCAGCATAATGCGGCTGTCGCTAACGCCCAGCGCACGTGCGGCACGAATATAATCATAATTACGCGTGCGCAGAAATTCGGCGCGCACCACGCTTACCAGACTCATCCAGCCAAACACCACCGTGACCAGCAGCAGCCACCAGAAATTGGGCTGAATCACGCTGGATAGTAGAATCAGCAAGAACAGTGAAGGCATGCCGGACCACACTTCTATCAGGCGCTGGCCGATCAGATCAATGAGTCCACCAAAATAGCCCTGTACTGCCCCCACCAGGATGCCAATCACACTGGAAAACAGCGTTAACAGAATGCCAAACAGCAGTGAGATGCGCGTGCCATACAGCAAACGCGCCAGCACATCACCGCCGTTGGCATCGGTACCCAGCCAGTTTTGCATGGAAGGCGGGGAAGGGAAGGGTACATCGGTGGCGAAATTGATGGTGCTATCGCCAAAGCGAATCGGTGCCCAAATCGCCCAACCTTGCTGAGCAATACGCTGTTTCAGCCACGGATCCTGATAGTCAGCGGGCGTGGCGAAATCGCCGCCGTAATCACTTTCGCTGTAGTTGAACAACAGCGGCATATACCAGCGTTGCTGATAGTGCACCAGCAGCGGTTTGTCGTTGGCCAGCAACTCGGCACCCAGTGACAGGACAAAAATGATCAGGAAAATCCACAGCGACCAGTAACCACGGCGGTTATGACGAAAACGCTGCCAGCGCTGCTGGTTTACAGGAGATAAACGCATCAGCGTCCCTCAAAATCAATGCGCGGATCGACCAGCGTGTAGGTGAGATCGCTGAGAATGTTCATGAGCAGACCAATTAGCGTGAAAATATACAGCGTGCCGAACATCACCGGATAATCGCGCTGAATGGTGGCGTCATAGCCGAGCAGGCCCATACCGTTGAGTGAGAACATCACCTCAATCAACACCGAACTGGTGAAAAACATGCTGATAAAGGTGGCGGGGAAGCCGGCAATCACCAGCAGCATGGCATTACGGAACACGTGACCGTACAGCACCCGCTTCTCATCCAACCCTTTTGCACGCGCGGTGACCACATATTGTTTACGAATCTCATCGAGAAACGAGTTTTTGGTCAGCATGGTCAGCGTGGCGAAACCGCCAATCACCGTGGCCAGCACCGGCAGCGTGATGTGCCAGAGATAGTCGGTGATTTTGCTATACCAGGGCAGCGTATCAAACTGCGGAGAGGTCAGGCCGCGCAGTGGGAACCAGTCGAAATAGCTGCCGCCCGCGAACAGGACAATCAGCATGATGCCGAACAGAAATGCTGGAATAGAATTACCGATGATAATAAAGATGCTGCTCCAGATATCGAAGGGGCTGCCGTTGCGTACCGCCTTTTTAATGCCGAGCGGAATCGATACCAGATAAATAATTATCGTGCTCCACAATCCAAGACTTATCGAGACCGGCAAACTCTCTTTGATCAGCTGCAGCACCGAGGCGCTGCGGAACAGGCTATCGCCAAAATCGAAACGGATGTAGTTCCACAGCATCTCGCCATAACGCTGCAGTAACGGTTTATCAAAGCCGTAACGATGTTTAATCTCAGCGATCACTTCCGGATCGAGGCCGCGTGCACCGCGATATTGACTATCACCGGGATTGTCACGCAGCAAGGCTCCGCGCGCGCCGCTGTCACCGCCGCCAGAGCCGGGAATGCCGGTGCTGTGGCCAAATTGCACGTTGGCTAACGCCTGATCGACCGGCCCGCCTGGTGCGATCTGCACAATAAAAAAGTTCAGGGTGATGATCGCCCACAAAGTGGGGATGATCAGCAGTAACCTGCGTAGAAAATAGGCTGCCAAACCGTGCTCCTCAGCGTCGATCGGCCGGCAATCGTCCGGCTTTGTTCACATCGTACCACCAGTTTTCCAGACCAGTAGCGAACGCGGGTTTAATCTCGGGATGGGAAAATTTATCCCAGTACGCCATGCGATCTTCGGCGCTGTACCACATCGGGATCATGTAGGCATTCCACAATAGGATGCGATCCAGTGCTTGGCCGAGCGGCAGCAAGGCTTTTTCGTCGCCCTGATGCTCAACGATCTGCTGAACAAAATGGTCGACGATCGGATCTTTCACCCGCGGCGTATTCCAGGAAGAGTTAATAAACTCCGACTGCCAGATAGTGCGCAAGCTGGTAGAAGGCCACGGCATCGCATAATAGAGTGACGGAATCATGTCGTAGTCACCTTCGCGTAAGCGCCGCAAATATTGCGAGCTGTCAATCTGGCGCAGCGAAACTTGTATGCCCAGTCGTTCAAGGCTGTGCTGGAACGGCAGCGCCCAGTCATTCTGGGTGCCGCTGCGCATTAGCAGTTCAAAGCGGAATGGTTGACCGGTTTTAACGTTGACTAACTGCTGATTTTTAATCTGCCAGCCGGCTTCTTTGAGCAAATTCATGGCTTTCAATAAGTTGCCACGATCGAAACCGCTGCCGTCTGAACGCGGCGGAGCATATTGATTGTTGAACACTTCAGGCGGTAGTTGGGCTTTGTAAGGCGCCAGTAAGATCAGCTGTTCGGCCTTGGGATAGCCTTGCGCCGCATAGTCGGTATTCTGGAAATAGCTGTTGGTGCGCTTGTAGGCTCCGTAGAACAGGGCTTTGTTCATCCATTCAAAATCAAAGGCCAGCGTAATGGCTTCCCGCACGCGACGATCGGCGAACAGTGGCTTCTCGTTGTTGAAGGCCAGCCAGCGCGTATCGGTGGAAACGGTGTTGGGGATGGTCGATTTGACGATGGCGTGGCTATCAAAGTTGCGGCCGAGATATTGCGTGGCCCATTTCTTCGCTGAACTCTCTTCGCGTAAATCGTAAGCGCCTGCTTTGAAGGCCTCGAACGCCACGTTGTCATCGAGGTAATAGTCGTAGCGTAGCGTGTCGAAATTAAAGCGACCGCGGTTCACTGGCAGATTGGCGGCCCAGTAATCCTTTACCCGGCTGTACTGAATAAACTGACCTGATTTGTACGACGTAACGCGATAAGGCCCGCTGGCCAGCGGTGGATAACCAATCGGCTCATTAAACTTCTTGTTTTGCCAGAACTTCTCTGGCAATACCGGCAGCGTCAGCCAGCTGAGAATTCGATCTTTATCCGCTTTCGGCACGTCAATGCGCATTGTAAGGCGATTAAGCGCTTTAACTTTTACGTCGCGAAATGCCACGCGAAACTGCGGCACGCCTTCAGTCATAAATTTCTGGAAGGTGAAAGCGACATCCTGGGCTGTGATGGGCGTTCCGTCCTGAAACTGAGCATGGGGATTGATCGATACTTCCATCCAGCGATAGTCGTCTGGATAGCGTGCCGATTCGGCGATCAGCGGGTAGTAGCTGCCAGGTTCATCATCCGACGTGGTAAACAGGCCGTCATACAAGGTATCGGTGCCAATGCCGGGATTGCCGCGTGAGGCGAAACGATTGAAGTTGTCATATGTGCCGACCACCGCCAAAGTCATCTTGCCGCCTTTTGGCGCAGCAGGATTGGCGTAATCGTAATGGGTAAAATTCACCGCATATTTCGGCTCGCCCAGCTTCGCGAAGGCATAGCTTTCGTTGATGGTTGCGGCATGCAGCGGCGTAATGGCGCTACAAAGCAACAACGCTGTGACAAAACGCAGCAGCATAAGTGGGGCGATCTCCTGTGGTGTTCCGCACTTTATGGTAGCAGTTTCATGGGGTTCGCGTGATGTTAACTCAGCGCACGTTGGCGTTGATAATAGCTGACCAGGCTTTCTGGTCGTAGCGGTCGACTAAACAGATAGCCCTGCAAATGAGTCACGCCACGATTCACCAGCCACGCTGCCTGGTCGCCGGTCTCTACGCCTTCGGCCACGGTTTTCAAATTGAGCTTCTTTGCCAGCAGCAGCACCGCATCCAACACCGGTGACGTAACGGTTTCCGTGCCAATGCTTTGCACAAAACCGCGATCAATTTTCAGGTAATCGAACGGATATTTTTCCAGATAGATTAATGCACTGTGACCAGTGCCGAAGTCATCAATAGCAATCTTGAAATTGTTTTCATGCAGCCAGGCGAAAATCTCGTCGGCACTCTTCTCGCCAACCATGGTGCGCTCGGTAATTTCAAACACGTAGTTGAAGTGGTCGGCGGGCATGGCGTTAATCCACAGCTGCACATCATCGCGGAAGCTTTCCGAGGCAAGATGCAGAGGTGAAAGATTCAGGCTCATGCGCGTACCTTGCGGCAACTGGGTGTAGAGAAACTGAGCATCGCGCGCGACCAGCCTAAACAGATGCTGAGTAAGCGGAATAATCAGATTCTGCGCTTCCGCGTAACCGATAAACACATCGGGCGGGATCATACCTTCGGTAGGATGCGTCCAGCGTAGTAGTGCCTCAACGCCATACGGCTGGCCATCGTGTGCGGTGACAAGTGGTTGATATTCAACATGGAACTGGCCACGTTTGATGCCCTGCATGATCTCTTTGCCAGGGCGCTGATGCCGGGTCAGCAATAACCAACTAGCCGCAGTAACCAGCAAAGCGAACAGTACAGCGGTCATTAACGTGAGGGAGTAATCGCGCGGCGCTAACGTCGTGCCAAACAGCAAAAAGTGCAGCGCGCCATTGTTGAATGCCATTTCCTGTAGCGGGGTCGGTAAATCACGGACGTTAACTACCTGATTGCTGCCGCTCAACAAAGCTTTATTACCGATGACCAGCGCCATGCCGGTGATTTCTGAATGATAAGAAGCCAGCAACTGATAAGGCGTCAGGCTAATGTTCATGGTGGCGAGAATACCGGTTTCCGCCGCACCTGGCGTTTTCATCCATAGCGCCAGCGCCGGCTTGGTTGGCAGCAATGGCGTGCCTTCCAGCAGGCGCATATCACGATCGCGTTCCAGTTCAGATTCAGGAGAGATAGCGCTGGCGGCCAGCAGAAAAGCGCCGGTTGCCGATGAACAGTAGGCATTACCATTACGTACTAACAGGATAGCGCGAAGGTTACCGGCGAAGGCTGCGCGCGAAGTGAGCTCACGACTGACGCTGCTACATGACAATTGGGGGTATTGTTGCAGTGGATAGAGCGTATCCATCAGGCTAGTGATCACCTGTTGTAAATCGTCGCGGCTATGGGCCAGCAGCTGTTCATGTTGCTGTACGCGTTTTTGCCAGGTAAGCGTTAATAGAACGATGACAAAAAGCAGAAAGAAGACGGCGCCAATAATCACGCTACTCCAGGCGATGCGGCGTGAATAGCTCGCGTGACGTTTTAATTTCCCCGACAGTGGCATGGAGTGTATTCCCCTTGTCTTGCCATTTATTATTATGTTTATCGTTTTGGTCACTACCCACTTTCATCCGGCAGCCCGGTTAACAACGGTGTCTGCAGCGCAATGTTTGGGCATCAGGAAGTCAACGAGAATATAACGAGAGCGCGAATAATGTCTCGTTATATTTTTGATTCTCAATTACTTTTTATAGGCTCGATTTGAGTTAAAACAGCAGGCAAAAAAAAACGCTGCCGGGGCAGCGTTTTTTTGATTCTCTGGCTGAGAGGATCTTCAAAGCAATACGTTAGCTTGGGTTTTTAGCTAAAACCCGACGCGCTTCGCGATAACGTGTTTTCCAATAACTGTCGTTCAAATTGGAAATCATTACGCCACTGCTAGTCGATGCGTGAACGAAGTTATCGTTGCCGAGATAAATGCCAACGTGGCGACCGGTAGAACCGGCGCGGAACAGCACTAAGTCACCTGCGCGCAATTTATTGCGGGAAATCTCTTTGCCGGTGTCTTGCTGCTGTGACGTTGAGCGTGGCAAATCTAAACCAAACTGCTCGCGAAAGGTGCGCTGAACAAAAGCAGAACAATCAATGCCGCGTTTGGTGTCACCGCCTAAGCGATATCGGACACCTTTCCAGTCACTGTACTGTTCCATGATGCGGGACTTAACGTCCACGTTCTGCACCATCTGTTCAAATTCGTCCTGAGACGCTTGAAGTAAAAAACCATTCTGGTTGTTAACTTCATGATTCTCGTTGTTCGCGTTCTGACCGTTATGGGTACTGCTACATGCTGATAAAAGCGTTGCTAAAGCTACTGCGGGAATGATCCGCCTGAGGTATCTCAGAATTGGTTGAGACTTGACCATTGTACGTGTTTTCCTTCGAGTTCCTTTACGACAGAATGTCGTCAGCCAGATGACAAAACGGATTGAGATTAATAAGTACGGCCGTCTAAGACAAATCCTTAATTACTAAAATGTGTTAATGCACACATTTTTGTCGCTTTAAGCACCGCATTTTATGCTGTTGCTTACTAATCGGATTTGAGGTTAACCGATTACAGACCGCGTGGCGAGTGCTTTTATATAAATTTTCAAAGGTTTTTTCGATGTGAAATCAATCTGTAACACAATGGCTAGTTTATCAACAATAGGCAGTGATTTAATAGCCAAATAGCGCTGCAATAAGGGGGGTGTTCTGGCGTTAAGGCCGATTTTAAGAGGGTTCTGGCTGGACAGATTAGGAAAAACGCTAATGTCAGGTGTTTTGTATCATAATCTTTTCTTTTAGCTGAATAATGTTAGCCTGCTAATAATTTATTGGGGTTTTCAATAAGCGCGAGCGATCGTGTTATTGCTCTATGATCACTCGCGCTTAACAATTACGTGCGCGGCTTATATTTACCCGGCAGTGAACGATTGAGCCAATTAACCAGTTTGTCGCTGAACGGCGTTAACAGGCACCAGCTCATGCCAACCAGCACCACCGATAACGATCCCACGGCGATATCAGTAAACCAGTGCGCACCAGCCATCACGCGCGGCAGAGCGAACACCACGGTAATCACCAAACCCACCAGAAACGCACGGAAGCCGAAATAGCGCCACATAAAGCAGGTGAAGATAATCAGCATCATGCCGTGGTCGCCAGGGAAGCTATCTTTGGAGGCATCTTTAGCCGGAATTCCGGTCAGTTCACTCACGCGATGCACATTTTTAAAGAACAGCGTTGGGCTGGAGTGTTGCACCGGCAGCAAGTGGCCAAGCTGATTCAGCACTACGGCGCTCAGCAGCATGGTGATGCCAATGGCGAGCATGCGGCGGCGGCCCTGCGGTGTCTCGCGACGCCAGAACCACAGATACAGCAATCCCATTGCCAGCAGCGAAACCAGATCGAAGCCGCGGAAGTTAGTAATGGCCACCAACAGTGCGAAGCCGTGATGATCAACCATCTGATCATTAAAGCCATAAAAGATGGCTTTATCGATACCAAACCAGAACCCGTGATCCGGCGGCAGGTACCATGAAAGGAACAGCATCACTCCCAGCGCATTTAGCAGCAGGATGGTGATTAATCGAGAAGCGCGCATAAAAAATAGGCTCAAAGTGAAAACAACGGTGGCAACCTAACGCATCTAATTTAAACGAATCTTCAACAAGCTCGCCTGCAAAAGATTCCACTCTGCCGGCTGATGATGGATCAATTCGATACGGCTATCAGGCGGCGTAGTGGGGCGCGTTTCAATAAACAGATCTTCGCCCTGGCGATTGATGTTGACTAACCCGTCTGCAGTGCGCAATACGCCCTTCACCCGATCAACGGGCGCAAGCCTTGCCCACTCTAGCGCGGCAATGGTATCAAACACCGTATCACCATCAAAAATCCAGCCACAGGAAGCATAGCCCTGACCTTCATTTAACGCACGGCGCCAGCGTGCCTGACCCTCTAATTTAAGCGCCGCCAACCCTTGCGGACGCGGAGAGTGATGATGATGTGCCGCATCGGGAACCGCACGATCCGCCAATGCCGGCTGTGTCAGCAGAGCGGGGTCGATCTGTCCCCACGCCGCTTCCACCAGTTGACGTTCGCCGAGGAATTGTTGCTGCCATGCCTGTAAGCGCTGACGATCTTCGTCACTCCAGCGATCGCTTTTATTGGCAACGATGATATCTGCCGCTACCAGCTGATCGCGGAAATTCTCATTCGCCACCACGCGCTCATCAGCTAACTGGCGCGGATCGAGCAGCGTTAAGGTCGCATCCACCTGAATCCAGGGTTGATAAACCGCGGCACGCAACATGTTAAGCAGCTGTTTGGGATGACCAAGGCCGGTAGGTTCAATGATCAGGCGATCGGGTTTCGCCTGCTTCAGCAGCATATTTAAGCCCACTTGCAGCGGCAAGCCGTTGACGCAGCACATGCAGCCACCGGGAATCTCTTTGAGCGTGGCACCGCGATCGGCGAGCAGCGCGCCATCGATGCCAATTTCGCCAAATTCATTGACCAGTATCGCCCAGTTTTCGTTGGCAGGCTTATTGGCTAACAGATGCAGTAGCGTGGTGGTTTTCCCGCTGCCGAGAAATCCGGTAATCAGGTTTACGCGCGTCACAAAAGGGCTCCCTTACAAAGAGGATAAATCACGCGCGGAGGTGACATCCGGCGCGTATGGGGTTGTTATACTATAACAACCCCCAGCGGCCGGACGGAAGACTCTTCTTAGTCAGCGCGGCCCATATAGCGACGTTCAGCAATATGAATGCGGATGCGATCGCCATTGCTGAGATACTCGGGCACCTGAATCGACAAACCGGTGCTCATGCCGGCAGGTTTAGAGCGTGCGCTGGCGGATGCGCCTTTGATGCCTGGTGAAGTATCAACAATCTCCATGTCGACGGTTTGTGGCAGCTCCAGTGCCAGCACCTGGCCGTCCATGGTCAGCACCTGAATACCGGGAATGCCGCCTTCAGGAATAAACAGCAGCTCTTCTTCGATTTGATCTTTTTTGAAGTTATACGGCGTGTAATCTTCGTCATCCATAAACACATACTCATCACCATCTATATAAGAGAAGGTAACGGCACGGCGGCTGAGCGAAATGGCGTCAATAATGTCGTCGCCCTTGAAGCGTTCTTCCACTTTCAGGCCGGTGCGGACATCGGTAAAACGCATCTTGTAGAGCGTAGCGGCACCGCGTGCGCTTGGACTTTGCACATCAATGTCTTTCACCAGCAACAGTTTGCCGTTCCAGGTGACAGCCATCCCTTTTTTTATCTCATTTGCCTTTGGCATAGTGGTTTTCTCGCTCACGGAAGGTTAATGCGCGTCACGTTACTCGCGCGGTGAAAAACTGGCAAGTGAGGCGGTGTAAAATTGTTGCCGATGCATGGCATTCGCGGCGTCAGACTGTTATTGTCGCCGCGAATTCTCTCCAGGAGCGCATGATGTTTTGTCGTGACCAGTGCGGTGCCTGTTGCACAGCCCCCTCAATCTCTTCTCCCATTCCTGGTATGCCGCACGGCAAACCGGCCAATACGCGTTGCGTTCAGCTTGATGAGCAGCAGCGCTGTAAAATCTTCGGTTCTCCGCTGCGTCCAGCAGTCTGCGCGGGGTTACAGCCCAGCGCGGAAATGTGCGGCAACAGCCGTGAAAACGCCATGACCTTTCTGTTAAAACTGGAAGCAGAGACTGCGCCTTAAGCGGTTAGCTGACGCCATGCTGAAGAATTTGGCTTAACGCGGCATAGGGTTACAGCAAAAGCATCAGCCTGCCTGGCGGAAAAAATCCTAAATCCCACTTGAAGTGTGCGGAACATCAAAAATCTGCTACTCAGATCGCGCATTTTCTTGCCTGCTGTACGCGGCTGTACCATATTACCTGAAACGTTTCAGCGTTGTGCTTCCGGCTAAGTCCGCGCTGCATTGCGTAATTTTTTGTCATGTAGCTGAAACGATTCAATACAGCAAGCGAGGAGAGATATGTTCCAGCTCGAAGTTCAGGCCATTCATACTGGTGCTCAGGCACAGAATAAAGAAGAGGCCATTCGTCAGGTTGCTGCTGCGTTAACCGCTGCGGGTAATGTCGGCGAAGGCTACGTTAACGGCATGCTGGCGCGCGAACAGCAAACCACCACCTTTCTGGGTAACGGCATTGCCATTCCACACGGCACCACCGAGACGCGCGACCTGGTACTGAAAACCGGCGTGCAGGTCTATCAGTTCCCGCAGGGCGTGGAGTGGGGCGATGGCCAAACGGCGTATGTGGCTATCGGTATTGCTGCCAAATCGGATGAACACCTCGCGTTGCTGCGTCAGCTCACTCATGTATTAAGTGATGACAGCATTGCTGAACAGCTGAAAACCGCATCGGCTGAAGAACTGCGTGCGCTGCTGATGGGTGAGAATCAGGCTGCTGAATTCAAATTCGATACCTCGCTGATTGCCGTGGATGTGGCAGCCAGCGACTTAATCACCTTACAAGCGCTCAACGCCGGTCGCCTGCAAGCCGCAGGCGCGGTCGATGCGGCATTTATAGCTGATGTGGTTTCCCATGCACCGTTAAGCCTCGGGCAAGGCATCTGGCTGAGCGACAGCGCTAACGGCAACCTCGGTAGCGCAGTGGCGGTAAGCCGTGCCGCTGCGCCATTCCAGCATCAGGGCGAAAGCGTCGCGCTGCTACTGACCGTTGCAGCGAACGATCAGCGTCCGCTGGAAGTACTGGGCTACTTAAGCAATCTGCTGCTGACCAACAAAGCTGATCGTCTGCTGAAGACCGATGCCGCTGGGATTCTGGCGCTGCTGACCAGTGAAGTGGATGAAGCTGCCGAACAACTGACCGCTGAATTCACCATCCGCAATGAGCATGGTCTGCATGCGCGTCCAGGTACCGCACTGGTTACCGTGATCAAACAGTTCAACAGTGACATCACCGTAACCAACCTCGACGGCAGCGGCAAGCCCGCCAACGGCCGTAGCCTGATGAAAGTGGTCGCGCTCGGCGTGAAGAAAGGCCATCGCCTGCGCTTTACTGCCAGTGGTGAAGATGCCCAGCAAGCGCTTACCGCTATTGAAGAAGCGATCAATGCCGGTCTCGGCGAGGGGGTAGCATGAGCCGTCGTGTCGCCACTATTACGTTAAATCCGGCTTACGATCTGGTGGGTTACACGCCAGAGATAGAGCATGGTGAAGTTAATCTGGTGAAAACCACCGGTCTGCACGCTGCGGGCAAAGGCATCAACGTTGCTAAAGTGCTGAAAGATTTGGGGATCGATGTCACGGTCGGCGGTTTCCTCGGTAAAGAGAACCAGGATGGCTTCCAGCAGCTGTTCAGCGAGCTGGGCATTGCCAACCGTTTCCAGGTGGTGCAGGGCCGCACACGTATCAACGTTAAGCTGACAGAAAAAGACGGCGATGTGACCGATCTGAACTTCTCCGGCTTTGAAGTGACGGCCCAGGATTGGGAGCGCTTCACGGCGGATTCTCTCACCTGGCTCGGCCAGTTCGACATGGTGTGCGTCAGCGGCAGCTTGCCTGCCGGCGTGGCGCCTGAAGCGTTCACCAAGTGGATGAGCGATCTGCGTACGCTGTGCCCTTGCATCATCTTCGACAGCAGCCGCGAAGCGCTGGTCGCCGGTCTGAAAGCCGCGCCTTGGTTGGTAAAACCGAATCGCCGCGAGCTGGAAATTTGGGCCGGTCGCAAACTGCCTGAGTTGCAGGACGTCATCGGTGCCGCCCATGAACTGCGCGAGCAGGGCATTGCGCACGTGGTGATTTCTCTCGGTGCGGAAGGTGCGCTGTGGGTGAATGCTTCTGGTGAATGGCTCGCCAAACCACCTGCCTGCGAAGTGGTCAGCACCGTGGGTGCCGGAGATTCCATGGTCGGCGGCCTGATTTACGGTTTGCTGATGCGTGAATCCAGCGAGCATACGCTGCGTCTGGCAACGGCTGTGGCGGCGATGGCCGTCAGTCAAAGCAATGTTGGCGTTAAAGATCGTACTCAGTTGGCCGCGATGATGGCGCGCG
This sequence comes from Pantoea nemavictus, assembly GCF_037479095.1. NCBI lineage: Bacteria > Pseudomonadati > Pseudomonadota > Gammaproteobacteria > Enterobacterales > Erwiniaceae > Pantoea > Pantoea nemavictus. Next base: position 618,076 of record NZ_JBBGZW010000001.1, on the reverse strand, counting down.
TCGACTTACAACCCGTTAACTAACAGCAGGAGAGCGATAATGAAAACGCTGCTGATAAAAGATTCTTCACTGGGGCTGGCATCAGGACATCTGGCGCTGGAACGTTTACGCGCCACGGCCGCACAGGCCGGACTGACGCTGACCGACAATGCCGCCGATGCTGAGCTGGTGCTGGTTGCTGGTCATAACGCGCCGAATGATGCGCAGTTTGCCGGTAAGTCTGTGGCGCTGGTGGATGTGCAGCAAGCGCTGCGCGATCCGCTGGCGGCGATCAACCAAGCCAAAGCAAGTGCCAAAACCTGGCAACCTGCGGCGACAACGGGCGCCGTACCGGTTACCGCGCAGAGCGGTGGCCAGAAACGTATTGTGGCAGTCACCGCCTGCCCAACCGGCGTTGCCCACACCTTTATGGCGGCAGAAGCTATTCAGGCCGAAGCCACTAAGCGTGGCTGGTGGGTGAAAGTGGAAACCCGCGGTTCAGTCGGTGCGGGCAACGCCATCACACCGGAAGAGGTGGCGGCGGCCGATCTGGTGATCGTCGCGGCGGATATTGATGTGGATCTGGCGAAGTTTGCCGGCAAGCCGATGTATCGCACCTCAACCAGTCTGGCGCTGAAGAAAACCGCGCAGGAGTTGGACAAAGCCCAGGCAGAAGCGAAAACCTATCAGCCGAGCGGTAATCAGTCCGCCAGCGCCCAGGGCGACAACAAAGAGAAAGCCGGTGCATATCGTCACCTGCTGACCGGCGTGTCGTACATGCTGCCGATGGTCGTTGCCGGTGGTTTGAGCATCGCGCTCTCGTTTGCTTTCGGTATTACCGCATTTAAAGAGCCGGGTACATTGGCCGCTGCATTGATGCAGATTGGCGGCGGTAGCGCCTTCGCTCTGATGGTTCCGGTACTGGCGGGCTTCATTGCCTTCTCAATTGCGGACCGTCCGGGCCTGACGCCAGGTCTGATTGGCGGCATGATCGCCACCAGCATTAACGCCGGTTTCCTCGGTGGCATCATCGCCGGTTTCATTGCCGGTTACGCCGCGAAGATGCTCAGCAGTAAAGTCAAACTGCCGCAAAGTATGGAAGCGTTGAAGCCGATTCTTATCATCCCGCTGGTGGCGAGCTTAATTACCGGTCTGCTTATGATTTACGTGGTCGGTAAGCCGGTGGCGGGCATCATGACGGGCCTGACAACCTGGCTGGCCAACATGGGCACGGCGAACGCGGTTCTGCTGGGCGCAATCCTCGGTGGCATGATGTGTACCGATATGGGTGGCCCGGTGAACAAAGTAGCCTATGCCTTTGGTGTGGGTCTGCTGAGTTCGCAAACCTACGCGCCGATGGCAGCGATTATGGCGGCCGGCATGGTGCCACCGCTGGCGATGGGCCTGGCGACGCTGGTTGCGCGTCGTAAGTTCAACAAAGGTCAGCAAGAGGGCGGCAAAGCGGCGCTGGTATTGGGTCTGTGCTTCATCTCAGAAGGGGCAATTCCGTTTGCCGCGCGTGATCCCATGCGTGTGCTGCCATGCTGCATCATTGGCGGTGCGGTGACCGGTGCGATTTCGATGGCGATAGGTGCCAAACTGATGGCACCACACGGTGGTCTGTTCGTGCTGCTGATTCCAGGCGCGATTACCCCAGTGCTGGGTTACCTGCTGGCGATTGTGATTGGTACTGCGGTGGCGGGTCTTGGCTACGCGATTCTGAAACGTCCGGAAGAAGAGCTGGTAAAAGCAGCGTAATCATCCGCAGACGTGAAAAAGGGAGCCTCGGCTCCCTTTTTTGTTTAATGGTTGGCATTCATGCCAACCAAAAACATCAGCCCGTAGGGTCGCCATTCATGGCGACCTGGTTATCGCATTAACCCTGCTGCTCCGACTTTAGCCACGCAATCTCATCCTTCCAGATATCCGGATTGATGGTTTCCAGAATCATCGGAATGCCGTCAAAACGTTTATCCTTCATCAGCCAGCTAAACGCCGTTTTACCGATGTTGCCTTCACCCAGGCTGTGATGGCGGTCAACGCGGCTGCCCAGCGTGCTTTTGGCATCATTCAGGTGCATGCCGCGCAGATACTGGAAGCCAACAATGCGCTCAAACTCGCTAAAGGTCTCCGCGCAGGCTTCTTCGGTGCGCAGATCGTAACCACCGGCAAACGCATGGCAGGTATCGATGCACACGCCAACGCGCGATTTATCTTCCACATGCTCAATAATGGTGGCGAGATGCTCAAAGCGGAAACCGAGGTTGCTGCCCTGGCCCGCAGTGTTTTCAATCACCGCCACCACGCTGCTGGTTTTATCCAGCGCCATGTTGATCGATTCGGCGATGCGCTTCAGGCAGGCTTCTTCTTCAATCTGCTTGAGATGGCTGCCCGGATGGAAATTCAGCAGCGTTAAACCCAGCTGTTCGGCACGCTGCATCTCATCGAGAAAAGCATCACGCGATTTTTCCAGCGCTTCCATCACCGGATGGCCGAGGTTAATCAGATAGCTATCGTGTGGCAGAATCTGCGCGGAGGTGAAGTTGTACTGGTCGCAGGCGGTCTTGAAGGCATCAATGACTTCACCTGAGAGCGGCGCCGCGCGCCATTGGCGCTGGTTTTTGGTGAACAGCGCAAAGGCTGTGGCTTCGAGTTCGTGGGCACGGATCACTGCCTGGTCCACGCCGCCTGATGCACTGACGTGTGCGCCGATATATTTCATGCCGCTCTCCTGATTGGGCGATTGCTGCTGCAAAGCTGTCCATCATAGCGGATGCGGTTACGCCATGAAATGTTGCACCAGCACATTGAGTGCTCCGCCGCCCAGAATCAACCAGCCAAACATCACCAATCCCAGCAGCAATGGTTTAATGCCAGCCTGCTTTAAGGCGCTAAAGCGGGTGGTTAAACCCAATGCGGCCATCGCCATCGCCAGCAGCAGATTCGCCAGCTGATTCAGCGTGCTGACCACATTTCCCGGCAGCAGATGCAGCGAGTTAAACAGCGCAACGACAATAAACAGTAGCGCGAACCACGGGAAGCTGACGGATTGTTGTGATGCCGCGCGCTGACTACGCTGACTACGCTGACGTTTTAGCCAGCTGCCGAGAAGCAGTAAAAACGGCGCCAGCATCATCACGCGCAGCATTTTAGCGATCACCGCAGTGTTTTCCGCCTCGGCGCCCATCGCGTGTCCGGCTGCGACCACCTGCGCCACTTCATGCAGCGTAGAACCGGTGAAGATGCCGAAGTGTTCCGCGCTGACGCTGGGCAGCAGCGTCCACAGCAGCGGATAAATC